>CP031740.1:1970625-2582500 GCA_022701275.1 Microcoleus vaginatus PCC 9802
TTAATTGCTAAAAATCTATCCCCAAAATTAGAAAAATTAGGATATCAAATCGCCGATATCGTTTCTTCAGGAGCGGATGCAATCCAGCGCGCCCGCGAACTAAGACCCGATTTAATTTTAATGGATATAGTTATCAAAGGCGACATTGACGGCATAGAAACAGCAGCAATAATTAATCAAGAATTAGATATACCAATTATCTATACAACTGCCTATGCTGACGACGAAACTTTGCAGCGAGCCGAAAAGACTGGTTCTTACGGCTACCTGCTCAAACCTTTTAAAGAAAGAGAAATGCACGCTACTATCAAGATAGCACTGAGCAAACATCAAGAAGCAGTTAGTCTGAAAAAAATAATGGCGTTAGCAGCAGAAAAAAATGAAAATAGAGCCCGCTTTATTTCAATGGCTTACCACGATTTAAACACTCCTTTAACTACCATACAGTTATCTGCTGAAATGCTAGAAGATAGCGAATTGCAGGGAACCATCGGAACTACGAATACAAATGTTGATCGGATTAAAAGAGCCGTCAGTAATATGAGTGGGCTGCTGGAAGATATTTTAATGCTTAGCAAAGCAGAATCAGGTAAAATTTCCTTAAATTTAAATCAGATTAATGCGACGGATTTATGCAATTCTATTTTAGAAGAACTGCAACCTATCGTCACCGACAAACACCTAGTACATTTCCGCAGTCACACAAATCCGCTGCACGCCAATCTCGATGCCAAACTACTGCACCACCTTCTGACTAATTTGCTTTCAAACGCCATTAAATATTCTCCAAACGGTGGTAAGGTCAGTTTAGACTTAAGCTGCGAAAATCAACAAATAATTTTGTGCGTTCGAGATGAGGGAATTGGGATGACACCGGAATATCAAGGAAAACTATTTCAGCAGTTTGAACGGGGTGCTAATGTAGGCAAGATTAAAGGATCGGGTTTGGGACTCTGCATTGTCAAACACATAGTTGACCTGCACGGCGGTACAATAAGTGTGGAAAGTGCGATCGACAAAGGTACTACATTTATTGTCGCGCTGCCTTTTTTAGTTAATAGTCAGTAGTCAGTAGTCATTAGTCATCTATCCTTCTTCCTTCTTCCTTCTTCCTTCTTCCTTCTTCCTTCTTCCTTCTTCCTTCTTCCTTCTTCCTGACATCCGTTACATCCGTTACATCCGTTACAGAATCCGTTGCCGAACTTCCTTCTGCGATAAATCTATGGGGAGACAAAAGCTCGATCGCCCTATCTTCTTCTCCCCCCGCCGCCTTCGCAAATCGCTCAGCCAAAGCAGGTACAATCACCAAAGGATTGCTGAGACCAGAAAAAACGTGCAATCCAGGGCGATCGGCAATCGGCCCCACTACAGGCAAATTATCAGCGCTAAATGCCACAATACACTCGTGCCAAGTTGCCGGTAAACCTGCCAAATCAGGCAAAACTTTGCTGATTCCTGCACGAATTGCCGTTTCGCTCGTTTCGCGATCGACTGTAGCATTCAAATCGCTCAAAGTGCGCGACAATTGCCCAATCCGCAAACTCCCATCCTTAAACCCAATTGCACCCGAATCTAAAATCGGCGGCTGTAACTCTTTACCCGGTTCATCCCAAAGAAAATCCACCTCACTTCTACTCGATTCAGCTTCCAATTCAAAACGTTTTAATACCGCAGGCATCACCAAAGTCCGGAGTTTCAAATCCACAGGTGCAGTTTCCAAAATCTCCGTGCGCGTAAAATAAACTCCCACAGAAACACCAGCCGCCTTCAGCAAACTCCGACTCCAACCTCCAGCACAAACCACAGCATTTTCACAACGATAAATTCCTTGCGCCGTCTTGACTCCCGAAATCCGATTTCCCTCTTCTATAAACCCAATTACTTCAGCAAATTCTATCGTTCCTCCCAACCGCAGAAACCCTTGACAATAAGCTTTATTTGTGGCTGTCGGCGAAATGTGGCCGTGACGCACAGTCAGAGCTCCGGCGATCGCACTTTTATTCAGCAAAGGTTCCAGCTCCCCAGCTTCTGCAACGCTCAAAAGCTGCGGAACAATCGCAAAATGCGCGTAATTAGCCGCCGCTTTTTCCGCATCAGTACCCGCATCAATTGTCAGCAACAAATCCAACTCGCGAAACTCAGTATCAGCATCTAATTCCGCCGATAAATTGCGGTGGCGTTCGATACCTTCCCGACACAATTGGCGAGTTAAATCAGTCGTTCCCGACCAATAAGCCAAGCCACCGTAACTAAAACGAGTCGCATTTTGCAGGGTAGCATCTCGTTCCAAAAGCAGCACAGCAAAACCTTTTTTTGCCAGTTCGTAACTCAGTGCAGCACCCGTAATGCCACCGCCGACAACAATCCAATCGTAACTTTTCATGGGCAACTCAAAGAAAAGGAAAATATCATGCTTAGATTTTAGCTTACGTTTTTTCGGAACCAATCGAAAAACCTCTACCTACAGGAAGAGGCTGCCTGCGATCAGCATAACTGAAACTTCCACCCCTCGGGAGATGTTTGTGCAGGGAGATTTTTCGTTCAATAGTAGGAATTAGAGTCAGCAAAAAATTAGAAATACCAGAGAGGTTTTTATGAGTATCGACAAACCAGGCAAAGATATGGAGCGCACGGTCAATCCGGGCGATCGCATTTCCGACGAACCGCAAACCCTCGAAGAAAAAGCCCAGCAACTGGCGGTAGACCACGTGCCAGACATCACGGGCGATGTTGTTACAGTTCCAACTTATGTGATGGTAGAAGAAGCCGATGGGGAAAAGAAAGCCCTGCACCACGTCAAAGACGCCGATGAAATTTCCGACGTAATTCGCCAGGCCCGCGTTGACGAAAATGGCGAGCGGATTTGGGATTAAGTTCAATCCAATAAAAACGGCTTTGTTGTACAAAAGTTATCGTAGAAATCATGGAAACAAATCCCAGAAATAGTACGCCCTATCCCAATCTTCCGCCGATTCTCGAAAGTCTCGACTCAGAGTATCGCGACGCCGGCATTACGAGTTCAGTTGCAATTGCAGGCCATCCGCTTCACCCCGTACTCGTACTGTTTCCGGTAGCCTTTTTAGTAGGAGCAGCCGGCACCGACATAGGTTATTGGCTGACCAGCGATCCGTTTTGGGCGAGAGCTTCGGTTTGGCTGATGGGTGTCGGTTTTGCTGCGGGGATTTTGGCCGCAATCACGGGCTTTTTAGATTTTTTCAAAGTTAAAAGAGTGCGCGAACGCAGTGCCGGTTGGTTGCACATGGGCGGCAATATCGCGGTTATGGTACTTACCCTGATTAACCTGGTGTTGCGACAAGGAAATCCGGCTGAGCCGATCGTATATACAGGTTTAGCAATTTCGGTCGTCGTGGCAGCCTTGCTGGGCATTACAGGCTGGTACGGCGGCGAACTAAGTTTTCGCCACAAAATCGGCGTCATCGGCCCTAGCAGTCATAATTCCTAGGTTTCTGACCATTTGTAATAGGGACTTCCGTCCCTCTTCAGCGGGTAATTTAGGACTAAAGTCTTGACTACAAACTTAAAGATTGTCCCAGCCAATTGAGATAAGCATCGCTGCCAGCGATAATAGGAATAGCAATAATTTCGGGAACTTCATAGGAATGGAGTTCCTGAACTTTTGTTTTTAAAGCCTCAAATTTAGCCATATCAGTTTTAATCACCAACTGCCACTCTGACTCGGCATGAATCTCGCCTTGCCAAGTATAAATAGAGCGAATTGGCGATAAACTCACACAAGCAGCCAGCTTGTGTTCAACTAAAGATTTAGCGAGATTCTCTGCCTCCGCCTCCGATGGCACAGTTACCAGCACCACCCCAAAATTAACAGTCATAACGATTTTAGATTTGAGATTAAAGAATTGATTTCAACCGACAACCTTGAGCGTAATTCTTTGTAGCTACAGGGCAATGCCTTGTCAGGCGCGGATATCTACCACTTTTAATAATTCTAGTTACCGGATTTAATCGATCCTGTCGCCTCTAAATTTTACAGTCAAGTTGGATGAAATTCTTGTGGGGAGTAGGGGTGGGGTGGGATGGCCGCCCAAAAATCCAATTCAGATACGCAATTACCAATTCCCCACTTCCAAATTCCCCCTTCCCCATTACCCATTTTTAATTTCCGTAACTTCCCAAGAATTGACTCTGCCCGCTCCAGCTAAGGAAAAATAGCGCCTAGTAGATTCCGGCAAAATAGCTCCCGCCAACAAAGCATTATCTAAATTAGCTCCTATTAAGCTCGCCTCGCTCAAATCTGCTGCCATCAAATCAGCTTGACACAGCTTCGCCCAATTCAGATTTGCCCCTCTCAAACAACTTCCCTTCAACTTAGCCCCGGTTAAGTTTGCTCCCGCCAACTTCACCCCTCGCAACTGAGCCGCGCTGAAATTTGCTCCCGTCAAATTCGAGCCTTCCAAATTAGCTCCCATTAGTTTAGCTTCACTCACGTTGACGCCGCTCAAATCTGCACCGCAGAGATTCACCCCTGTCAACTGCGCTCGCCGCAGACTGACTCCGGTTAATTGAGCTCCAAAAAGTTTTGCACTATTGAGCTTTGCACCATACAGGTTGGCCCATTTAAAATTAGCTGCCGTCAGATTTGCGCCCAGCAAGTTAACTAATTGCAAGTCGGCGCTACACAAATTGGCATTCCACAACACAGCACCGCGCAGGTTGGCGCCAGTTAAAGTTGCGCCACTTAACTTTGCTCTGGGCAATTTTGCTTTTACCAAAAAAGCTCCGCTGAGATTAGCTTTTGTCAAATCTGCGCCCGAAAGTTGGGTTTCGCCCATTTTGGCAAAACTCAGATTTGTTCTTTGTAACACTGCGCCTTGGAGTGTTGCTTTGGTGAGAAACGCTCTGCTGAGGTTCGCCCCGGAAAGATTAGCTCGTGAAAGGTTGACTCCGATTAAGATTGCTCCGCTGAGGTTTGCCCCGCTGAGGTCGGCTCCAGTAAAATCTCTGTGTCCTTTTTCGTAATTGTTGAGCAGTTCACTAACTTCCATAGGGCATCATACCTTCTATGATTGTGGGGTTTCGATCCAGAAATCTTTACTGTTAAGGTTGTTTCAGAAAGGAAACTGTTTTAGAAAGGAAACTGTTTTAGCGTTTGCCTCAAACGGTATAAATTTCATTAACATGACTTCCTGTTTAAAGGCAATCTCTTAATAAAGATTTTATATCTTCCACGCGGTAGCGATCGCCATTTCGGTATTTTTGAATTAAAAGTTAATGTTTTGTGACATAGATAGTCCTTGCTTAACGATCGACCGTTATTCGCAATTTCAGGCGCAGCGCGCCCTTGAATCCTGCGGGAGGTTGCCAGGAACTCAAGGCCTGCTTGAGAGTCTCTACGGCGTCTGTTGCTTGCATCGTCGAGGTTTGATGGTCGATCGCCACTCGGGCAACGCGGCCTTCTTGTACCGATAACTCCCACACCGTTTCACCGCTAACCCCCGCCGGGAGATTAACAGATTGCAGGTATTGAGTCAAAGCGGCGAGTGCCCCGGCATCCAACCCTTCGGCGCTAACTACTTGGAGGCGAGAAACCTTTGGCTGCGAGGGTTGCAACTGACCGTAACCGGGCTGCCGCGGCATAGCAGGAGCTGGACTCACGGGTGCCGAGTTGCGATTCGAGGTAACGCTGCGAGTGCCGCCTCTAGTTGGCTCTGCCCCCTCCGACTGGAAAATACCTTCATAGCTGACACCCTGCGGCAATTCCACAGGCACTTGCACTCGACGACGAGTTCCATCTGGTTCGACTCGCACTTCTTCGCTCACAGCCACAAAAGCCGTGTATTCCGACAGCAAGCGATAAGTCAGAGCAGTATTAGTCACAGCTTCCACCAGAGATTTAGTCTCACCACCAAACATTTGATTCATTAAATCTTTAATGCGCGATCGCCCCCAAAGTTGAGCTACCGCCGGATTGCCAAAATCCGTAGCGCCTGCTGCGACTGAAGTTGACTCCCGCTGCCGCGCGCCGGCGGATCGAGCAAAATTAACAGGTAAAACTTGCTCGTAAGCTTTGCCGCCGGCAAGAGTGCCGCGGATGCGAAGTTGGCCGTTAGTTCGATCGCTCTTTTTGCCAAACAAAACCAGCGGCTGACTCGCAAACAAGTCTGGAGGTGCGATCGGATAAATCTCTGGTTTTTCCCCCATTCCTTCCCAACTAATTTGAATATTAGTCAATACCGGACGATTAATTTCCCGAAAAAACTTGTCTGCCGCTTCTGCCGACGGTTCATCATGACGAATTACTTGAGACGTGCCTCTTCCCACTTCCGCCAAACGGTTAATCAAAAACCGATTCACCGAACCGCCGACACCAAAACTATAAAGTCGATTTCCCGGTTTCAGACTCCCCTGAACCCGCGCTAGCACTTCATTTTCATTACCAATGTAACCGTCAGTAATTAATACAATACTCCGCAGCCTTCCCGTTGCCGCCGCCGGAAAATTCATCACTGCTTGAATGCCGTTAAGCAATTCACTGCCACCGTTAGCCTGCAACTTTTCGATATAATTAATTGCTTTTTGTCGATTTTCGGGAGTATTTGCTAAAGGAGTTGTGGAAAGCGCTTTGGCAGTATTTGCAAAATCAATAATAGTAAAAGTATCGGTGGGATTCAGCCCTTGAATAAAGCGCCGCATCAACTCCTTAGATTTTGCCAGCGGTTCGCCCTGCTGAGAACCGGAAGTATCCATCAGAAACACGACATCTTTAGGTACAATTTCATTAGTTTTGTAATTTAATGCCGGAATTAAATAAGTAGCAAAATGACCGCCCCGCTTGTCGGATTGAGTCAAAATAGTTGCCCGAGTGTTTTCGCCCGCGACTCGATAGCGCAGAATTAAATCTTTATTGGGAATTGTGTCTGAATTGGCTAATTGGACTTGCACAATATTGCCGCTGCGGTCAGTTGTAATTTGATGGGAAGTAGAGCGAACATCGCCGATCGCAACTCCGGCATCTATTTCTACCGAAACAGCGATATTGTGACCCGATCGTGTTCCCGGAGGCAAAACAGGCGGGTTAATGCGATCGGCATCGGTATTAACCCCCCCCTGCCCCCCCCTTACTAAGGGGGGCGTCGAATTTCTCGAAATATAGCGTGGCCCTACCACCATTGGAAACACAAATTCATAATCGCCGCCGGCAAACTTGAGACTTTCCGTGTAGCGAATCGTAACTTCAATTTTTTCTCCGGGTTTGATATTAGCGAGAGACTGAGTAAAAATATTGTCGCGTTCTTGTTCCAACAAACCAGCAGTCCGGCCTTGCTTTCTGGCTTGTTCGTAAATTTCCAAAGCTTCCTCGCGGAGTTTGATATCAGCTTTAATAGTTCGTGACCCTATTTTAATTTCCATATCGTCCACCGCCGCTTCGTCGGGCAAAGGAAATATATAAACAGCTTCTATAGATTCAGGAAAAGGATTTTCAAACTTCTGAACAACTTCGACGCGGGAGATATTGCCAGCTATTTTGGCTTTAACTTCAGTCTGCTTGAGAGGAAAGACTTGTTCTGAGGTCGTATTTGGAGTTTTGACGAACAAACCGCCGACTCGACAGCGAGTTTCCGGCGATCGTCCGCCATTGCAATTAACATCGTTACTAGCGAGGATTTTCGGCGACACAGAGGAATAATTTTCCCCAAGAGCTTTGGCCTGCGCCACATTTGGAACCAGCCACGCGCCACACTCGATGGCTGCGAGCAATGCGATACCAGCAGAAAGCAACCGTTGAGGGGATAGAACGCAGACAAACTTCATAGCTGTTTTTTTTAGCAGACTTGAGGTGCTTTGTCTACCATGACTTTACGCTTCGCGAAACGTTCCTGAGTTAGCTTTCTGGGAAAAATGACTGAGCGCGTAGGGCTGATTTTAGATTTTAGATTTTAGATTTTAGATTGACTCGTCTAGGGGCGGACTGGGCGCTGGAACTTTTGTCGAAGCCATGATTGCTCAGGGCGACTGCTGTCGGCCGCTCGATCCGTATTTGGGTGAGGTCGGTTGGGGCGATCGTCCGCGAACCCCAACCTAGAAGATTGTAGGATAGTTAAATAATTAAATAACTCTAACCTCAACTTTTCAACCTCTAATAAATTGCAATTACCCTGAATTTTATCAATCCTAAAACCGATTTTCCCTTTAATAAAATTTTCGGTTCGGCTGAGAGTAAGGACATTTTGATTAGTTTCTTGAATGCCCTGCTCTACGAAGCACAGCCAGTCATCGAAGACTTAGAAATTATTGACCCTTATTTAGCTCCCAAAATCAAAGGAGTCAAAGATACTTACTTGGATGTCAAAGCTAAGATTGATGGCAACAAAACGGTAATTATTGAAATGCAAGTATTGAATGTAGAGTCATTCTTAGAGAATTTAGGGGAGGCCGTCTTAGAGTTGGCCAGTGTGTCAGATTTGAGAGATCGATTGCAGAAATATTTTTGAGGAAGGGAAAAGAAGTCTTGGGAGTTGGTGGTTTTCTCAAAAGATCGATCGCCCTTGACTGGTATCCGCGCAAAGCGAACTGATGAACAATCAACAGTTTTGAAATTGGCCTACGAGCTTAAAACCCCTGCAAACCGCCCGATCGAGGTCGTGCGCCACTCATCGTATCCCCACCCGTATTTGAGAAATGGTCAAACACTGCTGGACAATTTTTGATTTTAGCTCTTAGAGTTGAGTGTTACCTTCTTAAATGAGAAAGATCTAAAGTCGAAAATCCTATGAGCAAATTTGTGTTTGTGACCGGCGGCGTGGTTTCCAGCATCGGCAAGGGAATTGTCGCTGCTTCCTTGGGCCGCCTATTGAAGTCGCGGGACTATTCTGTCTCGATTTTGAAACTAGACCCCTATATTAACGTTGACCCCGGCACTCTCAGCCCGTTTCAGCACGGAGAAGTCTTCGTGACGGAAGACGGTGCGGAAACAGACCTGGATTTGGGGCACTACGAGCGTTTTACCGATACTTCCATGTCTCGCCTCAACAGCGTCACCACGGGTTCCATTTATCAAGCGGTGATCAACAAAGAACGCCGCGGCGAGTATCAGGGGAGTACGGTGCAGGTGATTCCGCACATCACTAACGAAATTAAAGAGCGAATTCACCGAGTAGCAAAAAATACTAATCCCGATGTCGTGATTACGGAAATCGGCGGAACGGTGGGAGATATTGAATCTTTGCCGTTTTTGGAGGCAATTCGGCAGTTTCGCAAGGATGTCGGTCGGCAAAATGTTGTGTATATGCACGTCACGCTGATACCTTGGATTCCCTCGGCTGGGGAGATGAAAACTAAACCGACTCAGCATTCGGTGAAGGAATTGCGGTCGATCGGCATTCAACCAGATATTTTAGTCTGTCGGTGCGATCGCCCGCTGTCTTTGGGCATGAAACAGAAATTGTCGGAATTCTGCAACGTACCCGAAGAATGTGTCATCACCGCTCAAGATGCCAAAAGTATCTACGAAGTGCCGCTGATGATGGAACAGGAAGGTTTAGCGGAACAAACCATCAATTTGCTGCAACTGGAACCGCGCCACCCCGATTTGACTCAGTGGCAAACCTTAGTCAAGCGGCTTTACAATCCTAACCACAAGATTGATATTGCTTTGGTGGGCAAATACGTGCGGTTGAACGATGCTTATCTTTCGGTGGTCGAAGCTTTGCGACACGCAGCAATCTCGATCGGCTGCGACCTAAATTTGCACTGGATTAACTCAGAAGATTTAGAATCGGGAAACATCGAAAGTTATCTCAAAGATATCAAGGGCATTCTTGTGCCCGGAGGTTTTGGGGTTCGGGGAGTAGACGGCAAAATAGCGGCGATCGAATATGCCAAACACCATAAAATACCCTTTTTGGGATTGTGTTTGGGGATGCAGTGTGCTGTGATTGAATGGGCGCGCAACATCGCCCAACTAGAGGATGCCAACAGCGCTGAATTTAACCCAGATACCGCAAATCCGGTAATTAATTTATTGCCAGAACAGCTAGATGTAGTTGATTTGGGCGGTACAATGCGACTGGGTTTATATCCGTGCCGTGTCAACCCAGACACCCTCGCTTTCAAACTTTATCAGAAAGAAGTGATTTATGAGCGGCACCGCCATCGGTACGAATTTAACAACGCCTACCGCAATCTTTTCTTAGAATCAGGTTATGCAGTCTCTGGGACATCTCCCGACGGCCGATTGGTAGAAATGATCGAATTGCCCAACCATCCCTTTTTCATAGCCTGTCAATTTCACCCCGAATTCCAATCTCGACCTAGCGCCCCCCACCCCTTGTTTCAGGGGTTTATCGAGGCGGCGAGCGTGCAGGGAAATCAGGATTTTTTAGAAGCTCCGGGGCGCGACTTGGTGGCCGGGAAACTTGCAGGAAACTGATCTCATCTCATGTTCGAGCGATTAGTTCTGATATATTAGATGTCTGTAGGGGCGGGTGAGAGTACACAATATTCAAATCAGGCAGACAATGGATCGTACTCTCACCCGCCCAACCCAACAATCGGATTTGATTGGGGTCGCACTTACCGGACATGATATCGGGCAGCATTCTCAACCAGTGAAAAATCTCACCCCTGAGCCCTAGCATAGGGGTTGGGAGAGAGTACCCGAAGGGAGAAGGCAAAAGGCACAAGGTAGAAGGCAGAAGGCAGAGGGTAAAAATGCTCATATTTTTACTTAACTTTTTAGCTTTGATTTCAAAGGTGATACCAGTTAAAAAAAAATGCAACTTTAGGCAAGTTCCAAACCCTGATAGTCATCAGTCATGCCCAATCTAAAATCTACAATCTAAAATCTAAAATGGTATGAGTTGTCAAACTATCCTAAAATACCAGGAAACACAGGTTTGAGGAGGCTTTGTGGCTTATTGGAGCAAAATTACTTATGAGAAAAGTACATACATAATTGACCTTGACACTATTAGTGCTTTTTCTAGCGAACTGGATAACAAGCGTCTCACATTTTGGCTGCCTAATAGCAGTCAGCCGATTATCCTCAATCCCCAAGGGAATTATGAGGCTTACAAGCAAGTTCTCGATTACCTCAAAAAAACCCTTGATCGCAATTCAAGAGGATCGTGGATTAAAATTCATTATGACCGCAAAGAATTTGCGATCGATATGAGTCGAATTAGCTCTTTTGCTTGCGAACAAAACGGTCGGCTAAGCTTTTGCCTGCCTGACAGCGCAACTAATATTGTTATCCTCCGCCAAAGCAACCCGGAGGCTTATCAAGAAATTCAGGAATACATTAAAAAGACGACTGGGCAATCTCTGCCATGAAAAGTCATTAGTCATTGAAGGATAAAGGGAGACTCTGTTTAGTAACTTCTCACATTCATTTAATTTTTTTTAGGTAAAATGCTTAGGTTGCACCGTAAGTTTAGATATGAAAAAAGCGCAGTAAAATGCGCTGCCTTTTTAAATTTTAACTATTGAGCAAGCTGCCAAGCTAATTTGGCTGCCCCTACCATGCCTGCTTGATTGCCCAATTCAGCAACCAATAACTGCAAATCTTCGCGAGAACTCGGCAGAACCCGCCGCTCAATTTCTTCTCGAACCTGCGGCAAGAAAAATTCAGAACCTGCACTAATTCCACCGCCGATAATAATAGCTTCCGGCGTCAAAATATAAATGAGACTTGCCAAACCGATACCCAGATAGCGCCCGTAATTTTGCCAATATTCTAAAGCTTTGGCATCTCCCGACTTGGCTAAATTTGCTAATTCTACAGGTTCCAAACCCGTTTCCCGGCGAATTGCTTGCACCGAAACGTACTGTTCTAAAGAACCGCGATTGCCACTGTTGCACTCCGGGCCGTCGGGATTTATAGTAATCAATCCTAGTTCTCCGGCCGCGCCTTGATGACCTACAAATAGTTTGCCGTCTAGGATAACTGCACCGCCGACTCCTGTACCTAAAGTTATTAAAATTAGGTCTTTAAAGTGCCTTCCTGCGCCCAACCAAGCTTCTCCCAATCCGGCACAGTTGGCATCATTTGCTAACATGGTCGGCAGTCCGGTTTTAGCTTCCACCCAGTCAGCGAGGGGGACGTTATGCCAGTTTTTGAGGTTAATTGCTACTCTCGCTATTCTGCCAGCGGCGTCTGCGGGGCCGGGAGTGCCGATGCCGATCGCACTTACAGCATTTTCCACCGGATTCAGTTGTAAAATAGCATCGGTCATTGTAGCTAAAACGGCTTCTGGCGTTGCCGGTTGAGGAGTTGGGACAGTTAAGGATTGATGACAAATGCCGTCTTCGCTAAATCTGCCGAGTTTAATTGCGGTTCCGCCTAAGTCAATGCCGATTACTTGTGTCATTCGATGTGGGTTTTGGATGCAATAAGGTGGGACTAACTTTAATAGTATAAACCTATTGTATGTGCGCCTAGCACAGCTTATAAATTAAGTTTGTAGTGAGGACTGAAGTCCTCAAACTTCTCTTTTAAATGTATGATAATTAGCCACGCAAACGATCATTAATTATTAATAGTATCATGTCGAGCGCAATACCTCGTAAAAATTGTATATAAAAGCGAGTTCGCCTATTTAATTTCGCCTAACTTACGTTGCGCTACCTCTCGGTTGTGCAAAGCATCGTGGTAGTCTGGTTTGAGAGCAATTGCCTGGTTATAAGATGCGATCGCTTCTTCAAACCGTCCTAAATTATACTGCTCATTACCTCGATCGCACCACGCCTCAGCCTCTATATTAACTTCCGATTCTGCCTCCGCACCCTCAGCGCCTCTGCGGTTCACTTCCCCAGAAAAACCCAAACCATCCCCAACAAACACCGCCTCAATCACCTTCCCCTTTGTATCCTCCTCCTCAACCTCCGGCAGCGGAAACCGTGTCAATATCTCCCGCCCAATTTGCCTCGCAACCTCTGACAATTCCCCGCTGCCAATTCTACCTAACAATACCAGCCGCTGCGCCAATTCCTGAAGCGATGCCACGGCATCTGTAGCAGCGGTGTCATCATGTTCGCCCTCTAACAATCTTTTCCCAAACCGTCGCAACCAAGCAGCCAATTCACCATCTTTAAGGCGTTTTGCGATCAAGAATCCCGCTACATCCCCTCGACTCCAGCCGGCATTCACCCCTTCCAGGATTTCCATGAATTTCGACTCGTATTCCGCGTCAGTTAAGGTTGGGCGGATGGTGGTATTTTCTGGCGGGGTGGGTGGGGTTTGGGTTCCCAATATTCGCTGAATTAGTCGTTTGAAGAATTGCCAAATTTTGTTTAGCATTTGTGCGGTTTGGAGGGTGGCTATGGTCTATTTTATAGCAATTTACATAGAGATTGTCGGCGATAATATCTGTAGGGACACGGCGCCTTGCCGTGTCCGGGATTGCGACGCACAGCAAACAATCACATGAAGTAGAATTAATCTACTTTAAAAGCGGATAATACAGTTCTCCTGTTGAGTTGATATAACCGGCCCTATCGCCCGCTAAATCCCCCGTTCCCATAAATACGTCAACTCTCCCCGCACCTTTGATTGCACCGCCAGTATCTTGATCCAAAACGTACCGATTCACGGCATTTTGTTCGAGTTGTCCCGCCGCATTCGGATAAGGGAGTTTTGTACTAATTAATGCTAGTGCGCCGGGGGGCATTAAAGCTTTATCGGTGGCGATCGACCTTTCGGCAGTTACTGGCACTCCAATGCTTCCTGTGGCTGGAACTCCGTTAGTATCCCGGAAGAATACAAAGCTTTCATTTTTCGGCAAATATTTGTTCATATCTGCGGGAAAGTTGGTGAAATATTCCCTTAGTTTCGGCAAATTTAACTCTTCTAAAGTAAACTTTCCGTCTTTAACTAATTCTCGCCCGACTCCTGTATAACTGTGACTGGTTTTGCCTGCAAAACCGACTGTCATGACGCTACCATCTGTTAGCTGCAATCTCGCCGAACCTTGGACATGCACGAGAAATGCTTGGAAGCGATCGCGCAACCAAACTAATTCTAATCCCCGCAGCAATCCTTTACTTGCCTGCAAAGCATCTTCGCCTTCTAATTGCAATCTTGTCGGGTGAGGTTTCGGCCAAGATGCCATGTTTGGCGGCATCCGGTACAGGGGATAACGGTATTCGGAATTAGGCGTGCGAGAGGCTGCATAAGTCGGCTCGAAATAACCTGTAAATGCAACTGTTCCTTTGCCATCTTTGCCCGTGGATTTGTAAAATACAAATTCGCGCTTGACCGATTCCTGAAGTTGTGCAGGAGTGGTGGAACTGACAACTAATTGGCGAAATCGATCGAGGGAACGGCGGACTCGATCGCGCGTAACTCCTGCTACTGGATAGCGGCTGTAAGCAGTGGCGGCGGCCGATGTATTGAGATAGCGGAGGCTGTTGTCGATCGACCTTAACAGCAATTCCCGATCGCCCGGTTTGCCATTTTCGCCCCAGATTTGAGCGTCAAACGCGATCGACTCCAATTCACTCGCTTGTAACTGATTTACACTAATGGGTTGCAGCGACGGAACTGCAACGGCGGGCACCGAAAAAGCGATCGCCAAAACGCAACAGGCGATGGCTAATAGCTGATAGCGAAAAATCTTGCTCAATTTCCAATCTTTCCTACTCAATTGATACTTTTCCTTATTCATCGTATCGTTCGACGCTAGAAGTAAATACCGGTTCTACCCGAATTGCGAGAACGCTGGTAGGCCGAACTACCATGTATTCGCCTTGAATATTTTTGATCGGGACATTAACAAATTCTGACGAATCTTGTTTGGGAACCAGAGTTTTATACCACTGTTGAAAATCTTGCAGCGTTGAAAAACGGATTTCTTCGCGGTGGCCGCCTTCAAGCAGCAGGTGCACGGAATATTCGCTGGGAGTTCTAGGCATAGGAGATAGGGAGAGTTGTTGGAGTACAATCTAAAATCTAAAATCTAAAATTGATGTGGTTGCCCTCAAGCAACAGGTGCAGGGAATATTCGCACTTGTGTTCTAGGCATATCTTTATTTTTGATTTTTGATTTTAAACTTTTGGAACGATTCCATATTTTACCTCTTCCTCGGCGCATTCCCTCATCTAGTAGGTTGGATTGAAGGAGAGGGGGAGAGTGGGACAGTTGTTGGAGAAAAATCTCAATCTAAAATCTAAAATCCAAAATCTTAAATCGATTGACGGCGGCCCCCCTATGCGGCTACGCTGTGAAATTAAGGTTGCTTTGCTTGCAGAGGAGGCAGCCCGCGTCGCTCAAAAATCTAGTTGCACTCCCTCCGCTTTGCTCCGCCCAAAGCTGCTACCAACAGCAATGGACAGCTAACCGCCAAACTGAGTAAGCAGTATGGAGGCTAATTGAGAATCTTAACATTCTCTGTAGCCGCCCTGCTCTGTGTTAACGTGCGGGGCGGCTGGGTTTTTGGGTTTTCCTAGAAAACCAAAAACCAGGAGACCATATTATGTCACAGGAATTCGTACCTGACGATAACTTGTCCGATCGTCCAAATGACGACTCAGCAGTATCCGAACAGGAAGTCGTGCGGATAACGGTTGTCGGTTCCCGCGCCGCCGTGTTAGAAACCATCCACACCTTGGACCGACTGGGATTTGCCCAAGTCGGCGATTGGAGCCCGCCGCAGCGAGGTGCAAAGCCGGGACAAGTGATTAGCGTACTCATTCGCCGATCGCGCAAAGCCTAAAAATAGGCTGAAATACGCTAGGGAAACGACACCGTGCCTTTCCTCCTGTCAACAAACACGTTAAACCCTCAGTCCGAGAGGGGTTGAAACCCCTTCCTCAAAACTCAAGTCCTCGCTATGAGGACTCAGAAGAACACTTTTAAACTCATTAGTCCTCTTGAGAGGACTTTAGCTATGAGACAGGGAATTCATTCCCTGGCGGACTGACGGGCGGGTGGGAGGACTGGCGGACGATGGGCTTAAGTTGACACGCTTTGGATACGGCCCGGCCGTGTCCTCCATCGCCGCGTCTACATGGCTGGATCTCTGATTGTCACCTCTTCGGAGGGCGATGGCGTCCCGCCCCGCAAGCTACGGGAAATTTCATCATCCAACCCGGTTAATTCTACCCGTTCCCCACAGTCAAGACAGGCCTTGGCTGAAGTCTCTACAATGATTAATCAGGCGGAATACAGGGATTGTGTATTTTAGAACACGATTTGACTGCAACACTTAAAATAGTCTTGATTTACCGATCGACCGCACCCTTTTCTCATCAATATTTCTGGTTAGCTGGGGGTGTCTGTCAGCCGGAGTTGCGAGGTTCTGCTTCCAAAATGCTGAGAATGGTGCACAATTTCAAATTAACAACAAAACTTGCACTATTTTGAGTAAGCTTTGGGGGGAACAGCTCAGAAAGCCTGTTTCTAAGACTGAGGCAAAATATCAAATTAATCCTCCACTTTGTCCAATTACTAATTACGAACCTATGCCCCGTCGTCAAGACTTAAAAAAGATTCTTCTCATTGGTTCCGGCCCAATTGTTATCGGTCAAGCGTGCGAATTTGACTATTCAGGAACACAAGCTTGCAAAGCTTTGCGAGAAGAAGGTTTTGAAGTAGTGTTGGTCAATTCCAACCCTGCAACGATTATGACCGATCCGGAAACTGCCGATCGCATTTACATCGAACCTCTAACGCCAGCCATCCTCGAACAAATCATCGCTAAAGAAAGACCTCAAGCAATTTTACCGACAATGGGCGGTCAAACGGCGCTAAATTTAGCAGTTGCCGTGGCTAAAAATGGCGTCTTAGAAAAGTACAACGTCGAGTTGATTGGTGCTAAGTTGCCAGCAATTGAAATGGCAGAAGATCGGCTATTATTTAAGGAAGCGATGGCGCGAATTGGGGTCGCCGTTTGCCCTTCGGGAATTGCCAACACTCTCGACGAAGCCAAAGCCATTGGTCACCAAATCGGCAGTTATCCGTTAATTATTCGTCCTGCTTTTACAATGGGAGGCACGGGAGGCGGCATTTCTTACAATCAAGAAGAGTTTGAAGAAATGGCCCAAGGCGGGATTGATGCCAGTCCAGTATCGCAAATTTTGATCGAACAATCTTTGATTGGTTGGAAAGAGTACGAACTGGAAGTAATGCGGGATTTGGCAGATAATGTGGTGATTATTTGTTCGATCGAGAATCTCGACCCGATGGGCGTCCACACCGGCGATTCTATCACCGTCGCCCCGGCGCAAACTCTTACAGACAAAGAATATCAGCGCCTACGGGATGCTTCGGTGAAAATTATTCGCGAAATCGGAGTTGAAACCGGCGGTTCCAATATTCAATTTGCCGTCAATCCTGTCAACGGAGATTTCATCGTTATTGAAATGAATCCTCGGGTTTCCCGTTCCTCCGCCTTGGCCTCGAAAGCAACTGGTTTCCCCATTGCAAAAATGGCGGCAAAATTAGCGGTAGGTTACAGCCTAGACGAAATTTCCAACGATATCACCAAGAAAACTCCGGCGTCTTTTGAACCGACAATTGACTACGTAGTGACGAAGATTCCCCGATTTGCCTTTGAAAAGTTCCCTGGTTCCGAACCGACTCTGACAACGCAAATGAAGTCTGTTGGGGAGGTAATGGCGATCGGGCGCAGCTTCAACGAATCCTTCCAAAAAGCGCTGCGGGGATTGGAAACAGGCCGCGCAGGTTTCGGGTGCGACAAACCGGAAAAGTTGCCGAGTTTGGAACAAATTCGCGCCGGATTGCGGACGCCAAATCCCGATCGCATTTTTACAGTTCGCCACGCGATGATGATGGGAATGTCGGTGGAAGATATCTTCGAGTTCACAGGAATCGATCCTTGGTTTTTGGATAAAATGCAGGAATTGCTGGAAACTGAGAAGTTCTTGAAACGAACCCGGTTGGATCAGTTGACAAAAGAGACAATGTTTGAAGTAAAGCAGTTGGGATTTAGCGATCGCCAAATTGCTTACGCCACCAAAACATCGGAAGATCAAGTCCGCGCTTACCGCAAACAGTTAGGCGTAGTGCCGATTTACAAAACAGTCGATACCTGTGCCGCTGAATTTGAAGCGTTTACACCGTATTATTATTCCACCTACGAAGCGGGAGCGGCAATTTGGGACTTGGGCGATGAAGAAAAGAAGATTTCGCCTGTGGGCCACAGTCTGGCGCCGGAGTCGGAAGTTTTGTCTTCTACCAAGCGAAAAGTGATGATTTTAGGTGGCGGGCCGAACCGGATCGGCCAGGGAATTGAGTTTGATTACTGCTGCTGTCACGCTTCCTATTCCCTAGGAGAAGACGGCTTTGAGACAATTATGGTCAACTCAAACCCCGAGACGGTTTCGACGGATTATGATACGAGCGATCGCCTGTATTTTGAACCGCTAACAAAAGAAGATGTTCTCAACATCATCGAAGCCGAAAATCCAGAGGGAATAATTATCCAGTTTGGCGGCCAAACGCCGCTGAAATTAGCGCTTCCTTTACAAAAAGCTCTGGAAAATCACCCCGATGTACAAACAAAAATCTGGGGAACTTCGCCGGATTCCATTGATACTGCAGAAGACAGGGAGCGATTTGAAAAGATTCTGCGGGAGTTGGATATTCAGCAAGCTGCTAACGGTTTAGCCCGTAGTTTTGAGGATGCTTTAATAGTAGCTCAACGGATCGGTTATCCGGTAGTGGTGCGGCCGAGTTACGTGTTGGGCGGGCGAGCAATGGAAATTGTTTATTCCGATACGGAATTGGAACGTTACATGACCTATGCCGTCCTAGTAGAACCCGATCATCCGATTTTAATTGATAAGTTTTTGGAGAATGCGATCGAGGTGGATGTCGATGCGATCGCCGATGTTACTGGCAATGTGACGATCGGCGGTATTATGGAGCACATCGAGGAAGCGGGAATCCACTCCGGCGACTCTGCTTGTTCTATCCCTTACCAAACGCTTTCTGATGCAGCTTTGGCAACTATCCGCCGCTGGACAGTAGAATTAGCAAAATCCCTGAAAGTAATCGGGTTGATGAATATTCAATTTGCTGTTCAAGGGGAACAAGTTTTCATCTTGGAAGCTAATCCGCGAGCTTCTCGAACAGTGCCTTTTGTGTCCAAGGCGATCGGGGTTCCCTTAGCAAAAATGGCGTCGCGAGTCATGTCTGGCAAAACTCTAGAAGCTTTGGGTTTTACTGAAGAGATTATACCCATTCATGTTTCGGTAAAAGAAGCAGTATTGCCCTTTGCGAAGTTCCCGGGAGCTGATACCTTGTTAGGGCCAGAAATGCGCTCAACCGGCGAAGTAATGGGAATTGACACCGATTTTGGCAAAGCCTTTGCCAAAGCTCAACTCGGCGCGGGGCAAATGATGCCGCTGTTTGGAACCGTGCTGGTTTCGATGCGCGATCGCGACAAACTAGCAGTTGTACCCGTTGTCAAGGAATTCTTAGAATTGGGTTTCAAAGTAGTCGCAACTCACGGGACACGCAAAGTTTTGCAAGAGCAAGGTTTAGAGGTAGATTTGGAATTGAAAATGCACGAAGGGCGGCCGAATTTGTTGGATTCGATCAAGAATGAGAAAATTCAACTAATTATCACCACACCTTCGGGCGAAGAATCCCGAGCCGACGGAATCTTTATCCGCCGCACAGCTTTGACTTACAAAATCCCGATTATTACGACAATAGCCGGTGCCAAAGCGACAGCAGCGGGAATTCGATCGCTCAAATCCAACCCGATGGAAGTAAAAGCAATTCAAGACTATTACCCGCAAATCTAGACTGCGAAACACTCAAATGTAGGGTGTGCACCGCGCACCTTACCCACAACGTAGGGTGCGCACCACCAAAACCTAAACGTAGGGTGCGCACCACCACAACCTAATCTGCATCAGAATCTAAAGCTCCGCTAGACAGCATCAACCTCGGCCAAACTAACAAGAAAAAACTCATCCAAGCTAATAAAGGAATCGCGACTAAAACAGTTATCCAAACAGTTTTAAATAAAAACCAACTACCGCTAATCAGACTCGTGCCAGTCAAAAGAATCGACCAAGGCTGACACCACCAAGGTTTGTAATTCCAAGGATTAATAGCTTTTTTTTCAGAAACAGATTTCATATTTTAAGTTAGCTTTATTGAACAAAAAAAAGGCTCGAAGGTGAATTATTGCCTGACTGTGGGAATTATAAGATTGAACCTGACTTGGCAGTTCGGCGATTTGTCGATCGTACCACGGCAAGCAGCTACTTTCTGTTTTTTGACCGCAGGTATCCTATTCTTTAATCAAAAAGAGAAAATCGAAAATCGATTGAGGTAAATGGTAAAATGCGATCGCCCTAGCAATTTGCACTTAAATTTGTTACTGACTTGATAGAGTAAAGTAACAAACCTAGAAATCGAGCCATTCCCAGGTCAACCCCGAACCATGAGACTAGACGAAGCCGTAGAATTTGCCGAAAACCCAGAGCCACGCTGTCCCTGCGTCCTTCTGCTGGACACCTCCGGCTCCATGCAAGGCGCACCCATAGATGCCTTGAATGAGGGGCTGGAAATCTTTAGGAATGACCTAATTAAAGATGAACTAGCTAAAAAGCGAGTCGAAGTCGCGATTATTTCATTTGACAATCATATCAAAGTCGTGCAAGACTTCGTGACCGCCGACCAGTTCGAGACGCCACTGCTGACAGCTCAAGGACAAACCCACATGGGCGCCGGCATTCAGCAAGCGCTAGACACCATTGCCGCCCGCAAATCCGAATACCGCAACAACGGCATTACCTACTACCGCCCGTGGGTATTTATGATTACCGACGGCGAACCTCAAGGCGAATCCGACGATGTTGTGGAAATAGCAGCACAGCGGATTAAAGAGGAAGAAACTAACAAGCGCGTGGCATTTTTTGCAGTCGGAGTGGAAGGTGCTAATATCCCCCGTCTCGCGCAAATTGTCGAGCGCACGCCTGTAAAATTGAAAGGATTAGACTTTAGAGAGATGTTCATCTGGCTGTCGGCTAGTATGCAGAGAGTTTCTCACTCAAAAATTGATGAACAAGTAGCACTGCCGCCACCCGGATGGGGAACAGTTTAGTCATTAGTCATTAGTCCTTAGTCATTGGTCATTAGTAAGTGACAAGCGGTAAGGTGTGGTGTGCATCGCCCTACATAATAAGTAAGGTGTGGTGTGCATCGCACTACATAATTAGGGATAAATAAACCCGCCCTGACTTTGCATAGTTGTGAATTTACGAAGTTTTGAATTAAAGAGTTATAAATGCAGAATTCATCCTTTAATTGGCAAGTTGTAGCGGCATCGGTGATAGGTACGAGCCACGAAAAAAGATCGCAGCCCTGTCAAGATGCCCACTGCTGGCGTCTCTTGCCGAACGGTGTTTTGGTAGCCGCAGTTGCCGACGGCGCGGGCTCGGCAGCACTCGCAGAAGTTGGGGCGAAAATTGCTGTGGAAGCGGTTGTAGAAACGATTTGCGGGCAACAGGAAAGGCTGCCTCAAAATGACGACGAATGGCAGGTATTCTTAACAGCATCACTGCAAGTCGCGCGGACACAGGTGGAAGCAGAAGCGGCAGTGCGGGAAGTGGCTGCGAGAGATTTAGCCTGCACTTTAATTGCTGTTGTTGCTACGCCGGAATTAATCGCAGTTGCTCAAATCGGCGACGGTGCGGCGGTAGCAGGTGACAGTGCAGGAAATGCGATCGGCCTGACTGTACCTCCCTGCGGCGAATACATCAACGAAACCATTTTTTTGATTTCGCCGAATGCAATAGAAACAGCGCAATTTCAGGTACTGCGGGAAAAACTGCGACACTTGGCCGTGTTTTCCGACGGCTTGCAAATGCTAGCTCTCAAAATTCCGGAAGGCACGCCGCACGGGCCGTTTTTTGCGCCTTTGTTTCGGTTTTCTGGCGAGTGGAAAGAAGAAGAAGATGCGAAACAGCAGTTAGAGTCATTTTTGCGATCGCCCCGCGTTTCCGAACGCACCGATGATGACTTAACATTATTGTTAGCAACTTTTTCGAGTAATGTCTGATTTGTTCAAATCCACTTACAAAAGCCGGATAACAAATTATGACTACTCAACGAATTAGTGCCATAAACTTGTTGCGAGACACCTTTGCTCTTGTGGGCGCTATATACCCAGCCCTGTTCAGGATAAACTCTCCCCATTTGATATATTTCGTGGTGAATACTTTTGGCGGAGATGCCATGCTGAATATTTATGGTATGACTCAACATGAACTAGAGGCAGCAAGTGTTTGTTGGGGCATTTTTTACTGGTTTTTGGCAGTTCCTTTCTTGTTTGGAGCTACTACTTTCTACACTTATCGAAGTTTTACTGGAAATCAAGTAACTGTGATTGCTGCTTTTATTCAAGCAAAAAAAAGATTGCTAAAACTTGTTGAGGTTTATTTATTGTCTGTGGTGCTGATTTTTACAGTCATTACGTGGTGTCTGCGGGGTTTTCCTTTGGTATGGTTAATAATTATACAAATAATACTAATTCCGGGGCTTTATGTGTCATACCGCTTAATGTTTTTATTATATGCTATCGTCATTAATAACAATTCGGTGCTGGAAAGTTTTAAGAGCAGTTGGCAATTAACTAAAAGGCGCTGGTGGTTGGTATTTCGCTCGATGTTACTGATATATTTGGTATTTTTGGTGCCAGTAAGATGGATTTCTGAATTAATCGGTTTAAGATGGCCAAATTTGCTAGGAACTCAGCTTGTCGGTAATGTACTGGGATTTATAGCCGGACTACTGATTAATGTTTATTTGGTTTTATTGTACCAGCGCCTGCGGGAATCAGCAGCAGCTACTCAATAGACATCTCCTCAAATAAAGTTAAGGGCTGGCAGGATACTTACCCACAAAAATTTTGCGATATGTCTAATGAGCGGTGAAAATTTGGCGCGGTTCTATAATAAAATCGAGGTGTCAACAATTCTGGTTTAGTTTGTACAGTAGGTCGTCATTTGCAAGCACAAGAGATTAAGGATCAGCTCAACTCCCTAATTAGCGACGCAGATCTAATAGATCCGAGTTTAGCGAGAAGATTGGATGAAATCAATCGCTGGGTGAAAGATGTTAAACCCGGTTCGCTAACTGCTAAGAAATTTGTGATGGCTTTTTTGCTGCAGCTTATCCGAGATTCTCAGGTTTGGCTGGCCGTTCAATCTCTACCTTCGGAAAGAGAACAAAAAGCCGCGTTTGAGTTAATGACGCCGGGGGAAAGGTATTGGTACAGCTATCTATTTCCTAAATGGCTGAGCGAAACCGATCGCAAATTTTACATCTGGAAACAAAAACTGAAAGCTGGTAAATTCGATCCGGCTGACGATCTCGTCATTCGAGCGATCGCAGCCCGAATTGTCGATCGCCAAGGCACTGTTTTTTATCGATATGTTGCCGATCTTTCTATGGCAACCGATTCCATCGTTAGCAACCGCCAACAGCAGCCCCTCTGCATTCAAGTGACTACTCTTTCGGATGAGTTCTCTGAACAAAAATATCACAATTGGCAACAAACTCTTCAAGATTGGGGGATTGACAGAGGATTATTTTTAAGTTATGATAAAAATGATGCAAATTTCTTGAACCAGTTAGTTAACATTGCATTATATAATAGTGATAATTTGCCTGCAGGTCGTTACCTCAAGTTCCCGTAAATCAAGCAGATATGCTGCTGAGAATACTTCGACTGCTCCCAACTCGGTGAAAAAGAAATTTTGACTAACTCACATATTGCACCATTCTCGACAATGCCAAAAAGCTAGTACCCAGCCAGATTCCCGCACAAGGGAAAACAGACTAAAATTATTCCTCCCCCTTTTCTGGTTCCGGGAGGGGTCTGCCAGACGGTGGCAACAGGTGCTTGATACGAAGGCTAAGCAACGGGAAGATTTACCGCAGCAATAAATCTTGTGAAATAACTAGCAACTCGGCCTAAATTGAATTGAGATTTGATTTAATCGCCGTGAATAGTTGGAAATAAAATCAAATTACATCAAAATCAAATACTATGACTGTACAAGGTACGAACGCAGTTGAAAATAACTTGCAGAAAGTCTGGGAAGAATTGGAAGCCGCCAGAATAATGCAGGATGACTGGATGAATTACGGGGTAGATTTTGTAGATTTGTATGTGGAAGATGCTGGCGGTGATTGGTTGGAAAAGTGGGGAAAATGTGAAGAAGAATTAGAGCTAATAAAAATTAAAAAGGTAGATATTGAAGCAGTCAAGACAGCGATCGACATTTCCAGCTTTCAGCAGACAAAATTGCTGGAAATCGCCTTGAATTGCCGTTACAATACCAGCGATTACCCCGATCGCCCCGAGGAGTCTCCCGCTTGGCAAGAGGTTAAGTACAAACGGCTGTCACTCTTAGGCGGAGCGATTTTCGGTGCAGTTGTTACCGATTACCTGTACCGCGAATATCCAGAACTCGCTCCCGATGCTATCTCAACTTTAAAAGCTCGTTTAGCAGACCCGAAAAAGCTGGCGGAATTTGCACAAAATTTGAAATTAAACCAACTAGATTGGCGCGTCTGGAATCGGAAAAAAACAGACGAAAGCGAGTACAATAGATTGCTTTCGGAGACTTTTGAGGCTTTGTTTGGCGCGATTTACTTGGAGTTAGACCGCGATTTTTTCCGTGGGGAAAACTGGCTGATTCAGCACTTGATTGAACCAAATGTTAGCCAGCATCTGGATCTAACTCAGCGGCGACAAATGGGGCTAGAAAACGAGGTGAAACGGCGGGAAATCCTGGGTGCGGATATTCTAGATGCGATCGCGATCGACTATTTGTATCACCGCTTTCCCGAACGCAACAGCAGCCAGCTAACTCGCTGGAAAAATATGTTAGTGGCCAAAGAGATTTTCCCCAAAGACTTTAAGGCCAAATTAGGCAGTCATTACCTAGAGTTGGAGAGCAATTTCTCGCGTACCCGCGACTGGTTGGTGGATAACTTTATCAAAAGCGCAGTTGACGAACTGCTAGAGGAAAGCGACACTCAACCCGAATATCTGATTGATAGTGCCAACCCTGACTCGCTGCCAGAATTGGTCAGCCGGATTACCGACAAAAAGTGGAAAAATGAATTTGTGAGAGTTGTCAGCATTTTGCAACCGGCTGACGAAATTTTGCTGCTGATGCAACAAAAATTAGACAGTATGGCGGCTAAAGATGAAACCTTGCAGCAGTTGCTAATCTGGGCAAATCACAAGTCTCAGTTAGTGCAAAGGAATTTTAAACCAGTCGAAATTCGCGCTTTTTATGTTGCCTTAGTTTGCGTCCTCGATTTGGCTTTGACTCGCGTCCTCGATCCGAGTTTGAAGTTTGATAGATCGAAAGTTCGCAAGTTTCGGAATTGTTTGGCAAAAGCTGGAAAAAAGGTAGAATTTGCGGATGTTAACGAGTGTCTGAAATTTGCTTGTGATAATGATGTGGCGAGTATGTTGGTTGGCATTTTGGCGCTGGATATTGAACCAGAACTTAAACAAATGCTGGCACAATTTCAGACTCAGATGCCTGATTTGCAAAACTGGAAAAAGTGGCGCAAAGAGTGCGGTTGCAGTTGGCTGGCAAAATTCAAAACAGCGATCGGCTACAATCGAGACTTTCGCCCCCAACAGAAAACTTTGCTGAAACAGTATTACTATGCCCAAAACTTGCTGGTGGAATGCCTCAACAGCGATAATTGTCAGGTGACACCGGCCGTCAGACAAAAAATTGAGGATAAAATGTTGTTATTGTCGGTGGATTTGAAGCTGGTTCACATTTAATTTTGATAGCGCGGACGGGCGGGGCGCCCATCCCACCAATGGACGGACGGGCGGGACGCCCATCCCACCAATGGAAACAGGGCTTACCCACTCCCACCCAAGAAACCGGGTTTTTTACCGAATCTGCGGGCTGCAACGCGTCTTTTGGTGAAAAACCCGGTTTCGACGCACCGGTGCCTAAGTCCTAACAAAGGTAAGATTTAATGGGCAAGTCAAGTTTATTGAGTGATGGCTTCCAAATCCTGTATCCCATAACGGAATTCTATGCAGTTGCAGCGCCAATTTAGCGGACAACTGATTGCGATCGACACCAAAACCGCGATCGCCAGTGGCGGTGAAGGTCGCATCTACCCGATCGCCCAAGACTCGTCCCTTGTAGCAAAAATCTACCACAAACCGACAGACGAAGACGGCGACAAACTCACAGTCATGTTCAGTATGCCGCCGGATGCGCCGATCGCCGAACCCGGGCACGCTTCCATTGCTTGGCCGATCGATTTGCTGCATACTGTCGGCGGGCGAGAAAAAATCGTCGGTTTTGTGATGCCGCGCGTCAACAAAGTGATGCCGGTACACACTTTCTACACTCCCAAAACCAGGCGCGAACAAAAACCGCTATTTAGCTATCTTTACCTCCACCGTACCGCCAGAAATCTCGCCTCGGCTGTAAACGCCCTCCACGTCAGGGGTTACGTCATCGGCGACGTGAACGAGTCGAACATTCTCGTGACGGATACGGCGTTGGTAACGCTGGTAGACACGGATTCGTTTCAAGTCCGCGATCCTTATACGGGTTACGTTTATCGGTGTCCCGTGGGGAAACCGGAGTTTACGCCCCCGGAGTTGCAGGGGCAGACTTTCCGCGATATCGATCGAGCTCCAGAGCACGATTTGTTCGGTTTAGCGGTATTAATTTTTCAATTGCTGATGGAAGGTACGCACCCGTTTTCGGGAGTTTATCTCGGTAGCGATGAACCACCGCCTTTGGAAGCGAGAATTCGATCGGGCCATTTCCCCACAGGTACGAAGCGGATTCCCTACCGCCCGATGCCGGCTGCGCCTCCTTTTGAGATGCTGCATCCGCGGCTGCGGCAGATGTTTATCCGCTGTTTTGAGGAAGGGCACGGCAATCCTTCGGCGCGCCCGGATGCGAAAACTTGGGTGAATGCGATTCGGGAAGCGGAAGATGCTTTGGTAACTTGCAGCAAAAACACTCAGCATAAATACGGAAATCATCTCAGTCGGTGCCCTTGGTGCGATCGGGCAAAACTCCTCAAAGGGCGCGATCCGTTTCCTTCGCGGCAAGCAGTCAGCAACGGATTGCACTTGCAGCCCGCGAAAACCAAGCGTAAAAAGCCCCAACCGCCCGTCGTGACGCAGCCTGCGGTGCGCCGGCAACAGCCCTCCACGGGGCTGCCGCGCCCCCTCGGCCAGTACGCAGTGCCCTTGCTGCCGATGCCGATGTCTCCTCGGAGTCGGACTCCGGCGCCTCGGGTTCCTGTGGGCAAGTTTGAGCGCATTTTTCAGGATGCTGCTTGGGGAGGTGTTTGGGGCAGTTTGTGTTTGGCGGCGATCGGGGGGATTTATTCGGTAATAGCTGAGGGCGGCGGCGCTATTTTGGGGGCGATTTTTGTTGGTACGATTTGGGGCTGTTTTTTTGGGATGATGTGGGGGGTTTTTACTTTGGCGCCGAATCAGATGTGGCGGAAGTGGGGCGGAGTTTTGGTGGGGGCGGCTTGGGGCGCTTTTTTGTTGGCGGCGATCGGCGGTGCGGTGTTTGGCGCGATTAATAGCACTCCGGGAATCGGGGAGAGGATTTTGGCTGGGGCGGGGGTTGGTGCTGTCTGGGGCTGTGTTTGGGCGAGTTTTCGGCCTCCTCTGGCGCTGCCGGCAGGGAGGGTGTGGGGCCGGCGCGGAGGGTATTTGGGGGCGGTCTGGGGCTCGTTTGTGGGGACTCTGGCTGGTGTTTTGTTGGGGGCTGGGTTGGTGGTTTGGCAGCAGTACGGTGTCCAGATGCGGCCGGTGAATGAGTTTGCGGGTTTGTTGCTGGGTGTGGCGATCGTGGCGGCTGGTGTGGGTTCTGTTGGAGGTGTGCTTTCTGGGGGTTTGTTGGGTTTGTGCGGGTTTTCGCCGAAGCTGCCGATTTCGTTTCAGCCTTCGGGGGTGAAGGGTGGGACTTTGGGGGCGATTTGGGGCAGTTTTTTGGGGACTTTTGCGGGTGCTGTGTTGGGGGCGGTGGTGTCTGCGATGTTTCCGGCTGTTAGCGCTGGGGTGCCGGTGCAGTTGGGGCCCGTGGCGGGGGCGATCGTGGGGGCTGGCTTGGGGGCGATTTGGGGGGTGGTTTCGGGTACTGTTTGGGGGGCTTTGGGCAAGTGGTGATCGGGTTGATGTGTGTTTTTGGGTGGAAAATGCGTCTATGCGTAGGTGTAAAAATCGAGGTGTTAAATTTGGGGACTATAATGTAAATCCTGTAAGGGTTAGAGGCACTTCAACCAATAAGATGGTGGTAGACGCAATCGCTGAAATTTATGCAGGATAAGGGTTTGATGACTGTCTGAAAATTCTGGTATTGACAAGTCGAAGGCTGAAATGGTACTTTTGTTTTACGTAGACGTAACTGAACCTTGAAAACCAAATACAGCAAAGCTTCTGGAACGGGCGGCCGCAATTAACCTAACTCCCTATCAGGGATTGAAACTTTAAGATGGAATCACATACAGCACTTTGCTTAACAGTTAGGTACAATAGTAGAGGTGGTAAGAAAGAAAAAAATGAAACCCTACTCCCTAGATATGCGTCAAAAGATTGTTGACACTTACGAGGCAGGTAACACCTCTATTCGGCAAGTAGCAGAAAGATTTCAAGTCAGTAAAAGTACCGTACAAGCCCTACTAAAGCGAAAAAAAGAGACAGGAAGATTACTCCCTAGTCAGGCAAAGGGCGGTAAACCGAGTTTACTGTTTGGTCACGAACAACAGATTGAAGAGATGGTAGCCCAGTATCCAGATTACACACTAGCGGAATACTGTGAGTATTGGCACGAAAAAACAGGAGTATGGTTGAGCGAGAGTGCGATGTGCCGATTCCTAAAAAAGCAGCAACTCACTTTGAAAAAAAAACACTACGCAGCAGTCAAGCCCATAAAGAAATTAATCAAAATCAGCGAATAGAATATTGGAAAAAAATCCGAGATGTCGCACCAAAAGATCTGATATTTTTGGACGAAATGGGCGTATTGCTAGGGATAATGAGATCCAGAGCTAGAAGTAAAAAGGGAGAAAGAAGCTACGATATCAAGCCATTTTATAGAGGAAGTAGGGTGACAGTAATTGGTGCAATAACCAACAAGAAGGTCATCGCCATGAAAACAATGAAACAATCAATGAATGGAGAAGAGTTCAAGAAATTTGTGCAAGAACAATTGGTTCCCAAATTATGGAAAGGAGCGGTATTAGTTATGGATAATTTGAAGGCACACAAGGTAGAAGGTGTGGAAAAAATGATCGAAGCAGTGGGAGCAAGAGTAGTGTATTTGTCACCGTACTCACCTGAGTTTAACCCCATCGAACATTTATGGTGGGAATTAAAGGCATGGCTCAGGAGATTTGTACCTCGAAGTGTACAGATTGTGGAAAAACTATTGGAATTGGGTGTGAAATTATGTTCAAGTAAGCAAATCGAAAATTATTTTGCTCACTGCTGTTACTGTACCTCTTAGTCACGCAAAGTGCTGTAATGGTAGTGATTTTGCCGCAATTAACCTAACTCCCTATCAGGGATTGAAACCAAATGCAATTTGTGCAATCTCAATGTCATCCAAGCCGCAATTAACCTAACTCCCTATCAGGGATTGAAACCCACCCCAAAGCTTTGATTCTACTAACTGGAGAAGCCGCAATTAACCTAACTCCCTATCAGGGATTGAAACGGAAAAAATTTCAAGGTAGTCTCTCAGATATCGAGCCGCAATTAACCTAACTCCCTATCAGGGATTGAAACAAGAGCCGTCAAAGGAGCTAGCCACAAAACTAAAGCCGCAATTAACCTAACTCCCTATCAGGGATTGAAACGCGCAATTGCTTAGCCAGTGGCGGATCTCTAAGAGCCGCAATTAACCTAACTCCCTATCAGGGATTGAAACCTAGCAGATCAAAGGCTTGCTGGGATTTGTCCACGCCGCAATTAACCTAACTCCCTATCAGGGATTGAAACAAGCAATTTTCGGATGTGCCCAGGGGAACGATTCAAGCCGCAATTAACCTAACTCCCTATCAGGGATTGAAACGCGCCCGTGGCAACACCACCCAAACCAAAAGCGGCAACGCAAGCCGCAATTAACCTAACTCCCTATCAGGGATTGAAACTTGAAAGAGGCTAGCGGTTTCAGCTTCGACGGCTCTAGCCGCAATTAACCTAACTCCCTATCAGGGATTGAAACATGTGGAAAAAATCGCCCTCTACGCCGCGAGTTTCGCCGCAATTAACCTAACTCCCTATCAGGGATTGAAACGTACCTTCATTTGACTCCCTCTTCGCTTTTATAAAAGCCGCAATTAACCTAACTCCCTATCAGGGATTGAAACAGTATCCTCCAGCGGGGCGATCGCCTTTACCTTCGCCGCAATTAACCTAACTCCCTATCAGGGATTGAAACAAAAAATAAGTACATTAATGAGTCGGCTGATCTATTGCCGCAATTAACCTAACTCCCTATCAGGGATTGAAACCCATACTTTGGCGACAATTTTGTTGTGGCGGTAGTTGGCCGCAATTAACCTAACTCCCTATCAGGGATTGAAACAGCAGGCCTAGAACTGGTTGTAGACACGATCAAGCGCCGCAATTAACCTAACTCCCTATCAGGGATTGAAACAACAGGAATTTGCAAGATGGTCCTGGTATTGAGCGCCGCAATTAACCTAACTCCCTATCAGGGATTGAAACCGAAATTTCGGACACTTTCGAGAGGCTCATGGGGCCGCAATTAACCTAACTCCCTATCAGGGATTGAAACGCGCAACTGCAGCTCGAACTTGCAAAAAAGCCTGAGGCCGCAATTAACCTAACTCCCTATCAGGGATTGAAACATTGACTCTCAAGTTGCCTGGAACAAAGCGGTGGCAGCCGCAATTAACCTAAGCCGCAATTAACCTAACTCCCTATCAGGGATTGAAACAAAATTCGCAGCGGTCGGCGATCGGGCAAACCTACAGCCGCAATTAACCTAACTCCCTATCAGGGATTGAAACCGAATCAGTCAGCGGGTTGCGCGGGGCGAAAATTGCCGCAATTAACCTAACTCCCTATCAGGGATTGAAACTTAAATGGGGGGCGGTTTGCAACCAAGAGTAATTGCCGCAATTAACCTAACTCCCTATCAGGGATTGAAACGTAAGTCAGGCGATCGCGGCAACCGTAAGCTCGGATAGCCGCAATTAACCTAACTCCCTATCAGGGATTGAAACTCTGGTGCTACTGTCGCACCCGCAGAAGGCGATATTGCCGCAATTAACCTAACTCCCTATCAGGGATTGAAACCGTCGGTGTCGTTTCGGCGATCGCACCAAGCGTCAAAGCCGCAATTAACCTAACTCCCTATCAGGGATTGAAACGAATAAAAGAGTAAAAAACAAATTAAGCCACGATAAACCTAAATTCCATCTTCACTTAAGATGACAGTGACAATTCGGCTTTTCAATCAAAGACTCAACCAAAGCATTCAAAGCAACCGCCGCCAACAACCCGCCGCCAAAAGTCCCCACAGTCGTAATATAAGCAACGCCCGATCGCACTAACCGCCGTTTCGCCACCGGAGAATGACTAAAACCGATCGGCATACCAATTACCAAAGCCGGTTGCAGTTGCCCACTCTCGATCGCCTCGCAAACCGCCATCAGCACAGACGGCGCATATCCTATCACCAATATACATCCTTTTTCCAGTTTCAACAACTTTTTAAACCACTCACCCTGCTGCCAGAATTCCTGTTCCGCTTCCGCCGCAGCATTGATGTGCGGGTCATCAATTAAAGTTGCAATACTTGTTCCCAAATGCGCCAATCTTGTCCCATCCAAAGCCGCAAAAACAGGCGGCACATCAGCCACAATTTGACACTGATTTTTCAAAGCTTCCCGCGCGGATTTAATCGCCGTTTCGCTCAACTTCACAAACGGCAGCAGCGAACAATCTCCGCAAGCTAACACCAGTTTAGAAAGCAAGTCTACCTCAATTTCCGAGCGATCGGCCAAATCCGGCAACAAATGCTGCAACGACTCCCCAAAATCCTCCGGGTGAGTGTGCGCCCCCGCATCCCAACCCTCCCAAAGTTGTTCCAACTCATCCAACCCCCCCTCAGTTTCCGCCTGCAACAGCCTTAATTGCGCCAGGGCGTCCGCTTGCACCGCTTGACAGGAAATATCCCGTCCCAGCAATCCTTCCAGCGCCGAAGCCGTTTCTCTGAGGCGAACAATTTGCTGAATAACCGACAGATATTGCCGTTGCAGAGTCGCCATCAGCGCGTCAGGCGAAGCATCCGCGTCTGTTTCTAATAGTTTGCGGATGTGAGACAGTTGAAAGCCTTGCTGCTTGAGTGCGACTATTCTTTGCAGTCTTTGCACATCGCTGCGGGTATACAATCTGTAGTTAGAGGTCGATCGTACCGCCGGAGATAGCAGCCCCAAAGCGTGATAATGTCGCACCATCCGAGGGGTAATTGTGCCTTTTACCGCTTCTGTAAGTTGTTTGATTGTCAGGTATTCTTGCATTGAATTTTTGGATTTTGGAATTGTATATTTGCTTCTCGAATTCACCCAGAGTCCTAGGAGTGAATCAATTCCCCGTCTCATAGCAGAAGTCGGTTTTAACTCACATTTTGCACCAATATCAATTACTTGTTTAGGAACAGGCAAGATGCCTGTTCCCCAAGAGATCAATTTTATTGTGGAACAGGCATCTTGCCTGTTCTTGAGAATGGTGCAACATCTCAGTTAAAACCGACTAAAACATTAAATTCAATTCTCAGCTATCTTCAGTCCTCTTTCAGAGGACTTGCGCTATGAGACAGGGAATTCATTCCCTGTCGGACTCTGGGACTCAACGAGGGGCGAGTTGATGCTGGATTTATTTGGGTTTCACTCTTGACATTGACATTAATGTCAAGGTTTAGGGTAAAGGAGTCATCTACCAAATCAAATTTCCCCAATGACTCCCAATTCCCTCCCAATCTCTCGCCTCTGGCGCGTCGCCGCAGAACATCCCGACGCTTTAACAGCCGCCCTGTGCGGAATTCTAGTAATCTTGGGTTCGCTAGCCCTGCAATTCGGCTGGCTGGGTGTAGCCGTATTAATCTTGCCCGCAGCTTATGTTATCGGCGGCTATTCCAGTACCCGCGAAGGCTTAACTACGCTTTTTCAAGAACGCGAATTAGATGTAGATTTGTTAATGATTGTGGCTGCTTTGGGCGCCGCCGGTTTGGGGCTATGGCGGCAAGAATATCATTTAATTGTTGACGGTGCGGTGTTGATTTTAATCTTTGCAATTAGCGGCGCGCTTGAAGGTTATGCTATGCAGCGGACTGAACGCAGCATCCGCAGTTTGATGAGCTTGACTGCGGATACAGCTAGGGTGGTAATGTACGGCGGGGAACGGGAAGTTGCGATCGACAAATTGGAAATTGGCGATTACATTTTAGTCAAGCCCGGAGAAATCATCCCCACAGATGCGATAATTATTGAAGGCTACAGTGCGATCGATCAAGCCTCGATTACCGGCGAATCGATGCCCGTGGAAAAAACCAGGGGCGATGAAGTCTATGCAGGTACAATTAACGGTGTCGGCGCGCTGAAACTCGAAGTTCATAAAACTCCAGAAAGCAGCTTGATTCAGCGAGTAATTCGCCTGGTTCAAGAAGCGCAAACAGCAGCGCCGCCTTCTCAAATGTTTGTGGAAAAATTCGAGCGCGGTTATGCTAAATTAATTGTCGGTTTAGGCTTGCTTCTGGCAACTTTGCCGCCCTTTGTTTTGGGCTGGAATTGGGAAGAGACAATCTATCGGGCGCTGATTTTCCTAGTAGTCGCGTCCCCCTGCGCGCTGATGGCTTCGATTATGCCGGCGCTGCTTTCGGGAATTGCTAACGGGGCGAGACAGGGGATTTTGTTTAAAAGTGGCGCGCAATTAGAGATGATTGGTAAAGTCAGGGCGATCGCCTTTGACAAAACCGGAACTCTCACCAGGGGAAAACCTGAAGTTATCCAAATTGTACCAGCAGCCGGATATACTGAAACAGAAGTTCTGCAATTGGCTGCTGCTTTGGAAGCTCATTCCGAACACGCGATCGCCTCTGCAATTGTCAGCGCCGCCCAGCAGCAACAGTTACAATTGTCAACCGCTACCGATGTACAAGCAAAAATCGGTCAAGGAATTGTCGGCAAAGTCAACAATCAAATCATTGCCATTGGTAAAGCCGAATTTGTCGAAGCAACTTCCGAATTGACTCAAATCAGCCAGCAGTTGCAAGCCGAAGGTAAAACCGTTGTTTGGGTGGCAAAAGGCGATGGCTTACGCCCCGCTACGCTACGACTTTTAGGAATCATTGCAGTAGCAGATACCCTCCGCCCCGAAGCAGCAGCAACGGTAAAACGCTTGCAAAAATTAGGTGTAGAACATATAATTATGCTAACTGGCGACAACGAGCAAACAGCTCAACACATTGCCCGCCAATTAGGCATCACTGAAGTGTACGCCGAACTTTTGCCAGAAGACAAAGTGCAGGCAATTAAACAACTGCAAACCCAGTATCAAACTGTAGCAATGGTGGGAGACGGCATCAACGACGCCCCCGCCCTCGCTCAAGCTTCGGTGGGAATTGCGATGGGTATTTCCGGGAGTGATGTTGCTTTAGAAACTGCTGATATCGTATTAATGGCAGATAAGTTAGAGCAACTAGCTAAAGCAATTAGCTTGGGCCGCCGCGCTCAAAATGTTGTCAAACAAAACATTGTTTTTGCACTCAGTTGCATTGTGCTGTTATTAGCGGCTAATTTTTTCGGAAATATGACCATGCCTTTCGGCGTCATCGGTCACGAAGGCTCTACAGTAATAGTAACCTTAAGCGGTTTGCGACTGCTGAGAAATTAGCCACGAAAAACCGCTAAAATCGAGGCAGAGCAAGAGTGAAATGCGTTCTCAGGCAGAGTCCATTGGTGACACTTTAACGTTAAACTAACCGTCTCTCTTGTTTATATCGAAGCCTAGATCCCCCCTAACCCCCCTTCTTAAGGGGGGGACAAGATTCTTCTCAAAGTCCCCCTTCTTAAGGGGGATTTAGGGGGATCGAGACTCAACAACAAGCGACATTTATTATGAGCTTCAGTCTTAAGCTGTTACCAATTGGCAGAGCCTGGGAACGAGAATCCGATCCGCGTTCATCTGCGGTTAAAACTTCAAAATATTAAGAAAAAATACAATTGTGTTTTTGTCACTCAAAATACGCTAGCGTCAAAAGTATTGAATCATACCAAAATCTGAAATTGCTCGAACCTGCAATAAAAATTAACCTCGAAAAAGTCTAGAAAATGGTATAGAACTGATTGCACCAAGAGCAATGGAAAACCAGTTTTCTGTTGGAGGCAAAGATATGAACGAAAAAGTCATTGGGGCCACGCGGAACGTTGCAATTGTTGGCCCTTATTTAAGCGGTAAAACCGCACTGCTCGAAAGTTTGCTGTCGGTGACAGGGACAATTACCCGCAAAGGAAATGTCAAAGATGGCAACACAATAGGTGATAGTTCGCCGGAAGCGCGCGATCGCCAAATGAGCGTAGAAGTAAACGCCGCCACCGCTGAATATGAAGGCGTCCGCTTCACATTTCTCGACTGTCCGGGCTCTGTAGAATTTGCCCAAGAAACTTACAATGCGCTGATTGGTGTGGATGCGGCGATAATTGTTTGCGAACCCGTTGCCGATCGCACTTTAACCCTCGCACCCCTGTTTAAATTCCTCGATGATTGGGAAATTCCCCACCTAGTTTTCATCAACAAGATCGATCGAGCTTACACAGACGAAACTACTTGCGGCAGCAACTTCACCGAGGTGATCGACGCGCTCAAATCCGTTTCCAGTAGACCGATCGTACCTCACCAATATCCGATCGGCAAAAACGAACAAATCATCGGTTTTATCGACTTAGTAACCGAACAAGCTTACCACTACCATCCGGGCGCCGCCGCAGATCCCGTCCCGCTTCCAGAACACCTCAAAGCACAAGAAAGCGCAGCGCGGCAGCAAATGCTCGAAGAATTGGCGAATTTTGACGACCATTTACTCGAAGAATTGCTCGAAGAAATCAATCCCGACGCCGAAGAAATTACCCGCGATTTAAAGATGGAATTAGGCGCAGATTTAATTGTGCCAGTATTCATCGGCATCGCCGAACAAGATTTCGGCGTGCGGCCTCTGCTGGAAGCTTTGCTGAGGGAAGCGCCGACACCGGAAACTACAGCCGATCGCCGCGGTCTTATACAAAGTGAAAACAAAGTTCTGGCTCAAATCCTCAAAACCTATTACACGCCCCAAGGAGGCAAACTATCGTTAGTGAGAATGTGGCGGGGGACGCTGGCAGACGGAGCAATTTTGAACGGCGTTCGAGTTAACGGTTTGTACCGCTTGACCGGCCAGCAAACGCAAAGTTTGCAGTCTGTCAGCGCCGGGGAAATTGTGGCTGTGGGAAGGCTAGAAGGCGTGAAAACAGGCGATACGCTGGCGATCGACCGATCGGAAGAATTGCCAAAAGCCGAAATCATCCCACCTGTCTACGCACTGGCGATCGTCCCAGAAAAGCGCAACGATGAAGTTAAGCTGAGCTCGGCTTTAGCTAAATTGCTAGAAGAAGACCCATCTTTAGTCTGGGAACAGCACGGCGACACTCACGAAATTATACTTTGGGGTCAAGGCGAAATCCACCTGAAAGTAGCTTTAGACAGGTTGCGCCGCAAGTATAACTTGCCGATGGTAACTCACTTACCGCAAGTGCCGTACAAAGAAACCATCCGCAAACCAGCATCTTCCATCCACGGGCGCTACAAACACCAAAGCGGCGGGCACGGACAGTTTGGCGACGTGTACCTCGACATTCAACCGCAGCCCCGCGGAGAAGGTTTCACCTTTAGCGACAAAATAGTCGGCGGCGTCGTCCCAAAACAGTATATTCCCGGCGTGGAAGTGGGAGTGCGCGAGTATTTGGACCGCGGCCCGCTGGGTTTCCCGGTGGTAGACGTAGCGGTGACGCTGACGAACGGTTCCTACCATTCAGTGGACAGTTCCGAACAAGCTTTCAAGCAAGCCGCGCGTTTGGCGATGCAGGAGGGAATGACCAAGTGCGAACCGGCATTGCTGGAGCCGATCGCCAAAGTTGAAATTTGCGCTCCGAACGAGTGTACATCAAAGGTGTTGCAGTTGGTCAGCGGACACCGCGGCCAAATTCTCGGCTACGAAGGTAAACAAGACTGGAAGGGATGGGATGCAGTTTCTGCTTATTTGCCGATCGCCGAAATGCAGAATTTGATCGTTGAATTGCGATCGCAGACAATGGGAGTCGGATTTTTTAATTGGGAGTTCGATCGATTGCAAGAAGTGCCGGAACCTTTAGCTAAGCGGGTTTTGCTAACGACTGGCGGCAATGGAAACGGTAACGGTAAAAGTTAAGTAATTGTCTTAAAAAACCCGGTTTCTTGAAGAAACCGGGTTTTTGCACGAGTTGCCATTAAAATTTATTGGGAGCAATTCCCATTTACCTCACATCTTGCACCATTCTCAAGAAAAGGCAAGATGCCTGTTCCACAAAGAGTGAATTTTCTTGTGGAACAGGCATCTTGCCTTTTCATAAAAAGCTTATTGAGAAGGGTGCAACATCTCAGATTTACCGGATTATTGAGTTAACTTACTTAACGCTGTAATAATATTCTCAGCTAGCATTAACGCAGTTCTCGCTTCTCTTTGTAAGTTAAACATAGTATCTTCATAATCAGCTTTATTCCTAAGTTCTCTCAATCTGCTTAAATTTTCACCTATTTTGACCATATTTTTCAGTTGAGTGGGGTGGTATATAAATTCTTTTGCTACATATTGATGTTCGTTGATATCGCGATTCTTACGAAAAAGTCTTGGGTCTTTTTCAATGTCGCGCAAGTAATTTCGCGCTAGGCAAAATGTCGAATAGTATGCTCTACTTATCGCCGATCGCAACTTGGCTTCCCTGTTACCTGAACAGTCACTATTTGTGGCAGCTAATTCTTGAGCTAAATTCAAATATTCAGACCAATCAAATCTCATTTTATTCCCATTCAAGCCTAATATGTAAATCATTTTTGGGGGCAGCTCTTTTAGCTTCGAGCCACCAACTATCATCAAGGATGTTTAACTTTGCAAAAGCTTCCTCGACTTCGAGTTTGGTGTAAATGGTAATCCACAGCGATCGCCAGTTTGCAATTTCTGGATCTGTTTTCACTTCCAAGCCTAATCTTGCCGTAGGAAATATCGCTAGAATGCGATCGTAACCTTCCAAAATCAAAGGTGCGATCGCTTCTTGTTCCATGATGATTTGAAAACTTTCTATAGGGTTTTCAACCGCGTACAGGCTTTTGATTTTATTAAAAGATGCAATTAAATTGTCAAAGGCTTTAGCTATTTCAGAGGGATTTTCCATTTCTTCAGGCGGCTGAGAAAAGGAAGGGCTTAAATTTGCAGCATTGGTGCTGTAAATGCTGTCACTTGTCTCGTTGTAGCGTTTGTCTTTTGATTTTGCTTGGTACTGCTCTTTTAAGTCGAGGCGTTCTTTTGTGTAAATTTCGTTCAGAGTGTTGTTTTGTTCTGCTAATTTTTCTAAAGCCAATATCTGACGACTTATATTCTCTTCCAACTCGCCAAGCTGGACAGATGAATCTAGTTTAGCTAAAGCAGCGCCAAGGGCTTGCAGACTAATAATATCTCTTGCTTTCATAATAATCGATGGTTTGGAAGTTAGGGATTAACTTTACCAGTAATTGTGAAACCTGCCCAGTGGTAGAGATCGGCATAAGGAGGTTTGTCAGATTCAATTTTAGCACGCTCTCTGCGGATGAGGTTAGCTTCGTCTCTCAAATCTTGACTGCAACCGGAATTGTCTTTAATTATTTCAGACAATTCGAGATACCAGTTGGATAGTTCGCTGTAAGTAATAGTTCGGAGCCATTTTTGCGCTTGTTTAAGGGCTAGTGCCGGATGCAACTTATTTTGGCAACGCTGTTCGTTGAGAATTTGATAGAACCGAATCATCATTAAAGCGCTAGATATCTCATCAACTATCCAAAGAGTGCTGAGGGCGTAAACAGCACCCGCAGCTAAAAAGCTGCTGGCTAAACCGACAAATTCATCTATCAGTTCTTCTTTTCCTGTTATGCCAGTTTCGCAAGCGGAAAGGCAGACTAGATAATAGCTTTTCAAATCGAATTTGGCGATTTCTTGTGAAGTTAGGGGCTGTTTGTTTTTCAGGATTAGCGCTGACTGGGACGGCTGTTTTGTGTTGTGGTAGGCGTGACCTGTAAAATGGAATATGTCAGCAGTTTGTTGCAGAGCTTCTTTAAGATTGTCTGTGGTAGCTTGTGAACTGGAGATGGTATTGCAGTTAAGGTGAAAATTCGCGATCGCGGGCGCTTCTATTTCAGCAAAAAGTAATGGATCTGGGCTTTCTACCAACAGCAGAGACATTGAATGTGAGGGTTGTCTGTCTAGTCTGTCTATCCCAACTTGGATGCTGGGCAGATAAGTGATAGTGAAAAGATTATCGGAGAATAAAATGTGCAGTGGCAGCAGGTGCAAGTCGCGGTGGGGAATTAAGATTAAGTGTTGGATATTGGTGAGGTGCGTACAAATTTCGGGAATTTTGAGGATGTCAGCGAGTTGTTGCAATTGCGCTGTCATTGACTCGCGCCAGGGATGGGATTCTTTGTTTTGCTGTTTGCTGGTAGTTTTGCCGTAATTTTGATAGCTGGTTTTCCACTTTTTCAGCCATTTTTCTAAACTCTGACTGTTGTCCTTTGGGAATAAGTCGCACAGAGGTGTGGCGAGCACTTCAAACTTTTCTAGGGTAATGATAAAAGCAGTCAGGGAAACTGGGCTCAGATGCCAGTAAATAATCGCCGTTTCGGTGGTGTTTGCCAGGAAGTCTCGGATTTGGGGATAAGTCGGGCTTTCGGTGCGGTTTTGCCAACCTGCGCGCATCCATTGCAGGCAAAAGTTTTTCCGCAATTCGGCTTTTTCCAGTGCATTTACCTTGTCGCCAGACTGAACGAGGGTATCGACTTCTAACTGGTAAAGTCCGGCAAATTTGCGCTGGAGTCGCAGTTTTATGTCCGGGTGAGTGTCATCGTCTAAAATTAATTGTTCTAGCAGGATAGTAGCTTCGTTAAGGTACTCGCTAGCTTTGGGATCTCCCAAACTACGACAGACGGTAATTAAGTCTTGCAATACTTCTAAATAAGTTTCTGGGATCAGGGGTGATTTCAAGAAGTCGCGGGCTTGTTCGTAGCTGGCTTTGGCTTTGTGGAAAGATTCAAAATAAGTGGCTGTTTGTTTGCCATGTTGGTAATGTGCCTGGCCTTTTCGTTGGTGCAATGTGCCACAAGCGAAACGATAGTCACGGTTGCTAGGCTGATATTTCTGTAAGCCTTCATCCCAGTTTTGAATAGCTTCACTGTAGCGCCCTAAGTAGAACAATGCCGAACCTCGATTGGCCCAAGCTTGCCAGAATTGATTGCCTGTAATTTCTAAGGCTTTGTCGAAGGCTGCGATCGCCTCACTGTTGCGGCCCAAACCTCTTCGGGCACTGCCCAGCCCGTTCCAGGCAATGTGGAATTTGGGATCAATTTCTAAGGCTTTCTCGTAGGCTGCGATCGCCTCACTGTAGCGGCCCAACTCTCCTAGGGCATTGCCCAGCCCGTTCCAGGCAAAGTGGAATTTGGGATCAATTTCTAAGGCTTTCTCGTAGACTGCGATCGCCTCACTGTAGCGGCCCAAAGCATTTAGGACATTGCCCAGCCCGTGCCAGGCAAAGTGGAATTTGGGATCAATTTCTAAGGCTTTCTCGAAGGCTGCGATCGCCTCACTGTAGCGGCCCAAATCATTTAGGGGAGCGCCCAGCCCGTTCCAGGCATGGTGGAATTTGGGGTCAATTTCTAAGGCTTTCTTGAAGGCTGCGATCGCCTCACTGTTGCGGCCCAAAGCATTTAGGGCATTGCCCAGCCCCTTCCAGGCAATGTGCGCTTTGGGGTCAATTTCTAAGGCTTTCTCGAAGGCTGCGATCGCCTCACTGTTGCGGCCCAAAGCATTTAGGGTAATGCCCAGCCCGTGCCAGGCAATGTGCTCTTTGGGGTCAATTTCTAAGGCTTTCTCGAAGGCTGCGATCGCCTCACTGTTGCGGCCCAAAGCATTTAGGGTAATGCCCAGCCCGTGCCAGGCAATGTGCTCTTTGGGGTCAATTTCTAAGGCTTTCTCGAAGGCTGCGATCGCCTCACTGTTGCGGCCCAAATCATTTAGGGGAGCACCCAGCCCGTTCCAGGCATGGTGGAATTTGGGGTCAATTTCTAAGGCTTTCTCGAAGGCTGCGATTGCCCCTTTTAAATTTCCTGCATAATAGCGCTCGACTCCTTGGTTATATAATTCTATAGCCTCTTGACTGATTTCTATTTCTATTGATTCTGACTCCGAGGTTAAATCCGATTGATTAGCATCCAATGAATTATCTGTAGAAGAAACACTGACACCCTCCCTTCCCAACAATCGAGAAACAATATTTTCACTTATCTCCGAGCGCCCTTCCTCATCCTTCCGAATCAAACTCTCCCCAGCTAACAATTGCCTGCCGATAGTGCCAGCTACCTGACTAATTTTCCCGCAATTAATCTCACCCAGCCGCACCATCCGCCCACCCAATTCTAAATTCGTTTCCGGGGATACCAGCAATCTTTCTCCAAATTCTTGCAGCCAGTTTACCCACTCAGCATCTTTGATTTTGCAGCCGATTAAAAAGCCTTTGATTTCGCCCCGACTCCAGCCTTGTGCAACACCCTCTAACAGTTGCATGAATTTCTGTTCGTATTCCCCAAAAGTGCGAATCGGAGTTGGCTTTGGCGGTGGGGGTGCTCCTTTGCGGAAATGTCGCTGAATTTGCCGCCACAGGTTGAGGATGCTTTGCCAAATTTGTCGGAACATTGGCTGGGTGGGTGAGATGTTGCTGGAGATTGTAGCAGATTTTGAGGTTGAATGTACGTTGCGGTAGGGGCGGGTTTTACGAATAATATATAACGATGACCCACAATCTATAAAAACCCGCCCCCACCCACGGTAAATCTGAATGTACATTTCGATTGTTTGTTGGGTTGGGCGGGTTTTTGAGATTGTTTTTTTCAGGCGATTATGGTTGGTGATACCCGCCCTTACGATCGCACAAATTATACGATCGCGAATCAACGACACATGATACTCGTGCCGTAGGGACACGGCAATGCCGTGTCCCTACCTCTGCTAAAGTCCTTACTACAAAAGATATTCTTCCTTACCCTAAAAAGAAATAATCAAGTAACCATTCTGGAACTTAGCACCAGTAACAGACTTCCCAGTTAGCGCCGGAGGCAGCAAAATATTGCGCCGCTGATCGCCCGCTTCGATCGTCACTTCCGGCCCGGATTGAATCAATTTAATTTCTTTCTTGTCAAACCCAGGCAAAAACAAACTAACTTGACGCTGTGCAATGTTTATGTTAATCGGTTTAGGAGCTTTTGCCCCCTCAGAAAAATCTGGCAAAGCATCAATTAGCGGCTGCCAATTATTGTCACTGTGCGCCGGAACCGAAACAGCCGTCAAAGGATCAAACTCGGCAGTAATAGCTTCTGTAACTGGTGCTTGATTGACAATGACACCGCCCACAGTCAAGCCAACTTGTTGAGAACTTCCCCAAAGATAGCGAGCAGTTGCGATCGCACTTGCATCCCCAGTCGTCACCAAAAAAGCCGCCGTGCGGTTCGGATCTGCCAGCGCTTCCTTACCCTTATCCAAAAGATTATCGACTTGCTTAGTAGATTGAAAAGCATTGTCTCCCGACAAATCCACAGTCAACACGGTACTCACAACCGGTTGAATAAAAGGTGAAAGCGCTTTCCCCAAATCCGAATCTACCAAAGCTTGGCGGAACCTGCGGATGTACCAACTCAGAATTTCCGGCATTCCCAGCATCCGCAGCGTATCCATGCCGCCATTGCCGTCATAAACAATTACATCGTATTGTTTGCTGTCCTCGTATTCCCGAAGTTCGTTCAACGCCAGCGCGCTGTCCATTCCCGGCAACACTCCTAATTCTTGACCGTAAATCTGCTTGAAAAAGGGAGTACGGACATATTGAGCTTCTAGTTGTTTAATTTCGTCCCACCTGCGTTCTAGCAGCGGCGCGCTTTGCACCTGAACTGCTTTGAGGTTGGGGGCGATTTCCTGGGGGCTGAGAGTCAGGGGAACCCCTAGCAGAATACCCAATGCAGGGCCTGGATCTTGGCCGAGCAGCAGAACTCGCTTGCCTTGAGCCGCGTATTTTTTAGCTGTTGCGATCGCGATCGTGCTGCGGCCAGTGCCGCCTTTGCCCAAAAATGTCAAAATCAAAGCCATTTTCTGTTCTCACTCCCAAAGCTTACTCTTTAACATTTAAGCGCAACCTTCAGCCAGAGTGGGGGAGGGGGGAGAGTGGAGGAAGAGGAGAGTCGGCAAGTGGGAGAGTGGGAAAGGGGAAGAATTGGGAAAATTTTTCCTCTTCCTTCTTCCTTCTTCCTTCTTCCTTCTTCCTTCTACATCTGTTAAACGGGTTCTAGCTCATCTTCAAAGAACCAAGTCGAAAAACCGTCAAACTTGACAACCACGCCTACTCCGCTACCGTCAACCATTTTGAATCCGTCAACAGTCCCTACTGGATTCTCCTTTATCTTGCCCACCATATTGGGAGGTATCCGATCTCTGAGACGGCGCACCTTAACTCTCTGACCTACTTCTATTGCCACGGAAATTGTTCTCCTGCTCTATATAACCTATATACAACCGTCCATTTTACAGTTTGGCGTCTACTTCGGAACAGCAACAGCAGCAGGCGATCGCTCGCTATGATTTTCCATCGAAATTTCGACCAACTTTCCCTAAAAAACGCTATTCTAGTCAGAGTTGGTCGATCGTGTACCCTGATTCCCTTAGGTTTGCCTCATCAGGTTCCACATGGGCAAGTTCCACTCCCAGAGCCGGGCGCATCACTTAGATAATTATTTTTTATCGCTTAGCAAAAAGAATCTTTTTATTAATTGGCACAACTACAGGAGTTCTCCCCAGTTAGTCATCCTTCCGGCCGAAGCCAAAAGGCATTCAGAAGTTGTAATTAATTTTATGTTTGCTATATATAACTCGGCGCTCTCTAAGGTTGAGATCGGCGAAATTACTGCTGCAAAGCAGTTTGAGTCTGGTTGGCAAAATTTTCCGAAGGTCATATTTTAGTAAATTGCCCTGTTGTAACAGTTTACTAAAATATGACAATAAAAAGAAGATTTAATGCTAAAATTTAATGCTGAGAAAGTTGATTAGGGCTGCGGTCTTACGGCATAAAAAGTGGAACGATTGCCGGATTTAGGGAGTTTAATAGAGGAAATGAAGTCAAGGAACTTCAACATCACAAAATTGAAATAATGAATAAAATTTTTACGTGCTGGCGATCGACGAAAATTCCGCTCCTAAGTTTGTCGTTAGCTGTGTTCGCCTGTCTGCCGCTTGGTCGTGGGACGATCGCCAGTCCGCTCTCTCCATCCCCCAAACAGCCGTCGAACGCTACTAAAATTGTCTCGGTCGATCGACCGCCAGCACTACCAATCGGCTCAAAATCTCTAACAAATCCGGCAACGGTGGCGGCGAATCCATCCCCAGCACACACGATAAACGCCCAGGGAACAGCGGCCGGACGATCGCTCGAAATAGAAGAAATTCGCGGTACAGTCAGCTTTAAAGGGCGGCCAGCGGTTGTGGGCGATCGGCTTCTCGCCCCCGGAGACGAAATCATCACCGGCCCCAATTCCACAGCCCGTTTAGGCATCGACAACAACATCGGCATCGTGGAAGTTGCCGAAAAAACCGCAGTCAGAATATCCAATTTGTCAAGCAGTGCAGGTGGGGAAAAAGACACAGCGATTTTTGTCAGCAGGGGGCGAGTCAGGTTGTCGATCGGCAAAACTGCTGCGGCAACTCCCGCAGCCAACACCTCAACAATTATCCCGCCAAACCAAATAGCTGCCCTCAATACCTTCAGCGGACTTGGCAAATCCAGTCAAATTGCCCAACAAAAAAGGTCTGCCAGAACCGCCCCAGTCAGGGTTGAAACCCCAGAAGGCGTTGCCGGAGTCCGCGGCACCTCCTTTGGCGTCAGCGTCGGTGGGGGCAAAACCGCAGTCGAAACTATTGAAGGTGCAGTCGTAGTATCAGACAGCGCCGACTCAGAAGTAGTTGTCAACAGCGGCAACTCCACGGCAATTTTCCCTCAAACCTCGCCCGTGGCGCCCTCAGCGAGTCCTCGCCTAGCTCAACTCAAAGTCCGCAGTTTGTTGAGACTCAGCGCCAATATCTATCGCCTCAGCGGTCAAATTAACCCGCTCGACACAGTTTATGTTAACAACGAAGAGATTAAGAGCGATCGAAAGGGCAACTTCAAAATCCAAGGAATTTTACCTCCAAGCCGCCGCCTCAAAATCGTAGTGCGAGGCCCGTCAGTCACAGAAAGGCATTACAGCCTCGCAGTTCGCTAAACAACCTATCTAAGAGTAAAGTGCGCGGGCAGTCTCTGAAGACGTGAGTTAGAGCCTAAGTTTTATCTGGGTTGATTATTTTGTGTAGGTGCGAAGCATTTCGCGGTGAATCTCGGTAGTCAAAATAAAGAAATTTTGCGCCAACCCTTCGCCCTTACGGTATTGTAAAACTTCATGACTCGCACTCCTGTCGAAAGTCGGACTCGAATGTCAATTATTTCGTCAAATTAATTGCATGAAGTTCAAACAATGGATGGATCATCTCAAACACAATCAACTGATCGGCCTGCGGCAATATATAATTTCAAACCCTCCCTGGATGACAGGCGCCCTAGCAGGGCTAATGTCTGTAGCCATGCTGCAAGTGGGAATATGGAAACCCCTTGAATATTTGGGATACAAAACGCTATTTCAAATTCGAGAATCGGGTATATTACCAAATCCCGGATGGGATCAGAGAATTGCAGTAATTGCGATCGAACCGCATTCCTTGCAAGAATACGGTCAATTTCCTTGGCCCCGCAACCGCTATGCCGAACTGCTAGAATCACTGAAACAATCTCCCCCTACAGCAGTTGGTTTTGACATTCTTTTCCTCGATCCGAGTCCGAAAGATGAGATTTTAGCTGCGGCAATTGCCGCCAACGGCAAAGTTGTACTCCCTAGAACCCCCAAAGAAGAACCCGTAGCATCTTTAAAAGCAGTCGCCGCAGGTGTCGGCCACATCAGCCAAGAAGCCGATAGCGACGGTATTACCCGCGAGTCAAAAATCTTTCTCAACGGGATTCCTAATTTCGGTTTAGCAATGACTCACAGGTACAATGCTGCTAATCCCCAAGATCCAGTATTGCTCCCAAAGTCAAAAAATAAGCAGGAAAAAAAAGTCTGGGTTAACTGGCCGGGGAAAACTGAAAATCTACCTACCTATGCTTTTGTTGATGTCGTAGAAGGTAGAATTCCCGCAGATGCTCTGACCAATAAGTTAGTTTTAGTGGGCATAGTTGCTACCGGTTTCGACCCGATATCTTCACCTCTCAACAAGACTACGGGTGGGGTTTATTTATATGCAGCTTTGGTTGACAATTTGCTCAATCAACGCTTGCTGCAGCGGCTGCCGGTACTCGTAGAAATTTTGTTATTGTTGGGGATTGGTCCGCTTACCGCTTTGGTTCTGGGCCAGCGAGGTGTTAAGGAGAGAATGGCCATCGCTCTCGGTTTGCCTATAATTTGGATTGCGGCTGCTGCTTTGTTATTTGGCTTCTTTTTTTGGTGGGTTCCGATTGCCGCACCTATCGGCACCCTCATTTTATCGGGCACTGCTTTGCAACTGCGGGAACAGTACGAAAAGCAGCAGTTGATGAGGTTATTTGAAAAGCACGTCGCTCCGGAGACAGCTCAGCTTATTTGGGAACGCAAAGCTGAGATATTTGAACAAGGAGAACTCGAACCTCAAGAACTTACAGCAACGGTGCTGTTTATGGATATTCGTAGTTTTACTTCGATTTCAGAAAAAATGCCGCCGCGGGATTTGCTCACCTGGCTGAACAATTATTTGGAAGCGATGACCAACTGTATTATGGATCACGGCGGCGTTGTAGATAAATACATCGGTGATGCAATTATGGCAGTTTTTGGGGTGCCTTTTTGCCATACCGAATATCGACAAATCCAACAAGATGCTTTGAATGCAGTTGCCGCTTGCATTGCGATGCACGAACGGCTGCACCAACTTAACCAGCAGCTTAGAATTGAACGCAAACCTTTAATTAAATTTGGCATCGGTTTGCATACCGGACAGTTAGTTGCTGGTAGCGTGGGCGGTTCCCGACGTTTGAATTATTCTGTGATCGGCGATGCTGTCAACGTTGCTGCTAGATTGGAGGCGATGAATAAGGAAATTGTTTCTGACAGTCCTTTTAATTTGTTGGTGACGGGGAGGACTTTTGCTTACGTGCGCGATCGCTACGAAGGTCAAAAAGTAGGGTCGATTCAATTGCGCGGCAAAAAAGAACAGACTGTGGTTTATGCTATTTTGGGCGAAAAGCATTAGTCATCGGCCATTGGGCATCAGTCAGTAGTGATTAATTCTGATCTTATGTCGGATTTATTAGATGCCATTACCAATTCCTAATTCCCAATTATTTTACCCACTACTTCGTGGAAATTAAAGGGGTAATTCAACTGCAATACAATTTAATCAAATACGCTCAGCCGCAGAGTTTTAGCTATTTGTTCTAACAGAAATAAGCCACCGACAGAGTTTCCCTCTTTATCCAGGGGCGGACTGTAAAAGCCGATCGCACCTTGACCCGGAATTACCGAGAGCATTGCCCCGCTAACTCCCGACTTGGCAGGCAGTCCCACCCGCAGCGCAAACCGGCCGGATGCTTCATACAAACCGCAAGTTGCCATCAGTGCTTTGACAGTGCGACAGTTTTCCCCGATTGCTCGATCGCCACTATTTACCAAAACCATACCCAGTTTAGCTAAATCCTCCACAGTTCCCGACAAACAGCAAACGCGATTGTAGGTTTCTAAAGCAATTTGTGCATTTTGAATATAACCCGATTCTACCATTTTCAAGGCGAGATTCCAATTATTTTGATTCGGATTTGTCTTCACTGAATCGAGCATTAACTCGTCAACAAATAACTGACTGTTGGCCTGTTGATTCAGCCAATCGAGCAAGTTTTGAGAGCGCGACACAGCATTTTGACCGGGCATCAAAGACGCTAGGGCGATCGCCCCGCTATTAATCATCGGGTTTCTCGGCTTCCCTTGGTCGATTTCGAGTTGAGTTAAGGAATTGAAAGGCAGCTCCGAGGGCTCGCAGCCAACGCAGTCAAATACCCTTTTTTCGCCCAATTTGCACAGCAAATAAAGCAGGACAAAGGGCTTGACTACACTCATCAGCGGGAATGTTTGAGCAATGCTACCCCAGCTCACAATTTGACCATCAATTGCCCGAATTTGCACGGCAAGCCCTTGTCGATCGGCTTGCGCTAGCAGAGGTATGTACGCAGGGATTTGACCCGATTTACTGCGATTAATTGCCTCTTTTGCCCAAACTTCCAGTTGTTCCGGTTGCAAGGAAGATAGTTTGCTGGTGGATATTTTCACTCTCGATTATTTAGATTATTTGAGATTTTAGATTGGCATTCCTGGCGCTATATTGAGCCATAAACCCGGTTTGTTAACCGAATTGCGTTACTTGGCCTCTTTGCTGGCAGAAACCGGGTTTCTTAGGTGAGATAAGGCAAGCTCATAATTTGATGAAATTTTTGTGTGGTGTCCCGCCTGCCCGAACAATACAACGCAAGATGCGGGACAGCTTATTTAAGGCGGTTGACGTTTGAGTTCGGAGGGAGCAAATAAATTTGACAATTTTTCATAAAAAACCTGTACTTTGCATAAAAACCTCCCCTTCACCCAGATAGGTAATTAGCAGCTTCAAGGCAACGCTGCTAGCCAAAACAAACAAGCACTAGCTTGAAATGCCTTCAGATTCTTATGTTTAAGCCCCAGCAAGGGGCGGGGTGCATATTTAACTTAATTCTTTCAGAGTTCGACAAATCCTTTCCGGAAAACCCCCGAACCTCTGAGAATGTACTATCCAACCGGATCTACTAAAACCAGGATAAAAAAATGGCAGAAGCTAAAGCAGAAGCACCAAAACCCGCTCCAATGATTTTTAAGGGTGTATGCAGCGACGGAGTTCTCAAAGGCAAAGAAATTGAAGGCAAACTAGATATCAAAGTCAACGTCGAATCTGTCAAAACCCCAGAACAACCGAAAAAAGCAGCCCCTGCGTCGGAGACAGCTTTCTTTTGGGCGCTGTTTTTATTAATGGCAAGCATGGTCGTCGGCAACCCCGCCGAAATGAGAAAAAACAGCTCCCCACAAAGGTCTTCTTCTCATCAGATTTTAAACCAATCTGGGGAGCAGTCGCTGTTGCCTAAGAAAAACACCAGCAACTTGCCACTTTAGGCCCTGGGAGCCTGCCAGCCACGCAAATAGTAATAAAAAGACCCGAAATATTCATCGAATACTCGCGTCGTAGTTACCAAAGCTTCTGCACTAGGCAAAAAATCTCCCGCGTCTAAACGCAGTCTGGAGCTTCCTCTTGAGGTGGATTGAAAAGTGTAGAAGTCGGTAGCCCTAGGAATCACCTGGATTCCCATATTCGCAAAAGCGAGGCTGGCACGGCGCATCTGAATCGCAGATGTTACCAGGATTACTTTGCGCGGGGCGCCACGGCTGTCGAGTATCTTTCTCACCTCTTCAGCGCTGGTGCGTATGTTGCTGCCGTTATTGTCGAGAACGATACTGCTGCGCGGCACGCCCATGTTGTTTGCCAGCAAAGTCTCGATATCCTTAGCTTCACCAACATAACCCTCCAACTCGTGTCTTGGGCCAGCGGTAACGATGACCATCGGTGCGAGTTGTTTTCTGTACAAAACGGCAGCATAGGGCAAGCGATTGCCTGTATCTGTCAGTTGAATCGCTACTCGGTTGGGGATGTGAGGCTGAGTGGTTCCCTTGCCCAGCAGGACGATCGCCGCTGCGGTTTCGTCGCAGCAAACTGTCCGGACGGCGGCAGCGGCGTCCCGTTCTGCTTGCTCGGCGAACCAGTAAGCGACAACTGGCATACTCGAAAGGATCAAAACTAGCAGCGCTGCCAGGATCATTCTCGGCGCCGGGTTGCGGATGCCCCCGTTCGTGATCAGCGCGGATGCAATCACCAGCAGCGTGATGGAAAAACCCAGCGGCTTAAAGAAGAAGGCTATTAGCCCGAAAATCGCTGCTCCGACCGGGGTGTCTGGCGCAAAAAAAGCTAGGATCAAAAGGCTGATCAGCAGCAAAACGCGCAGCCGATCTAATAACGGATTGTCTTTGCCTCCTGATTGATCCCACCACGATTTGAGCAGTGAGAACAGGAGGAATAGAAATAGAATGCGAGCTAACAGTTCTGGCATCTTGCAATATTCTGTGTCTTCATAAATTAGTACGGAAGTGTGGAAACGAGCGCGACTTTAGCTGCGGGAGGAAATACGGGCATCGGTGGGTTTTTAACTTTCGCCAATAACGCAGTCCGATCGCATTTATCCTGATGCTCGATTCCAGTCAGCTATCAACTATTGGTTGCAGGGTGCAAGCCCGCTACTTCCAGTCACAGATTGCTGACAGTTAATTGGTAATTGATAACTGGTAATAGTTGATTGGTAATTGGTAATGGATCGAGCACAGGCAGGTAGAATTGACTATTGAAGCCTGCTTTCTTCTGCCTACTTTTTTCCCCATTACCTGTTACCGATTCACCAATCCCAATTTATCGGCGCTTCAGTTGATTCCGAATTGCCTGCGTTACCGTTTGAATTACTTTAACACGAGCATAATACTTGTTATCGGCCGCAATTAGCGTCCAGGGAGCAGCCGGCGTGCTGGTGCGCTGAATCATTTGATTCACCGCTACTTCATAATAATTCCACTTTTCCCGATTCCGCCAATCTTCCTCGGTGAGTTTGTATTGTTTAAATGAATTGTTTTGCCGCTCTGTAAACCGCTTTAGTTGCTCGTCAGGACTGATGTGCAGCCAGAATTTAACTAATACACAACCGAAACTGGTGAGTTGCTCCTCAAATTCGTTAATTTCCTGATAAGCTCGGCGCCATTCGGGTTCGGTGGCAAATCCTTCGACTCGCTCGACCAGAACTCTACCATACCAACTGCGATCGCAAATGCTGATTTTACCAGCCGTTGGCAGCCGCTGCCAGAAGCGCCAGAGGTAGTGATGCGCTTTTTCTTCGTCTGTCGGGACCCCAAAGGCATTAACAGTGTAACTGCGGGGGTCTAATACGTCCGTCAAGCGTTTGATTGCTCCTCCTTTACCGGCGGCGTCCCAACCTTCAAACAGCACTAATACGGGGATTTCCTCTTCGTAGATGCTTTGTTGTAGTTTGCCAAAACGGGTTTGTTCTTCGCGAAGTTGCTGTTTGTATTCGTCGGGCGACAGCGATTGAGTTAAATCTACTTGGGCCAGCAAGTCGGGTTCGATGGGTTGCAACCTTTCTTGAGGTGGCAATTTCACGGGTGCAGATTGCATGGGCAGTCTGTCTAAGGCTTCTGTAATTGTCGCTGCCATTTGCGTTAAAACTTTGACTCTGGCCCACCGTTGACAATCGCCTTCTACTAACGTCCAATGTGCGGGGCCCGTGCCGGTTTGGGCTACCATTTCTTCGGCAAAAGTTGTGTATTCTTCGTATTTTTTGGCTTGTTTCCAATCTTCGGGTCGCACTCGCCAAGCTTGTAAGGTGTCGTCTTCTAGTTTTTTGAGTCGGTGCTTGAGTTCTTTTTTGCTCAGGTGAATCCAAAATTTGGCAATTGCCGCGCCGTCATCTACCATCTGCCGCTCGAAGGCGTTGATTTGCCTGATGGCTGTCGGTACTTGTGCGTCAGAGACTCGATCGAACAATCGGTCTTCTAAAATGTGAGTGTACCAACTGTGGTAGAAAAAACCCATTTTGCCGCGGGCGGGGAGTTTCTGCCAAAACCGCCATAGGAAAGGATAGCCCATTTCTGCATCTGACGGCGGCCAAATCGGGTGGACGGCAAACCCCCGCGGGTCCATGTACCCTACCATTTGTTTGACTAAAGCGCCTTTGCCGGCGGCGGCCCAACCTTCGAGGACGATAATTGCGGGCATTTTTTTTTGCCGACAAGCCAGTTGGAGCGATCGCAACTGCTGCATTAAAACTTCTATCTTGGCATCGTAGGTTTCTTTATCTAGGGAAATGTTTAAATCCAGGTTGTCAAGCATATTTACCTTCTACCAATCCGAAATCTAGTTTAATGTTAGTTTAACGTTTGGATAAATCCCACCTAAAATCCGGTAAAAAAGTGATGAAAGCTACTGTTACGGTCGGTTAAAACTGCGATGCTTGTGCCATCAAAAACCTGCTCCCGTCCATACTAACAAAACTCTCCTCACCTCAAACTTGCAAAAAAAAACAGCTCAGGTTATAGTTGAGATAGGGAACTTTTAAATAAGTTCAACTTCTCCCCTCCCCCGATCGGGCGAGTTAACAGGAGGAGCAAGAAATCCCTGAAAAAGGATTTATTGTAAAAGAGAGCAAAAGTAAAAATCAACTACCCACTGGGGGTGACCACTTCTTTACTTAGCTGTAGAAACTTTATTCAAACAATAGTTACTTAGGCACCAAGCTTGGTAACGAAAGAGAGCGCGACTCATCGACATCCAGCGATAAACTCACCTACAAAATTAGCCCCAAAGGGCCAAACAATTTTTATGATTGCCTAATTAGATAAAACCTGAAAGCCTGGGTGATATAAACAGGTTTCTGAGTTTTATCGACACCACAATAAATCTGCATTACATCCGCGTTTATCCGCGTTCATCTGCGGTTAATCATCAAAAACTCGGAGTTTTGCAAGAAATTCACTGTACTTGTTTGCCAATACCACTTAAGAGGAACAGTCCGAAATTACGGATTGCAAGTTTTCTATGAATATCTTGACAACACGCTCGTACAAGGGCGAAACTGACTGGTGCGCGATCGCAAATTTAATCGATGCTTGCGAAACAGTCGATCGACTCGGTGAAGAAGTCTCAGCAACTGAACTTAAGCTAATACTTGATGCACCCAAACTCGACAAAGCCCGCGACGTGCAATTGTGGGAAGATGGGAACTACAAACTAATCGGTTTGGCACTCCTAGATATGCCCGATTCGCCAGAGGAAATAGACGCTTGTCTCTGGTTTTACGTGCATCCAAACGTGCGCGGCGCAGGTTTGGAAAAAGATATCATTAAATGGGGCGAAAAGCGGCTGGGCGAAGTCGCGAAAGAACGGAATTTGCCCGCGAAATTGCGTACATACAGCCGCGAGGACAAAACCGATGAGATGCGGCTGTTAGAAAAACAGGGCTTTGAGGTCGATCGCTATTTTTGGACAATGGCCCGATCCCTCGCCGAACCGATTCCCGCGCCGGAATTCCCCGCAGATTTTGCACTGACACACGTATCGGGAGAACAAGACATCCAACCCTGGGTAGAGATGTTCAACCAGTCATTTATCGATCACTGGAATCACCACGATTTAACTGCGGAAACCGTGCGCTACTGGATGCAAGATCCGAATTATCAGCCGGAATTAGACTTGATTGCTGTTTCGGGCGATCGTAAATTTGCTGCTTTCTGCGACTGTCAAATCAAACCCCAAAAAAACGCCCGCAGCGCCACAAAAGACGGCTGGATTGAATTGTTGGGTACGCGGCGCGACTTTCGGAAAATGGGTTTAGGAAAAGCGATGCTATTAGCTGGCCTGCATAAGTTGAAAGCAGCGGGTGCAAACACAGCTAAACTCAGCGTTGATGCGGACAGTTTGACAGGGGCGACAAAGCTTTACAAATCAGTGGGTTTCCGCCCGATGGAAACTTGGATCGAGTGGGCTAAGACAGTTTAAAAAAAAGGTTTGAAGTTTAGTTGTAGGGTGCGTGAGAGCTAAAAATCTGGGCTAGGAGGAAAACATTAACACTCACGCACCTTCCAAGCAACTCTGGACACGGCAATGCCCATTGGTGTCAACAATCGCCTGAAACCCATGAAAACTCTCGCTTTTAACCCAGTTTCGAGCCCCCTAAATCCCCCTTAATAAGCTTGTGTGTACACGGTAGGGCAGGTCAACATGATAGCTGAGAAAGTCCAACCAAAAACTGATAGCTCCTTTTACAGTGGAAGGAGCCTGTAATCGAACAGTGTTTGAACTGTGGCTGGAAACAAGTTTACTTCCAACTCTCGAACCGGGACAGGTTTTAGGCATGGATAATGCCACATTTCATAAAGGGGGTCGCATCTTCCAACTGATACAGGATGCAGGCTGTCAATTGCTTTACTTACCCCCTTATTCCCCAGACCTCAACTTGCATTGAACAGTGCTGGTCTTGGTTAAAAAGTCGCATCCGCAAACAACTCGAGCGGTTTAATTGTTTACTCCATGCGCTCGAAGATGTATTGCGCTTTTCGTCCTAACACGGGCGGTTGCTATACATTAAATTGCCGTCAAGCAAACCACATATTTTTATCGGGGTGAAGACCATTCACCCCTGTTTTTTGTGGTTCTCTCGCAATTTTCTGTAAGCTCAAGTTACTGATTTTTTTGAGGTCTAACCCTCTAAAATTAACTCAATAACCTACAAGAAAGAGTTGCTAGTCAGCGCAGTCCGATCAACACCATAAACCACCCCTAAGTAATTCTCGCCTAACTTTAACGCCGTTGACATGACTGGGGAAGCATTATCTAACTTAATATCCACCGATTGAAACTCCAGTAACTGAATATTGACTGACTCAAATTGCAGTTGGTCAAAAGTGACACCTTCTGGTAAATCAATCCAATCACCGACTTGCCAATCAAGGATCTGATCGGCTGACTTAACATCAGTAGGGTTATTGTCACTCACTGATAAAGCAAAGACATCATTACCTGCGCCACCATAGAGGACATCATAACCTTTGTCACCGGTCAGGATATCATCACCACCATTACCAATCAAGACATCGTTCCCTTGACCACCATAGAGGACATCCTTGCCATCACCACCTGTTAGGTAGTCATTATCATTGTTGCCACTTAACAAGTTATTACCAGTAGTCGCACTGATCTTGTCAGAACCTTTACCACCGTAAATATCATCATCACCGCCACCGCCGTCAATTTGATCGGCACCCTGGTTAGCAAAGATGACATCTTTAGAGACAGTACCCGTCAGAGAGTCATTACCTGATAAAGCATAGACTTTCTTTCCAGATGCTTCCCCTGGGATAGTTGTATCATCCTCATCAGTTAATAAGTAACGTTCTTCTAAGGCTTGGTTATTCGGTAAACCCGTCAGGTTGCCTTTGCCCATGGCTTCTAATTCGGGTTTATTGATGGCAATGATCCCTAAATTATCCGCTGAGGTTGATGTGTTAGTTGATGACTCGCTGGCCAAACTCGGTAGTAATGGTTGTTCATTGTTCGGAGTTGGGTTAGTAGTAGTTGGTTCTTCACTACCATAGATTAGGTCAATCAACTTTTCTTCCGTTATGGAGTTTCCAGACTGATCCTCGAAGAGTTCTGCCAATTCTTTACTATCGTCAAGGCTATCTTTCCAAGCTTCTTGCGTTATGAGGTTTCCATCGTCATTCAGGAAAGATAGTTCTGGTAAATCCTCCAGAGTAACATTAAGATTGGCATCTTCGAGTGCTTCTTCTAGCGGATCGATTTCGGTACTCTTGATATCCTTTGATTCGACCTTTTCTGGCTCAGCAGCATCTGACGGATCGCTAACCGCCTTGGCTTCATCCATTCGTTCTTTAATCTCAGCCTCAGTGTTATCGGCTAAGAATTCTTCCGGTGTCTTAGTCCCATTTACCAAATCTTCTAGTTTCACGTCTCCTAGAGAAAATGAGACTGTCTGCAATTCATTAATATCGAGAGTACCGGCTTCCAATGATAATGCTACACCGTTGTCAACGAGATCGTCACCGATATCATCGGCAACGTCATTACTCGTTGCCATTGCTTGAGATACAGTCGTCACAACATTATTCAATTGCTCTCTGTTTAACGTTGGTTCCTGTACGGCCACAGTAGAGATCGCCTCATTTAATACCTTAGCAACAGTCTCCGCCTTACTCAAGTCAAACTCTTCTCCGTTGACTATTTGTTCAGCGATAATTTCCTCTACAGTCACTCCCAATTGCTCCTTCGACAAATTACTCTTAACGTCAAGGAATTGAGCTGCGTTGACGATCGTATTTTGCACCTGAACCATTTCGCTAAATACCTTTAAACCATCTGGATTTTTCTTAGCGATGGCTTCCAGTGGATCAAAAGTATTGATATCAACACCTGTGGGAAGTCCTAAATTTGTTTTCACCTTATTAGTAATGGTGACTAAATCCTTTTCGGGAGAGTCTGCCGCTTTTGCAATTAAGGTGGTTAGAGGTGTCACTACGGAAGCTTCGGGAGTAGAAACTAAGGGAATATCTAAAGGCAGACCAGTAGAATAATCAAATCCACCGCTAACAATAATTTGCCCATCTGCCTTATCCAGTTGACCATTAGCATTGCGATCGTACTTAGCTAAATCGTACTCTAACTCAAAGCTACCATCGGAATTGGTTACTGAGGACGGTTCATCTTCATCTTGGGTACCATTAAAGTTGGTATCTAAGAATACGTTAGAAGCAGCCATATAACCATCGATTGCTCGTGATTTTTTCACATTCCCTGAGCCAATACGGAAATCAGCTAATTTGTAAGTAGCCAGATTATCGTTCCATTCTACACTAAAAGGGCCTTTTCCAGCCTTAGCATAAGCTGACAAAAACGCACTAATGTCTCCATTAATCTCAAATGAATCAAGCACCGGACGTGAGAACATTTCTGATACCCGAAGTTTGCCATCTCCAGTACCAATAACATTTGATTCTTTATTGTTAGCTATGGACGTACTCAACAGAGGGAGGAACGCATCAATCTGCTCGTTTGTTGGGTAATCAGTTGTAAATGAAGCTTCCTTTCTCAAAGACTCAATCCTGGGCTTCGCTGCGTTTATTACCTCAGAAACTGCTTGATCAACTTGGGTACTCCTGTCTTTTACAGAACCCTTTAATGGTTTCAGCTTGTCAACTAAATTACCAATGTTAGCATCCTCATCAAAAATTTTCTTTACGGCCTTAATTCCAGTGAAATTATTAGGGAACAGTTTGTTCGCCGCATCACTAACAGAATCTTGAACTAATTTTTTAAGATCGCCAACAGTTCCAAAATCAAAATTGTCCGTAGGGGTTCCTTCTCCCACATCAATCAAATCCACTTTAGCATTAGCGCTTAACCCACCGTTGATACCAGCTTTGGCTGCAAAAAGATTGACATTTGCACCAACCAATATTTTACCATTGAGCTTGATTTCATTGACATCAGAACCAGTCCCATCAGCGTTTTGCCGATCGCTGACATAGAAACCATCTAAAACTTTGGCGGCATCCCCCAAATTAAATCCACTTTTTTTCCAGTCAAACAATCCTTGGGTATCAAAGCCAAAGCCCAGATTACCTTCAGCGTTAAATGTAGCACCCACTTCACCATTGATTCCGAATCCCGCTAGAGAGTAGATAGGAAAATCTTTCTTAATATTCCAGTTATAACTGAGATTTGGCACTTGATAGCTCACCAAAGTTACATCAGTTTTCTCCCCCAGCAACATACTTAAAACAGTCTTAGGATCGTTAAGAATGGGAATTTGTAACCCTTCCATACTGTTCAACGTATCCATCAGTGATTTGGTTTTGCCAGAAGATTTATTCGCTTGATCTTTAGCACTAGGAGCCACTGTCACAGGTTTGGCGTTGTTAACATTTGGTTTAGAGTCTTTATTCATCCCGTCAAAACCAGTTAGTTCATAATCACCAAAGTCAATCTTGATATTCCCCTCATTCGCTGCCATTTGCGAGACAATATCGCTGGCTTTGACAATTTTATTAATCCCATCCACGAACTTTGTATTCACTGGAGTTTTAGTTAAAACTGAACCCACTTCGATGATGTTTACTTGACCATCCTTGTTTTGATCAAAAACGTTGCGGATCTTCTCAAATTTACTTAATGGTTTGATATCAGTCGTTAACGCCTTAGCAATAGGCTGGATTGGTTTGACAACCTCTGCCATCTTAGTTACTACAGGCTTGATAAATTGATTCGCAAAAGTTCCCAAATCTAGCTGCATATTTTTGAAAGCCAGTTTTGGTGTTTGTGGACCACTCCATTGCCCATTCTTGTAAGACAACAGAGGAAAAGACCCATTTAGATCAAAATTAAATGATGGAATCGCTGCATTACCTTGAATGCTTGTCACTGCACTTAAACCCAGATTTCCCTCAGCACTAAAGGTCGGATTAATTATCTGATTTTTTGGGGTTTTCTTGAGTTCGTCCAACGTCAACCGTCCATCCTTCTCAGCCCCTTGACCCGGATCCAGAAGTTCCAAGTCCAACTTTGCTTCTACTTTCGTAGGAGATTTCGAGTCATCTTGCAAATCTAGCTGGAATAAGCCTAATTCTCCTTTAGCATTAAAACCATCTAAACCTGCTGAAGCGGCTAACTTGACTCCTGTTGAACCAGTATCAAAGAAAAATCCATTAGTCTTATTGTACCCTAACCCCAAGGTAATATCGTATTTACCCGAACCCTCACCATTACCTGAACTTTTAATTCCTAAACCAGGTAGCCCCAAATCAGCTTCTAAGGGAACATTACCGTTGTAAGACTTACTGAAACTAAGAGTATAAAGGGTATCATCGCCCTTAGAATTATTCGTTACCTTGATATCGGGATAATCTCCACGTAAAGATTTCTCAAAAACGATATTACTGTCTTCCGAAGGATTACTTGTCAGACCCGTTACTAATTTATCTTTCAAACCAGCAAAGAAACCATTAGGAATTAGAGTTGTCAGTTTATTTCCAAATACCGGAACACCTGCTTTGAGATTATCTTGCACAAAGCTATCAAACTCGCCGACCAACTTACTTAGTCCATCTGCAAAACCCTTGTTAATTGTGCTGCTATCAAGCACGACATTGGCGCTCTCAGTGGTGAAATTCCAAGCAGTTGCACCTGTAGTACCGGCATAATTGTTGCCTGCTAAGTCTTGAATCGCACCGGTGGCAATTTCTACGTAGTAATCTGTGCTTGGCCCTAAATCTGCCACTGGGTTAATGGTGACGCTACTGTCAGTAACGGTGACATTGGCGGATGTGACATCAATGGTTTCAACAACTGAGTTGTCAGAAACTTTCTTGATGACAATATTGCCAGTGCCTTTTTGGACTGCTTCGCTCAAGTTGACAACTAAATTAGCAGCAACTGCAACATTAGTGGCGTTATCTGCGGGGGTGAAAGTTGCCGCTGTAGGCGGTGTGGTATCAGTGGCACTATCAGTGGCACTATCAGTGGTGAAATTCCAAGCAGTTGCACCTGTAGTACCGGCATAATTGTTGCCTGCTAAGTCTTGAATCGCACCGGCGGCAATTTCTACGTAGTAATCTGTGCTTGGCCCTAAATCTGCCACTGGGTTAATGGTGACGCTACTGCCAGTAACGGTGACATTGGCGGATGTGACATCAATGGTTTCAACAACTGAGTTGTCAGAAACTTTCTTGATGACAATATTGCCAGTGCCTTTTTGGACTGCTTCGCTCAAGTTGACAACTAAATTAGCAGCAACTGCAACATTAGTGGCGTTATCTGCGGGGGTGAAAGTTGCCGCTGTAGGCGGTGTGGTATCAGTGGCACTATCAGTGGCACTATCAGTGGTGAAATTCCAAGCAGTTGCACCTGTAGTACCGGCATAATTGTTGCCTGCTAAGTCTTGAATCGCACCGGCGGCAATTTCTAGGTAGTAATCGGTGCTTGGCCCTAAATCTGCCACTGGGTTAATGGTGACGCTACTGTCAGTAACGGTGACATTGGCGGATGTGACATCAATGGTTTCAACAACTGAGTTGTCAGAAACTTTCTTGATGACAATATTGCCAGTGCCTTTTTGGACTGCTTCGCTCAAGTTGACAACTAAATTAGCAGCAACTGCAACATTAGTGGCGTTATCTGCGGGGGTGAAAGTTGTCGCTGTAGGCGGTGTGGTATCAGTGGCGATGTCAGTGGTGAAATTCCAAGCAGTTGCACCTGTAGTACCGGCATAATTGTTGCCTGCTAAGTCTTGAATCGCACCGGCGGCAATTTCTACGTAGTAATCTGTGCTTGGCCCTAAATCTGCCACTGGGTTAATGGTGACGCTACTGTCAGTAACGGTGACATTGGCGGATGTGACATCAATGGTTTCAACAACTGAGTTGTCAGAAACTTTCTTGATGACAATATTGCCAGTGCCTTTTTGGACTGCTTCGCTCAAGTTGACAACTAAATTAGCAGCAACTGCAACATTAGTGGCGTTATCTGCGGGGGTGAAAGTTGTCGCTGTAGGCGGTGTGGTTTCTAAAACACCTGTGGCTCCGAAAACTCCCAGATAATTATCAACGGTGGTACCGCTTGTTTTACTGACGGTAATGCTCTGCAGCGTTTTGGCTGGGTTGGGATTGAACATGAACCCGAATATGGCGGGATCGTTGACATCGGTATAAGCTGTTCCAGTTGTATCAGTGTTCCCATCCATTCCGTCGATCAGATAGTAACTGGACGATGTTTCGGTAAAGTCATTAAGCCAGTCGGTAACAGTGGCTGTGCCTGTCTCAGTAGTGCCATCGCTATAGTTAAATGTCACCTGCACCCCAGCGTCGCCATTTGTACTGGTGGCGAACAGGTGGATTTCTGAATACTGGTTGGGCGTAACTGCGAAGGTAAAGGATGTGTCGTTAGTGGTCAGGACTTTGGCGTTGTTGCCGTTATTGGTGTTGTTGTAGCCTAGCTGAACATCGGGATGGTACGCATTCGTGGCGAAAAAGCCGTTGTCGGGTAAACCGTTCCCATTAGCACCCGCTGTAAATGTGGCAAAGGACTGAGTTATTAGGGTCCCCCCCGAGGAATCCAGTCCGCTCTGTGTGGTGTCTGTGACTCCTCCCGTGTAGTTGATAATGACATCGCGATCGAATACTGATGTGAGATCAAATTGAACGGGTGAGGCTAAAACATCGGCATAGGTTGCCCTTGCTTCGCTGGACAACGCAAGGGAAGTTTCAATTGAACCGGTGATTTTTTCTAATTCCCAGTCGCCACCTAGTGCTGTATTCCCCGTCTTGTCGGTGGATGCTGCCACATCCGCCCCGGTTATTTCACTCAGGCGCTTTACGAAGTTTTCTCCAACTTCTCCGGCTGCTACATCGCAGCCATAAAGTAGGATATCGCCATTTGCTGTCAGGGCATTTCCCCACTGTTTTAGCTGAGTGCTGAAAGTTTCTAGGTTATTGTCATTGAGTACGTCAGCACCGAGTTTTAAACTGCCTTCGCTACCGTGAGAAACTATATGAACTGCTTCAATATCTTTTTGATGTGCCAAGGTGTTAGTAATTTGGTCGATCGCGCTGGAATTTTCATTTAAAATCACAACTTGAGCGGGATCGATGCCTTGGATCAGGCTTTCATAATCTTGTACAGAGGAGTCAACGAAAATAATTTGCTTGTTCATGGTTGGTACGTTCATAATTACTGACACCCTTGATCTCTATCGTTTACATCCAAGTCTGGTCGTGGTTGAAACCCCCGCCTCGTTTAAGTCCTCGCTATGAGGACTTAAGAATTTATTAGTTCTATTTCTTAAATAAATCTGGCGGTAAAATTGTTAGCTCGTTCCGCTGGAGCATTAAATAACCTGGAAACATCAAAGGCGTTACCGCGAAGTAGTAGCTCGATTGCTCTCCATAATCGAAGCGAGGTTTCCGATCGAGAAAATCGCTTTGGTTTCGGGAAATAGTTCCAGGATTAATGACAGTTTGCTGCATCACAGGCGATTGGTGTCGCCGATCACTTCTTTTTCAGCTTGCGGCTGGTAGTAAGCCGCAAAGATACTCATAATCAGCGTCGGTTTTAGTTCAGGGGAAATAAACACGGAACACTGATTGTTTTGGGTCATGGCGGACAACATTCGATCGACTCAACCCCCGACGGGGGAGGTCATGGCAGCGTGAAATCGCGGATTTTGCCGGAGTAATGCTGCCAGTAAAGTAGAGCCCGATCGGAGTAGTCCTGATATGAAGCAGGCTTTGACTGACCTCGCGTGGGAATGGGTTTATATAACTTCCCTGTCACTTAACCATATCCTCCTAAAGACATATCTTTTATAGTAGATTTTTATTTAACAGTTCGCAACACAACAATATCCAGATTTACGAAATCTTTACAATCTAGACATCGTGGGTTGACTTTTTCTATCTCTATAATTGCTTCCGGCCTCTGCCTTTATAAGTCGAAAAAGTTGGCTCTTTGCCATGATTACAGAATTAGTTTGGAACTTTGACCGCAGATGGTGGGGGATATACGCAGATGGATGCAGATTAGGATACAGTTTGTTTAGTCACTTCTACATAAATATGTTCTAATCGCACCGGATACCGAGCGATTGAGTCAATAGAAATCCCGTCGAACAGCAAAATAATCTCTTTTAATTCTAAACGTTCCGGCAGCCAAAAAGCTAAATCGCTACCGTAGCGGCGGGGGATGAAACTGTATTGTTTAGCGCGGGCGATGACTTCAGGTTCTTCGTCGGTTTTTACCACGATAATTTCTTGAGCCGGAATCAGTTTTTGCAACTCTTCTAAACTACCTTCAGCTACAATACTGCCATTTTTCAAAATCCCGATTTTCTGACAAAGACGCTCAGCTTCATCCAACAAGTGAGTGGTCAGCAAAATTGTAATTCCTTCCGATTGCAATCGCTGAATTAACTCCCAAATTTCATAGCGAGCCTCAATATCTAAACCCGTTGTCGGTTCATCTAAAATTACTAATCTAGGTTGGTGCACCAATGCTACCGCAATATTCAAACGGCGCTGCATTCCTCCGCTCAAAGTTTCCACGGGGCTTGTAGCTCTATCTGTCAAATTTACGGCTTTCAAACAGTGTCTTACTTGATAGCGCCGCTGCTTGCGCTCTAAGCCGTAAATTTGAGCAAAAAAGTTTAGGTTTTCCTCGCAGCTAAGGCTTTTGTAAAGCAAATTTTCTTGAGGCGCTACACCTATTAAGGATTTTGTAGAGTCAGAAACAGGTTCGCCATTAATATAAACTTGACCGCTGTCGGCATTTAACAAATTGCATAAAATATTGATAGTTGTAGTTTTGCCCGCCCCGTTGGGCCCGAGCAAACCGTAAATTTCTCCAGATTGAATGTGCAGTGTTAAATCTTTAAGCACTGAACGCTCGCCATAGGACTTATTTAGCTTTTCTATTTGCAGCACTGCTTTAATTCTCCGTATTATTTTATATATTTACGGTTGTTTCTAAACGATTAAACCGCAGAGAGCGCAGAGGGCGCTGAGTCAGAGAAGAGATAGATGAATAATTCCGACATAATGAGATAGTTTTAAAGTCTTCTTTCTACTCTCAGCATCCTGCGGTAAGAAAGCCATCCACCTGCAATCATGGCAATAGAAAATATGAATAAATACCAAAAGTGTTCGGAAATATCAGCCAAATCTTTGCCGTCAGCCCACACGCCCATCAGCGCTTCGTTCATGTGATAAATTGGATTGTACTGGGCGAGTTCCAGCAGACTTTGGGGAAAGAGCGAAGTAGGCAAAAATGCGCCTCCTAAAATCAACAAAGGAACGCCGAAAGCTGCTACTAGGGAGTTGACATCTTCAGTGCGCCTAGCAAACTGGGTGCCAAGAATAAAGCCTACACCTACATAAGATACAATACTGAGCAGAATAATCGCACATCCTAACAGGATAGATCCTTGAAATTGTGCCCCTAAACAAGAGGCGATCGTGTATACTAAAATTACCTGACCGATGCCGATGCAACTATGAGCCAGGAAAATTCCTAAAAAGTAGGAAGTGCCGCTCAGCGGCGAAATAAACAAGCGTTTGAGGGTATGCTGTTCTCGCTCTGCTACTACTGTTGCTACGCTACCACCGAGACAGCTAAAAAATAAAGCTGCTCCTACTAAGCTTGCAGGTGCAGCAACTTCAAAGGCTTTTGCTGTGCTGAGATTAGCGCGTTCTTTTAAAATTAAACCGTTAATTAGCAAGATAGAAACTGGAAAAATACTCCACAATACTAAGCTGCGTCGCCGCCTCCCCAATTCAATTAAAATCCGCTGTGCTACTGCGAGCGTTTCGTACCAGTATTTCATAGCAAATATATTAGTATTGTTAGAATTGGGAATTGGCGATCGCGCCACCGGATATCATACCATAGAGGTGCAAATAAGTTTAACTCTCAATAAAAAACCCGCCGACGCGGGTTTTGTGATTTTAGGGGGATAGGTTTTAACACCAGTAAAAAAAAGCATGGAACTGTAACAAATTCCAAATCCATATCTAATCAGCTATTCCCTATCTAAAATCGAAAATCGTATAACTTATCGCTCTCTGTCGCTGCTGTCAATTAATACTAAAGTTCTTACCTCTGTAGCATCCTTGAAAAGAAGCTAAACTGGTGCGGTTTCTCTGTTCCAATTTAGTCACCAGGGAGGAAGTATTGGAACTCCCAGGGGTAGCATCCCACTTGTAGATAAAGTCGCCGAGATTGTCTCCGGTTTCTTCGTAGCTGTGCTCTTCTACCGGAATTCCCGAAACTCCTGAAACAGTTTGGTTGTGGTATCCGTTAACGATGATTTTTTCGATAACTGCGCCCGGTTCTGCGGTAATGTTCCATTGCACCGGTTCGTAGGCTGAAAGCGCGAGAATTATTGGCTTGTTTCGGCGTTCTACTTTGACTTCGATCGCACTTTTTGATAAATCTCGGTTCTTGTGATCCGCATTGGCTTCGTAAACGCCTATTAAATGAAGTTCTTTGTTTCCGCTTGAGGAACCGATATAAGCTGAAAAATCGTCGGAACCGCCAAGCCCGCAGGTGGCGCCAGAACTAATTGGGGAAATAAAAGCTGTTTTTTGGGCTAGTTTCTGCTGCACCGTTGGCACTACCCACAATCCGGTTCCGATGCCTAAAGCACCTATCAAAGCGGCGGCGATACCGAACGGAAGGGCATTTGTCAGGTGGCGAACAACTGGTTTTGCTGTTAGTTGAGATAGGGTTTGCTGCCAATTTTCACCAGTTTCTTGATCGGCATTCCCGCCATCGAGACAGGCCAATAAACCTAAACTTTCCGGCTGTTCGAGCAGACTTTGAACAGTTTTCCCTTCGCCGACGTAGAGATTTCTAGTTGATGTGTCTAAAAGCAGCCAGTAGCGATCGCCCTCGCCGAGGTTGTACTCTTGTAGCGCAGGATCGACTAAATCGTGCTGCAAAAACACCAGCCAAGCCATATTATTGCCAGTGCCGACTGTTTTGCCGTCGCTGGAAATAAGTTGGTCGATGTCGGGCTCCCAGCGCCAAGCTACCCAGCGACTATCTCCTCGATAGCCGAGGGATTTTTCTAGTTGCGGATGAGCGGTTATTTCTAAGCGTTGAACTAAGTTTGACACTAGATGTCCTCCTCAAGTGCGATCGGGTCTAGAGCAATTTTGTTCCAATTTATTAAAACAAATATTTTGCTCATGAAGAGCCTCCGAATAATCGGGTTAATTTTGTCTGGCTAATGTTATCAGCCGGTACTTTCCAAACCACACGGGCTTAACAAAAATATGCCTGTTGAATGGTTTAGCTTGAGAACTTGGAGCTGGCGAGCACCCGCCTGGTAATAACTTTAACCTTTGCTGATAGCTCATCCTGTTACGGATTAAAGCTGGCTGTCTCTCACTGCTTCTACCTGGTTGTCCAGTTTTGAAAGAGTGCTTGGTCGATAGCGTCTACAAGTTCTTAGCTTAACTTTTATTTCGTTACTCTGCTATCAAATATGCCGATCGCACCTGACATCAATATTACGCAGGCAAATAAATATTCCGGCTTTCTCGCGGGTGAACAATCCCTAAAAAAGAGACGGTTTCAGAGAAACCCGGTTTCTGTGATGAAAGTTCTGACACTTCGCCTATTACTGGCGGGGGCCATCAATCGCATCTCTAGTCGGTGCCACACCTCCAGGGCCAAAGGAACTCGGTGGGACTCTCGGAAGATTGAGATTGCGATTCGGAACTAAATCGCTGTTGCTGTCGCCAGTAGTTCCACCCGTGGGAGACGCACTATTATTGGGACTGGTACTCGGCGAAGTTCCCGGATTGAGATTGTTCTGATTGGTATTGGGCGAAGTTCCCGGATTGGCATTATTGGGAGTAATATAGGGCGAACTTCCCGGATTGAGATTATTCTGATTGGTATTGGGCGAAGTTCCCGGATTGGCATTATTGGGAGTGGTATAGGGCGCACTTCCCGGATTGAGATTATTGGGATTAGTATTCGGCGAAGTCCCCGGATTGGCATTATTCTGATTAGTATTCGGCGAAGTCCCCGGATTGGCATTATTCTGATTAGTATTCGGCGCAGTTCCCGGATTCTGATTATTCTGATTGGTATTCGGCGCAGTTCCCGGATTCTGATTATTCTGATTGTTGGGATTTGCCGTGCCTGTTGGAGTAGTTATCGGGGTGCCGCTACCATCTCTGGTGATGGCGTTGGGGTTCGGGGGAGCAGGCGGAGCACCTCCATTGCGGTTATTTGCAGGAGCATTGGCGGGGTTGCCCGCAACCGGAGCAGTGTTTTGGGGAGCAGCATTGCTGCCGCACAAGCTGACTAAATCAAAAGTTGTGCCGCCTCGGGTTTCGATGAAGCAAACCGGCACATTTACTTGGGGGTTTGAGGCTCTAGGAAAATCGGCTGTTCCCGGCATGGGACGGCTAAAGACAGCTTCAGCCATCAGTGGGGTCAAGGCCGCCGATAGAGCGGCGATTGTTCGCAATAATCTCATCAGCGTTTCCTCAAATGTATAATTTTATTTTCTCCAGTATTGCCCATAAATTGCCAAGTGTCGTCACTCTAAAAGCCGATCGAGCTTTTTGACAACTGCTTCTACAGGGCCACCGCTGGCTGCAACATCTCGCGAACGCAGAAAGTACAGGTAGAAAAAGCCTAGAGTGCCACAGTCGCACATCCGTTGGCCTTGTTCCTTGATATTTTTAGTAGCGAATTCGCGGGTCAATGTAAGCATTCAAAATATCAATTACAATGCTGGCCATTACGACAATTGCCGCAAAAAACACCACAATACCTTGAACAGTTGGATAATCCCGCAAGCTAATTGCTTCGTAAAGGCGATTTGCTAACCCCGGCCAAGAAAAAGTAACCTCTGTTAAAATAGCGCCGCCCAACAGTGCAGCAAAAGTCAATCCTAAGATAGTAATCACCGGAATTAGCGCATTTTTCAGAGCGTGAGCCCATAAAATCTGCACTTCTGGAATGCCTCTGGCTCTAGCTGCTTCGACATAATCTGCTTGCAAAGTTTGCTTGAGATTCACTCTGACAATGCGCTCGAAAATGCCGCTCAAAAGAATCCCCAACGTCAAACTCGGAAGTGCCAAATAATGCAAAGATGTGAGAAACTGACCAGGGTTAGCGCTCAGGAGACTGTCAATCGTGTAGAGTCCTGTGTAGCCTTCGGGGGCCGGGAATGTCACGGGAAAGCGAGTTCCCAAGGGAAACCATCCCAACTGCACTGCGAAAATCAATTGCAAAACCATACCAGCCCAAAAAGCGGGCAGCGAGTAAGTGATAATGCCAAACAAACGGCCGACAGCATCGAAAATTGTGTTGGGGCGGGATGCTGCTAAGGAACCGATACTGATGCCGACAATTAAAGCTATGGCCATGCTACAAACTGCTAATTCCACTGTAGCGGGGAAATAATCTCCGATAATTTGCCACACGGTTTGTCCGCGAGTGGTGATGGAGGTTCCCAAGTCGAAGCTCAACAAGTCTTTTATGTATTTGAGATATTGCTGCCACAGCGGTGCGTCGAGGCCGAGTTGAGTTCGCATTGCTTCTTTGGCGGCTGCGGGAGCTCGTGAGCCGAGAATGGCATCTATGGGGTCGCCCGGAGTGGCCCGCAGTAGCAAAAATACTGCTGTGGTGATTGTCCACAACATTAGCGGTGCGAGGAGCAAGCGGAGAAAAATATAAGATTGCAGGGCTTTGGAACGAGACATAATATTTGGGAATTGCCAATTGCGAAGTCATTAGTCATTAGCCAGATGTTGAAGGCATCAGGCAGATGGAAGATAGAAGCTCGAAGAAACAGATATTTTATATCTGCGACTTCCGTGCCACCAATCAGGGGAATTGGGAATTGCCAATAGACAGTTGAGTTAATTTTTGCGAAAAAGTCGATCGACTTTTTCGCAATTGCCGATTTTCCTATTCGCCCAGCAGCGATTCAAAGGCTGCTTGCAAAGACTTGATATCGCCTACTCTGGCTACTAACAAGTTTTCGCTGCCGGCATCCTCCAGCCTGTGCCTCCAATACTTGATGCTATCGGAGTTGTTCATCCAGAAACTAATCACGGTGTCTACAACTCGATCGACATCCCAGCCCCGGTAAGGAGAAACTGTCTCCACGGATGCCACAAACGCATCGAGAGTACACTTCCAGTTTCCCAAGTATTCTACACCCGACGGCTCCTGTTGTTTCAGCAATTCCTGCTGCTGGTTAAAAAATGTTAAAGTTGGAGATACGCCCAGGATTTCAAATGTATAGTTCATGTCATCCTCCAGAAGTATTATTTTGCCCAAATGTCGAACGTCCAAAAAAGCCAAAAACGCTTTACTTGGCTGGCGTTGATGAAATGCAGATGCTTCAATTATCCTCTTTGTAGTCGCTCGGAATTTGGGCGGCTTATCTTATTAATAGCAAATTTTTTAACACCCGATTGTCACAGAATTTACATTTGTCCTGGCACTGTAGAAAAAATGAAAATCAAATTTTTATTAAGCCGGGGTAAGGTGGGGCATCCGCACCTGGAGGAACTGATACAGTTTTAGATTTGAGATTTTAAATTTTAGATTAAAGAATTGAATAATTGGGAATGACTGATGACAACCATGGTTGGGATTGCGGGTCTACAATGGCATTTGTTCTAACCTGGTGTGACTTTTTGGCCACCAGTCCCCAGAGATATCGCAACATTCACGCAAGTAGTGGCATCATTAATATGACAAGTTTTTACAGTAGCGGTGGAAATCTCAGCCAAGTTTTGAGCAGCCGACCACCCCACTTCACTATTGCGGCACAACTTTGTAAATTATATCTAGGGCATCTTTTAAACGACAAATAATACGCAAACCCCGTAGGTGTCAGAATATTGATGTTATTTAAAAATTTAAGCAGTTGTCTGATGAAAAGCTCCCCCAAGATGTCACTAAGCCTAGTCTTGTTGATACCGCTGGTGGTGCAAATCTCCGTAGCAGTCGGCGTGACTGGATGGCTTTCGTTTCGCAATGGCCAGAAAGCCGTCAATGACCTTGCTACGAGGTTAAGCTTGGAAGTCGCAGCGAGAACCAAAGAAAATTTCCGCAGTTTTGGGGATGTGTCTCATTTATTCCTGCAAATGAATAGTGCTGCGATCGCCTCTGGAAACATAGACCCGGAAGACTTCCCCAACTTAGAGCGCTATTTGTGGAACCAGACCAAGCTGAGCGATCGAACGACAACCATATACTACGGCGACGAACAGGGCAAATTCCTCTTGCTCAGGCGAGAAGCAGAAAACTTAGTATATATCCGAGACGAATCGACCGCTCCAAACCGCCAAATTTATCGCCTAGACAGCCAAGGAAATCGCACTGAGCTAATCAAAACCGCCACGTATGACCCCCGTATCAGACCGTGGTACCAAGCTGCTAAACAGTCAGCAAAAGCCACTTGGTCTCCAATCTACGTTTTCGCCGCCCCGCCAGTTCTCGGCATTACGCCGGTGATGCCTATTTACAATGAAACAGGAAACCTGCGGGGGGTATTGGCAATTGACCTGACTCTTTCTCAAATCAGTGATTTTCTCAAAAGCATCAAAATTAGCCCGTCGGGACAAGTTTTCGCGATCGAACGCAGCGGGGAAATAGTCGCCAGTTCTACAGACGAATTGCCCTTTGTCACCGACAAAGACGGACAAAAACGGCTGTTGGCCACACAGAGCAAAAATTTGCTAATTCGATCGGCCTCCACATATTTGCAAAAACGATTTGGTAGTTTTAAACAAATTGACAGCAAAGGACAGTTTACCTTTGATATAGACGGCAAACGTCAATTCATTACCGTTGCTCCCCTGCAAGACGGTCGTGGCCTCGATTGGCTGATTGTAGTCGCAATCCCGGAAGCAGACTTTATGGAGCAAATTAACGCCAACACTCGCACAACTATTTTATTGTGCTTTTTTGCCTTCGTACTGGCGATCGCACTCGGAATTTTCACCTCTCGCTGGGTTGTCAAACCGATTACCCGATTGTTGCAAGCTTCCAAAGCTTTAACAAAAATGTCCGAATCATCCGACTTCACCTCCGCAGAATTAAACGGCGAAGTCGAAGTTCAAGGAGTAAAAGAACTCGGTCTCCTAGCTCAGTCTTTCAATCAAATGGCCCGACAATTGCGAGCGTCTTTTATTGCCCTAGAACAAACCAACTCTAGTTTAGAACAGCGAGTAGCAGAGCGGACTGGCGAACTCGAAGTCGCCGAAGCAGAATTGCGGGCTTTGTTTGCAGCTATGAACGAATTAATTATAGTTGTGGACGCCAGCGGTCGCTATTTAAAAATCGCGCCCACAAATCTTTCTCTGCTCTACAAACCAGTCGAAGAATTAGTTGGCAAAACAGTCACAGAGGTGTTTCCGCAAGCTACAGCCGACAATTTTCTCAACCACATCCGAGCAGCTTTAGATACTCAGCAAACTGTCAGCATCGAGTACGATTTAACCATTGAAGACCGCGAAGTTTATTTTGCCGCCAGCATTTCACCGCTTTCAGAAGAATCCGTCATTGTGGTAGCCCGCGACATTACCGAACAGAAGCGAGGCGAATCGGCGCGACGCCAAAGGCAAAAACAATTGCTCAAACACAATACGGTTTTGGTAGAATTGGCAAGAAATAAAGCGCTGTATCGAGGCGATTTGCAAGTAGCTTTGAGGAAAATCACCGAAGCGGCGGCTCATACCTTACAGACAGAAAAAGCTGGCGCGTGGCTGTATGATGAGAGTCGAGCGAAACTGCAATGTCTCGACCAATTTAGCCGCAGCAAGCACCAGCATTCCCAAGGTAATGAACTCGCAGCAGCAGACTATCCAGCTTATTTTCAAGCTTTGGAAGAACACCGGACGATCGCAGCCGAGGACGCTCTCTCAGATATTAGAACTAGAGAATTTGCCGAATCTTACTTCTCACAAGCTGGCACTACTTCTACCTTAGACGCGCCAGTGCGCCTCGGCGGACAAACAGTGGGAGTCATCTGTATCGAACAAGTGGGAACTACTCGCAACTGGACATTAGAAGAACAAAATTTTGCTGCTTCCCTGGCAGATTTGGTATCATTGGCGATCGAAGCCAGTGAGCGCGATCGTACACAAATCGCTTTGCGTCAAGCAGAACAAAAATATCGCAGCATCTTTGAAAATGCCGTCGAAGGGATTTTTCAAAGAACCCCCGAAGGCCACTTCTTGAGCGTAAATCCAGCTTTAGCGCGCATCTACGGCTACGCCACTCCCGAAGAATTAACATTAAATCTCACAAACATCAGACAGCAAGCTTACGTCAATCCTCAGCAGCGCGACAAGTTTATCCAGGCGATGGAAGAATTCGGAGAAATTTCCGGGTTTGAGTCAGAAGTTTACCGCGTTGACGGCAGTGTAATTTGGATTTCTGAAAGCGCGCGTGCAGTGTGCGACGCCGACGGCAAGGTACTCTACTATGAAGGCAGCGTCGAGGATATTAGCGATCGCAAAGTCTTTGAATCCGCCTTGCAACTCGCCCTAGAAGCAGCCGAAGCCGCTTCCACCGCAAAAAGCGCATTTTTGGCAAACATGAGCCACGAACTGCGAACACCTCTGAATGCGATCATCGGCTACAGCGAAATGCTCCAAGAAGAAACCGCAGAATTGGGTTACGATGAACTCACCCCAGATTTAGACAAAATTCGCACTTCCGGCCGACACTTGCTATCGCTAATTAACGACATTCTCGACATTTCTAAAATCGAAGCCGGCCGCATGGATCTTTACTTAGAAACCTTCGACATCGCCGCCTTGATTCAAGATGTCGCCTCCACCGCCGCGCCACTAATTGAGAAAAACGGCAATACTCTAAACTTGCACCAAATTACGAATATCGGCACTATGCACGGTGACATTACCAAAGTGCAGCAGATTTTATTAAATTTGCTGAGCAATGCCGCCAAATTCACTCAAAACGGTACAATTACCCTCACAGCCAGCCGAGAAAAAATTGCGGGCGACAGCAGCGAAGCAAAACAAGAAAACAGTTCTGAACCTGTGGCAAGTTCTCAATATTCAATTGCTAGTAAAGAATTTTTAGTTGTTAATTGTACAGATACAGGAATTGGGATGACTCCCGACCAGTTGCAGCAAATTTTCCAACCCTTTACCCAAGCAGATGCTTCCACCACCCGCAAGTACGGCGGCACCGGTTTGGGACTGGCAATCAGCCAGCGTTTTTGCCTAATGATGGGTGGCAATATTTCAGTAAAAAGTCAGGAGGGAGTGGGTTCTACTTTTACCATTCGCTTGCCGGTTAATCTGCAAAATTACGGGGCGTAACTGTTACACCGACTCTGCCTGGAAACTAGAAATTACTAACTTTCAATTACCTTTGAATGCTTCTCGGATCGAGAGCATCCCGCAACCCATCCCCCAATAAATTAAACGCCAAAACAGTCAAAATAATCAGTATCGCCGGAGGCCAAACCAACCAAGGCTGCAACACTAAAATTGAAGCATTAGTAGACAGAGATAGTAAATTTCCCCAAGAAGGATCGGGCTGTTGAATTCCCAAGCCAATTAAACTCAAAACCGACTCCGCCACAATAAAACCCGGAACAGACAAAGTAGCAGAAATAATTACATAAGTAGCAGTTTGTGGCAAAACGTGGCGGACAATAATATAAATTGGATTGGCGCCCATTGCCCGCGCCGCTTGCACGAATTCTAGCTGTTTAATTGACAGTACCTGACCGCGAATCACCCGCGCTAAACTCGCCCAACTGATAAATGAAGTAATCAGCACAATCAATATAAATCGCTGAGCACTTGTCAATCCCGGTGGCAATACTGCTGCTAGCGCTACTAATAAATAAAGACCGGGAATCGTCATCAATACTTCGGCGAAACGCATTAAAATACTATCAATCCAACTGCCGAAATAACCAGATATGCCTCCGATAAACAATCCCAATGGAAAAGAAATTGCTATTCCTACTAAACCGATGCTGAGGCTAATTCTGCTGCCGTGTACTAAGCGACTGAATTGATCGCGAGCTTGTTCATCCGTGCCTAAAAGATTAATTTGGCCTTCTCCTGTAGTGCCAAACAGGTGCCTGTCGAAAGGCAAAAATCCTAAAAATTTATAGGGGGAACCTTTGACAAACAAACCGAGAACAGAGGGTTTTTGCCAGTCTACAATTATCTCACGAGCACCGGTATTAGCATCCACCGGGCCCTGAGTAGTCGGATAAACGTGGGGCCCGATAAAGCGCCCGTCTTGGGTGCTTAAATAAATCTGAGTCGGTGGCAGCAATGAACCGTTTAATTGAGAGTCGTAGGGGTCGTAAGGTGCCACAAATTCGGCAAAAAGCGCGACTGTATAAAAAATTAACAGTAGCACGGCTCCCAACCGAGCTAGAGGATTGTTTCTAAGATTTTGCCACCAGTTCATAAGTTTTTAGGTTTGAGATTTTAAGTGGGTTAGTAATAAAGACTAAAGTTCTTTGTAGAAACTTTAGTCTTTTCTTAATTGATTCAGTAGCCAAAAGTAAATTCCTGACTTATAAAAGTTTTCCTAATTGAATTACTTACTACAACAATTAGACTACTTTTGTTCATCTGCGACCAAGATTATTCTAGTTTCCTCTTCTGGTATTTTTCCCAATTCCTCGCCGCTAAAAGGATTGTAGAAAAACGAGCCTGTCTGGGGCGGCAATTTGGGATTGAGTACAATTTCTACTATACTTTTTACTACCCCAGTGAGCGGAATTGCCAGGATAACTCCCAACAATCCTCCCACTCTACCTCCTAACAGCAAAGCTGTGAAAATAACTACCGGGCTCAATCCGGTGAGATTGCCCATGATTCGGGGAGCTACTAAATTATCCTTGATTTGCTGGAGACCGATCGCCACTACCAACACTTGCAGCGCCAGCCACCAATCAATAAACGCTACAATTATACTAACAGTGCCAATTCCCAAGGTTGCTCCAATAAACGGAATTATTTCCGTCAATCCTATAAACACGGCAAACAACAGAAAAAACGGAACTTGCAGCCACCAAAAAGCCATAGTTAGCGAGATGGCCATAAATAGTCCCAGCAATAACTGTCCCGATACAAATCGCTGGAGGTTTCGCTCCAAAGTCTCTGTTAAAACATAGCGAATGTCTGGGGAAAAAATGCTGGTCAAACCCTGCCACACTCTTTGCCCGTCTAGGAGCATATAAAAGGAAATCACGACAATAAAAATTAAGTCCAAAAACCAGTTAAAAGTACCGACAACTAAGCCTAAACCCGTACCGGCGATCGCCTGGACTTCTCCCTGGACTCTAGCTGACAGTTGCTGCTCCAATATTTGCACGTCAAACGGTAAATTGCGCTCGGCACTCCAGGCTTGAAATTCAGCTAGCTGCAGCCGCCCCGACTCCAGCAATTCCGGGAACCTGACCCCCAACTGCCTCGCTTGGCTGAACACCGGCGGCACAATAGTTACACCGATTACTACTACTATCACACCCGCAGTTAAATAAACCAGCCCCGCAGCTAATCCCCGGGGCAAAAATACTTGCAGTCTTTTTACTGCATAATTTAATAAAAATGCAACGAGTCCCGCAGTTACTAAAATACTGACCAGTTCCCCAACATAACTGACAGCAGTCAGGGTAAACCATCCTGTCACTAGCACTAGCAGCCAAGTAATTAGAAACTGTTGGAGGGGAGAAAAGAGACTATTCATTTTGATTTTTTTTAAATAAAGTGGCACAACTTTTTCAGCAGATGTGCCGTATTATACAGTAAACACATGACAGTATAGATTAGGAATAATCAGTTCAAGATTAGACTGACTTTTGTGAGCATTGATAGATAGGTGACGGCTAAGCCACTTGGGGAGAGACACTGCCAGCCCGATCGCCCCCACGATCGCCAATCACGCTAATATTCAGTATCCCCCAGAGGCAGATCAAATTAAATCTCGATCGAACAAACTTCGATCAAAGTTAATCAAAATCGCCATTGTAGGGTGAAACGGCGCCACACTCACCCAAAAGGAGGAAGCGTTACTCCAGAGGCCCTCGGCTAAAATGAACTAAATAATATCGTAATCTTTCTTTACAATATAAAAAAAAAAGGAAAGGCTCATACTGGCGAGAGGAACTACCGTGACTAATAAAGTTTTTTCAGAAGCCGAAGAAAAGCAACCCCTTTCCCCCGTAGAGAGCGGGCGCGACAGGAACTCAGCAGTGGATGTAGCTGAAAGTGAAGTCTCGGACAACTCTCGCTGGCAATTCTCCGCTGAGGAAGATGAACGAGAAGTTGCGCTGGAAGTTCCAGAAATCGAGCAGGAAAAGGTTTGGGAACCAGAAGCAACTGAAGTTGGGCCCCGCAAAGAAATCAGGTGGCCGGCCTTGTTGGCGGGCGCAGGGGTTGGGGTGGCTGCAACGCTGCTCGCCGTACAGTTGACTGGGGGCAAGCAGAATGCGCGTCCCGCAGCTCCAATTCCATCGGCAAATCAGCAGGCGACGGCTCAGACTGTGACAGTGGCGCCTGTGGAATCTGCCCAGGTGGGTGAAACTCTGGAAGCGACGGGCACCGTGGCAGCCTATGACTTGCTGCCGGTGCTGCCACAAGCCAACGGTTTGCAAATCAAGCAGGTGTTGGTGAATGAAGGAGAGGCGGTAGAAAAAGGTCAGACGATGGCGGTTTTGGACGATTCGGTATTACGATCGCAAATTGCCGAAGCGCTGGCGGGAGTACAATCGGCCAATTCTACAGTAGAACAAGCCGAAGCTCAGGTACAGCAAGCTCAGTCAGCCCAACAAGAAGCCCAAGCCGGCGTTGCTCAAGCCCAAGCTGGCGTTGAAAAAGCCATCGCTGACGCAGCGCAAGCCAAAACAGGCGTCGGGCAGGCAAGAGCCGGTGTGGAACAAGCTAAAGCCGGTGTCACTCAAGCTAAAGCAGGCATTGCCTCCGCTCAGGCTAAATTAGATCAAGCTCAAAGAGAAGTAAATCGCACCCAAGGTTTGGCTTCTCAGGGAGTAATTAGTCAGCAAGATTTAGAAAGACGCAAGACAGAGCGGCAGACTGCTGTTCAAGAGTTGAACAAAGCTAAAGCTGAGTTGAATACAGCTTTGCAAGAACAGAATAAAGCAGCGGAAGAAGTGCGATCGGCTATTGCTAAAGTAGCTACTGCTGAAGCTAATATCAGCACGGCTAGAGCAGCCCTCGCCAGCGCTCGTGCAAAAGTGAATACGGCCGGAGCGAGTGTCAGCAGTGCCAGAGCAAATGTCGGAAATAACGCAGCAAGTGTCCGCAGCAATGATGCCCAAGTCAAACAGTTACAAACTCAACTAGAACAAACTATTGTTCGAGCGCCGGATAGTGGCACTGTAGCTGAAAGAATTGGTCGAGTTGGCGATGTTTCTTCGGGAAGTCAAAAACTTTTTTCGATTATTCGCGGCAACAAGCTCGAACTGCAATTGAAAGTGCCGGAAACTCAGGTTTCGCAAGTGCGGCCGGGAACTGCAGTGCAAATTACTTCTGACTCTGACAAGCGGATTAAGTTGTCAGGAACTGTGCGAGAGATTTCGCCGCTAGTGGACCCGCAAAATCGGCAAGCTACGGTGAAGATTGATTTGCCGGCAAGCGAGTTTTTGCGATCGGGAATGTTTTTGCGCGCATCCCTTTCGACGGCAACGGCTCAAGGTTTGAAAGTGCCGGCTAAAGCTATTGTGCCGCAAGCTGACGGCAGTTCTATTGTTTACAAACTTGTGGGCGAGGACAAGGTGCAGGCTCAACCGGTGGAAGTTGGGGAAATTTCCGGGGGTGCTGTGGGCGATTTGACTGCTGCTAAGGTACAGATTAAAAAGGGTTTGAAGGCGGGCGATCGGGTGGTTGTTACTGGGGCTGGTTTTCTTAAGGATGGCGCTCAGGTTCAGGTTGGTAAATAGTTATATCGATTCCGGTTGCAGCGGAATCATTGTTGACTGTTGACTGTTGACTGTTGACTGTTGACTGTTGACTCGATTTTATTATTGTGATGCAACCGGAAACAATATTAGATCAGGAGATAAGATTAGAAATAATATCAATTGCGGTTGCGCTGGAATGATATCAAATCCGATCTTCCTCGTCCTCATAAAGTCGAATCAAGCTGCCCACAAATATAGCGCAATTTGCAGTTTTTTTGACTCACAATCCACAGTCAACAATCACGGTCGGTACAAGCGGAATTGATATCAATTATGTCTTGGGTAAATAGACCTCTTTCAAAAATCCTTTTCATCAAGTGATGGGACGGGCAAGATGCCCATCCCACAAGAAAAAATAACTCTTGTGGGACGGGCATCTTGCCCGACCTAATTATTTTTGCAAGAGGTCTAATATTAGCGTTTAACTTTGTGGGACTTCTGTTCGTACCGGCAACCTCACGGTAAACGTTGCCCCTTGTCCCTCACCTGAACTTTCTGCACTAACAGTACCGCCGTGGAGTTCTACTAAATGACGGGCGATCGAGAGTCCTAGCCCCAATCCAGCGTCTCTGCGAGAGTAGCTACTATCCGCCTGACGGAAGCGCTCGAACACATAGGGGAGAAAATTAGGGTGAATGCCTTTACCAGTATCGCTAACTTGGATTTGAGCCATGCCATCAATGTAGTCTAATGCGATTTCAATTTTTCCTCCGGCTGGGGTGAATTTAATCGCGTTTGAAAGTAGATTCCACACTACCTGTTGTAAGCGGGTTGCATCGCCCAACACGCTTGCTTTTAAAGGACTTAGCCGGCATTCAACTTGAAGATTTTTGGCTTCTGCTGCCAAACGAACCATCTCCATCGCATTTTTAACCAGTGGATTGAGCTCCATTGCAATAGCATTGAGCCGAAATTGACCTGTGGTAATCCGCGAAACGTCTAATATGTCATCGATGAGCTGGTTTTGGGCTTTGGCGGCGCGCTCGATCGTTTTTAGCGCTTCCTCGGTTTTAGCCTCGTCAAATTTTTTCAGGCGCAGCAACTGTGCCCAGCCAACCATCGCATTGAGCGGCGTCCCGCAGTTCGTGAGAGAGCACGGACAAAAACTCATCTTTGATGCGGTTGGCATCCTCAGCAGCGACACGAGCCGATTGTTCTAGCATCCGAAGGCTGCGTTCTGTCTCAAACTGTTTTTGCTCCGTGATATCCTCGATCGCCAACAGAATCATCTGTGTATCACCCATCGGAGGCATTTTGCGGGCATTGAGCTGCATTATTTTATGCCCGATATGCTCAAAGTCATGCTCGACCTCAAAATTGTGAAACTCGGTCTTTCCTGCCAGAATTTCTTGGAGGAGCGATCGCAACTTGGGAATATTCCACTGTCTGTTACCGAGATCGAAGATTGAGTGTTGCTCAGTGTCGATCGGCATCACCTGAAACGTCTGGTAGAAAGAACGGTTGGCGGTGATCGCCCGCAGGTTTAGATCCAGCACTAGCAACGGTTCCCTCACGGTTTCTACGATCGTTTCGGCGTAATTTTTCGCTTCCATCAACTGCTGGGCACTGACTTTGAGATCGTTGATATCCACCAACATCACCACAGCCCCATCAATTTTGTGGTCGATCGTCCGATACGGTCGAATATGCAGATCGTACCAACGACCCTCTCGATCTTGAACCTCCTGAACTTTCAAATTGAGGCTACGGATCACGTCTACAATCATTGGCTCTAACTCCGGCATCTTCAACTTGTGAGTGATGTCGCTCACACAGCGCCCGACATCGCTAGAAATCAAGTTGAAGAGGCGTTCGATTGCGGGAGTAAACCGGCGGATTCGCAGGTCGCCTCCCACCATTAGAATCGGAATATTGATGGTGCTGAGCAGATTCTGTAAATCGTTACTCACCTGAGTTGATTCAACATTGCGCCGCTGCAATTCGTCATTAATTGTGTTCAGTTCTTCATTGGTTGCCTGAATCTCTTCTTTTGCGGTTTCGAGTTCCTCATTTGTACTTTGCAACTCTTCGTTGTTCGACAAAATTTCCTCGTTGGCCGCTCTCAAATCTTGGTTAGCGGCTTGATGTTCTAGGATGATCGTTTGCAGGTGGTCTTTTGTAATTTGGAGTTCTTGTTGCAGCCTCGCAATCTCCAAACTTTCACCCTCTAAAACATCGGATTTGACTCTACCATTGTTTACAGCAGCAGGCATTGCAGGGATCGGCGGCTCGTCTTGAAACAAAACTAAAAAATAGTTTTTTGCGGCAGCGCCTGTTGGGAATGGAATCACATTAATTGTGACCTGGCGGACGATCTCGCTTTCTCTAATTGGCACGCCTTCGCGCGCGATCGGCAACTGCTGCTGGGATGCTTGTTCAATTGCAGTGCGGAGTTCGAGGCGCAATCCTTCTTTTGCCATTCTCAGCAAATTCAAGCTAGCCCTACCGGGACACGGTTCTAAGTAGGCATTCGTCTGTCCTCGAAATTGCAGAATGTCCCTGGCTGTGTTAATTACGACGCCGACAGGCGCATACTGATTCAAAACAATGCGATCGGCCTGTTTCTCGATTTCGATTTCGTTTAAGCTTTCCGTCACCAGCGGTGGGTTGAGGAGTGTCACAGGATAGTTGCTAGCAGTTAAATCCATGCTTAGCCAATGCGACAGCAGTTTTTTAGTATAAATTTTGTTCTTTTTGTCTAATACCGTAAACAATTCTGAAAAGTCACCAACCGTTTCCGAAGTGCCTAACAGCAAAAAGCCCGTGGGCCGAAGCCCATAGTGGAAAATTGGCAGCAGCTTTTTCTGCAACGCCGGGCCGAGATAGATCAGCACGTTCCGACAGGTGATCAAATCCATCCGGGAAAACGGCGGATCGCTGATCAGGTTGTGTTTAGCAAAGACGCAGAGTTCGCGCACCGGCTGAGCGATTTGGTATCCGCCCTCGACTTGGACAAAGAACCGATGCAGCCGTTGGGGTGAAATATCCGCGACTTGGGCTGGCGTATAAAAGCCGTGGCGGGCCTGGGCGATCGCATTTTCGCTGATGTCTGTCGCATAAATCTGAATCGGCAGATTAGTAGCTCGATCTCCTAAAAACTCTAACAAGCAGATGGCGATCGAGTAAGCTTCTTCACCGGTTGAACAGCCGGCCACCCAAATTCGGATCGGTGTTTTCGACGATTTATGTTTGACGATTTCGGGAAAAACATTGCTGCTTAAAGCCTCAAAGCTTTCGGGGTCACGGAAAAAGCTGGTGACATGAATGAATATATCGTGATAAAGCGCCGTTACTTCTGTCGGGGTGTCTTGGAGATATTCGGCATAATCCTCGATCCGTTCCAGCTTGTACAGCAACATCCGTCGCTGCATCCGCCGGTTCAAGGTGGTTTGTTTGTAGTGAGTAAAATCAACTCCTGTAGCGGCGCGCAGCAAACTGTAAATGGTGGCGATCGGATCTTTACTTTCGATCGCTTTTTCACTGGTGGTCGATTCTGCCACAGGTTGATCGACCATGTAGGGATGACGGCCGATCTCTGCTATTTTCCTGGCAATTTCTTCCGGTGGCAAGGTAAAGTCTACCTGACCCGTAGCCACCGCAGTGTTCGGCATACTGCTGACTTGTGCCGATTCTTGACATTGGGCAAAAGTAATACCGCCTGCAGCCTTAATCGCTTTTAATCCTTGGGCACCATCGCCGTCGCCCCCGGACAAAACGACGCCGATGGCTTGGTTCCTGCGTTCTGCAGCGAGGGAAACCAGAAAAATATCGACGGACATAAATACCCCGTATGTTTTGGCGCGAGGCGTTAGCTTCAGCACCGCTTGATCGATGGTCATGCTGAAACTCGGGGGGATGACGTAGACCTGATTCGGTTCTATGGGCATCCCATCTTTTACCTGATGCACGGGCATCTGGGTCGATCGAGCCAGAATCTCATCCAACATACTGTCCTGAGTCGGCAACATATGCTGAATTATTACAAACGCCATGCCCGTATCGATCGGCAAATGGCTGAGTAATTGCTTAAAGGCTTCCAATCCACCCGCAGAGGCTCCTATTCCGACGACTGGAAATAACTTGTTTTGATTTTTTTGTTGCTTTTCTTGAGCATCCATATCAGCTTGAGGTTGAGATTTTTTGGAAAACTTTTTCTGACTCATTTTTTCTACCCGATATCTTGCTGGCTGCGTATTATCGTTATAGTGTTAATAATATATATATATATATATATATTAAAATGAATAATAAGTCATCTACCTACCGATATAATATCTAGGCGAAGTCGGCGTGTGTTCTCAAGCGATTTTAAAATCATTATTTTGGAGTTCCCCCTTTCCTAGCGGGGGACAAGATTGAGACGGGAAATCCCTCAAAAATTATACTGTTAAAAATACTGTTAAAAGTTGAGAATCAGTGAATTTTCCCGATTGTGCGATCGTAGGAATTCTATTAAGGTTTGCGAGCGAATGGAGTGATCCTAAATCACCCTACTCATCAATAATAAACTTTCAACCCGAATTTTGTCCGCGCTTATCAAGCAGTGAGACTAGGGAGAATTTGCGGGAAAAAAAAACAGTACAATTAAGTAGATAAACTCAAAAAAACAGCCTCCTCTACAAAACCGCACTTAATCTCATTTTGAGGAAGGTTGTTGCGGTCGCCAATTCGCTAGTGCCCCGTCGATATAAACTATTTCTGGATGATTTTCTAAGTGTCTCATCACGACTTGTTGGGGCATTTTTACCTTTTTAGCCATTTTCAAGATATCGTCGATCGACCCTTGCCAATATTGATCGAACTCAGCAATTATTGGTTAAACTTCTTCTGCTGTTGAAGTTTGAGGCTCTTAATTGGCAGACACAATCTAATAACTGAATTTTTTTAATTTTCCCACAATCCGGCAATCTTTGCTAAACTTTTAAATAAAATTAACAAAAATATATTTTAATTGGCTTCGGGAAATTAGGGAAATCCAAGCAGCGCTGCAAAGTTCGGATTCTCAAGACAGGCTGCCGGAGGTAACGGCTGTGAGAAAGGGCGATTCTGCGGTGGCGCTACCGATGTTGCTGAGGAAAGTGGACGATGGGGAGTCGATGGTGCGATCGTTCGTGGCGATGGGATGGCGGCAGACTGAAACTGCGGACTCAATGGCTGCGCTGTTAAAAATGATGCAGTTCGATCGCGCGATCGGAATGTGCGATCCGAAGCCGCTAACTCTTTGTCAAGGTTCGGAACCGAGGCGATTGCTGATTTAGTGGCAGCTTTTGACCGCGATGACAATTGGCTCGTCTGCTACAGTATCATGGCTCGGCTGTGCGATCGGCGATCGGCCAAAATTGATTGTCAAAATGCTATACTCAAAATCAGAAAATAGTTGTACAATGTTTTTCTAGTCGTTTTTTACCGCTCCGCCTCCACAGTAAAAGAAGGTGAAAGCAAGTAAAAAACACCAAGCGCGGGCGTAATTCAGTGGTAGAATGTCAGCTTCCCATGCTGAACGTCGTGGGTTCGAGTCCCACCGTCCGCTTTGACTGAATTTTCATAGAAGTATGAAAATTAATTAGTGCTATAAATTCAATCTATGGCTTCTTTCTTAACCGCTGCTTTATATAAGTTCGTTGAACTACCCGATTTTGCTGAGCTGAAAGCACCGCTACTCGATTGTTGCAACAACAACAACGTCAAAGGCACTATCTTGCTGGCCCAAGAAGGCATCAATGGCACTATTGCCGGCCCGTCCGAGGGCGTACACGCAGTGCTGGCATTCTTGCGTAGTGACCCGCGTTTTGCGGATCTCGTGCACAAGGAATCTTTCTCGGAAAAAGCACCTTTTTACCGCCTGAAAATACGCTTGAAGCGCGAAATAGTCACGATGGGAGTACCGGACATTAATCCCCGCCTCATGGCTGGCAAATATGTTAAGCCGGAGGAGTGGAATAAGCTACTTGACGATCCCGATGTTGTCGTGGTTGATGTGCGTAACGACTTCGAGGTATCTCTGGGTACTTTTGAAGGTGCTATTAATCCAAAAACAAAAAGCTTTTCCGAATTACCTGAATGGGTGCTGCGGGAAACTGCTTTACGCAATAAACCCAAGGTGGCAATGTTTTGCACGGGTGGTATTCGCTGCGAGAAATCTACTGCTTTTTTGCGTACTCAAGGTTTTGAGGAAGTCTATCATCTCGAAGGCGGAATTTTAAAATATTTGGAAACGGTGCCGGAAGCAGAAAGTCGTTGGGAAGGTGAATGTTTTGTCTTTGATGAACGGGTTTCTGTTGGTCAGGGGTTAAAGCCGGGAAACTATGAACTTTGTCGCGGTTGTCGTCACCCGATTAGTCAGGAAGATAAGGCTTCTGAATTATTTGTACTGGGTGTGAGTTGTCCTCATTGTCATGACTCCAAAACTGAAACCAAAAAACAAGCCTTATCTGAACGTCAACGTCAGATTGAGCTTGCTAAGCGTCGCAACCAAGTACATATAGGCGCGCGCTACGATGCGAAGGAAAAAGTAGATGGGGCGATCGACTAATATTATTATTCACTAAGTTTAAAGAAACCCCGTTTCTACGAAAAATCTTGTTTAGCGACGAGAAATCTACGAAGAAACGGGGTTTCTGACCCGAAAAACCCGATCGTGCGATCGACTAATTATATCGTTTCCGGTTGCATGGGAATCATAAAATCGAGTCAACAGTTAACACTCAACCATTCAGCTTTTCGACCCGCCCGTCAACAGTCAACAGTCAACAGTCAACAATAATTCCGGTGCAACCGGAATTGATATTATATGTCAGCAACATACCCGATTTTGTATTCCTTCCGCCGCTGTCCCTATGCTATGCGCGCGCGCTTGGCCTTGATGGTTAGCAATCGGGTGTGTGAGTTGCGGGAAGTTGTTTTGCGAGACAAACCACCAGAGATGTTGGAGGTATCTGTCAAAGGTACAGTACCAATATTGATTGATGTTGATGGGCGCGTACTGGATCAAAGTATCGATATCATGTTGTGGGCATTGAGACAACACGATCCTGAAAAATGGTTGATGCCACAGCAAGGTTCTGTTACAGAAATGCTGGAACTTATCGCTCTATTTGATGAGGGGTTTAAATATCATCTTGACCGTTATAAGTACCCGGATCGTTATCCAGGTGTTGATGCCCAAGTACATCGGTATGAAGGTTCTTTATATCTGGGCCGACTAAATGCACAGTTAAGCGCGACTAAATATTTGTTTGGTAACAATGTAGCATTGGCTGATATGGCGATCGCACCTTTTGTTCGTCAATTCGCTCATACCGACCAAGCTTGGTTTAACGAACAGCCTTGGCCTCCGCTACAAGCTTGGTTAGCAGGGTTTACAGAGTCGGAAATTTATACCAGTGTTATGCAGAAATATCCGAAATGGGAATCCGGTAATCCAGGCGTTATTTTTCCTGCCTCGTAATTACTTATTCTTATTCGCTGCTAGCATATTTATTCAATTACCAAAATGTTATTTACCATGCTAAACTTATGGTTTTCAGAATACTAGATTGACTGTCACTTGACTAGAAAAGTGACGCAGGCAAAAATCGCATTTTGCTAAAAGTTTTAACTGGAAAAGATTTACTGTATTCTAGTAAGTATTGTCAGGTTGTAATTATGATTGATGTTGGTTCGTTAGTTCGATCGCCCAGAAACGATTTGGGAGTCGGAAAAGTTGTCGAGGTATCGCGTACCGATGCCGTAGTTGAATATTTTTGTTCAGTTAAAAACCGCATCCGCAAAACTGTGCCTTTGGGTTTGCTGCAAGAAGCGAGACTTCAGCGCCAAACCCGCTGCTACCTCTGGAGTACCACTCAGGAAAGATGGATAATTGGGCGAGTTTATGACTGGGATGAAGATAAATTAGAGTACGAAATTGACCTGCCCGACAGCCAAAGTTTGCAAGCTGTTGAAACCGAACTTTACGTTCGCTGCAATATCCCGATCGCCGATCCGATCGACATTTTAGCAGTCAAAGGCCAAGAAACGCCGTATTTTCACGATCGCCGATTGGCATTCGTTCAATCTGCGATCGAACAGCGGGCCGTCAGCCGCGGCATGACGGGTTTAATTTCTGCTAACATAGACCTCTATCCGCACCAAGTAGAAGTCGTCCGGCGCGTCCTAGAAGACCCAATCGTGCGCTATTTATTAGCAGACGAACCAGGACTGGGAAAAACAGTAGAAGCTGGCACAATTCTCCGCCAATTTCTGCTAGATGAACCTCAAGGACGCGCTGTGGTAATTGTTCCCAAATACCTGCTCGAACAGTGGCGCCAGGAGTTAGAAAATAAATTCTATTTGTCTCATTTTGCTGACCGAGTGCAGCTTGTTGCTGTTAGCGAAATCAATCAAATTAGCCGCAACGCCAACCTGGATTTTCTGATTGTTGATGAAGCGCATGATATGGCTGCAATGGCACATTCGAGCGATCGCACTCAGCAGCAGTCCTTTGAACTCTGTCAGAAACTAGCTCAGAAAAGCAAAAATGTATTGTTATTATCTGCAACGCCCGTTCTCGGCCACGAGCAAGATTTTCTAACGATGCTGCACTTGCTAGATCCCACAACTTACCGTCTTGATGACCTGGAAAGCTTCAAAGAACAGGTGCAAAACCGTCAAGAAATCGGTCGCGCTTTGCTGGATTTTCGAGAAAATGCCAAGCCTGCTGTTTTGCAAACAAAACTCGCTCAACTTCGCACTCTTTTTGCCAAAGATGATTATTTAATCGGGTTAGCAACAGAGTTAGAAAGTTGTTTGAAAACTAAAGAAACCGCAGAACAGGCTCGGCTTGTCCGAACTATTCGCACTCACGTTAGCGATACCTACCGCCTGCACCGCCGCATCCTTCGCAACCGCCGCGATGCGGTGGAAGATGTGATTTTTGACCGAGATGCTGTCCCCAAAACTGAGTACGATCTGAATGATGAACAGTGGTCGGAAATTCAAACCGTACTCGATAAATGGCGCACAGCCGCTCCTAAGTCGAGCGAATACCAGAGAATTTTTCTGCTGTTTTTCCGCGCTTCCGGTACTTGGCTGAATGTTTTAGAACGGGTTGTCAAAGCTCGCTTGCAGAAAAAATCGACTCCTGAGCTCGATCGCGAATTTGGACAAAATGACACAGCAATTTTGACCAAAACGGCGCTGTTTCCAGAAGAAAGGGAAATACTAGAAACCTTGCTCAACACCCTGGAAAAGCCCCAGGAAGGACTCGATCGACTGAGTTTGTTACGAATCGCCATTCTCCGATTTCTCGCAGTTGCTTTGAAGGTTCCGCGCGAGTATCACAGCAAACCTCGCGATTTGCTGTCGAGAATTCAACAGCAAATTAAACGGCCGATTCCGGGCGAGCGTTTCCCGAAAATTGTGATTTTTACCAGCTTTACGGCAACTTGTAAAGAGATTGCGGAAAATTTAGCGAAAATCTTTGGTAAAAATGCGATCGCCAGCCATGACACGAGCAAATCGGCTGATGATGTTGAGGCTAGTCTCAAGCGATTTAAGACTGAGCCGCATTGTTTTATCTTAGTGTGCGATCGATCGGCGGAAGTAGGGGTAAATCTACAAGTGACAGATTGGTTGGTTCACTTCGATTTGCCGTGGTTTCCCAACCAGTTAGAACAAAGACTCGGCAGAGTCGATCGCATTGGTAGCAAAATGGGAGTGCAATTTTGTTTGTTTGCAGGCCCGGATTTGCCGGAGAGTCCCCACGAAGCTTGGTTTCAAGTTTTAAAAGATGGGTTTGATATCTTCAACAAATCTATTGCCAGCCTTCAGTTTTATGCTGAGGAAAAACTTCTCAAACTTGAAGAAAAGTTGTTTGCTGAGGGAGGCAAAGGCTTATCCAGCGAAATTGAAGCGATTAAAACTGAAATCGAACAAGAGAAAATCAAAATAGACGAACAGTACGTTCTCGATGAAATTGATACTCTTGATGACAGCGCCTCTCAGTATTTTGAATCTCTCGACAACTGCGACGCTAAGCATAAAGAAATGCAGCGGGCTGCCGAAGGTTGGTTGTGTCAAGCTCTTCACTTCAAACAAATCGAACATCCGAGCGTATCGGGGTTGCTGCGCTATCAACCTACTCAAAAAACGTTGATTCCCTCGAACGATTTGAGAACCAGATTGATTCCTTATTGCCAGCAATATGGCAGTTACAATCGTCGGATTGCTTATCAGAATGCGGATGTCGCTCTTTACCGAATTGGTGAGGGATTGATCGATGCACTTGGCTCTTATATTCGCTGGGACGATCGCGGTCAAGCTTTTGCCATGTGGCGGCATGATGAAAGTTGGGATGCTGCGCCCGGGAAGGAGTGGTTCGGCTTTCAGTTTAATTATTCAATCCAGACTGATGTGCAGCCGGCCGAGCAAGTTTTGCAAGCACAAAACATCGAAAATTACAACTTGAAAGCTTTGCAGCGCCGCGCGGATGCTCTGTTTCTGCCAACTTTTGAAACTGTGTTTGTAGATGCTCGCAGCGAAGAAATGTCTCTGGTGGAGGATGCGGAACTTCTGGCGATTTTGCAGCGGGCTTATAAGGGGAAAGGGGGGCCGAATCGGGATTACAATTTGTCGAAAAATCGCACGTCGCTGATTGACAGTTTTGTCGATCCGCTAGAATGGGATGATTTTTGTCAAAAGGGACGGGTGGTATCGGAGGAATTGCTGCGCGGGCGATCGGCTTTTGTGGAAATGTGCGATAGATCTGCTGTCACTGCTGCAATCCAACTCGAAAACCGGGTAAATCAATTGCAGTTGCGCTTGAATCGACTTTCTAAATCCGAACAACTTTTAGAATCGGTTTTAGCTGATGAAATCAGTACAGAAAGTTTGTTGAGTCAAGCGGTTTTAGCTGGTATTCGCCGCCCAAACCTGACTCTCGAATCTGTTGGATTTATTGTGATTTCTGGCCGTCCTCCTGTAAAGTCGGAGGATGAAGGATAAATTGTTTTTGAGGGCGATCGCTCTTTTTGAGGGCGATTCCCTACCCTTCGGGAACGCTTCGCGAACGGGATAGCTTCGCTTCCCGCTCTTTTTGAACCGCAGATGCAGGCGGATAAACGAGGAGGGACGCAGATGGATGAAAGGGATTCGCACTTACCGACTAAACCTCTTCAAAAATCGCGCCTCGCTGCTGTAGATTCACCTGCATCTCCTCATCCATTCCTGAATTGTTCCCAAACCTCGCTGACTCGACATTCGCACCGCTGAAATTAGTATTTGTTAAATTCACTTCCAGCAGATTTGCGCCACTCAAATTGGCACCGCTGAGGTTAGCTAAAGCTAGACTTGCTTTGTGCAAATCTGCACCGCTTAGATCGGCATTTCCTAAGAAAGCGCCGCTCAAATCTGCACCGCCGAATTTGGCCTTTTGCAGGTTGGCGTCGCTGAAATCGACATCGTTTAAGGTTGCACCCCGGAAATTTACCCGATCGAGATTTGCGCTGCTAAAATCCAGTGCACTTAAAGTCGTTCCGCGCAAGGTGCTACCCGCGAAATCTAGTGCGGGATTGAGATTGGCGATTTTTGCCAACTCCACAAAGTTGTTGGTTTCAGCGGAAATAATGCGATCGACCATTTCCTGCAATTCCGATTCCGCTTCCGGGACAATCTCCACTTCGCCGGGTTCAACCGGAGGCAAATTGTAGGACAATACCGCCCAACTGAGAGCAGGCTGGAGTTTATGTTCTTGCAGGTATATAGTCAGGATTCTTTCTAAAACCGAATGTTGATTTGGCGTGATATCGTGCGGCCACAAACCCTCCGCATCTGTGAGATTAATATCTTCTTTAGCAACTTCAAAAGCCGCTCCCATCCTAAATTCTTTGCCAGCCACTTCTCCCAGCTTAGCACTTTTTAGCAAACCTTTTAATACTGATTTGCCCTGTTCTACTGCAAAAATCCAAGCTGGCGTTGTATCATCGCTTCTTGTGGAAACGTGACAAAATATGCTCTCTGTTTCCTTGATTTTTTCCGCATTCTCGCCGCCCTGAACTCCCCGCTGACTTTCGGTTACTAAAATTTCTGCACTGCTTTGAATCGGCAGGCTTTCTTCAATTGGCAAAAGCTTGAAAGAACCGACTAACTGACGCGATGCTACCGGAATTTCGCAGTTTTCTAGATATAGCTTGAGCGTCCCGCCTTGCAGACCAAATTTGACGCGACCACCTAGCAGGGGTTCCCAATGCTCGTTAAAATTCAGGCTCAAGTGAATGTCGAGCTGCTGGGCTTGGCTTGCAACCGATGGAACTGGAATTGCTTCTAATTGCATCCACAAGCAATCTGGGTATTTGTTGTGAGACTCTAGCGATCGCATATCGGGTAGAATTGCTGGCACTACCAGCCTGTAATTGATATTTAAATTAGTTTATCATCTCTATTTTATCACAATACAGCTTTTTTTTGTGGGTAAAGTTGTAAATTTTGTTTAATTTGATCCGCAACTCCTTGGTTTTGCTGAATTTGGCTTTTTACCCAATTCCGAAATGCTTTCACTAATTCCAAATAGTTCATTGTTTCTGCTTGTTCCAAAAATCTGACAATCTCTAATATCCGTAAGCTGGGAAATGCTAAACTGATCTCGCCCTCAACGTATTCTCCATTTTCTAATCTGTTGATTCTGAGTTGCAGTCCATTATAAATCCAAACTTCCGGCACTCCCAGATCCGCATAAACCTGCAAGCTATTTTCCGAACGGCTGGTAATATCAATTTCCACCACTAAATCCGGCGGCGGATCTTGAGTCAGATCGATTCTTTTTTTGCCTTTAACTGCACTAATATTCTGGATGTAAAAACATTTACCTGGTTCTGCACCGCTAAGTTCAGGACGTTTGAATGTCGTAGAACCAAGAGGCTCAATTCTCACATCTAATTCTTCAGCTAAGGTTTCAACAAATCGACCCAATACTTCTTTGAAACGTTCGTGTTCTGGGGAGGGTACCATAATTTTCAAATTGCCACGATTATATGTCAATCGAATTTGCCTATCGCCGATTTCGGCTAGCAAAGTTTCGTAGGTTTGCCAACTGATACCCGATAGCTCGACAATTTGTTCGGGTGGAGCGAGAGTTTGAGCGGTCATAGGGCTATTTTCGTGAAGAGTTCGTAGGCGCAAGCCGGGGTGTAGCCATCGCACTTTTGCATTATATCATCGAAGGAAGCCTAGACGGGAAATACCGAAGACAAATCCAGAGATAACTCTGGAAAACCCGGAATTACCACGGTCTGATTTGGCAAAACAACTCGTTGCAATTGATAACTATAACTCCCGTTTTGTTTCTGATAAGGTTCGCTGTGCATTTCCAGATGACGAGCGACCAAATTAAATATCCAATAATTAGAAATCCCAGTTTCAGCATAGAGAGACAACTTCGTTCTGCGATCGTACTTCAAAGTAGAATCGGAAACCTCAATTACCAACAAAATATCAGCAGGCTGCGGGTGAGAAGATAAATAATTGTCAGAACGATTGCGGGCAATCACAACATCGGGCTCTGGTTCGCTATCATCCGTCAAAGTAATCGGCTCTTGTGCGCGCACAAGAGCGCGTCTTGCCAGTAAAATGATTAACTCCTGAACTAAAAGACTGTTACAAAAAGAGTGCAGCCTACCTTTAGCAGCCATAATGATAATTTCTCCGCGAATCAATTCAACTCGCTCATCGGGGGCGAAAAATCCCAGTTCTCCCAAACGGTGATATTCTGCGATCGAGAATCGTTTTGCAGTTACGGCAGTCATAGCTTTTATTACCCTCTACAATTACCAACCTTTCCAATTAATTCTACTCAAAAATTCCGCCCCGTGCCCTCAATTCAACCTTCAGGGCATCCGAAATTCCCAAACAACAAAAAAACTTTGCATTGTCAACCACCGTATTTGTCAAATCAGCGCGGCTCAAATCAGCACCATTTAAATTCGCGCCACTCAAATTAACACCACTTAAATCAGCATTTTTAAAATCAGTATTTGTCAAATTGGCATTTACCAAAATAGCATTCGGTAAATAAGCACTACTCAAATTGGCGTTGGTTAAATTTGCACCGCTCAAATTAGCCCGGGGCAGCTTTGTCCGCAAATCTGCACCGCTTAAATTCGCGCTGCTGAGTTCAGCATCCCGCAAATTAGCATTGCACAAATTAGCATCAATTAAAATAGCAGCGCTCAGCAAAGCACCGCTGAGATCGGCCAACGTCAAATCTGCGCCTCGGAGGTTGGTTTCGCGCAAATCCGCACCGTTAAAATCAGCGTAGTGCAAGTCAAAACCGCTTAAATTAGCCCCGGCAAAATCCTCAACCGGATTCAAACCAACTGTTTCTACAAGTTGTACAAAACTCTTATTTTTATCAGTTAAAAATAGTTGCCGGACGATCGCCAATTGCTGCTGTCGGTACTGGTTAGCCTTCTCATAATCTGCTAAATACTTGTAAGCAAGCTTCAAATTCTTGAGAGCATTGCGCTCAATGCGATCATCCTTGCTAGCGCGCGCGATCGACAACTGCTGGTGATAGCATTCGATCGCACCAGGCAAATCTCCCTTAGCATCGTAAGCTAGTGCCAAATTGCCCAAAGTTTCCAACTCAGAGCGCCCGTCGCCAGTGTCCCGCGCGATCGCCAAACGCTGTTGCTGGTAATCAATAGCACCAGAAAAATCCTCCAGAGCACAACAAGCATTGCCCAGATTTCCCAAAGCATTAGCCTCGCCCCGGCGATCGCCAATTTCCCGCGCTAACACCAAATGCTGCTGGTAGCACTCGATCGCCTGAGCATAATTTCCCAGCGCTTCGTAAGCTACGCCCATATTACCCAGCGCCGCACCCGATCGCCGCTTATCGTCCATTGAGCGATACAGCGCCAGCGCTTCCTGCCAAGAACCCAGCGCCGCCTCAAATTGACGCGCCTGATATTGCGAAATCCCCTGCTTGATTAGCTCGCTAGCTTGTTCGCTCATAATGTCAAAATTAGTTAATAACTAAAGTTGATATTAATCGACCCAAAGCGGTAATTGCTAATCGGTAATCGGTAATCGGGAATCGGTATGGCCAATGCCCCTCTTCCCCATCCGTATTTTCACGTCCGTGCAAAAAAAAAGACCAAAAAAAGAGAGAGCTACCTAAGTAACTCTCTCTGCCATCAGGGTGCATCTACATAACACAATATAACATGATCGGCCTGAGGGGTGTCACCCCCAAACGTGAAGATGTTGTAAAGAAATGTAGATTAATTATAAAGTTACGAGCCAGGGAGAAGGGCGATCGCGCGGCGAGCTCGGGAAAAACCGATCGCCCGCCGCTGTATCTGCTACACCACCCCCTTAACAATTGCTTAGCCTGGGCCGTTAAGCTTCGCCGTCAGCAGCTCATTGGTCAGTTTGGGATCAGCCCGGCCGCCCGTTTCCTTCATCACCTTGCCGACAAAAAAGCCCAGCAGCTTAGTTTTACCGGCTCGGTACTGTTCGAGCTCCTTGGGATTGGCAGCTAACACCGCATCGATTGCTTGATCGATCGCCCCAGTATCCGAAATTTGAATCAAACCCTTGCTCTCAACGAACTTCTGAGGCGAACCACCGTTGGCCAGCAACTCCGGCAAAATATCCTTAGCGATTTTGCCGCTGATCGTGCCAGCATCAATCAGCCCCAGCAGTTCGGCTAAATCCTGCGGTTGGAAAGGAATTTCTGCGATCGCCAGTTTTTCATTTTTCAGATAAGCAGTAATATCGCCCATCACCCAATTCGCAGCTTGTTTAGCTACAGCACCAGCGGCGATCGATTTTTCAAAATACTCCGCCACCGCTTTGTCGTCAGTCAGCACCCGCGCGTCGTAGGGAGAAAGACCGAGTTCAGTTTCGTAGCGATTGCGCTTTTGGGCAGGCAATTCCGGCAGTTGAGCTTTCCAATCCTGCAATTGCTCGGCCGAAACTTTGATCGGAGGCAAATCTGGTTCCGGGAAATACCGATAATCGCTTGCACCTTCCTTAACCCGCATACTGAAAGTACACTGCTTGTTTTCATCCCAAAGCCGCGTTTCTTGGATGATGGTTTCGCCATTTTCCACAGCTTGAATTTGCCGCTCGATCTCGTAATCGATCGCCCGTTCGATCGCATTAAAAGAGTTCATATTTTTAATTTCCACCTTCGTGCCGAACTCTTTTCTGCCAACGGGGCGCACCGAAATATTCACGTCGCACCGGAGCGAACCTTCCTGCATATTCCCGTCGCCAACACCGATGTAGCGCACGATCCGGCGCAATTCTTGACCGTATTCGGCAGCTTCCGCGCCCGATCGCAAATCAGGTTCCGAAACAATTTCGATTAGAGGCACACCGGCGCGGTTGTAATCCACCATTGAATAAGTAGAACCGCTCAACCGATCGCTGCCGCCGTGAACCAATTTTCCGGCATCTTCCTCCATGTGCAAGCGAGTGATCCCGATTTTTTTTCTAGTAGAATTTCCCTTCTCGTCCACCAGTTCAATTTCTAGCCAACCGTTAGTAGCGATCGGCAAATCGAACTGAGAAATTTGATAATTTTTCGGCAAATCGGGATAGAAATATTGCTTGCGGTCAAACTTACTGTAAGGTGCGATTTCGCAGTTGAGAGCCAGCCCTGCTTTCACCGCATACTCCAGCACTTTTTGATTTAATACTGGCAACACTCCTGGCATTCCCATACAAATTGGGTCAATGTTAGTATTTGGGGTATTGCCAAATTCTGTAGAAGAACTGGAGAAAATTTTAGTATTCGTACTCAATTGACAATGAGTTTCGAGACCGATAATGGCTTCGTACTGAGTTTTAACTGGTGCAGCAGCAGTCATAAGCGATTTTAAAGACTGAATAACTTTAGATTTTATTTTACCTTTTTATTGACCAAAGTGAGTGGAGATTATTTGTAGGTACCGGCGGTTTCATTGGTGTCAACAAGCGCGTCAAACCCTTAGTTCGGCAGGTTTAAACCCCTGCCGGACTTTGAGAAAGCGTGTTTAGTTGAGACAAATGGGGCTCTGCATAGGCAACGGCCTGCTACAGATGGGCGATCGACCCAAGCCCCCAGCCACGCCGATCTCCTTTTGATCGCCCCCAAACAACAACTCTGTGCAAAAATATACTTAGCGCCTGCTCCTGCCCGCACCCTTGCCTTACCCAGGAGAGTTTTAGATCGATCCACCACAATTGCTGATCAATCTGCACCCCAAATCCTTTTACTTGCAGTCTTTAATAACGCCGCCCGCCTCCCACGATCGGCTCCACGCACCGACTAAAAATTAAAAATGTATAATTTAACAGGAAATTACATATTTTTAATTTTTAAGCTTTAATTTTTAATTCTAAAAGTAACACTTGTCTAAGTGTCAAAACTATGCGTGAATTTCCAGTTGAAAGTGCCACACTCTTTCAGAACAGCATCACTGAGCTAGAGAAGGCGGAATCAGCCCTCGAACTCGCTTGGAACGAACTCGAAAAACAAACAGCAGAAACCATTGCTCACATTGCCAAAGCCGGCTCAGCAAACACACAGGAAATTAGCGATCGCTTTGCCGGGGCGAAGCAACTCCGGCAGCAACTTCAAACTCAAATAAAAAAAGCCAACTCGCGGCGGGAATTTCATCTAGAAAACTCGCCAATGGCAGTTATAGAGTGGGACAGGGAATTTCGGGTAGTGCGGTGGTCGCCAATGGCAGAACAACTATTTGGCTGGAGTGCAGCAGAAGCAATTGGCAAATACTGGCACCAATGGTCAATAGTTTATCAAGAAGACTTCGAGGAAGTGTGCGCCGTCATAAATCAACTGTTAGACAGCAGAGAAACCCGCAACATTTGCCGCAACCGCAACTATACCAAAGATGGCTCGATAATTTACTGCGAATGGTACAATTCTGCACTCATTGATGAATCGGGAACAGTAATTTCAATTCTATCTTTTGGTAGAGACATAACCGATTGCCACCGCATTCAAGAAGAACTGCATGGGCGCGAACAAGCTTTCAGCACCCTAGCGGAAAATGCCACCGATATCATCGCCAGGTTTGATCGAGAATTCCGCCACCTTTACATCAACCACGCAGTAGAATCAGCAACCGGAAAAGCCCCCGCAGAATTGATGGGCAAGAGCAACAGAGAGTCAGGAATGCCACCACACTTGTGCGACCTGTGGGACGAGACTTTTTTGAAAGTTTTTGGCACCGGCAAACAAGAAACCATAGAATTTGAATTCCCCACTCCCGAGGGCATAAAACATTACCACTGTCGAGTCATTCCCGAATTTGCTGAAGACAATTCAGTAGAAACAGTTTTATCCATCGCCCGCGACATTACAGAACTAAAACAAGTCGAATTTCAGTTGCGACAAAGCGAATTCAAATTTAGAGCCATTGTTGATTCTAACATGATAGGCCTAATTTTTTGGGATCTTAACGGCAGCATTACAGATGCCAACGCCGCTTTTTTAAACACGGTAAATTATACGCGGGACGAGCTGCTTGCCGGAAGAGTTAACTGGCAAGAAATGACACCACCAGAATATGTGCGTTTAGATACAGAAAAAGTTGCCGAACTGAAGGCTAGAAATACGGTTGTTCCCTTTGAAAAAGAATTTATACGCTCCGATGGTAGCCGGGTTCCGGTGCTGCTGGGCAGCACATTTTTAGAAGGAACGCAGCAGTTAGGCGTCAGTTTTGTGCTGGACTTAAGCGAGCGCAAACAGGCAGAATCGGCACTGCAAAAACATCAACAACTTTTAGAGAGTATCCTGACAACTATCCCCAACTTTCTTTACATTTACGATGCAGTAGAAAACAAAAATATTTATGCAAATGAATCTGTCACAGCCATACTCGGCTACACTGCCAAAGAATGGCAAGATTTGGGTATAGATGCTGTCGCTAACTTAGTTCATCCCGATGATCGGTTAAAGCTAATTACAGGTATGGAGCGACTAAAATACAGCAGCAATCCCTATGAAACGGATGACAGAGACTACAGAATTAAACACAAAAATGGGGAATGGCGCTGGGTGCACGATCGCTCTACAATCTTCAAAAGAACCCCAGAGGGAAAAATGAGGCAAATTATCGGTTCCGTACTCGACATCAGCGATCGCAAACAAGCCGAAGAATCATTAAAACAGCAAAAAGAACTGCTGCAAACTATATTCGACAACGTGCCGGTCATGGTCGCATTCTTGGGCAGCAGCGGTGAAGTAAACTGGGTAAACCGCCACTGGGAACAAGTGCTCGGCTGGAGTTTGGCAGAAATCAAAAACCGCGATATCTTGGCCGAATTTTATCCGCAGCCAGAATACCGTCAATACGTTTTGGATGAAATCCAAGCAGCAACTCAGAAATGGAGCGACTTCAAAACAAAAGTTAGAGACGGGCGAATTATCGACACTTCTTGGGCAAATGTTCGCCTTTCCGACGGCAGTTGTATCGGAATTGGTCAAGATATCACCGAACGCAAACGAGTAGAATTTGAGCTCAAAGAACTCAACGAAACTTTAGAAGCTCAAGTCGCTCAGCGTACCGCAGAATTAGAAACTTTTTTTGATGCCTTGCCCGATCGCATTTTTGTGGTAGAACGCAAAAATATGCGCCAGCCTTTTGTCAACAAAACTCTTGCCAAGTTTTGCGGTTTCAACAGCAGCAGAGAGATGCAGGGCAAAACAGTTTTTGAATGTTTTTCCCACGAACTCGCCGAACGATTTTGCCGGGAAAATTGGCAGGTATTTGAAACAGGCGAAACTCTGCACTTTCAGGAAAAATTCGTGAGTTCCGGTGGCGCTTCCTACTACGATACTTTTAAAATTCCTCTGAGAAATCTCGACGGCGAGGTTTATGCTTTAATTGGCACTTCTCGCGATATCACTGAGTTGGTAGAGACAAAACAAGCTTTGTCAGAACGCACAGAGCAATTAGAAGCTGCAAATCAAGAGTTAGAATCTTTTTCTTACTCAGTTTCCCACGACTTGCGCGCACCTTTGCGACACATTTCAGGTTTTGTAGAAGCGTTGAAGCAGCGGCTAGAATTAACTGAGGCTTTGAGCGATCGCAAAATAGTTCACTATATGGAAATAATTGAAGACAGCAGCCAAAAAATGAGCCTGTTGATTGACGGTTTGCTCGCCCTGTCGCGGGTGAGTCGCACCGAGTTGAGGCAAATTCCGATCGATCTGAGCCGTTTGGTACAAAATGCGATTAAATTGACTAAACCCCCAACCGTCGCAGATCCGGCCCAAACTCCCCACAGCGTTGAATTTGCCGTCGGAGATTTGCCGACAGTAATGGGAGATCCAACCTTGCTACAACAAGTGTTCAGCAACTTGATTAGCAACGCCGTCAAGTTCAGCCGCGGGCGCACTCCGGCTACAATAGTTATTGAGGGTTTACCTGATGGGACGATTTTTGTCAAGGATAACGGGGTGGGTTTTCCGATGGAATATGCCGAACGCCTGTTTGGAGCCTTTCAAAGGCTGCACTCCCAGAGAGAATTTGAAGGTACGGGCATCGGTTTGGCGATCGTCCAGCGGATTATTCACCGCCACGGCGGCACGGTTTGGGCCGAAAGCCTACCTAGTCAAGGAGCCACCTTTTACTTTAAACTAGGGCAAACAATCTCAAACGGTAATATAGATTCGTAAGTTAAGTGTATAAGAGTTTTAAATTCTGAATTTAAAACTCTTATACACTTAAATAAGTCACAATCGGTGAGAGTCTCCGAATTTTGGTGTGACAGGAGTGTTCACTGTTAGAGATGGAAGCGAAAGATCTAGGCTGGGCTGTGAAAGATGCTCGTACTCCTAAAAAACGCTCTTTTAAAAATTGGGATGATCCCCAATCGGTTCGGTCAGCCCTCGACTGCTGGCGCTAAATAAAGGTCTTGCGAGTAGAGTATATAATTGATTTTGCTAAAAATAACTAAAAATATCGAGATAAAATTAACAAGAAAACTCAGTCTAAAAAATTACTAGCAAAAACACGAATAACCAGTTGAAAACCTCCCGAATACCTTATGTTAGATATAAATCAGACCAACTATCTACTAAAAATGGTAGCGGAATCAACATTAAAATTGTTGATTATCGAAGACATGGCAGAAGATATGGAATTAATAGTGCTCGCCTTAGAATCGGGGGGGGTAAATTTTAAGTGCGACACGGCAGAAACAGCAACCGAGTGCAGAAAACTGCTCGAGAATTGCCAGTACGATGCTGTACTCTCAGATTACCGGCTCCCCGGCTTCAACGGTTTAGAAGTATTGAAATTAATGCAGGAATTAGGGCAAGACATACCCTTGATTTTAGTAACCGGAAGTTTGGGAGAAGAAGCGGCAGTTGAGTGCATCAAAGCCGGAATGACCGATTACGTATTAAAAGGGCGGCTGTTTAGGTTGCCAACAGTCTTAGAACGATCGCTCCAAGAATACAAAATGCGGCGCCAGCAACAAGAAGCGATCGCCCAAATTCAGCGGCAAGCTCAGCGAGAAGCGATCGCCAACCGCATCCTCCAAGCCATGCGCTTCACCCTTGTACTCGACGAAGTGCTGCAAACCACTGCCGATCAACTGCACGAAGCTTTAGACATCAGCGCCTGCGCCATCTTGCAGCCAGATGCTGAAGGCGGCATCAGAATTCGCTACATCAGCAAAGCAGCCGACAGAGAACGGTTTGTCGGGCTAAATTGCAAAGTGGCCGAACACTTCCGCTCCGGGCTAGCGGCCGGGGAAACCCTGATCATCGACGAGTTATCGACACTTTGCCCGTCCCTGCAAGAATCAGCAGAGTTGGTAGGGTTTCGCGGCGTCGCGATCGCGCCACTGCTCTACCAGCGGTCATTTTTGGGAGGAATTAGCCTCTATCAGTGCGATCGGGCGCGCTCTTGGAGCGTCGAAGAACTGTCGCTACTCAAAGCCATAGCCGATCAGTGCGCGATCGCGATCCACCAAGCCGAACTTTACCAACAAGCCCAAACCGAACTCGCAGAACGCAAGCGCGCCGAAGCAGCAGTCTGTGGCATCCAGCAGCAGCTAGCCACAATGGCAGCCAACATTCCCGGCTCAGTCTACCGCACTGTGCTGCATCCAGACGGCACAATTTCCATGCCATACATCAGTCCGGGCGTGCGCGAAGTTACTGGGTTCGGGGCCGAAGAAGTGATTTCGCACCCGGAACTCTTGACCGAAATCATCCATCCAGACGACAAAAGCTCGTTTGACAGCCGCGTAGCAGCATCAAGAGCGACTCTTTTGCCGTGCGATCGGCAGTACCGCATCGTTCTGAGATCTGGGGAGGTCAAGTGGGTGCAAGACAGCGCTAAATTTTCCAAAAACGAAAACGGCGACGTAATTATAGACGGAGTAGCCCTCGACATCAGCGATCGCAAACAAGCAGAATCAGCCCTGCGCCAAAGCGAACAGCGATTTCGCTCGCTGATTGAAAACGCCACAGACATCACGATCATTCTCGACGCCGATGGAATATTCCGCTACATCAGCCCTTCCGTCAAGCGAATTTTAGGATACCCGCCCCACCAGGCGATCGGCCGCAGCGCCTTAGAAATAGTTCACCCCGACGACTGCGCCACGATCACCGAAACCCTCCACAAAGCCATTGAAAACCCCAAAAGAAGCCTGTCCCCAGTTGAGTACCGAGTCCGCCACCGCAACGGTTCCTGGTGTTATGTAGAAGCTGTAGCCACCAACTTGCTGTACGATCCCGCAGTCGAGGGAATTGTGATTAACTGTCACGATATCACTCAGCGCAAACTCGCCGAAGAACAACTGCTGCACGATGCTTTTCACGACGCCCTCACCGGATTGCCTAACCGATCGCTATTTACCGATCGGCTCGAACACGCTCTGAGGATGGCAAAACGGCGCAAAGACTACTTGTTTGCGGTGCTGTTTCTCGATTTAGATAGATTTAAAGTAGTCAACGATTCCCTCGGCCACGCCATCGGCGATCAACTGCTAGTATCGATCGCGCGGCGTCTGGAAGCTTGTCTGAGGGTCGGAGATACAGTGGCCCGCCTCGGAGGAGACGAGTTTGTGCTGTTGTTAGAAGACATCGAGGGCATCAATGAAGCTACCACCCTTGTCAACCGCCTGCAAAAGAAAATCACCTCCCCTATCCTTCTAGACGGACACGAAGTATTTATCACCGCCAGCATCGGCATAGCTTTGAGTTCGGGCGAATACCTGGAACCGACAACCCTGCTGCGCGACGCTGACACAGCAATGTACCGCGCCAAAGAACTCGGCAGAGCCCGACACGAAGTTTTCAACAGTTCCATGCACGCCCACGCTTTGCGGCTGTTGCAGCTAGAAAACGACCTGCGGCGGGCGATCGAATCAATTAGAGAGCCGGCCAGAGAAGAAGAATTTCCCGCATCCTGCGAATCAGTCTTACCTCCCTTATCCGCAGCGCCCCAGTTTATTATTCACTATCAGCCGATCGTGTCGATCGCCACTAACACAATTACCAGTTTTGAGGCCCTAGTGCGCTGGCAGCATCCAGAACGCGGCTTAGTTTCCCCCGGTGAATTCATCACCATCGCCGAAGAAACCGGCTTGATCGTACCCCTCGGCCGCTGGGTACTTCGCACAGCTTGCCACCAAATCCGCCAGTGGCAGCAGCTATTTCCCAGCAACCCCCCCTTAAGCGTTAGCGTCAACATTTCTGTCAAACAGTTTTCTCAACCAGATTTAATCGAATATATCGACCAAGTTCTCGCAGAAACTCACCTCGACGGCAGCAGTTTAAAACTAGAAATTACCGAAAGCGTACTCATAGAAAATTCCGAATCAGTAACAGCAATGCTGGTGCAGCTCAGAACCCGAAACATACACTTGTGCATTGACGACTTCGGCACCGGCTATTCATCGCTTTCCTACCTGCACCGCTTCCCCACCAATACCTTAAAAATAGACCGCTCTTTTGTTAGCAGGATGGGAGGTGAGTTCGATTTCAGTAAAGGAGGCATTGACCCCACAGAAATTGTGCGGTCGATCGTTACTTTGTCCCACAATTTAGGCATGGATGTAGTAGCCGAAGGAGTCGAAGAAGCCTCGCAACTATCTATACTAAAAGGGTTAAAATGTGAGTACGCCCAGGGATTCTTTTTCTCAAAGCCAGTAGACTCTCAAACAGCAGCAACCCTAATCCGACAGCAAGCAGAAAATCAGAATTTGCTGACATTTAGTTTGTTAGAGAAAGGCCATTAAAAAAACACGGCATTTTGTGAGTCCCGTTTCAGCATAAAATCTTAAAATATTTTAAAGCTGTGCCTAAGTGGCGTCAGTTAATAACTACGGCATCCAAATCACTGTCAACGACCCAGGTTTCAAGACACGCTTGCTTCGGCCCTAAGACTTAAACCATAGTTGACCAGAGGCGTACCTGCGTACTACGTTAACGGTAAGAGTTAAAGGCCTACCAGGGAATGCTCTCGCTAGTTCCTTGCCAAGCGAAATTTAGGATTAAACAGACTTATTGGGTTAGCGCGACCTGAAATGGTCGTTTAGTACGGGAAGCCGACTTCCCTGGAGGATTCACACCCTCCACCCTCACGTAAAAGACTCTCAAAGAAGAGTTTGGTCACGACCTAGTAGGTAACGAAACAGTCGGAGTGCAGACCACGAAAGTAGCCGAAGCTAGCAGCCTAAGCTGGTTAGGAGCAAGGGGGAAAATCTCCAATGGTGAAAACAAGTTAACTATCGATTAAACTGCGTCATTAAGCTAAGAGCCAAATAAGGCTGATAGGCTCTAACCAAAAGGTACGTGGAAGGATTCAAGATTTAACCCCTCTCTGAATCGTGTGAACAAAAAACCCACCGCAGAATAGATAGCACCTAAAGGAAGATAGAAAAACTAAATGACACAACAGGGTAAACCCCACAGAGTCTAAAAGAAGTCGATAACTTTTAGTAGGTCTGAGGCAACAAGGACGGAACTCTCTGGAGGGTAAAGGATGGAGGAAAAAGCGAATGCTGGCTTGTAATGAGTCAGATAGGGGTTGAAACATTACTTCTGACCGAAAGGAACAGCAGACTTCCTCTGGGTCTTATGCGGAAGAAACCAGATTAAGGAATCCAATCTAAGGACAAGTTAGATGATGTCTTCTGAGACAACAAACGGACTGAAGAGACGACTTGAAGACTGGAACCAAATCAATTGGTATAAGGTTAACAAGCTCGTTAGAAACCTACGTCAAAGAATCTTTCGTGCGAGAAAACTTGGTGACTTCCGTAAGATACGAAGCTTGCAGAAGTTAATGTTACGAAGCTACGCCAACTTACTGCTGTCAGTTCGACGTATCACCCAGACCAATCAAGGTAAAGCAACGGCAGGAATTGACAAAGAAGTAATCAATACCCCAAAGCAAAGGGTGATTCTGGTAAACAATTGGGATGGGGGCAACCTCAAACCAACTCGTAGGGTGGAAATACCGAAACCTAACGGAAAGAAACGACCGCTCGGCATCCCTACCGTGCGCGACAGAATCGAACAGGCAATAGTAAAGAACGCACTAGAACCCGAATGGGAAGCCGTATTCGAGGCACACTCGTATGGTTTCCGACCGGGAAGAAGCTGTCATGATGCTATAGCCCAATGCTTCAACAGGATAAGAATTGGATATAGAGGCGGTGACACTTGGGTTCTAGAAGCTGACATCAAGGGATTCTTCGACAACATCGCCCATGAATCCATCCTGACTATGGTGAGCAATTTTCCAAAAATAGAACTCATCAAAGGATGGTTAAAAGCGGGTTTTGTGTTCCAAGGGAAATTCAACCCGACAGAACTAGGCACACCACAGGGCGGTGTTATTTCGCCGTTACTTGCCAACATCGGTTTGCATGGCTTAGAAAGCCTTATAAAAGCCACCAATCCGAAGCTTGGAGTGGTACGATACGCCGATGACTTCATCGTTACGGCTAGAGACAAATACAGTCTCGAAACTGCCCAGAACCTAATTCAAGCATGGATGTCTGAACGAGGTCTTGAACTCAGTGCTGAGAAGACGGTCATTACGTCAATGGAAGATGGCTTCGACTTCCTGGGGTTCAACTCCCGGCACTACGATGGAAAACTCCTAATCAAACCGTCCAAAAGGAAGGTGTTAGCCTTCTGTAAACGAATTGGTAAGGAAATCAAAAACCTGAATGGTGTAGAACAGGAAGTTCTAATTAAAAAGCTCAATCCAATTCTCAGGGGTTTTGCGAACTACTATAAAGGTGTAGTAAGCAAAGAAACCTTCTGCTATATCTCACACCGAGTATGGCAATACCTTTGGCGTTGGGCAAAGCGTAGACACCCCAACAAAAGCGCTAAATGGGTAAGAAAGCGCTACTTCAAAACCATTAAAGGCAATAAATGGATGTTCGCCTGCACAACAAGCGACCGCCGAGGGATGGACAAAGAACTTGTCCTTTACCAGATAGCATATACAGCCATTGAGCGCCATATAAAGGTCAAGGGGGACGCAAGTCCCGATAACCCCTCACTAAAAGGATACTGGGAAAAGCGCCACCAGAAGTATGGTAAAACTCGCTTTGAAAAAGGCTCTAAGCTATATAAGATAGCAGAAAACCAGAACTGGAAATGTTCAGAATGTGGCGAACCTTTATTCAACGGAGAGGAAATCGAAACCCATCACATAGTATCTGTGGCAGAAGGTGGAACTGACGACATGGAAAATCTTCTGCACCTGCACTCTTCGTGTCATAAGCAGATGCACAAAACCCAAGGCAAATCTCGCTTGAAGTAAGGCTTGAGCCGTATGAGTGCGAAAGTCTCATGTACGGTTCTTAGGGGAGGGGAGAGTGGCAACACTCGAACCTTACCCGACAATCAGTGTCCTAGATATAGTACCGGCTGTTAACGAAGGCGCAAGCTAACATTACCCCTCTCATAGAGGAGCGAACATTATGCGATCGCCGATTGCGAGGTTGGATGTGGTAATTGTCCCACTGAAAGTACATTACAAAAGTACACTCCCATCTAGCAATCCCCGTGTAATGGAAAGATTCACGGCGGTTCAAACCGCCTAGCCGTTTCCCTCTCAGGTCTAAAGACACGCTCGTTTCCCACTTACCGAATTTTTTTATGACTATTGGCTACCTCGCACTCGTTCTGCACGCCCACCTGCCCTTTGTCCGCCACCCCGAAAGCGACTATGTTTTAGAAGAAGAATGGCTGTTTGAGGCGATCGCGGAAACCTACATTCCCCTGCTGCAGGTCTTTGAAGGGCTCAAACGCGACGGCATCGACTTTAAAATTACCATGAGCATGACGCCGCCCTTGGTGGCAATGCTGCGCGACCCCTTGCTGCAAGACCGCTTCGACGACCACTTGGCTAAACTCGAAGAATTAGCGGATCTCGAAATCGAACACAACAGCGGCAACGGTCACCTCCGGTATTTAGCAGAACATTACGCCGCTCACTTCTCTCAAGTTCGCAACTTTTGGGAAAAGTACGATCGAGATTTAGTCAAAGCCTTCAAAGAACACCAAGATACCAACAACCTCGAAATCATCACCTGCGGTGCCACCCACGGCTACCTACCGCTGATGAAAATGTACCCCGAAGCAGTTTGGGCACAAATTCAAGTAGCTTGCGACAACTACGAAGCAAACTTCGGCCGCAGACCAAAAGGCATTTGGCTGCCCGAATGCGCCTACTATGAAGGCTTAGAGCGGATGTTAGCCGACGCAGGCCTCCGCTACTTTCTCACAGACGGTCACGGCATCCTCTACGCCCGCCCGCGTCCCCGCTACGGCAGCTACGCCCCAATTTTCACCGAATGCGGAGTCGCAGCCTTCGGCCGGGATCACGAATCCTCGCAGCAGGTTTGGTCTTCCGAAGTCGGCTATCCAGGGGCCGCCGAATACCGCGAATTCTACAAAGATTTGGGCTGGGAAGCTGACTACGATTACATTAAGCCCTACATCATGCCCAACGGTCAGCGGAAAAATACCGGGATTAAATATCACAAAATCACCGGTCGTGGATTGGGTTTAGGCGATAAACAGTTGTACGATCCTTACTGGGCAAGGGAAAAAGCAGCCGAACACGCCAGCAACTTTGCTTTCAACCGGGAACGCCAAGTCGAACACCTCAACGGCATTATGCAGCGTCCGCCGATTATTGTTTCGCCTTACGACGCCGAACTTTTCGGTCACTGGTGGTACGAAGGGCCTTGGTTCTTAGATTACCTGTTCCGCAAGAGTTGGTACGACCAAAATACCTACGAGATGACGCACTTAGCCGATTATTTGCGCGGAAATCCGACTCAGCAAGTTTGCCGTCCTTCTCAGTCTAGCTGGGGTTTCCGGGGTTTCCACGAGTATTGGCTCAACGATACCAATGCTTGGATTTACCCGCACTTGCACAAAGCAGCGGAACGGATGATTGAGTTGGGAAGCATGGAACCTGCGGATGAATTGCAGTGGCGGGCTTTGAACCAGGCGGCACGGGAAGTGCTGCTAGCTCAATCTTCTGACTGGGCATTTATCATGCGTACAGGAACGATGGTGCCCTATGCAGTGCGGCGGACTCGATCGCACTTAATGCGCTTTCACAAGCTTTACGATGAAGTGAAAGAAGGCAAAGTCGATTCGGGTTGGTTGGAGAAGGTTGAGGAGATTGATAATATTTTCCCTGAAATTAACTATCGCGTTTATCGACCGCTTTAAGTCTCGTTTCCCCTTTCATCCTGTCCCCCCAGCCCTGCTTAAGGGAGGGACAGGATGTTAATTAAAATTAGGCGCTGCTGAATCAAGGTATGATAAACTTATAATGCGATCGCGGACGCAGAAAATGATTTCTTTGATTTTGATACGGAATTGGAACATCGGCAAATTTTAGATAGTGAATTAGTAATTGAATTGAATATATTAGAAAGTTGTTGTCTAATTTAGAATAACAAGACTTTTTCGTTTTATACGCGCTATCCGGGTGCCTTAATCTTGTATTTTTACCCTCAACTCTTATCATATAGCAATCCTTGCAGGAGTTATAAATTTTAGGATTGCTATATTTGTCAAATATTTATAAGATTAAGAGTTGTAACACATTAGTATTTCCAATCAATGAAGCGATTATTGGTGTAAAAAGATCAATTATTCTTAATAATTGCCAAAAGATATGGGCTTAAAATTGACTTAAATTAATAATTGTAATTTTTGTTTAAATATTGTTAGATAAGTTAATAATGCGTCTTAGTAAAACTACTTAACTAAGCGGCATAAATAATTTAAAATTATAGTGAAAAGAGCAGCCAGTACCGCAGTTAACTTCACACAAGCTTTACAATAGGATGAAATCTAAGTATTTCAACGGCAAAAAATGGCGACAAACATGGGACGATATTTGCACGTACTGAAATTGTTCTGGGGTGCGGCGATCGCAGCGGAACTAGAATACCGAATCAACTTTGTCCTCGCGACTCTCAGCAGTCTCGGAAATCTTGCGGGCAGCTTATTTGGGCTGTTTTTGTTCTACCGTACCGGCTACAGGTTTGCGGGCTATTCATGGGAAGAGGCTTTAGTTGTGCTCGGTATTTTCACGATTTTGCAGGGGTTTTCGTCAACGTTTCTAGCACCTAATCTCAGCCGTATTGTCGATCGAGTGCAGCAAGGTACTCTCGATTTCGTACTCCTCAAACCCATCAGTTCCCAATTCTGGCTATCTGCAAACACAGTTTCGCCTTGGGGAATCCCAGATTTAATCTTCGGCACCGTATTGCTGCTGTATGCTGCCAACAAGTTGGGAGTAGGAATCGGCAACTATTTTTTAACAGCAATACCGCTGTTATTCGGAACTATTACTCTTTACAGTATATGGTTTATGTTAGGGGCCACCAGCATTTGGTTTGTCAAAATTTACAATGTTACCGAAGTCCTCAAAGGATTGTTAGAAGCGGGTAGATTTCCAATGGCAGCTTATCCCGCAGCTTATCGATTTTTCTTCACTTTCGTAGTTCCCGTTGCCTTCTTGACGACTGTGCCTGCAGAAGCCATGCTGGGGAGAGGTGAAATCGTTTGGATCGCAGGGGCGGGAATATTGGCGATCGGGCTGTTATTTTTCTCCCGCTACTTCTGGCAATTTGCACTCCGCTTTTACACCAGCGCTTCCAGCTAGTTAAGTAGGTAGGTAAGCTGCTGCAGATCTAGATTGTCTATTATGTTTGAGAGGGAGAGGATTGGACACGTGGGGAATAGGGACTTGAAATATACATTTTAAATGCCAAACAGCTTATCTAAAAAATATTTCTTTCTATTTACTTAGATAGTTAAATTAATGTAAAATTTCAACCTATCCTTGAAATGTAAACTGGAAATAAACCACGCAAACGAAGGGAAATCAATGAAAAGAAAAAAACTGGGTAACAGTAATTTTACTATCAGCGCGATCGGTCTTGGAGGTATGCCCCTGTCCTTAAGCAGCCGGCCGCCAGAATCGCAATCAATTGCGGTAATTCACCGCGCCCTCGATTTGGGTGTCACCCTAATTGACACCGCAGATTCCTACTGTCAAGATGAATCCGACAAACACCACAACGAGCAACTGATTGCCAAAGCTTTGGAACAGTACACCGGAGATACTCGGGCGGTTACTGTCGCCACTAAAGGCGGCTTAATGCGGCCTCAAGGTGCATGGACGCGCAACGGCAATCCCCATCATTTGCGCCAGACAATTCGCGAAAGTTTTGAAGCATTGGGCGGCCAGAAACCGATCGACCTTTGGCAATATCACTCGCCAGATCCCGCTTATACCATAGAAGCAGCCCTAGCACCTGCAAAAGAAGCAGTAGAAGCAGGAATGATTCGATTTATAGGAGTGTCCAACTTTTCTGTAGAGCAGATCAAACGTGCCCGCGATACAGTAGAAGTTGTCTCCGTGCAGAATCAGTACAATCCGTGGCACAGACAGCCGGAATCAGACGGCGTTCTGGAATATTGCGAAACCGAAAAACTGACATTTTTTCCCTGGAGTCCTTTGGGAGGAAGCCGCCGCGTCACCAGCTTAGAAGATATGCCCGCGATCGCCAAATTAGCCGCAGAAAAAAACGTTTCAGTTTACTGTATAGTATTAGCTTGGTTGATGGCTCAATCGCCCTGCGTCGTTCCGATTCCCGGTGCGACCAAAGTATCGAGTATTGAGGACTCTGTACGGGCGCTCGAAGTTAAATTGACTGACGAGGAATTGCAACAAATTGCCGTAAGTTAAGTATATAAGGGCAAAAAAAACAATAGAACAGGCTTTCCGGCCTGTTCCACAAACAAAACTTTATTTTGGGGTGGACCGGCAAGCCCGCCCCTGAAAGTGGGATTTAATGAGTAAAGTTGACATTTTTTGAGGAATTGGGTTTTATGGAAGCTAATCAAGTGAATGCCGATCGAGACGTAGCAATTGAACATCAAAACGTACCTGTCGCCCATGAAGGACTGCACAACTTTTTATACAGTTCCGACTCTGAACACAGTGCAGCCGCCGCTATTTCTGAATTAGAAAATGACGGCACGCAAGTAATGTCGATCGATACATGGCGCGATTTGGCAACTAACGCGAAAGTCGCCGGCGTTTACGCTGTAATGGACATTTCCCGCAACACTCAGTATGTAGGTTATTCGCGAAATATCCTGCTTTCAATCAACGGTCACATCGCCCAAAATGGCGCAGAAAATTGTGCTTTCCTGCGCGTGCAAACTTTCAAATTCCCGAAGCGGGAAGAAATGGAAAGTTTGCGGGATGCTTGGATAGCATCCATTGGCAGCATTCCGCCTGGAAACGGTGCTGAAAGCGAAATGTGGGCGGCTACGGTAGGCCAAGCAGCGCGATCGGCAATGTCTGCGGAGGAACAAAAAGCTTATGAAGAAAAGAAGCTGAAATTGCGGAAAGCAATGGCAGATTCCACTCTTACCAAAGAGTTAGAAACCGCCGTCCAAAGTGACGGCGAACGCGCTAAGGATTTGGAAGCTGCTGTTAATAATGATGACTGGAGTGCGGTGATTCAATCGCAAACTCAGGAAACAAAGTCCGGCGAATAAAATTCGCTGCTACATAAACTTTCGTCCATAAAGGGGGCGGGTTTATGTAGATTTTTGGTGAAAATTAAAGAGTGTTGGTGAACCAGCCCATACTAATTAATGACTAATTTTGCGTTCAGTAACTAAAGTCAAACTTACCCATTCACCCCGCTCATTGTAACTGCGAATCATCCGAAACCGCAAGTCAGGTTCTACCAACCAACCTGCCTCGAAAAATATAGGTTTTCTCAACTCAATCTTGACAGGTAAAGCGCAAGAACCGCCGTCAGGAAGGAGTACAACTTGTACGGGCGAAGCACCTTCGTTAAAGTGCAGAAGTGAACCGTCAATGGTGGCGCTAGAACTGATAACAGTAGCATTACTGCCAAAAGTCATTTTATGCACTAGGCGATCGCTACTTTCTAAATGCAATTGCATTTTGGTAGAATAAAATTCAGGAGAACGCCCATCTGGATACATTTTCACGGCTTCGCCCTGCCACTCTCCCAGCAAATCGTCAACAGTTAAAGGCGGACGTTCGGGCACATTTTTATCAAGCTGCTTTTCCCGAATTAAGGTAAGTTTGGATAAATTGCCGTCGGTATTGTAGATCTGAATGAAGCGCAATCGGCGATAATTGTAGATGAAACCAAACTCAGCACCGCACTCAGAAAAAGGCGCTAGCTGAATAGTACCCTGAGAAAAAGCTCCATTCTCAAAAAATAGGATATCTCGTCCCAAAGCTTGATATTCTCGAACAAGTTCGCTCACTTCCGGTTCGCCGACACCGCTAGGATTTGGGGAAAAGCGACGGAGTTTCAATCGCACAGTTTTGTTGTCATTTAGACCTTCAAGAGAAATAATGCTAGGAGTATCTTGAAGTACCTCTCCTCGCGGTGATATCTGAGTGAAGGAACCGTGCCATTCTCCCAAGTTTTGCAGAAAGTTTTCCCATTGTGATACCATATTCTTACCTGTGGATATATGTCTAAAAATAGAATTATAACTCTGCTTACTGATTTTGGATTAAGCGATGTTTATGTGGGAGTGATGAAAGGTGCGATCGCCCAAATTAACCCGCAGTTAAAAGTCATTGACATTACGCACCAAATACCATCTCAAAATATTGCGGCGGCGAGGTTTTGTTTGATGACTGCTTTTGCTTATTTTCCGCCGGAAACCGTACACGTTGCTGTCGTCGATCCGGGGGTGGGAAGCAAGAGACGCGGGGTTGCGATTAAATGTGCTAATTGCTTTCTTGTCGGGCCGGATAACGGGTTGTTTAGCGGGGTGTTGAGTCGGGAAAGTGCGATCGCATCTGTCGAACTCACCAACCCCAAATACTGGCGCACACCTCAACCCAGCAGCACTTTCCACGGTCGCGATATTTTCGCTGCTGCGGGCGCTCACTTGGCCAACGGGGTGGCGTTGGAAGACTTGGGAGAGGATCTCGACCCTGCAAGTTTAGTGCAGTTAGAGATACCAAATTGTGCCGTTACAGCCACAGGTATAGAAGGCTGTGTTCAATATGTCGATCGCTTTGGCAACTTAATTACTAATATCCCCAATGATTGCATTATAGGTAACAATTGGTCATTGACAATTAGCAATAGTTCTGATGCAATTCGCGTCCCCAGCGGTAAAACCTACAGCGACAGCGAACCGGGCCATTTAATTGCCATAACTGGTTCTGACGGTTGGCTAGAAATTGCCGTTAATGGCGGCAGCGCTCAATCAGTATTAAAATTGGAATGCGGAGCGATCGTGCAATTGCTTTTTGAAACTAACAATTAAATAGGACTTACGCATGGGTACTCAGAAACCGGATTTTTACGAAAATACTTTGTTGGCATCAGGAGATTGCGTAAAAAACCCGGTTTCTTTGGCGGAGTGGGTAAGTCATAGTCGGGATTTTTTTAGATTACTCATTTGTGGACTGGCTAATTTTTAAATGCAAGTATTAAAAACCCGGTTTCTTCAATAAACCGGGTTTCTCATCTTTATCCCGCTACCACGAAATTAACCAACTTTCCAGGCACCACAATTACCTTTTTAATCTCCTTACCTTCCAGGTGACGCTTGGCCAATTCCGACTCGCGAGCCAACTTTTCCAAAGCAGCTTTATCAGCACCAGAAGGCACTTGAATTGTGCCGCGAGTCTTGCCCATAACTTGAATTACCAGCGTAATTTCATCGGTAACTAATGCAGATGGATCGACAGTCGGCCAAGTTTGCGTATGCACCAATTCACTGTTACCAGTATTGTGCCACAATTCATCAGCAATATGTGGTGCAAAAGGCGCTAACAAGCGAATCAAAGTGTTGATTCCTTCTGCATAAATTGGCGAGTCTTTACACTTAGCATCATTCAAAGCATTGCTGAGTTTCATCATTTCAGAAACAGCAGTATTGAATTGATAATCCCCCTCCAAATCTTCGCTAACTTCCTTAATTGCAGTGTGAATTGCCCGCCGTAAATCCTTCTCAATTTTACTTAATTCAGCATTTTCTCCCCCTTGACCGGGGGTGGCAGGGGGGCGTGCAGCAAACTCTGTCACCACGCGCCAAACGCGATTTAAAAAACGAAATTGCCCTTCCACATCAGCATCATCCCACTCCAAATCCTTCTCGGGCGGCGCTTTGAATAAAATAAACATCCGCGCCGTATCTACCCCATATTTGCCCATAACTTCCAAGGGGTCAACGCCATTGTATTTTGATTTGGACATCTTCTCGTAGAAGACTTCTAAAGCTTCACCAGTTGCAGGATCTTTGGGATTTGCGGGGTCTATATCTGCTGGGGGAACGTATTTGCCAGTAACAGGATTTTTGTAGGCCATTGCTTGTACCATGCCTTGAGTTAACAGGCGTTTAAATGGTTCGTCACAATTGATTAAACCCCGATCGCGCAAAACCTTGGTAAAGAACCGCGAATACAGTAAGTGCAAGATTGCGTGTTCGATGCCGCCGACATATTGGTCTACAGGCATCCAATCATTTGTCTTCGCCGTATCGAAGACTTGCTCTTGATTTTGAGCATCGGGATAGCGCAAGAAATACCACGAGGAATCGATAAAAGTATCCATCGTATCTGTTTCCCGCTTCGCCGGAGTGCCGCAACTCGGACAAGGAACGTTTACCCATTCTTCCATCTTTGCCAAGGGCGAACCTTTGCCCGTAAATTCTACATTTTCCGGCAACAAGACGGGCAAATCCGATGCGGGTACGGGGACTGTTCCGCAGGTGGGACAGTGAATTACGGGAATCGGAGCGCCCCAATAACGCTGTCTAGAAATCAACCAATCTCTCAAACGATATTGCACTCGCGCTTTGCCATAACCTTCATTTTCGGCATATTCAATCACTGCTCCTTTGCCTTTAATTGAATCCATGCCGTTGAAGTTTTCGGAATTAATCATAATTCCGGGTTCTGTGTAAGCTTCGGTCAGCGGAATCTCATCATCATCCACAATTACTACTTTAATTGGCAGTTGATATTGATTGGCAAATTTGAAATCTCGGGTGTCGTGGGCGGGTACTCCCATGACTGCGCCGGTGCCGTATTCGTACAGCACATAATCGGCAATCCAAATGGGGATTTCTTCGCCGTTGAAAGGATTGATTGCTTTGCCGCCTGTGGGGATGCCGCGCTTTGGTTTGTCTTCGGCTGTGCGATCGATCTCGCTTTGCAGTGCAACTTCTTTGATGAAGGTTTCTACGGCGGCTTTTCTGTCTTCGGTAGTCACGCGCTGAGTTAGTGGATGTTCCGGCGCTAAAACAAGGTAACTGACGCCGTAAACTGTATCGGGACGTGTGGTGAAAACGGCGATTTTTTCATCCATTCCGACGATGGGAAATTCTAAGTAAGCGCCGACTGATTTGCCGATCCAGTTGGCTTGCATTAATTTGACTCTTTCTGGCCAATCTGGCAATTTGTCTAAGTCGTTTAATAACTGTTCGGCGTAATCGGTAATTTTGAGGAACCACTGCCGCAATAATTTGCGCTCGACTTTGGCACCGGAACGCCAGGAACGACCTTCGTTATCTACTTGTTCGTTTGCTAAGACTGTTTGGTCTATAGGGTCCCAATTAACTGCGGCTTCTTTTTGATAAGCTAATCCGGCTTCTAAAAATTGCAAGAAAATCCATTGAGTCCACCGATAATAATCGGGAGAACAAGTTGTAACTTCTTTTGTCCAGTCGAAAGAAATACCCAAGCGGCGAAATAAGCCTTTCATTTGGGCAATATTTTCATAAGTCCATTTTGCCGGGGGAATTCCGCGCTCGATGGCGGCATTTTCTGCGGGCAAACCAAAAGCGTCCCATCCCATCGGATTCAATACCCGATAACCTTGCATTCGCTTGAGTCTGGCAATTACATCGATGATTGTGTAGTTGCGGACGTGTCCCATGTGCAGGTTTCCCGATGGATAGGGGAACATGGATAAGGCATAAAATTTAGGCTTTTGGGTATCTTCTGGCATTTGGTCTAAGTTTTGCTCAGCCCATGTCTGCTGCCATTTTTCTTCTATGGATTGGGGGTTATATCTGGAATCCACAACAATTGCTCCGTGCAGGGTTTAGTAATGTTTGCTTCAGTATTTTTACACATTCAAGGGGCTTCGATTCTGATTTTTCTGAGCTCCAAGGATTTTGGCTCAAATCTCTGTATTATATATTGTAGTATAGGTGATTTTAGCTGGGGGGCGATCGACCAAATATCGCCGTTCGCCCTGAAAAAAGTAAATAACTGCAATCCCCAGAAACCCGATTTCTTTGACAAACTGGGTTGATTCTCCTAGTTCGAGCTTAGATGCTATCAGGGTCGATGTTCAATTCGCGCAGTTTGGCTGCTAAACGTTCGGCTTTTTGAGCTTCTTGTTCGGCACGCTGCGAGGCTTCTTCGGCTCGTTGCGTTGCTTCTTCTGCGCGCTGAAATTCTCCTTCTGCGCGCTGAAATTCTCCTTCTGCACGCTGAAATTCTTGTTCGGCACGCCGTCGCTCTAAATCTCGCTGTTCATCTAATTCGGAATAGGAAAGAAACTTTTGTCCATCAGGTCGATAAATCTCTAACCCTTCCGATCCCAACTCAAACCGCACTCCCAATCTTGGACTTATCCAGCCCTCCATGGGTTCAATTACTTCTAACATTCCTTCAATTCTTTGCCAACCAGTCAACTCATTTTGTGCTGGGTCATAAAGGTAATACTCCTCAACTCCGTAGCGATTGTAAAATGAAAATTTCTTGTTCATTTTTATTTGGCTGTCGCTGAAAGAGCGAATTTCAAACACGACTTGGGGAGGAATATTATCTTCACGAAATTGTAGGTAAGAACGCCGATCGCCCTTTGGCTTCCCAAATACCACCATTACATCGGGCGCTTGAGAAATATCTGTTCTACCCTCAACCGGATACCACAGTAAATCGGCGGCTGTAAACACGTTTGGGTCATCTTTCAACAGTGACTCGCAACCTTCTTTGATTGTGACAATTAATTTGTATTGAATTGTGCTATCTGCCATCGGTTGACCGTCGCTGCATGGATAAATAATTTCTTCGGTTGTGACTTGCATTGTGGTTGTCTCCGAGAAGTATCTGAGCTTAATTCGACTCTTGTTTGAAGCAACTATCTGCGCCGAAAATGGCACTGCCCTTTCCCTACTGACCGACTCTTCAAAATAGCGAGCAGCGGCGCTTCAAAGCTGCTTGCAAAAGAGTGTTGTACAGTTTTTCCTTAACAGTATAAGCGCCGAATCTTTCCAAGTGCGGATTGTTCATTTGAGCGTCGAACATCAGATAAGATCGATCGCGCAATCTCTCCACCAACTTCACCATCGCCACCTTAGAACCCTCGGGAATTCGGTAAAACATCGACTCCCCAATAAACGCACCGCCGATCGACAATCCGAGAATACCGCCCGCCAATTCGTCGCCGCACCAAGTCTCGAAGCTGTAAGCCCAACCGGCCTCATACAAACCCCAGTAAATCTTCTTGAGCTCCTTAGAAATCCAAGTCGTTTCGCGATCGGCACAACCCTCAACCACCGCCCCAAAATCGCGGTTCACAGCTACCGAAAATCGATTTTGATTGATTTGGCGACGCAGGGATTTCGGATAGGTAAATCTTTCATCCAGGGGAATCAGCGCCCGCTGCCGGCTCGAATACCACCCCAAACTCTCCTCGCCGTCATTTGCCATCAAGAAATAGCCTTGCGCGTATCCTTGTATAATTGTCGGTATATCATATTGCATATATTTATCAGTTGTCATTTCTCAGTTAACTTTTCAAAGTCAACATTAGCAATTAGGAATAATCATGTCTGAAACCATCGAACCTATTACCTTACCGCCCGCCAAAAACCCTGAGCAAGAAGGCCAATGGCTCCAACAAACGCTGCTGGCATGGCTAGACTCCGAGTTTATCCCAGAAGCCGCCAACCAGCAAATAGCTAAAAGAGCTGCCCAAATCTATGTCCGCCAGCGTATGGAAGGCGAAAACGACTTGGGCAGCCTCGTAATTGCGATCGTCACCGAAATGCAGGCCTATGATTTTTCTAAAAGCTTCTACGGCGAATTTGCGATCGCCAACGCCGTCAGCGACTTGTTACTCGAAAGTCTCGGCATCGATAAATGCTGCGGCCAGTGAAGCAAGAAGGAGGAAAATTTAACTCATAAGTCTGAAACAAAAATCAACCCCAAACATAATCCTGCCGATTAATTGTGAGTTTTTTTCTTCCTTCTTCCTTCTTCCTTCTTCCTTCTTCCTTCTTCCTTCTTCCTTCGTGCTACCAGCTAGACTTCACAACACCGGGCAAAAGACCTTCGTGAGCCATTTCTCGCATCATGTTGCGAGACAGTCCGAAGTCACGATAGTAACCTCTGGGCCGTCCAGTTGCCCAGCAGCGGTTCCGCAAGCGAGTCCGCGAACTGCTGCGGGGTAGCTGTTGCAGTTGGCGGTGAATCGCCATTTTGTCCATCTGATTGTTTGCTTGGTCAAACTGGTCTTTCAGGTCTTCCCGCTTGTCGGCGTACTTGTCTACGAGTCTCTGGCGCTTTTTCTCGCGCTCGACCATGCTCTTCTTAGCCATAATCTGTTGATATCCTTAGATAAATCACAATCTACTATTTTACTATATTTTTGTCTTTTTGGATAACTTTAGTTTTAAATATTTTTATTTACACACAACAACTTATCTCATTTGCAGAGTGCCTCAGCTAATATTGTACGATCGACAGTTGCTCGAATTCGAGCTGACCCACCCTAGGAACTACTCCTGGTTCTCGCCAAGAGTTTGTTGTGCAGCGTGTCGAATGTGGAGGATGCGAACTGCGGACACATCTTCACTTTCGGCAATAGTGAAAAGAATGCGGTATGAGTTGCGCCCTTTACCGTAAAGTAACTGCCTAATTTCTTTACTGAAGTATTGATTTTCCCTGGCGAGAGGACAGCGTTTTGGCATCGCTGATAAAGACTCGATTGCCTTCAACAATCCCTCATACCACTCCCTTGCTTTCTCTGGTGATGTCATCTGAGATAATAGCAGGAATGCACTATCCGCTTGTGCTTCTGCAACGCTAGAAATTTCAATGAGATATCTCATCAGTTTCTTGGAAAACTGTACTTGGTGCGCTGTGATTTAGCAAATTCATCAAAAGAACGGAACCGTCCTAACTCAAAATCATTTAACCCCTCCTGAATACCCTCAATAGCTTCTTCAGAGTCTCGGGCTTCCCATTCTAATATCCGAGTTAGCAATTGGGCAGCAACAAGGCTAATATCTTGTCCTTCCCGATCGGCTTTTTCACGAAGTAGGGCCTCTATTTCTGGACTGAGGGAAATCGCAATACTCATATACTTACTTCCTTAGCATTAAGCTGTTGACAATAATTATAGCAAACTCAAAAAACTATCTACCGATCGAGTTCATTTATAAACTCTTCCTTTCAGCAATTGTAAGGTGCGTCAGATTCTATATTTTAATGCTAGTTGCTAGCCTCGGCACTGACGCACCCGTGCGTAATATTAGCAGAAGGGCACAAATCTGCAAGTTCGCAAATATTGCAAGCCGGATTTCTCGCATTACAAACTGCCCTGCCATGATAAACCAACCGAATCGACCAATTTTCCCAATCCGGCTGCGGCAACAATATCATCAAATCCCGCTCGATCCTTGTAGGATCGGTATGTTCGGTTAATCCCAACCGTTGAGTCAAACGTTTGACGTGAGTGTCTACGGTCACGCCCATATTAATACCAAAAGCGTGAGCGAGAACGACATTAGCCGTTTTGCGGGCAACTCCGGGCAATTCTAGTAGCAGTTCCATCCGCTGCGGCACTTGATTGTTAAATTTATTGACGATCGCCTGACAAGCACCTTTAATGTTTTTAGACTTATTGCGGTAGAAACCAGTCGATCGCACGAGACTTTCGAGTTCTTCTATATCAGCATTTGCCAAAGCAACCGCATCGGGAAAACGCCCAAACAAAGCCGGCGTTACCAAATTTACTCGATCGTCCGTACACTGAGCCGAGAGAATCGTCGCCACCAGCAACTGGACGGGAGTTTCGTAGTTGAGAGTACAAGGAGCTTCTGGATACAGGCGTTTGAGGCGAATCAGAATTTCGAGCGATCGTTGTTTTAAACTTAACTTTTTAGTCATTAGTCATTAGTCATTAGTCATTAGTCATTAGTCATTAGTTATTTGTTTTTAACTGGTTCCCAGGCACGACCGGGCAACCCAGATCCAGAGGCTCTGCCTCGCTTGCGTAGGAAAAAAAGGAGAGGGAAAAATAGGAAAATAGGAAAACGGAAAATCCGACATAATTCTTCCTTCTTCCTTCTTCCTTCTTCCCTCTTTCTTCATTTACTATTGCATCAAAAATCGAAAATCTATCCCAGCCAAATTAGCTGTATCCCGAATAATCAAGAAAATTCCCAAACCCAGCAACAACACCAAACCAGTCTGCATAACATTTTCCTGAATGCGGTTCGGCAGAGGCTTGCCCCGCAGTCCTTCTATCAACAGAAAAGCTAGCTGACCGCCATCCAAAGCAGGTAAAGGCAAGATATTAATCACAGCCAAATTGACGCTAATTAACACCGCATACTGAAACAAACTCGCAGCATCCGATTTTGCAATCCCTGCACCAATCGCCACAATCGCCACAGGCCCGGACAACTTGTCGGCAGTCTGGCTGAAATTGCTAAGTAACTGCCCGAAACCTTGAACCGTCAGCACCACAATCCGCTCAAATTCTTTGGCGGCCTTGCTAAACGCCTCTACAAATCCGGCCCGCTGCCGCACCACAGTGCCGTTAGAAGTTAGCTGCACGCCAATGCGACCTTTGCCGTCGGGCGACTCTTCAGGAGTTACTGTCACCACAAATTTTTGTTCTTGGCGCTGAATTTCCAACGCTAGGGGTTGGTTGGGATGATCTTGGATTGCTGTGACCAATAATTTGATAGCTTCGCGGGAAGCGCCCAATTCCTTGGCGTCAACAGACAGAACAACGTCGCCCGATCGAATTCCCGCTTGTTTGGCGGCCGAACTGACTTCCGCAGCGACTTCCGGGACTTTAACTCCCGGTAGGTAGTTCATTTCTGCCGCGCCGACAGTGCCCAGTTGCACCACCAGCAGGAAATAAGCAAAAATTAAGTTGGCAATTACCCCTGCAATAATGACGATCGCCCGATCGAGCACGGGGCGATTTTTGAGCAAATTCGGGTCATTTGGGGGAATTGTACTCTCGGGATCGTCGTCCGGGAAACCCACGAAACCTCCCAGGGGAAAGGCGCGGAGGGCGTATTCAGTTTCCGGGCCTTGGTACTTCCAGAGGATGGGCCCGAAACCGATAGAGAAGCGGTTGACGTGGATGTGTTGAAGTCTCGCCGCCAGGAAGTGGCCGAGTTCGTGAACGACAATCAAGATACCTAAAACTGCGATCGCTGCCAAAACTGACATGAAGGATTCCACTAACACTTTTACTTGACTTTAATTTATTTTAATATCTTTTTAATATCGGTGGCTTCGGAGCGGCAATTTTCAGTCAAACTGGAAGGTGGAGTTTTTGTCGGAAGTCCCGGGCGCGGAGATCGACCCGACGCTGCCAAACCGATCGCGCGATCGTACCTGAGTTTACCTCTAAAACCAATTCCCATTACCAATTCCCTATTACAAATTCCCCATTACCAATTCCCAGTTACCCATTCCCCATTATGAAAGACACTTCTTTGAATATTATCGCTATTTCTATCTTTGCCATCACCGTTTCAATATTGTTGGGGCCCCTATTCAACTTGCCAGAAGCCGTACCTGCGATCGCCACTTTTTGCCTGTTGGGGCTAGCCACCCTTGACAGTTTCCAGTGGCAAGGTCAAGGCGGTACTATTTTATTAGATTGGCTGGGGGGAAGTTCCAAACAAAAGCGCGATCGTATCCTTCACCACGAAGCCGGACACTTCCTAGTTGCCCACCTGTTGGGAATTCCCGTAACCAGCTACGCCCTCAACGCTTGGGAAGCATTTAAACAAGGTCAAACAGCCCAAGGCGGCGTCCGATTTGAAGACGAACAATTAGCATCTCAACTCCAAAGTGGCACTCTTTCCGCCCAACTTTTAGACCAATACTGCACCGTGTGGATGGCCGGAATAGTCGCCGAAAAATTTGTTTACGGCAGCGCACAAGGAGGAGCAGAAGACCGCACCAAAATTAGTGCAATTTTAACACAACTGCGCCGTCCCAGTTCCGAGATTCAACTCAAACAAAACTGGGGTTTGCTGCGAGCAAAAAACCTGATCGAAAACCACAAATCAGCTTACGAAGCCCTAGTAGCAGCAATGGAAGAAAGAGCAACTGTTGCCGAATGCTGCGACATAATTCAGCAAAATTTATAGAAAAAAAATTACGCACTATTGCCTTATAAACCCGGTTTTTCTGGAGATGTATCACAAAAACCAAAAAAATGCGTAGAAACCGAGTTTAAGAGCGTATTATAGGGATTAAAAATTCATGTCAGAACCAAAAACTTTCCCAACAACACTGCAAACAGCGAACCCAAATACAGAAAAATTGTTGTGGCTGTTCGGTTTCCGGATCGACCCCGGCACCGAAACACCAAATCTATATACTCTAATGGTCTATGGAGAACAAGAGCCACCCTTAGTAGCCGGCGGTCAACTTGTATTTTTTACCCGTCCAGAACTAGCGATTAACGCTCTCCAATTGTGCAATATCGATGTCAGTGAACTGGGAAAGCCGCCCACACAAATAGACGCTATTTGCGACATTGCAGAAACGCTGTACTTGCTCGATGCCGAAGATTTTGACGAGTCAGCTACTATCCTCAACTGTTTGAACGCGCTTTTCGATTTAGTGAAAGCTACTTTAATACCGATGCCAACGGAATACAAGCGCATACTTTATGATTTTGCAGACCATTTGAATATTGAGGAAGAGTTTGCAAGTTTTTTAGACGCAGAAGATATTCAGCGATCGGAAATTGTCAATGCTATTTTGTGGTGTGTGGGAGCAATTACAGCTAAATCTAGATTGTTGACCGAGTAATTTAAGAAAAACTAGAATGTGAATCGATAATACATAATATCGCCCAAGGAAATTGTGCCATGACTGTAACAGATTTACGCTTGTGGACTGTACAGGAATACCGCCGCATGACCGAAACTGGCATTCTCAATCCCGATGAACGAGTCGAATTAATTGACGGGCAAATTATTTCAAGGAGTGCAAAAAATCCTCCCCACGCAGCAACTAATCTCTGTGCAGCCGACTATCTAAGAAGTCTGCTGGCAGGACTTGCTTTAATTCGCATCCAAGACCCGATCGCTCTTTCGTTATAATTCAGAACCAGAATCGGATATTGCTGTGGTGCAAATCGACCCCCGGCTGTACCAAGATTTTCATCCCGCACCGGACAATATTTTTTTATTAGTAGAAATAGCTGACACGACTTTAGAAACAGACCGCAAGCTAAAAGCACCGACTTATGCTAAGGCGGGAATTACTGATTATTGAATACTTGATGTTAACAGGCGGCAAGTTGATGTTTTTCGCGAACCAGGCGAAGCAAACTACCGACAAGAAACAGTATTTAATGAAGATCATGTTTTGTCAATGCTGGCATTTCCAGGAATAGAAGTTCAGATTTCGCAACTGTTTCCTTAAGTAGGGGCAGGTTTTACTAAGAATAATTGCCTAAGACAAATAATCTCCTAAACCTGCCCCCACCAACCTATCAATTACCAATTACCCAATTATAAATTACCAAATCTTCAAGCTTGTCCCGATCGCTACAAAAAATTGAGTATTCGGGTCTAGCGCGAGTTATACTCCTACTACAAAGTCCCCACCTGCAAAAAAATCCCGAAATCAAAGTTTATGAGCAACACTTCCCCGCCTCAACCAGCCGCCGACAACCCCCCAACACAAAAACTCAGCCTCTCAACAAAATTAGCTTACGGTGCCGGCGACCTCGGCCCGGCAATTACCGCTAATGTTTTAGCATTTTACCTGCTAGTTTTCTTTACCAATGTCGCTGGTTTACCTGCCGGCTTAGCCAGCAATATTTTGGTAGTTGGCAAGGTTTGGGATGCCATAAACGACCCGATTGTGGGGGTTTTGAGCGATCGTACTTCTCACCCTTGGGGCCGCCGATATCCTTGGATAATATATGGTGGCATTCCCTTCGGCATATTCTTTTTATTGCAGTGGATTGTACCTAGCACGGATCACACAGTGTTATTTTGGTACTATGTTGCGATCAGCATTTTGTTCAACACCGCCTACACGGCTGTCAATCTTCCCTACACTGCCCTGACTCCAGAACTTACTCAAGACTACAACGAACGCACTAGCCTTAATAGTTTTCGATTTGCTTTCTCCATTGGCGGCAGCATCTTTTCATTAATCTTAGCTCTAATTATCTTTGCTGTATTTCAAAACAACCCGAATCAACAATATTTAGTATTAGGTGCAATCTGTGCAGTTATCTCTGTATTGCCTTTGTACTGGTGCGTTTTGGGAACTCGCAAGCACGTCGCAGCCCAACTATTAGAAAACGCCGAACTAGATAATTCTACATCCTTGCCACTGAAAGAACAGTTGCAGATTGCATTTAGCAATCGCCCTTTTTTGTACGTAATTGGAATTTATCTTTTTTCTTGGCTGGGAGTGCAGTTGACTGCTACTATTATTCCATACTTTGTTGTTAACTGGATGCAACAGCCACAGTACGTTTTTAGCTTGGTTGCGATCGCAGTTCAAGGCACTGCATTAATTATGCTATTTGTTTGGAGTAAAGTCAGCGAGAGATACGGCAAAAAAGCCGTATATTTTATGGGCATGAGTTTGTGGATTATTGCCCAAGCTGGACTGTTTTTCCTCCAACCAGGACAAGTATTGCAGATGTACCTATTAGCAGTCATGGCAGGTGTCGGAGTTTCCACGGCTTATCTAATACCTTGGTCGATGATACCGGATGTGATCGAACTCGACGAACTGCAAACCGGAGAAAGACGCGAAGGCATTTTCTATTCATTCATGGTACTGCTACAAAAAATCGGATTGGCAGGGGGTTTGTGGTTGGTAGGCCAAGCATTAGAAAGAGCTGGATTTCTCTCTACAGTTCCCGGACAGCCGGCACCCGTACAGCCAGATTCTGCACTGTTTGCGATTCGAGTTGCGATCGGGCCGCTGCCCACAATTGCTTTAATTGCTGGCATGATTCTTACATATTTTTATCCCATAACCCGCGAAGTTCATGCAGAAATATTGTTGAAACTTCGAGAAAGAAAAGCACAAAATCAGTAAGCGCTAATAAGGAGTAGTTGGTAATTAGTAAAATCAAAAAACAACAACTACCAATAGCTAATCCCAGCGAGAGCAATAGCAATCCTCTCATCCTGTGCGAACTCTTTTTTGTGTTTGACAATGTGTCATCTTCTTATTGCATCCGTTAATTCAAAAAAAAGCACGTTGCGCGTTTACCGAAAGGATTGCTATAGCTTGCTTGGAGGGCGAATAAAAGCGATAGTTTTAGTAAGAGTCCCGGAACCCAGAAACCTAGTTTTGTTACGAAAAAACATAAATCGCGTAGCACCATCCGCCCCGGTGGCCAGACCCAGAAGGGTTGAGTTTTTTGAGATGTCGATCGATCTTGAAAAAACCAATTATTAAATTTTATGTCTGTCGCGCACTATTGAGAGTAGTGTGTGATATACTGTGGTAGTGAGTAAGTCTCTCAACTTCAACAGTCATCCAGCTACTCAAAAAGTTTATAATTAAAAGAAAAGACAGATTTTTCTCAGAAATTGATTCGATTAGTTGCCGTTCCAAAGATTTGCTGAATGTTAATAATTCTATCTACATGGAAAATGCCAAACGTTTTAGCCTGTCAGTTAACGAGTAAGTTAACATATGCTTCTGCTGTTGACTGCGAAGCGAAAAAGGTCATAGATTACAAAGCAATACCAGCGCAAGCGACGGCTGAGGTGTTACAGTCAATTGTAAAAGTTTGGTAAAGTTATTGCGCCCCTACCGCGAAGCTGAGCGACACCGCAAAAAGTTTGCTTCGTCGCCCGGACACTCTACATACAAGCACAACGCAGCAGACCCAAATGCAGTTTGATACAAGTCTCCAGAAGTTGTAAAATAACTTTTGCCGCCGGCACACCATAGGGATTTAGTGATTTTTGTATACTATGTGAAAAGAGTGAGAACTATTAGAAGGAATTGGGCTCGACCAACCAAGAATCTCGTGTGATATCCTTAAGCCAATGCTCAAAGTATCAACTAGAAGGCTCGCAGAACAAAGCTGATTTTACCCCCAAAATATCAAAGAGGTCAACATGGAAAGAGAACAGGACGCTCATATCGTACCCATTAGCAACCAGAGCAGACAGGTGCAGCAATTTTCCGTTGACGAGGGAGAAGAGTTAAGCGCGCAGCCTCAGAAAGGATTGAATGTAAAACCGTTGTTGAGGACTTTTCAGCGACAAGCCCTCATCATTATTGGGATTATGGGTCTAGTAGGCTTTGGAGCTTTTTATCAGATCAAGGGAGGCAAGAAAACATATCAAGGCGATTTTCGGATGCTAGTGGAACCAGTGACAACGGAGGCCAGAATTGCTGACCCCGCTGCCCTCGCCAATCGCAGCGAGGGGGGAGGAGTACCTAATCGAGATTTTTTTAGTTTGGACTACGCAACTCAACTTGAAATTCTCAAGAGTCCTCAGATGCTTTCTGCTATTACCAAACAAGTCCAAAAACGATATCCAAAAGTTACCGAAAAAATTCTTGAAAAAGAATTAGTCGTTTTGCGGCTGGGAGAAGATCAGACGACGCTCACTAAAATTTTGGAAGTTCGCTTCATGGGGAACGAGCCTGAATTAGTTGAGTTCGTTTTACAAGAAACTAAAAAGAAATATTTAAAGTACAGTCTTGATGAACGCAAGACTCGGATTGGTGAAGGTGTTAAATTTATTGAAGACCAGCTTCCGGGACTCAATAAGCGCGTAAACAAGCTGCAATCGGAGTTACAGGTGATACAGCAGCAGCAACAGATTACCGATCCTAAAGAACAAGGCGCGCAATTGATCGAGCAAGTTCGCACTGTAGAAACTTTAGAGTTAGAAACTCAAAGGCTACTGCAAGAACAGAAAACGCTGTACGCTAACTTGCAAAAACAATTAGATTTTACACCCAATGAAGCTATTGCCGCTTCAGCTTTAAGCGAAGAACCTCAATATAAAGAGTTGCTGACCAAGGTTAAGGAAGTAGAAGGTCAGATTGCTGTAGAAACAGCTCGTTTTAAATCTGCTAACCCTATAGTGGAAGCTTTAGAGCGTAAGCGGGCAAATTTAGTAGCTTTGCTCAACCAGCAAACTGATCGAATTTTGGGGCAAAACTTAGTAGGCACCCAAGCTAATTCTAAAGTCCAGAATTTTCAAAATTCTATTCGCATAGGCTTGATTAAACAATTGGTTGATACTGCTAACCAAGTTGAAGTCTTAGAAGCTCGCCTTCAAGCAATCACCCAAACTAAAAACAATTTAAACACAAAAGCAACAGCATTCCCCAGCATAGCCCGCCGCTACAACGAGCTGCAACAGCAATTAGAAGTAGCCGGCCGCACCCGCGATCAACTTTTAACCCAGCGGGAAACTCTGCGCGTCCAAGCAGCTCAAAGCCAAGTACCTTGGGAAATAATTTCTGAACCACGGATACCGCGAGATGAGAAGGGCCAGTTGATGACAGTTCCATCGAAAGCTAAAAACAAATTTTTGATGGCAGTTGTTGGAGCGCTAGTTTTGGGTCTGGGAGCTGCTATCCTAATTGAAAAGTTACGCAATATTTTCTACTCTCCTGATGACGTTAAAGATGCGGTTGAAGCACCTTTATTGGGAGCAATTCCTCTTGACAAAAATGCTAGAAAATTGCCGCCTTCTATTGCTAAGGCCTATGCTTATCTTGAAGGAAAAGAGGGTAATAGGAAAAATGCTGCGGAATTTATAGAAGCTTTTGACTCTCTTTATACTAATATCCGCTTTCTTTCTTCAAATCGAACGATTAGCTCTTTGGCAATTGGTTCGGCTACAGTTGGCGAAGGCAAATCTACCGTTGCTTTAAACTTAGCTCACGTGGCAGCGCTGGCGGGTCAGCGAGTGCTGTTAGTAGACGCGAATTTGCATTCCCCCAGCCTGCACTTGCTGTTGGAACTGCCTAATGTCAAGGGATTGAGCAACTTGCTCGACAATAAAAACGAACCCCATGAAATTATCCAACCATCGCATCTAGCAGATAATCTTTTTGTATTAACTGCCGGTCTCCCGGAGCCTGGTACTGCCAGACGGCTTGCATCATCTCAGATGCAGTATTTAATGGAAGAACTTCAGGCAAAATTTGACTTAGTTATCTACGATACGCCACCGCTGGCGGACAGTAAAGATGCGAATTTTTTAGCGGCGCGCACCGATGGCATACTGATGGTTGTAGCACTTCGCCAGGTTCCCTTTTCTTTAGTCCAAAAAGTTTTCAGTCAATTAGAAAATTTTGGCATACCATGCTTGGGCACAGTTGCGAATCATGCCACTAAACGCAAGAAGTACCCAGCATCTAGATCACCAGTTGTTGAAGATAAAAATGAATATTTGAATTTGGTACCAGCACCGTCTCGTATCCGCAAACTAGCTCCTAAAAAAGAGTGACACCCAAAAAAGCTGACCCCCAAAAAATGAATACCAGCCCCCGACAGGAGTCATGGAACTCCCAAAATTTTAGACTCTTGTTCAAGCTCCCAGATTCGTCTGTGGAGTAAATCGAAAATCTAAAATCGTTCGACTGAGCGCGAGTTGACTAAGCGCTCGCCGAACCTCTTAGGTCGAAGTCTAAGATCTAAAATCTAAAATTGAGTGATGGCGGACTAATTTCCATCCGGGTTGGTAGGAAATGTGACGGTAAAATTAGTCCAGCCATTCCTGCTTTCAACCTCAATTTTTCCCTGCAACTGTTCGACAAGTTTTTGAACCAAAGCTAAACCCAAACCTGTACCTCCTTGTTTCCAAGGATCGGCGTTGGGAACTCGATAAAATTTCTCAAAAATTCGAGGCAATTCCTCTATGGAAATGGACGATTGATTGCTGAGTGTAAATTGGATTTCTGAAGCCACAGCACTTGCTTGTCGCGAATTTGTCCTTTGTCCTTCTTGTTCCCAGTCTCCGTTTTTGCACTCAACTTTCAGAAAAATTTCGCCGTCATTGGCAGTATATTTGCAGGCATTGTTGAGGAGTTCGGCTAAAATTCGTCCCAAACTAGCGCGGTTGGAACTGATCGTGGGGAGGTGGCGATCACACTCTACTCGCAAATCCTGGTGGCGGTCGTGGGCCCGGGTGTAAAACGGGTCGATAATAGTAGGCAGCCAGACTTCTAAGTTTACTGGTTCGAGGTCGATCGGACAAGTTGCGGCTTCGAGCCGCTGTAAATCTAGCAAAGCATTAATCAAATCTGTTTCTCTAGTACATTCTGTTTCTAAAATTTCTAGATAAATCTGGCGTCGATCTGGTGTGGGAGAAATTCTCAACATATGAATAGCCATTTTTATATTAGCTAAAGGCGTCCGCAGTTCGTGAGAAACCGTGCTGAGAAATTCATCTTTGAGGACGTTTAAATGCTGGAGTTCGTGAACTTTTTGCTGCAATTCGGCGGTGCGTTCTTGGACTTGGCGTTCGAGGTCGGTGTTGAGATTTTGGACTTGCTGATAGAGTTGGGCTTGCTGAATGGCGATCGCGATTTGAGTTGCCAGTTGCAGCAGCAAATCCACTTCCGAAGGTTGCCACTGACGGGATTGGGAACACTGATGGACACACATCATCCCCCACAAATTGCCGTCTTGCAAAATTGGTACAATCAAATAAGCTTTGATTTGCGCTTGCTGGAACCGGGCATATTTTTCGGCGCTCAAACAGGCTTGGTCGAGATCCGGAACCGCATAAATTTCCTGTTCGATCACAGAAGCAGATTCTTGCCAGATATTATCCGGCATGATTTCTCCCAAGATTGAAGACCAATTTTCGGCAACGGATTCTGCCACTACAATGCCGTAATTGCTGGACTCTAAATGCAGGATTGCTACTCGGTCAGCTTGCAAAACTTGGCGGACTTCATCGACGCTGGCGTTGAGAATTTCTTCGAGGTTTAAGGATTGGTGAATCCGCAAGGAAATGTGAGTTAACAGCCGATCGCGCTGCAATTGTTCATGGAGTTTTGCAGTCCGTTCCCGCACCTGCTGTTCCAGTTTGGCGTTGCGGCTTTGCAACAGTTCCACTTTTTCGGCTTGGAGTTGATAAACCGACTGCTGCAACTGTTTGACAACTCGGTACATTTCGGTGGGGTCGAGGACTCTGAGCAAGCTGGTCTGAGTAATAATTCCCAACAGTTCTCCGCGCCCCCCGCACACGACCAACCGCTGCACTTGTTGCTGCTGCATTTCTTTGTGGGCCATCCACAGGGAATCGGAAGGTTGAAGAAATTGCAGGGGAGTTCTCATGACTTTTTGAGCTGGGGTTTGCTCGAAATTTAGTTCGAGAAACTGTGCTTGCACGATGTCGTATTCGGTAAGAATTCCCAGGGGTTGGTGAAAGGAATAGTGAAAAATGGAGGTATAGTCATCTTTGGGCTTCTCCATTGTTAATTCTTTGTTTTTTGTGATGACTACGCAACTGACTTGATGCTCTGACATCAGTTCGGTTATACTCTGCAGCGAGGCGGTGTGGGGTGCTGTAATTGGCGTAGTCATCAATTCTGCTACCCGTCGCAATTTGAGAATGTTTGAAGGCTGCAATACTTGGCGAATTCTTTCCCGCGTCAGCACTCCTACCAAGTGGCCCAATTGATTGACGATCGGCAAATAGCGAATCTTGTGCTGGCGAAATAAGGATAAAGCGGTAAACACGTCTTGGTCATCGGATTCTGTGAGGGAGACCGAAACCGGGGACATCACTTCAGAAATGGGTATTTTGTGCAGGGCTACTTTGTGCTGGGTGTCTATTTTGCCAGAAGCTATCAGCCTCACTAAGTCGGCGGGAGTTAATATGCCGATTAACAATCCGCGACTGGGGTTGTCGGATAAGTTCCCTGTGGTAATAGTCTGCTGGTTCTGCACGACGAGCACGCAGCGGGCCCGCACCTTGTCCGGCGGGGACGTTTCGGTCATCCCCCCCCGGTCTGAGGGTACAGGTGTTTTGACTAGGGGACAACTGTTTTGCAACTGACTCATCAGGGCGATCGCCGCTGCTAAGGAAGTTTCTGGCCCGGCAGTTAGGGGGTAGCGGTCGATCGCTTGTTCTAAGGCTGAGGAGTAAAAGGGCGGGTGGTAAAACGGCATAGTTGATTGCAGGTTGTCAGAGGGCGGCTAACTATCGGGCAAAGCCTTAGGGAACGGCACAAACACCTCGCCTGTGCTTGGGATTTAAATAATAAACTTTCTCATTGATTATTTCCACGCAATCTGAGCTTGAGATTAATGGTGCCACTAATTCGCAATCTCACGGATCTCAAATCCTTGGGCGGTTTTTACTGCCTGCTTTTCTCCAGAGACTCTCCTATAATCAAAATAACCCGAATGTAAAGTTTTACTACAAGATTTATCCATAATGACAACTTTAAGCTTAGAGCAAATTGCAGCCAAGTTAGAAAGCCAAAATTCAGCCGATCGAATGGTGGCTTTGGCCAACTTGCGGAACGTGCCTGCTGCAGAGGCGGTGCCTTTGATTAAAAAGGTGTTGAACGACGAAAGTTTGCAAGTGCGATCGATGGCTGTGTTTGCTCTCGGGGTCAAACCGACAGCAGAGTGCTATCCTATTTTAGTCAAATTGCTAGAAACAGACCCGGATTACGGCATTCGCGCTGACGCTGCGGGTGCTTTGGGCTATCTGGAAGATATCAGAGCTTTTGATGCTTTGGTGCGGGCTTTTTACGAAGATACTCAATGGCTGGTGCGCTTCAGTGCTGCTGTTTCTCTGGGAAATCTCAAAGATCCCCGGGCTCGTGACGTGCTGCTAAAAGCTCTCGACAGCGAGCAAGTGGTGATCCAGCAGGCGGCAATTTCGGCTTTGGGGGAAATTAAGGAAATTGGGGCGATCGATCGCATCCTCAATTTTGCTCAGTCGGAAGATTGGCTGATTCGCCAGAGGCTGGCTGAAGCTTTGGGCAATTTGCCGAGTGTTAAGAGCGTTTCGGCTTTGAAATACTTAGAAAAAGATAGTAATTCTCAAGTATCTAAGGCGGCAACAATTTCTCTTGATCGCCTGTCAAAAGCAGAAGCGTGACCTAAAACTTTTAGTATGTTGAAAAACCCGGTTTATTCAATAAACCGGGTTAATCCGTATTTTAGCAATCTTAATGAAATTTATAGAGTATTCCGTAAAACCAGAATGTATTATTTAAGCTGCGAGGCTAAATCGCAAGTTAAAATAGTTGTCGATCTCCTTTAACCCAAACTAATCATGAATCAAGCGCCCAATCCCTTTAACTCAAATCCCTCCAATCCCCTAGACCCCTTGGAGCAAGAAGTTGACGATCAAGGTGAAGCATTGCCGAGACAGTACCACCCGGCAACTAAAAAAACTCTGCAAAAAGTCTTTATTATCCTGGTAGTTGTCGGGGCAATTATTGGGGGAATTCTGTCTATAGGGGTGATTTCGCTGATGCAGAAGGCAGGACTGACAGATGTGCCGGCAAGGGTACAGAATCCTAAGTGAATGGGTGGGTTGAGCGTACCTGAAGCGATCGCCCAGCCTTAATTATAATATCGTTCAATATCGTGCCCATGTTGCTGGCGCGAAATTAAGATGCGATCGCTCGCCTAGTACCCCAATAAATCTTAATATTTTCATTATTTTATTTGATGCCACTGTGTCTATACAATCAAATTCGGTGCTGTAGCGGCCCGGATCAAAAACAGTTTTAAATAAACCACACTTATTCTGAGTAAGAGAATGTTACTTATTGCCCTATTTATCGCCACCTTTTTTTTAGCATACTGCAATGGTGCTAATGATAATTTTAAAGGCGTGGCGACACTGTTTGGTAGTCAGACCACGAACTATAAAACAGCAATTGGTTGGGCAACTATCACAACTTTTGCAGGTTCAATATTTTCTATTTTTTTAGCAGAAACGCTGGTAAAAAGCTTTTCGGGAAAAGGGCTAGTTCCAGACGAGATCGCCAATGGTCAAGATTTTCATTTGGCAGTCGCGATCGCTGCGGGTTTAACCGTTATTCTTGCTACCTTAACTGGATTCCCCATTTCCACAACTCACGGTCTTACAGGTGCCCTTAGCGGTGCAGGTTTAGTAGCAATTGGTACTCAAGTTAATTTTACTGCCTTGCAGAAAAATTTTCTAATGCCTTTGTTGCTAAGTCCCATGATTGCGATTCTATTAGGAGCTTTAATTTATGCGCTGTCTCGCTACCTGCGAGTTTATTTAGGAATCCAGAAAGAATGGTGTATTTGCGCTGGTCAAACTCAACAGATTATTCCGATTCCCCAGCCCGATGCAACTAACATACTTAAGTGCATCACAACCGCTGATGTCGCCGTCGATTCTCTAGATAAATGCACGCAAAGGTACCTGGGAAATTTCTTACAAATCCCCAGCCAAAAGTTAGTGGATGTTTGCCATTTTATGAGTGCGGGAATCGTCAGTTTTGCCAGAGGATTGAACGATACGCCGAAAATTGTTTCGCTCATGTTAGTCGGTCAATCAATATCAGTTCAGTGGGGAAGTTTAGCAGTAGCTTTGGGAATGGCGCTCGGCGGTTTATTGAATGCTAAAAAAGTTGCCGAAACCATGAGCAAAAAGCTGACCGCAATGAATACCGGTCAAGGGCTGGTGGCAAACTTAGTGACTGGATTTTTAGTTATTGCTGCCAGTCGTTATGGGCTTCCAGTTTCTACTACCCATGTTTCGGTAGGTTCAATTTTTGGTGTTGGATTGATTTCAAAAAAAGCTAATGTGCGCGTTTTCTATCAGATTCTACTATCATGGATTTTGACCTTGCCAATTGCTGCGGCAATCAGCGGCTGTGGTTACTGGGTGTTGCATCGGTAAAAGAATTAATCGTTAGTCCTAGAACAGAAAGAGTTCGCAGTTGATTTGGGATTGTCATCAAATGATAACCTGATCAAATCTAACGGTAAAAACAAGAAATCGCGCCGGGAGTTTTTGAATAAAAATTTAAGGGTAATTTATGGTTAAAAATTCTCCGATCGCGCCGCCTGTTGCAGATAAATTGATTGGTGCTGGCTTTCACGCTCTTTCCGATCCTTTGCGGCTTCAGATTTTGGAGTTGCTGCGGGAACAGGAGTTGTGCGTGTGTGATTTGTGCGATCGGCTCAACGTCACTCAGTCTAAACTCTCTTTTCACCTCAAAGCCTTGAAGGATGCAGCTTTAGTCCGCAGCCGCCAAGAAGGCCGCTGGATTTACTACAGCCTCAATTTAGCTCAGTTTGTCGCCCTCGAACAGTACCTCGCCGAATACCGCCGTTTCAGCCAGATCCTGCCGGCGCGCCCCTGTTCCGACGCGGGTTAACCTATCAACATTTCTTAATCACTCAAATATTGAGATGGATTGTTAGATGATTGACATATCAATTTTTTTTGATATGATGTGATGGAACCAATTAGTTGAGAGCGATGGATGCAACAGCTCATCGGTTAGCTTGTGCTCGGCCAGATTGCAGGCGAGAGACGATCGCGGAATTTCTAGGTACATTTATTTTGGTTTTTGCCGGCACCGGTGCGGTGATGGTTAACAAAACTAGCGCTGGTTCCGTAACTCATTTAGGCGTCAGTTTTGTATTTGGTGCAGTAGTAACTGCGATGATTTACGCCCTAGGACACATCAGCGGCGCACACTTTAATCCGGCCGTAACTTTAGGGTTTTGGGCGAGCGGTTTTTTCCCAAAATATAAAGTTTTGCCTTACGTTTTAGCGCAGTGTGCGGGTGCAATTGCAGCCTCTCAACTGCTGCTAATTACTTTAGGTGAAGTAGCAAATCTCGGTGCAACTATCCCTCTCAATGGTAACTGGTTGCAGTCTCTCATTTTAGAAACAGTTTTGACCTTTATCTTAATGTTTGTTATCCTCGGTTCGGGATTAGATAGACGCGCTCACATCGGCTTTGCCGGGATAGCAATTGGGTTAACTGTAGGGTTAGAAGCGGCATTTATGGGGCCAATTACCGGAGCGAGCATGAATCCGGCACGATCGCTCGGTCCTGCTTTAATTGGCAGCATTTGGGAACACCATTGGGTTTATTGGGTGGCTCCTATTTGGGGAGCACAATTAGCAGTCGCAGTTTATCGGGAACTGTCTAACGGATTTCGGGATTTTAATTGAAAGTAGCATGACAAGTTTTACGCACAAACCGAGAATTTTGTTTCTATACGGCTCTTTGAGAGAGCGTTCTTACAGCCGCTTGTTGGCGGAAGAATCGGCGAGAATTATTGAGGGTTTCGGTGCCGAAGTTCGATTTTTCAATCCTCTGGAATTGCCGATTTACGGCAGCGTTCCCGATACGCATCCCAAGGTTCAGGAATTGCGGGAATTGAGCCTGTGGTCGGAGGGTCAAGTGTGGTCGAGCCCAGAAATGCACGGCAATATTACCGGCATTATGAAAAATCAAATTGACTGGATTCCTTTAAGTATAGGGGCTGTCAGACCGACTCAAGGCAGAACTTTGGCGGTGATGCAAGTCAGCGGTGGTTCGCAATCTTTTAATGCTGTCAATACTTTGAGAATTTTGGGGCGGTGGATGCGGATGTTTACGATTCCGAATCAGTCTTCGGTTGCTAAGGCTTATCAGGAATTTAATGAAGATGGGACGATGAAGGATTCGCCTTATCGCGATCGCGCGATCGACGTGATGGAGGAACTGTACAAGTTTACCCTGCTGTTGCGGGAGCAAGCCGACTATTTGACCGATCGCTACAGCGAACGCAAGGAACAAGCAGCTAAAGAGGCGATCGCACTAGCAAATCGCGCCCTTGAATTACCGGCCCCTTAGAAACCCCTGGAACCCCGACAACAACCCATAACCAACAACTCACAACCAACAAAAACCATGAAAAAAGTAATGTTTGTTTGCAAAAGAAACTCCTGCAGATCGCAAATGGCAGAAGGATTTGCTAAAACCATCGGAGCCGGAAAGATTGGAGTCACCAGTTCCGGGTTAGAATCAAGCAGGGTTCATCCGACAGCAATTCAAGTCATGTCAGAAATCGGCATTGATATCACCGATCAAACATCAAACCCATTAAGCGAATTTAATGCAGAAGACTACGACGCCGTAATTTCTCTGTGTGGCTGCGGCGTGAATTTACCCGAAGCGTGGGTATTGCGAGAAGTGTTTGAAGATTGGCAACTCGACGACCCCGACGGACAACCCATAGAAACTTTTCACCGCGTTCGAGATGAAATTAAAGCACGAGTTGAAACATTAGTTGACTCTCTCAAGTAAGATTAAGTAGACGGGCGGGCAGGATGCCCACCCCACAAGAAAATTAACTTTTGTGGGACAGGCATCTTGCCTGTTCTTAAGAATGGTGCAAGATGTGAGTTTCAATTAACTTTGTTGCTAATCATTCAAATTAGTCACTGTCGCATCCAAAGAATTAGTGCTAAATTATGAGAGGCGTTCCGCCGGAACGCCTCTACATTCGTTGCGAGCACAAACCAAAAGGTGAGCAAATGATTCAGACAGCAGTCACGCCTTTCAAAAACAAAATTAACTCAGCTTTAACTAAAAAGCAGATTACAGTTTTACAAATTAATCTCGGCAAACGCTGCAACCTTGCTTGCACTCACTGCCACGTAGAAGCTAGCCCGAAACGAACAGAAGAACTTTCCCCGGAAATTTGCGACCAATTAATTGAAATCATTCGCCGCTTTCCTCAAATTAAAACAGTTGACCTCACCGGCGGTGCTCCCGAAATGCTTTACGGTTTTAAACCGCTAGCGGAAGCTGCCAGGGCTGCAGGTAAAGAGGTAATTATTCGTTCTAATTTGACGATTTACTTTGAAAAAGGTTTTGAAGATATTCCCGAATATTGCGCGCAGCACCAGCTCAGAATTGTGGCGTCGCTTCCCTGCTACCAAGCTGACAATGTGGACAAAATGCGCGGCAACGGTGTTTTTGACAGTTCGATTCGGGCGCTGCAAAAGCTAAATCAGTTGGGATACGGGAAAAACCCCAATTTAATTGTAGATTTGGTGTACAATCCACAAGTGCCGACAACAGACAAGTTTTCGCTAACACCGGAACAAGGCAAGTTAGAGCAAGATTACAAGATTTATTTAGCCGAACAGTTTGGGATTTGTTTTAATCAATTGTTCGCGATTACTAATTTGCCCGTGGGACGGACTAAGTTTCATTTGGAACATAAGAAACTGCACAAGCCTTATCTCGGGTTTTTGGAGGAGAATTTTAACCCCGGTACTCTGGAACATTTAATGTGCCGTAACGAATTGTCGATCGACTATTTGGGCAATGTCTACGACTGCGATTTTAACCAAATGGAAAATTTGCCCGCGAAAACTGGCAGCGGGGAAAAGATAACTGTTGCTAAATTGCTCGAATCTGGCAGTTTAGATGTGATTCAAGAGGTGCAAACTGCTGCTTATTGTTATGGCTGTACGGCAGGTTGCGGTTCTAGCTGCGGCGGTACTTTGATTTGAGAAGGAAGAAGGAAGAAGGAAGAAGGAAGAAGGAAGAAGGAAGAAGGAAGAAACTATGCTCTTGGGCCCGATTCCCGATTCCCGATTCCCGATTCCCCATGCTTTTGGGCCCAATGCCCCATGCCCATATTATTGAGAGTGGAGAGTTGAGGTAATGAATGATTCGCGATCGCCCGATGAAAATCCGCCAAGATCAAACAGGTGGAAGCTGATTTTAGGGATTGGTTTAGCTGTGGCTTTAATTGCTGCGACCAAGTTTTTGGACTTTCAAGGAATTTTGAAAAATGCGCTGGAGTCGATCGCGAGTCTCGGCCCTTGGGGCCCGGCAGCTTTTATTCTAATTTACATTGTAGCAACAGTTCTATTTATCCCTGGTTCTTTGCTGACTCTCGGTTCTGGCGTTTTGTTTGGAGTCGTTGGCGGTTCGGTTTGTGTTTCGATCGGCTCGGTTTTAGGGGCAACTGGCGCTTTTTTAACAGGAAGGTATTTAACTCGCGACTGGGTTTCCAAACAGATAGAGGGCAATCAAAAATTTAAGGCGATCGACTCCGCAGTTGCTTCTGAAGGATGGAAAATTGTGCTGCTGACGCGGCTTTCTCCCATTTTTCCGTTTAATTTGCTTAACTATGCTTTCGGAGTCACGCAGGTATCTTTAAAAGACTATTTTTTGGCATCTTGGATCGGCATGATTCCGGGAACTGTCATGTATGTTTATCTCGGTTCCCTGGCCGGGAGTTTGGCTGCACTTGGATCGCAAGGGCGATCGCGCACTGCTGCTGAGTGGGCTCTCTACGGCATTGGTTTGCTAGCAACGATCGCCCTCACCGTTTATGCAACCCGCTTGGCTAAGAGAGCTTTAGACGAAAAAATTTCCCATTGAAACCACAGCACAAATTGGTAAAATTGTCCAGAGGGTTTTGCCCATACATTATAATACATTGCTAATTTAAAAAACTCCGTATTTTCTCTGTGTTATTTACAATTATTTTGTTATACAAACAAGATAGATATTAAAGATATCGTAAAGCACTAACCTCAAGTAGGTAAATTGAAGGTCGAAATATAAAATTGATGCCAAAATAGAAGGCGATCGCGCGATCAGAATAAGAATTGTTTGCAGTCACGAATGCAAGTCATACCATTTTAAATTTGAGATTTGAGATTTGAAATTCGGAATGACTGATGACTACCAGGGTTGGGATCACCGGCCTACAGTTGCATTATTTTCTGAAACTGGTCTCACGACTTGCCTGATCTTAATTCTGCCGAATGACCAATACCGTTTGATGAATTTGATTCGGAGAGAACATTTGATGATGCAAAACCCAGCAAATCAAGCCGGATCTGTGTCTGCGCCGCCGCCACACCAAACAAAAAACCTGCGCCACTTTTGGGAAAACATCAGCAATTCTGCTCAATCGCGGTGGCAGCAAGCGCACAGTCTTTGGCAGCACAGACGGCAGCGCCGCCATTTGCTGACCCTGCTAATTCTGGCCACCACGGCTTTAACCATTAGCACAACTGCTTGCATCAGCTATTTTTTTGTGCGTGGACTAATCCTCGACAATTTAAAGCAAATAGCACTATTAAAACTAGAAAAAGGTACCGACGAAATCGACCGCTGGCTCAGCAGCCGCAAAGCAGAAATAGAAACCATTGCTTACGATCCTACGGTTAGGACTATCAATTGGAAATTAGTCGAACCCAGGTTGCAAGGAGAAATATACAGGTTAAAAGAGTATTTCATCCTGTCATTAACTCAACCCGACGGCTCATTTATCAACACTCTAGGCAACCGGGCGAACAACAAAGACCGCCAACACTTTCAAAAAGCAATGGCAGGGCAGCTCAACGTTTCCGACCCGCTGATCGGCCGCAGTACAAAAGTTCCGACGATCATCATTTCAGCTCCTATTTGGACCTTACCCCCCGCTCCAAATCAAGTAATGGGAGTCCTTTCGGGCAGCATTAAATTAGACCGAGTAACATCTGTCGCTAACAGCTTGCTGTACGGTTCTGACAGTTATGCTTTTGCGCTCAATTCACAAGGAGTGCCAATTGTTCATCCCAACAGTAACTTAATCGGAAATATCGATCGGCCGACCCCAAGCTTCTTAAAGTCACAAGACCCCGCGCTTTCCACAATTGCGCGACAGATGATCGACCGCCAGACGAAAATTGAACTGGTAAAAATAGATAATAAATGGGTGTATGTGGCCTATACTCCCCTCAAGGAAGTTAACTGGTCGATGGCTTTAGTAATTCCCCGCGAAAATATTGAATCCCAACTGCAAGCATTAAATTTGCTGACATCGGTCGTCGCCGGACTGCTCGGCCCAGCAATGCTAGCAGCAATATGGCTAATTTATTCCTCTGAAAACAATCGCGCTCAAGCGGAGCGAGAAGCCATGCTCAACCGGATTGCTGGACGCATTCGCGCTTCCCTGGAATTAGACCAAATCGTGCAAAGCACAGTCGAAGAAATAGTAAGTTTGCTGCACCTAGAACGGGCGGCTTTTGGCTGGTACAAACCACAAGAAAAAATGTTACAAATCCTATGGGAATGTTGCCCATCTGATTGTTCGACGCCCGCTAAAAAGTTTGAGTCTTACTTGGTCGGAAATTTGTCAATACCGAGTGACCAATGCGAGCCCATTATTCTTTCGAGGGACACTTGGGCGGAGGGTGCAGCTCAAGCGAGCGAAATTAAACCTAATAGCTATTTAGCCGTTCCTGTCCACACTCAAAACCAGCCGCAGGGTTATTTAATTTGCAGCCACGTTACTCATTGGCTTTGGAGCAAGGAGCAAATCCAACTCTTAAAAGCTGTAGCAGACCAACTGGCGATCGCAATTACTCAAGCTCACCTTTACAGTCAAACCCAAGACCAAGTAAAACTCCTTAATAGTGCCTTAAATGAACTGAAAAAGACTCAAACTCATTTAGTGCAGAGCGAAAAAATGTCATCACTAGGTCAAATGGTAGCTGGGATAGCGCACGAAATCAACAACCCGGTTAACTTCATTTCGGCTAATTTACCTCACACCAGCAAATATACTAAAAATTTATTAGAATTGGTGAGTTTATACAAACAAAAGTTCCCCGAAGTCCCCCCAGAAATCGCAGACTTTACCGAAGAAATCGAGTTAGACTTTATCGAGGAAGATTTGCCCCATATATTGGATTCTATGAAAATAGGAACCGAACGCATTCGCAGCATCGTTCTTTCTTTGCGTAACTTTTCTCGCCTCGATGAATCGGACAAAAAGCAGGCGGATATTCACGAGGGTATAGAAAATACCTTGCTGTTGCTCTCCAACCGCATCAAAAATAGAATTTATATAGTCAAGAAATACGGAAAAGTGCCTTCAGTTGAGTGCTATCCGTCTCAGCTCAATCAGGTTTTTATGAACTTGCTGAGCAATGCGATAGATGCCTTGAACGAGATCGATCGCCTAGATAAAATCATTACAATTTCCACGGGAGTAGTTCGCGAAAATGGCGGTAAATTTCTGAAAGTGGCGATCGCCGACAACGGCCCCGGCATTCCCGACAGCGTTAAAGACAAAATTTATAACCCATTTTTTACTACTAAACCAGTGGGCCAAGGTACTGGTTTGGGGTTAGCAATTAGCTACAAGATTGTAGTGGATGGACACGGCGGCAGCATCAAAATTTCTCAACCTCCGGGCGGCGGCACGGAGTTTTTGGTAAAAATTCCTATTAGTAACGGGAAGTAATACCATTTTAGATTTTAGAATGGGTAATGACTGATGAAATAATGTTCGGAGCTTGTCTCTAGTTGCATTTATTTTTGAAACTGGTATAAGAAGGAAGTGGGAAAGGAAGCCTACGGATTTTGTAGCGCAGGTAACGGATACAGGGAAGACAAAAGAGGGGCTCAACAGTTTTAATTAATGCTAAATTTACGGCCGTTGGCTAAAATTAGAAGAGTTTTTGTTAAAGGTGTTTTATGGCTGTTGGCAAGGATACAATTTTCGAGCGCTTTTTGTCGCCCCTGATTCGACTGGCGATCGACGAACAAGCACTGAAACGACTCTACGAAGGTATCGACTGGGAAACAGCGGGCGATCGCTACCGACAACCCGACTTAGTTTATCCCGAATATTACACCAGCCAAAACTTTCACGGCATTAAACGCGGCTACCTCAACCCCAGTGCCGCCGTTTCCTACGATCCAATCACGCAATATGTTTTGCCTCCCCACGAAACAGTCGTCAGGCAAGGCTTAATTGACGCTGTGCGGGTGAAACCGCGCCGAATCATCGATTTGGGATGCGGCACCGGTTCGACAACCCTCATGCTCAAGCAAGCCTTTCCCGAAGCGGAAGTTGTCGGCTTGGACTTGTCGCCTTATATGCTGGTAGTTGCCGACATGAAAGCGCAAAAAGCCGGCTTAAATATCGAGTGGTTGCACGGAAATGCCGAAAGCGTTGCTTTTGGCGATGCCAGCTTCGATTTAGTCGCAGCTTCCTTGTTGTTTCACGAGACGCCACCTGCTGTATCGCGGGCAATTTTACGAGAAAGCTTCCGACTCCTGAAGGTTGGGGGACAAGTGGCAATTTTGGACGGAAATCAAAAAACTTTGCGGCAGACAGAGTGGCTGACTGATATCTTTGAGGAGCCTTATATTAAGTCTTACGCCGCTGGTAGCCTCGATGCTTGGGCGGGGGCGGCTGGATTCGCGGCGGTGCAAACTCACGAACACTGGTGGGTGAATCAGGTGACGCAGGGCGTGAAACCTTTGCCGGGGGAAGATTTGGAACAGATGCGAGTGGCAAGGGGGTGGAATTTGGGCGATCGAACTCCTGATTTTGATGGCGATTTACCAGGCATTCCAGCTCCTGCTTGATCTATTAACTGTTGTCTGTTAATGGTTAACTGTTAGCAAACTAATGACTAATGACTCATGACTAATGACTCTAAAAGCAGTTTTATTTGATTTTAATGGCGTGATTGTTAATGACGAGCCAATTCACGAGAAAATAATCGATCAATTGATGCTCGATGAAAATCTCCAGCTCAAACGTGGGGAGTTTCGAGAAGTTTGTTTGGGAAGGAGCGATCGCGCTTGCATTACCGCACTGCTGGAGCGCCGGGGACGATTTCTGACAGAAACATACCTCGATCGGCTGCTGCGGCGCAAGGCCCAAGCTTACAAAGCTCAAATAGATACTTTGGAGAAACTGCCTATTTATCCGGGTTTGCCAGAATTTATTGACAAAATTCGGGTCACTGGACTGAAAATGGCCGTAGTTAGCGGGGCAATGCGATCGGAGATAGAATTGGTGTTACATCGGGTCGGTTTGGCAGCAAACTTTGAGTTCATTGTCGCAGGCGACGACTTGACGGCGAGCAAACCAGCACCCGACGGCTATCTATTGGCTGTGGAACTTTTCAACCAGAAATATCCCGACTTTAACCTGCAACCGATCGAGTGTTTGGCGGTGGAAGATACTTTTGCGGGGATTGAAGCGGCGAAAAAAGCGGGGATTCAGGTAGCGGGTGTGACTCACACTTACCCGTTTCACATGATCCAGCGCCAAGCTAATTGGACGGTGGACTATTTTGCTGATGTAGAGTTGGACAGAGTGGCGCAAGTTTGCTCGATCGCCCCCACTGAGCCGGCCGCGGAAAACACTTGACGTTTTTAGCAATTACGTGCTAGTGTAGGTGACGGTCTGGGAACCTGAGAGCAAGCAAGACCTGTAAGCCTTTTAGATTCGGCAATCCCGCATCTAAAATGCTAAATTAAAACTCAATCAGGGGAATTAGCTCAGTTGGTAGAGCGCTGCGATCGCACCGCAGAGGCCAGCGGTTCGAGTCCGCTATTCTCCATAGGTCAAATAACAAATTATGTGTCGTCGTTAACACATTAATCTCCTCATAATAGACAATATCTAGCTTCTAGTTTGAGAGGAGGCAGGAAGTGTGATGGCAAACTCTGCTCCCCCTCTCAAAGATGAAATTACCTCTATTTTCCCCCGATGTTTTTCCACAATCTGGTAGCAAATTGCCAGGCCAATACCCGTCCCTTTTCCTGGTTCTTTAGTTGTGAAAAATGGGTCAAATAGCTTGCTTTGGATTGCGAGTGAAATGCCAGGGCCGTTATCGCTAATTCGCACCAGAATTTGGCTACTGTCCAACTTTTGCGTCTGAATGAAAATCTGAGGAATTTTACTTTTTTTAGAGTTATCCCCTGAGTCTTCGAGTGCATCTATCGCATTTACTAGAATATTCATAAATACTTGATTTAGCTGCGCTGGATAACACTCTATTTCTGGCAATTCTCCATATTTTTTTACAACTTCAATTCCCTGCTTGAGGCGACTGTTCAAAATCAATAGTGTATTGTCAATGCCTTCATGGATATCAACTAATTTCATTTGAGCTTCATCTAAGCGAGAGAAGTTTCGCAAAGACAAAACTATTTGCCGGATGCGTTCTGAACCTATTTTCATAGATTCAAGCAGTTTGAGTAAATCCTCTGTGATAAAGTCTAGTTCTATCTCTGCGATTTCTTCTGCGATCGCCTCTGTGGGTTGCGGGTATTCCTCCTGATAGAGACGAATTAACTTTAACAAATCTATAATATACTGGGTGGCGTATTCTAGGTTGCCGTGAATAAAGTTAACAGGGTTGTTTATTTCATGGGCTACCCCTGCCACCATCTGCCCTAAACTCGACATTTTTTCGGTTTGAATTAACTGGGTTTGGGTGTGTTTGAGTTCGTGAAGGGCTGCTGTAAGTTCTTCTGTTCTTTGTTCTACTCGCTCTTCCAAAGTTTGGCGAGCCTGTTCTAATTCATGGGTGTATTCTGCTACCCATTCAACTAATTGATTGATGGATTTGGCTAAGGTTCCCACTTCATCTTCTGTGGTGACAGGTACTTGCAAATCAAAATTTGCTTGTTGAGTAATAGTTTTAGCTACGGTGGTTACCGCTTGGAGAGGAAGGGCGATCGCCCGGCTGGTACAGATGGCTAGAAAAATAGCGATCGCGACTGACACTAACATACTCACTACGATGATTTGCACTCGCAAGTCCTCAGCTTTATTAAAATTAATGTACGCTTCTCTCTGCTGTGCCTTAGCTACTTGTGTCATCAAGCTCAAACTCTCTGACAGCCGATCAAACTTCACATCGAGCTTAACTGCTTTATCCCCTCTAATTAAATCCAATACTTGCTGCTGTGCATCTTTAACTTCCTCTGGTTTTAATGAGGAGGTATCTATTTGTTGCCAAAAAGATTTGAGCAATTGAGAATACGAATCTGTCGCAGTTGTGTAACCGTTTAACAGTTCCTTTAATTCAGAAGAATTTACTGCTAATTCTGTGGAATGTTCTTTCGTAAAAAAAGCTAGTTCTGCAATATTTTTTTGGACTACATCCACATCTTTCAAGAACTTAGCAGTTTCATATTCAAACCAGATTGAATCTCCCAAAACAGAGATTAAGCGTTTGGGATGTGACTGCACTGCTTGCACGGAATATTCTAAATCTCTGAGCAAATGTTGTTGCTCATCAGCGAAGGTTAGAGCTTGGAAAGCTTGCTTTTGGTAATAGTCTCCACAGATCATTCCCCCTGTGGTTCCTAGTACGGCTATTCCAATTGCTAGCGAGTAGCCATAAGTAATTTTTTTGGCAATGCTTAAGCCAGAAATGAAGCGGTTAATGGCAGTCAAGGGAGTTTTTTTGATAGAATTGTTGATGTCGCGAGTTCCTTCCGTGACAGCGGCTTTATTTTTCCGTCTATTTAGGGTAAGATGGTGGAATTTTACCGCCCCATTTTCTCCCTGTTCAAATTTTTGCATACTGCCAACCTGAGCTAAATTTTAACAATTTTATTAGTAAATGCACGTAAATAAAGTCTCTTATTCGTAGTAGGAACCCTATTCTCTAGAGTTTAGGAATTAAGGACTAAATCTCTACTACAAATTCGGTATTAAATAAAATTTAATCTTAAAAGACATTACCCTGACCAGTGGCTTTATAAGCTTCACGAATCATGTTATAGTCACTGTCGTTTGCTGGCACCAGTTTAGCTCCTTGATACTTATCATTAGCTTTACCAAGTAAAAGTGCTTCAATTAGCTTGTCTTGATTTTCTACCAGGCGAGTGCGGATTTTTTCCACAAGAGTATTAGGCAGGTTGCTACTAGCAACAAACAAGTCACTAGGTAAGGGTAGCCCTGTGGCAATAATCCGAAAATCCTTGGTCGATAAACCGTCTATTTTGAGCAAATCTTTGTATCTATTCACACCAATTCCTAAGGCATCAACTTGTTGTTTTTTAAGAGCCTGCAAACCCTTTTTTCCCAACATTGAGATTTGGAAGTCGGATTGGGGATTTAAGCCAGAATCCATGAGAATTTTAATCGGGCCTAGATGACCACCAGTTGCACCTATTTCCCACATAGCTATTTTTTTACCTTTCAACTGTGCTGCGGACTTAATCTCGCTATTAGCACGAACAAGAATAAGCGAGTGATAGTTGGGGCGGGTGATGGCAATAATGGGAACAGCATTTGTCCGCGCCCGCATAATCACATATTCAGATGGCCCTGTTAGAGCTAATTTTAGCTGACCCGACTGGAGAGCTACGGCTGCTGCTATATAGTTATCTACTGGGAACAATTCAATCTTTTTCTTCAAAACTTCCCCAAGAACAGTCCGAAATGCTTGATAATTTTGTTGTAAATCTTCTGCTCCCTGAATATCAGTTACGGCAAATTCAAGGGTTTCTGGTTCACTGACGGCCAAATTGGAAAAACTGCGATTAGATTGATTTACTGTTGTAGAACAGCTTGCTACAAACAATAGGGAGAACCCAACAAAAGGCCGCCTCTTCATAATTTTTAGGAATGTTAGTGGCAGTTGAAAATTTCATAACTATTATAAGCTATTTGGAATAAGCTGTGATTAAAAGAGATTATCCATTGGTTAAACCTCTGTGCGGAAAAATCTTTAATAAAATTTTTATCGCTAGGTGTTCGGGTTGGGAGCGTAAGGCAGCGGATATTGTAAACCTAACTCCTTAAACGCTGCCCGTGGTAAGTGACAGGAATCGCAAAGGCCGCAAGCAACCTCACCGTCGGGGTAACAGGACCAAGTTTTTTCCCAATGCGCTCCTCAATTATTGCCTACTTTAATGATTTCTGTCTTTTTTAGCTCAATCAGCGGTGTTGAGATAGAAATTGCCTCGCCTTCTCTCCCTTGTTTTGTCCTTAGCTCAAATACTTCTTTCATGGCTTGAATATAATCGGGGCGACAGTCCCGATAGCCGGAATAATTTAAAGCGTTGAGGCCAATGAAATGCGATCGGCGGTAAGACTTTCGGCCCAGGCGAGGCCAAAACTTAGGAAAATTGTATGGCGAGTGGGAACGTAGGTGATGAAGATGTTTTCGGACATTTGATCGAGGGTGCGATCGCGCCCAAAAAGCGTCTGGGTGTCCTGCAAGGGTTTTCAAGGGAGCGATCGCCTCAACGGAGAGGGATCGATCGGGTACAATCCCGTATCATCAGCACGCCTCCACAGCAATTTGATTTTCTAATCAAGATTTTAAGCTGTTTTCTCAAAAAACGATGCTTAATTGGTGAGACGCTGCCCTAATTTTTGCCAGTCCCGTTTTTTAAGAAGCAACAGAGAATTTGTGAAAAGTTTAAATAGCGACAACGAGCGTGTTAAAGTCACTGGTGTACTTTTTTGGTAAAAAAAGATGCTACAATCCATATATAGCAAGGACTTCAGATGCTCGGAGTGATACGGCATTAATTTTTTAAAGAGACCAATAATTTGTTATTCGACAATCAGGGTGATTTACACAAGTCCGATCGTACTCAAAGCGCAGTGCGATCGCCACCCGTTTTGAGAGACTGTACTGTAAATTGTCGAAAATTGTTTTTAAACTTTAATTTACTTAATAATAAAATTTGTATCCAAAAATACAACTATCTTATTAAGGGAGTCTTAATATCAAGTCGCTATGTGTTATTATTCTCAATCATCTGACTCATCTATTCAAGAGTAACAAGAAAAAATGACAAAGCGATTCGATCGGCGGAAATTTATTTTATACAGTTCTGCTACCCTAACATCAAGTTTATTTCTCAAAGCTTGTAGAACTCCAACTCCAATAGCAACTCCCGCCGCTTCTCCCACATCAACAGGAACTACACCAGCAGCAACCGGGGGCGGAAACACGATCAAAGTAGGAATTTTGCATTCCTTGAGCGGCACGATGTCAATTAGCGAAAAAAGCGTTGTCGATGCCGAACAATTAGCGATCGAAGAAATTAATAAAGCTGGTGGCGTCCTCGGAAAACAAATCGAAGCAGTCGTAGAAGATGGCAACTCAGACTGGCCGACTTTTGCCGAAAAAGCCAAAAAATTGATTGACCAAGATAAAGTTGTCGCCGTCTTCGGCTGCTGGACATCCGCCAGCCGCAAAGCAGTATTGCCAGTATTTGAAGAAAAAAATCATATGCTCTGGTATCCCGTACAATACGAGGGTCAAGAGTGTTCCAAAAACATTTTCTACACCGGGGCTGCGCCGAACCAGCAAATCGAACCAGCAGTTGACTGGCTGCTAGAAAATAAAGGCAAAAAATTCTTCTTAGTCGGGTCTGACTACGTTTTCCCCCGCACGGCAAATACCATTATCAAGGCACAGCTAGCAGCCAAAGGCGGCGAATTAGTTGGGGAAGATTACATTCCTTTGGGCGGGACAGAAGTCACGCCAATTATTACTAAAATTAAGGCAGCTTTGCCAGACGGGGGCGTCATTTTCAATTCCCTCAACGGCGACAGCAACGTAGCATTTTTCAAACAGTTGCAGGGTGCAGGTTTGGGGCCGGACAAATATCCGTCAATGTCTGTCAGTATTGCTGAAGAAGAAGTAAAGGCGATCGGCGTAGAATATCTTAAAGGCCATTACGCCGCCTGGAATTACTTCATGACTGTGGAATCTCCGGCCAATACAAAATTTGTGCAAGCTTTCAAAGCAAAATACGGCAACGATAGAGTGACTAACGACCCGATGGAAGCAGCTTACATCATGGTTTACCTGTGGAAGCAAGCCGTCGAAAAAGCAGGGACAGCCGATGATTTGGAAAAAGTGCGGGCAGCAGCTTTGGGTCAAACCTTTGACGCGCCAGGGGGCACAGTAACGATGGATGTTAACCATCACCTTTCTAAATTTGTGCGGTTGGGCGAAGTGAGAGACGACGGTTTGTTTAACATCGCTTTTGCTACGCCCGAAGCAGTGAAGCCGATTCCTTGGAATCAGTTTGTCGCTGAAACAAAAGGCTTGGGTTGCGATTGGTCAGACCCCGCCAAAGGTGGAAAATTCAAAGCTTGATAAGTAGGTAATACCAATTTGGTTAACGTTAACAACGTATCTTTTATCCCCCCTTAATAAGGGGGGACAAGAGCGTTATTGCGTCACCCCTACTCCCTTAATAAGGGGGAACTGGAATCTTCAAAGTCCCCCTTATTAAGGGGTATTTAGGGGAATCTAAATACTGAATGTAAGCATTTTTTATAGAAAAGTTGACGATTAAGTTGACACAAATGGGGTAAAATCCGCCCCTCATTATCCGCGAACAAAGTTAACCGACTTAATGCAGGAGTAACAAAATTGGCGATATTAGACGGTTTATTTAATGGCCTTAGCATCGGCGCTGTTTTACTAATTGCTGCCCTGGGATTAGCGATTATTTTCGGGCTGATGGGCGTGATTAATATGGCTCATGGCGAGTTGATGATGCTGGGGGCCTATACAACTTTCGTAGTGCAAAATGTCTTCAAAGGTATGGGAGGATTCGCTTTTGAAACCTATATTTTATTTGCGATTCCCCTAGCTTTTTTATTAGCTGCATTGGTAGGATTAATTCTCGAACGCGGAGTGATTCGCTATCTTTACGGGCGGCCGCTAGAAACTCTGCTGGCAACTTGGGGTGTAAGTTTAATTTTGCAGCAGTTTGTCCGCAGCGTTAGTTGGGTGCTGGTCATTGGGCTTGCGGTGTTTTGTTTGCTGTTTTTTGGCGGTTTGCGGGTGCTGAAATCTCGCCTGGATTTCGATCGCCTTCGCAGCAAAATTCTCGCCATAATTTTGCCTTTATCTTTGGGTATTGCCTGGGCGGTGAGCGCCTTTTTAGGGCAAACTTACAAACTGGCAGTAACTCAACCTTGGTTTGGCGCTCAAAATGTGGACGTAACTGCACCGCAATGGTTGCGGGGTGGCATACCGCTGGGCAATTTTCAGTTGCCCTACGCCCGAATTTTTATTATTGTCCTGACCGGAATTTGTTTGGCGGGAATTTACCTATTTTTGCAAAAGTCTGTGTGGGGATTGCGGATTAGAGCCGTGACGCAAAATCGCAGCATGAGCGCGTGTTTGGGAATTCCTACCGAACAAGTGGACGCGCTGACTTTTGCTTTGGGTTCGGGGTTGGCTGGTGTGGCTGGGTGCGCGATTAGTTTGATCGGTTCGGTAGGGTCAAATACCGGACAAAATTATATAGTCGATACCTTTATGGTGGTGGTTGTGGGCGGTGTCGGCAAGATTGTGGGGAGTGTAGTTGCTGCGATCGCGATCGGCACTGCCAATTACCTGATCGGTTCTGGAACCTTAGCCATAATGTTCGCTCCTGTCAAGCCTTTAGCCGACTTCTTCACATTTTTCGCCACAACCAGCATGGCAAAAGTAATGGTATTCGCCTTAATTATGGCTTTTCTGCAAGTGAAGCCGGGAGGGATTTTCCCGCAAAAAGGGCGGACGGTAGAAAATTAAAAATTATAACTGCGAGCGTAGCGAAAAATGCAGAACAAACATCAAAAACCCTGGTTAAAAGAAGCGGCAATTGTCAGCGCGATCGCCCTCACATTCATATTACTCATCCCAGGGATACTCCCCGACGTTCGGCTCAATCAATTGGGGCGATTTTTGGCACTAGCAATTGCCGCCCTCGGCATAGACTTGATTTGGGGATACACGGGTTTGCTGAGTCTCGGACACGGCGTATTTTTTGCGATCGGCGGCTACGCTTTCGCCATGCACCTAAAACTGCAAATTCCCCCAACCGCCAGCAGTCAATTGCCAGAATTTATGAACCTCTACGGCGTTACCGAACTCCCCTGGTTTTGGCAACCATTTTATTCATTTCCTTTCTCAGCATTAGCAGTAGTTCTCATCCCCGCCATCTTGGGCGCACTTTTAGGTTATTTAGTATTCCGCAATCGAATTCGAGGCGTTTACTTTTCAATTCTTACCCAAGCAGCCACCATTGTATTTTTCAACTTCTTTAACGGTCAGCAAAAACTAATTAACGGCACTAACGGACTCACCGACTTTAAAACCCTGTTCGGAGCCACAGTCAATGACCGAGATACTCAATATATTTTCTACATTCTCACCATATTATTTCTAGCAGCAACTTACGCCCTCTGCCGGTGGTTGACCAGCGGGCGTTTCGGCCGCCTGCTAGTAGCCATTCGCGACGACGAAGTGCGGCTGCGTTTCTCAGGTTACAATCCCACAGGATATAAAGTTTTAGTCTTTGCAATTTCCGCCGGTTTAGCCGGGATTGCAGGCGCATTATTTACCGTACAAACCGGAATCATTTCGCCAAAAGCAATGGATATTGCCTTTTCAATTGAAATGGTAATCTGGGTCGCAGTGGGAGGTCGTGCCACATTATCGGGAGCAATATTGGGAACACTGCTAGTCAACTTTGGTAAAAGTTTCTTGAGCGAACAATTCCCCGAAGTTTGGCTGTTTTTCCAAGGTGCGCTATTCCTCATAGTAGTCACAGTGCTGCCCGACGGCTTAGTCGGATGGCTGCAACATCAAGGTTTCGACCAAATCCGCAGTTTGTTCAGAAGACCGAAGTACGCATCTACTTACCCCAGCCTGGAACAAGACCCCCAAGTGCAGCTCGAAAAAGAAGAACTTGAACATTGAGTGCAAAAATATCGTGTAATTTATAAGTAGGCTGACATAAATAAATGTCACCTACAACAGACAAACAAAGCAATCGCAATAGACGTGGCAAACGCTGCATTTATCTCTGTCTGAGGAAACGTAATATATATGTCCACCTACTTAGATCTCCGTAGCAAGTAGCTTCGTTCTTTAACTTGAGGGGCAACATATGGCAGATATTATTGACTACAAAATCTACGGCGACGATTTGCAACTCATCGAGATTGAACTCGACCCCAAAGAAGGCGTCAGGGCTGAAGCTGGAACCATGACATACATGGAAGGCGACATCCAAATGCAAACATCCACAGGCGGCGGCTTATTTCAGGGTTTCAAACGGATGCTGACAGGAGCGGGTTTTTTTATTACCACCTTTGTCAACGCCGGAAATCGTAAGGCCCGCGTCGCTTTTGCCGCGCCCTATCCGGGTAAAGTAATTCCCCTAGATTTAGGCCAACTTGGCGGTAAATTTTTGTGTCAAAAAGACTCATTTCTCTGTGCGGCCAACGGCATTGAAATTGAGGTAGCATTCACCAAGCGGCTGGGTGCCGGTTTCTTTGGCGGAGAAGGTTTTATTCTGCAAAAATTGCAGGGTGACGGGCTAGCTTTTGTTCATGCGGGAGGAACAATAGTTGAGAAAAATTTGGGAGTTGGCGAAGTGTTGCGGGCGGACACTGGTTGTTTGGTAGCTTTTGCGCCGACTGTAGATTACGATATTCAGTTTGTGGGCGGGTTTAAAAATGCTCTATTTGGCGGCGAAGGGTTGTTTTTAGTCAAGCTAACCGGACCTGGAAAAGTGTATTTGCAAAGTCTGCCGCTCTCGAAGTTAGCGGAGCGAATTATGGCTGCCGCTCCATCTCCAGTGTCGAGCAGCTCTAGCAGTTTGACTTGAGAGTAAACGGTCAGCAAAAAGTAGTAAGTATGGTGTCAGGGAAGGGGAAAGAATCTCCTGAAAAAGCGAGGATATTTGCCTTCCGCACCTACAAAAGGTATGGGTTGTTGTCCATTAGTGAGTAAAGTGTTAATTATGAATGGAAAAGTATTAGAAATAGAAAACTTGACTGTTAGTTTTGATGGTTTTAAAGCCATTAACGGTTTAAATTTTAGTATGGATGCGGGCGAACTGCGAGTTATTATTGGTCCCAATGGTGCGGGCAAAACAACTTTTCTCGATTCAATTACCGGGAAGGTGCAGCCGACAGAGGGCAGGGTATTATTTAAGGGACAAAATTTACGCAAGTTGTCGGAAGATAGGATTTCGCGCTTGGGAATTGGTCGCAAGTTTCAGACACCGCGAGTTTACTTAAATTTAACGCCACGCGAAAATTTGGAATTGTCTTGCAGCCGCCACAAAAATGTTTTTTCGACTTTGTTTAAGCCTGCTTCTGCTGCTGAAAAACGCACGGTTGCGGGTTTGTTAGAAACAATTGGTTTAGTTGCTAAAGCTGATGTTTTGGCGGGTTTGCTTTCTCACGGGGAAAAGCAATGGTTGGAAATTGGAATGTTGGTGGCTCAATCTCCTGATTTGTTGTTGGTAGATGAACCTGTGGCGGGTTTGACGGATGAGGAAACGATGTTAACTGGAGAGTTGCTAATTTCGCTGGCCGAAAGTCATTCGGTGTTGGTAATTGAACACGATATGGAGTTTGTGCGGCAAATTGCGCGGCAGGTTACGGTGTTGCATCAGGGTGCGGTTTTGTGTGAGGGGACTATGGATGAGGTGCAAAATGACGATCGCGTAATTGAGGTATATTTGGGCAAACCGGAAGAGTAAGAAGAAGGAAGAAGGAAGAAGGAAGAAGGAAGAAGGAAGAAGGAAGAAGGAAGAAGGAAGAAGGAAGAAGTTATTTGTTAGTTGCTACCAATTTCCATGCCCAATTACCAATTAAAAACTATGCTACAAGTCTCTAATTTGAATGTTTATTACGGCGAAAGCCACATTTTGCGTGATGTCGATTTAAGCGTAAATGCGGGGCAAATGGTTTGCTTGATCGGCCGCAATGGTGTCGGCAAAACTACTATGCTAAAAACGATTATGGGGTTGCTGCAACCGCGCAGTGGCACTATTGCTTTTGGCGGAGAATCTATTGTTTCTAAGTTGACTCACCAGCGGGCTAGATTAGGAATTGGTTATGTGCCTCAAGGGCGTGAAATTATTCCACGTTTGACGGTTAAAGAAAATTTATTGTTAGGTTTGGAAGCGAAACCCACAAAAATCAAAAATCCTGAAGTTCCTGATGAAATTTTTGATTTATTTCCTGTTTTGAAAACTATGCTCGATCGCCTGGGAGGTGATTTGAGCGGGGGACAGCAGCAGCAGTTAGCTATTGCTAGGGCTTTGATGGGTGAGCCGCAGTTGCTGGTTTTGGATGAGCCTACGGAGGGGATTCAACCGTCTATTATTTTAGACATAGAAGCTGCGGTGCGCCGTGTGGTTGCGACTAGGGGAATTTCTGTTTTGTTGGTGGAGCAACATTTGCATTTTGTGCGGCAAGCTGACTGGTATTATGCTATGCAAAAAGGCGGAATTGTGGCTTCTGGAAGCACTAGCGAATTAAGTGATGAGGTGATTCAGAGGTTTTTGGCTGTTTGATTCAGAAGGAAGTTCGGCAACGGATTCTGTAACGGATGTAACGGATGGAAGGAAGAAGGAAGAGGGAAGAGGGAAACGAGGAAACGAGGCAGAGTCTCTAGATATTTATTCCCAGGCTGTGCCTGGGAACAAGGAATCAAAAAACTTCTCTTCAGTCCCCGTAGGCGGACAAAAGTTTGACAATAAGCGATTTCAATCGCCCAGGAAACGAGGCATTTTCCTTCTTCCTTCTTCCTTCTTCCTTCTTCCTGACATCCGTTACATCCGTTACATCCGTTACAGAATCCGTTGCCGAACTTCCTTCTGCTATATTATTGATTTTTCCTGCCGTCTGGCATTGTGGTGCCGGCCATACTTGCTCGATCGATACTCGCACCATCTATATTAGCATTGCGGAGGTTGGCATCGGAAAGATTGGCATCTCTCAAGTCGGAAAATCGCAGGTCTGCACCGTCTAGATTTGTCTTTGTCAAGTTAGCTTTTCTGAGGTTAGCGTTGCTGATTCTCGCTCCTACTAATTCGGCTCCGCTTAAGTTTGTGCGAGCTAGATTGGTGTTGACAAAATCTGAGATATCGAAGCGACTACCGCTGAGGTTGGCATCTGATAAATCTGCTCCTGTAAGGATGGGATTTTTTAAGTTAATGTTAACTAATTTTACGGCTCGGAGGTCGCAGCGGGGACAGCTTTGAGTTAGCAGCAGCATTTCGACGTTGGCGTTGATTAGGTCGATTTGTTGTTGGGAGAAATTTTCGGCAAATTCTGGGGAGACGTAGCCGAGGTTTTTGGGGTCGTCTGCTTTTGGTTGGGGTGTTTGGATTGGTTGGGGTGTTGGGATTGGTTGGGGTGTTTGGATTGGTTGGGGTGTTTGTGGTTGGGGTGTTTGTGGTTGGGGTGTTGGGATTGGTTGGGGTGTTGGGATGGGTTGAGGTGTTTGGAGGGGTTGGGGTGTTTGGATTGGTTGAGGTGTTGGGATTGGTTGGGGTGTTTCTATTTGCCCGATCGCACTTAGTTGTAGCCCCACCTTCGGCAGTTCGAGAGTTCCTGCAAAAATTAGTAGGGCGATCGACATGATTGTGAGTTTTTTCATAAATCAATAAGTTTTTGTTTGCAAAAATACCATTTATAGGGTATAATACCTCGAAAAGTGAACACCCTACATTTCGCTAAGTAAATCAAAATTCAGATAAAAAACTTCGGAACCATCAGGTGCGCGAATTAACTTTTCTATTACCGAAGGCAGTTGCTGTTGACGGTACAATTGGGGAATCTCGCAGAAGCTTTCTTCGGTAATTTCCAAAATTTTTGGCATATCAGGAATGGGAATCCCCAACCGATCGCTTTTATTTAAGGTACAAATAATTAGGTATTTGCACTCAGCACTGCTCGGACTGCTGGGAAATATTGTGGATAAATTAATTATGGTAATCAGTTCTTCTTGATGCCGCAATAAACTATTACCGCTAGGTAAAATACCGTAGGCATTAAAGTTTTTAACAATGCGCTCCACTCGTTCAATAGGAACAGCATAGTAAATATTTCCTAGTTCAAAGGAAACAATTTTTTTAGGGGCAATTCTAACATTACCTTGTTTCTTGCTCCGAAATCGGCGATTGTAATTGGCGTGAGTCATTGGATTTTAGATTTTAGATTTTAGATTGAAAAGTTATTAGTTGATTGAATATTTTAGATTGAAGATTATTTGATTAAAAATTGAAAATTATTGATTTTAGTAGGTGAGTCGGCTGCGTATATTCCCTCTATCCTCTATAATTCGCGTGTTCAATTACTTTTTGCCTAAGTTTTGTTTGAGATTAGGGATTATTTGATTGGAAAATTGAGATTGTGAATTAAATTATTGATTGGTGGATTAATTTGGGGATAGCTTGTAAAAGTTGGGCTTCGCTGTAAGGTTTGGTGAAGTATTGATTTGCGCCTAATTCCATTGCCATTTGCCGATGTTTTTCCCCGCTACGGGATGTCAGCATGGCTACGGGAATCTTAGCAAAGCGCTCGGTCGATCTGATCGATCGCAACAATTCAAATCCATCCATCCGGGGCATTTCAATATCGACGATCGCCAAACTGCAAGCAAGACCATTTTGCAACTTTTCCAGGGCATCCACACCGTCTTTAGCCTGTACCACCCGGTAGCGAGCACGAGTCAGCGTCAGAGACAGCAACTGGCGAATTGTATAGGAATCATCCACTACCAAAATCTGCGGTGACTGACTCGAACTCGCCGGTATCTCCTGCACTTTACCGGAGACAGCGGCGATCGAACTATTTACCCCAGGTTGGCCCACCAAATCATCCACATCCAGAATATTCACCACGCGCCCGTCCCCCAAAATCGTAGTCCCCAAAACGCCGCGAGGCTTGGAGAGAGGCGGTGGCAAAGGTTTAACCACAATTTCCTGCTGACCGATCAGCCGTTCCACGGCCACCGCCAGCATTCCTTCGGTAGAAGCCAAAACCAGGACGGGAATTTCGTCTTGGGTCAAAGGGTCAGGAGACGGGGCATCCGGCCCGAGGACGGTGTATTCGAGCAAATCTTGCATCCTCACCAAACGAATAAATTCCTCCCGCCACCACAGCATCGGCTGATTGCCGGCGATGTGAACTTCCGAGGCTTTAATGTGCAGAATTTCCTCGACTGCATCCAGTGGCACTGCTATTTTATTGTGATCGGTCTTCACCATCAAAGCATCAGTAATCGACAGTAGCAGTGGCAGTTTAATGATAAAACTCGTACCTTTTCCGAGGCGAGAGTCTACCTTCACAGTCCCCCGCACAGTCCGCAAATTTGTTCGCACCACGTCAAGCCCGACTCCCCGCCCCGAAAGGTCGCTGACGCCTTCTGTAGTGCTGAAACCCGGCCAAAACAGAAAATCGTAGAGTTCGGTAATGGAAAATTCTTGAGCTTGCTCCTCCGTGGCGAAACCCTTTGTGACAACTTTACGGCGGATGATTTCCGGGTCAATGCCTTTGCCGTCATCGGCGACAGTAATAATAGTTTGGCCACCTTGGTGGCGGGCTTCTATTTCTATTTGACCGCTGGCCGGCTTGCCGCTTGCTTTCCGAACATCGGGCATTTCGATGCCGTGGTCGAAAGCGTTTCTCACTAAGTGTATTAAGGGGTCGCGCAAAGCGTCGAGCAAACTTTCGTCAATTTTGGTATCTCTTCCCACTAGCAGCAGGTTGACATCTTTATCGTATGTGAGACACATCTCCCGCAGGGCTCTGGGCAAGTGATCGACGGCGCGACTGAAACTCACGACTCGCAACTGCATGACGCGGCTGCGTAGTTGTTCGGTAATGCGGCGCAGTTGGTCGGTACTGCGCTCGAATTTCATGGCTAAGGTGTCTAATTTGGTGGCGGAGTGAGAAATTGCTTGGGCAGTTTCGATGACTTCTGCGGCTGTCGAGTGGAACTCTGTATAACGATCCATCTCTAAGATATCGAAGTGAGCATGGGCAGGAGAGGATTTGCCGTTAGCAATCATTGGGAATTCTGTTTCTGCTGCTGCAAGTTTTCCCAATCCAGAGTTCCCGTTTCCCCCCCTCCACTCTGCAAAGCTCAGTCTGTCGTATTCTTCTCGCAACTGACCGCCGAATTGGCTCAAATCTACGATATTGCGGCGGATGCGCTTGACTTCGCCACGCAGTTCGGATTCTTGAAGTTCTAAATTTGTACGGTTGATGACTAATTCCCCGACTAGATTCACCAATTCAGTTAAGCGTTCTAAGTCTACCCGGATTGTCGGCCTTTGTGGGTTGGGGACTGGGAGAGTCGAGGAGGGGGGGACTGTCGGGGAGGGGGAGGGGGAGATTTCCTGGACTGTCGGGGAGGGGGAGGGGGAGATGCCCGGGGGAGTCGGGGAGTCGGGGAGTCGGGGGGAGTCGGGGGGAGTCGGGGAGGGGGAGGTTTCGGGTTGGGCGATCGCCCTTCCTTCCAATATTTGTTGGCGTGCGGTTTGCAAGTTTTGGGCGATCGCCCAACCCTCGGATTGCAACCGTTGTAGAGTCAAGTCGGGAGAGTCGATCAAAGTGCTGAGGGCTGCGGCGATTTCCCCCAAATCCGGCAATAGCAGCATTCCAGCCAAACCGGAAAGTTGGTAGTAAACCTGGTTGAGGGCGGTGACGCTTTTTGCCAAATCTGCCTCGGAAGCTTGGGAAAGCTCGGTTTCTAGGCGATTGAAGAGTGCCGGCACTTGGTGTTCAAAAATCTGTTTCAGGGTATCCGGGGCGGCAGATTGGCTGACTGCGGGGACTGGGGACTGTTCTGACTTGCCGTACTTGGCCTGGAACTGATCGAAAATTTGGGCGATCGCCTCCAAGTTTTGCGTTTGATCCGGAGTTGTGACACCCGAGTGTTGAACTGATTCGATCGTAATCTTTTTGAGAGCATCCACCCCCTGCAGCAAAACACTCACCGTAGTCGGTTCCAGGGCTGACAAGTCTGTGCGATCGCGCAAAATGACAAAACAGTCCTCCAGCGTATGAGCTGCGACAGACACGTTTTGAAAGCCCAACATAGAACCCGCACCTTTAATCGAGTGAGCCGCCCGAAACATTTCTTTAACTGCTGCTTGTCGCTCTTTCAAACCCGCAGATTCCATCGCCAGTAGGTTCGTCTCCATCGACTGGAGAAACTCTTCGCATTCTGCGGTAAAAGCATCTATTAATTCGTTTAAATCGTCATCATTCATATTAGTTTGTTGTCTGTTGACTGTTAACTGTTGGCAGTTTTTTTATATATGTCCCGTTATTTAACTGTAATTGTTGTCAGGGTGGGTTCACGATTATCTATAAATTCGCATTCAGGATATTTGTCAACCCGCCCCGACAACAACGATAGTTATTAGTGATTCGTATAACAGTCAACAGAGAACAGTTAACTGTCAACTCTCAACAGTCAACTGTCAACTGTCAACTGAACTAACTGCGGAAATTCGCCACCGACTTTTGCAATTGGCCCAGAGAACCAGACAGCTCGTCCAAAGATGCTTTGACATCCGCACCTTTTTGTGCAGTCGTGTTAGCAATCTCGTTGACTTGCTGCATACTGTTAGCAATTCCCTCAGCCGAAACAGTTTGCTTGGCAGATGCGATAGTAATATTCTGCACCAAAGCATTCATTTCTCGACTAACTTCGATGATGGCATTGAGGTGAGTTTTAGCTTCGCTTGCCAGCTTAGTACCTTCCACTACCTCCAGCGTCCCGGATTCCATTGCCTTCATCACGCGGCTGATTTCTTCTTGAATTGTACCGACAATTTCCGAGATTTCCTCAGTAGCGCCGGCGGATCTTTCTGCTAATTTCCGCACTTCTTCGGCTACAACTGCAAAGCCTAAACCTTGTTCGCCGGCTCGCGCCGCCTCAATAGTAGCATTGAGAGCTAATAAATTAGTTTGCGAAGCAAGTTGAGAAATCGAAGTCACAATTTTGCCAATTTGCTGCGAAGATTCGCCCAAACGCTTCATCATTTTTGAGGTAGAGGCGATCGTCAACCGCAGCCCGTTAATGCCTTCGACAGCTCGATCGACCGCCATACCGCCGACTTCAGCCGTTTGAGAAGACTGCTGAGCCACTGTTTCAGCCCGCACCGAAACATCTCGCACGTCGCGGATCGAATTCACAATCCGCTCGATTTCGCGCATGATGGCAGATATTTTTGCTGCTTGAATTTCTGCCTGTTGGGTGAGTTGACTGGTATTGTTAATTGACTCGTCGGTGGCAGATGTTACCTGTTCGGCTAAATTTTGAATTCCCGTTACCACTTTCCGCAGAGAACCGATTAAGAAGTTGAAAGAGTCGGCGACAGCACCTAAAACGTCGTTAGTCACTTCCGCCCTGACTGTCAAGTCGCCTTGAGCCGCGCCTTTAATTTCTCCCAACAATTTAACGACTTGCTGAGTCAGAGAATCAGCTTCAGCTTTACGTTCGGCTGCCAGTTTTCCTAGTCGTTCTTCTGCTTCTTTGCGCTCCGTGATATCAAAGCGAATGGCGATATATTTGACTATTGTGCCGGTGGTATCAAAAATGGGAGAGATCGTCGAATCTACCCAGTAAAACGAGCCATCTTTGCGTCGGTTTTTGACTTCCCCTTTCCACACTAAACCGCGAGAAATTGTCACCCACATTTCTTCAAAAAATGATTTGGGATGGTAGCCGGAATTGACGAGGCGGTGGTTGCGGTGCAGGAGTTCTCCTATGTTGTAACCGGAGATTTCAAGGAATCTGTTGTTGACGTAGGAAATTATGCCTTGGACATCAGTTTCGCTGACGATCGCAGCTTCGTCTAGGGCATTTTGCCGCGTTTTGAGTTCTTGCAGCAAGCGTTCCTGTGTCTCTGCCAACTGCTGCATTCGCTGCTGGGAGGCTCTTTGTTCGGTGACGTTGCGACAAACGACTACGCCGCCTTTAAGCGCCCCCGTTTCGTCTTTGAGCGGCCGGCCGTTAACTTTCACCCACAGACCCTCAGGCTTGCCTGCGTGGCGGGTGAAAAGGTCTACGTCGTCAAAGGATTCTCCTCGAACCGTGCGCGCTAAAGGTATTTCGGCTGGGGGATAGGGAGTTACCGTATCGGGCAAGAATAAACCGTATTTTGCCGACCATTCGTTGGGAAGAGTCTCTGTCGAACCCATGCCAAAGATATCTTCGGCGGCGGGGTTGAACAAAAGAAAATTGTTATTTTCGTCGGCAGCAATTATGCCGTCGCCAATGCTGTTTATTAGCAGTTCCAGGAGATTGCTTTGCTGCCGAAATTGGTCTTCGGAACGGGCTAATTGGGCTGTTGTTTCTTGTAATTGATTAAGTGCCTGTTTGTTTTCAGTAACGTCCCGAGCGACTGCATACATGAGCTTTTGTTCGGTTACAGGTCGCACTTTCCACGACAGCCACCTGTAGGAACCGTCTTTGCAGCGGTAGCGATTTTCATAAGACTTTAATTCGGAGCCGCCGGCTACTTTTTCCGCTTGTTCTAGGGTTGATTCGCGATCGTCTGGATGGACTAAATCGATATAATAGTTGTCTTCGAGTTCAAGCGGCGCGTAGCCGAGAGTTTTTTCCCAAGCGGGATTGATGCGCTTGAATTTGCCTTCAAAATCTATAATACAAACCAAGTCTAGGGAAAGAGTAAAAAATCGATCGCGCTCTAATTCTGCTTTTTTGCGATCGGTAATTTCGATCCCCACAACCCCGATACCGATTGGTTTGCCGTCAGATCCGGGCAAAGGAAAGTATGACGCCAGCCAATCTCGGAGGACGCCCGGTTCGTTGAAGAATGATCCCGACACCTCAACGTTTAACAAGGGTTGGTTGGTGGCGAGAATCTGCTGCAACATCGGCACTTGGGTATCGACCATTTCGGGTATAACTTCCCTCACCGTCTTACCGAAGTGTTCGGCAACTGAGACGCCGGTGGTTGCCGCTAATTTCTCGTTGACTTGCACGAAGCGCAACTGCTCGTCAAAAATACACATTGAGGTGGGGGCGGCTGCGAAAAATGCGTCAAAGCGACTTTGACGCAAAACTAATTCTCGTTCTAGGGCTTTGCGATCGCTGATGTCGCGACCTTCTGGAATTAGCAGCACGACTTTGCCGCTCTCGTCTTTGATGGGTTTGATGGAGAAGTCAACGGTTACTACTGCACCGCCTGCAACTAGCACGTCCACTTCGTAGCGGACTACCTCGCCGGCGGCTGCAGAGACGATCGCTTCTCGTATCTGTTGCTTGGTTTCTGGGGAAATCTGCCACCACAGGGTTTCGGAAAACTGAGCGCCTATTATTTCTTCGCTCAGCAGGCCTGCGGCGGCCAGGGCTGTTTGGTTGGCTTCCAAAACGGTGCCGTCCGGTTTGAGCAGACCTATGAATTGGAACGATTGGTCGAAAATGGCTCGGAATAGTCTTTCGCGATCGCGCAGCATCTCTTCTGCGCGTTTGCGATCGCTGATGTCGCGAGTAACTGTTGCGAACCCGATAGGCTCGCCGGTTTCTGGGTGTTTGACTGTAAATAGGGTGAAGTCAACCGGAAAGTCTTCGCCGGTTTGAAAGTTCCTCAAGCGGAATTCACCCTGCCAAAAACCGTCACGCACAGTAGCCGGCACGATTTCTTCTTTGAAAATCTTAGCATCTTCTACTGAGAAGAAGTCATACATACTTTTGCTTCTGACTTCTTCAATATTGTGTAATCCTACTTGTTTAATTCCAGCGGCATTCAGGTATGTTCCCTGTCCCTCCAGGGTTGCCGTGCCGATAAAATCCGAGCTGCTTTCTACGATCGCAATCAATCTTTGCTTTTCGATTTCGGCTTGCTTGCGCTCCGTGATATCGTTGTTAGTTTCTAAAATTGCTTTGGGTTTTCCCTGTTCGTCTCGCTGCAAATTCCAGCGGCTGAATACGGTGATTTTAGTGTCATAATTGGTGGTGTGAGTTATTTCTCCTTCCCAATAATCCTGCTCTTCTAACTGTGCCCATATAGCTGCTAAAGGCTGGGAAAAAGTGCTGTGTAATAGAATATGGGTGAGTTTCCCCAAGGCTTCTTTTTTTGTCCAGCCGTACATCCGTTCGGCTCCCTGATTCCAATAATTAATCGTGCCGTCCATATCGCGAACGATCAAGGCGTCGCTTGCCAGGTCAAGCATTTGCAAGTTCTGCTGCAAGGCTTCTTCTATGCGCTTGCTTTCTGTAATGTTGCGGGCGATAGTTGACAGAAATTCAATTTCTCCATTCTCGGATTTGTGAGCAATAATTACTTGAGAAACTGGTATTTCTTTGCCGTCTAAAGTTCGCCACATTGCCTCGCCACTCCACGCCCCCTCCCGGCAAGCTGCGGGGATGCCGACGTTGATAAGAGTGTCGATACTTTTGGGCGATGTCAGGTCGGAAATGCTGAATCCGGCTAAATCTGCGTTTTCGCCAACTCTCAACATTTCTCGGGCTGCGCGGTTGAGATAAATGGTGCGCTGTTGGGAGTCGGCGATGCCTACCCAGTCTGTTGTGGTTTCTAAAATTGCTTTGAACCGCAATAGTTCTTCTTCAGATTTGCGGCGCTGTGTGATGTCGCGCGCCAACCCGAGCATTCCTAAAATGTTGCCTTCTGCATCTTTGAGAGGCAATTTCAGGGTGTCAAAGCTGTGTACTTTGCCGTCGGCTAAGGTGGCTAAGTCGTTGGAGTTCGAGGCTAGATGGTTGTCTGCCCGGAAGTTTTGGATTTGGTTCTGGGAATCGGTTTGGGCCTGGAAGCTGCCAAAGATTCGATCGACCGATATGCCGATTTCTGCGTCGTCTTTGCCGATAATTTCTGCTTGAGTTTTGCCGAAGGCGGTGGCGAAACCTGCATTGACTAGGGTATAGCGCGAATTTCGATCTTTGACGAAGATGCAGTCTGGGGTAGCGTCAATCACTGTCCGCAGCAAGTTTTGGGAGCTTTCTACTTCTGCGAGTGTCTGGCGCAGTTGTTCTTCCATTTGCACGCGCTTGGTGATATCTCTCATCGAGGAAACGAGAAATTTCCTGCCGTCGGTATCTACAAAAGTAGATTTTTTGGCGGAGAGAAAGCGGGTGTTTCCTGCTGGATCTTGGATAGTTTTTTGGATTTCGATGCTGGTATTTGTCAAGAAAACTAATTCGTCTTTTTCTCGATATTTCTCTGCTTCCTCTTTGGGCAAAAACTGGTCGTAGCAGTTGCCAATTAGTTCTTCTCTGCTGTGACCTATGTATTGACAAAACGCATCATTTAATTTTATCCAGCGGTGCTGTTGATCTTTGACGTAAAGCGGGTCGGGGATGCTGTTGAGGATGTTGTTTAAGAATTGTTCTGAGGCTTTTAATTGCTCTTGGGCTGCGGTGCGATCGAGAATTTCCTGTTCCAATTGTGTGTTAGTTTGCAGGAGCTGCTCGGTTCTTTCATTCACTCGCTGCTCTAGTTCTGCGCTTAGCTGCTGCAAGGCGGATTCGGCCTGTTTGCGCTTGGTAATCTCCCGGCCTTCGGCGAGGATTTGAAATACTTCTCCTGTTGCATTTAACAGCGGCTTAAACGACAAGTCAATTACTGTTACCTGGTTGTTAGCTCCGGTGATTTCGTATTCTTCCCGGACAAAATTTCCGGCAGAAACTTGTTGAATGTTCGTTTTTAGGCGCTGCTGGTTGGTTGGGGATGATGCCCACCCTGGTGTCAGCCAAAATTTCAGCCCCTGCACTTCGGATGCTGGGAAATCCCCCCATTTTAGGGCTGTCTGATTGGCTTCGATCAGAGTACCGTCTGCCTCCAATAATGCGATCGCTTGAAAAGCTTGGTCGAAGATTGCGTGAAATCGCTGGGTAGTTTCGCTCAGCGCTTGTTCTGTTTCTTTTTTAGCGTTAAGGATGCGGGTGGAACCTACTAAGAAGCCGTAGCGGTTGGACAAACTCAAAAAAGCGATCGCCGCAATTACAGTGATCCAATCGAACACAGTTTGCACCACCGGAGAGTGCGGCAGTCCTAGGTATTCGGCAGCGTGGCCGCTGTGGCCGAAAGCGCAAGTCCAAAATATGCCTGCTGTGACTATGGCGAAGATGTCGAACCCGAATTGACGGTTTCGCCACAGAGCTAAGCTGATTAGCCAGGCGATGGCAAAGTAACAACCAGAAATGATGACATTAGCAGCCCCAGCTACCAGCGATGGCGACAAGTCAGGCAATGTCAGGGTGAAAGTTGTTGCGAGCCAGGTATAGAGAAGTTTGAGCATAAAATTAAGCATGGGCAAATCGGATGCGGGCGATCGTTAGTTAAATTTATAGATGCAAAGCCGTTGCAGACTTATGTGTAGGGTGGATTTTTACCAGCGTTCGGAATTGGCGATCGCTTCTACATCGACAATCATTAGCAAGCGTCCTTCGGAATTGTACAGACCTTTTAAGAATGGAGCTAGGTCGGGACTCACATCTAGTGCTGAGACAATGCGATCGGGATGGAGAGGTAAAACTCCTTCGACGTGGGAGACGGCTAATCCCAGGCGGATTCTCGACAACAATCTCACGTCTCGTGGATCGGGCGCTTCTACAACTAAGATGCGGCTGTTTGGGTGGTAGATGTCAACCGACTCAATACCCACGAACAGTCCGAAGTCTGCTGCTGCTAAGATTTCGCCCCGCAAGTTGGTTAATCCCAGCAAAAATGGCAGGGTGTTGGGAACCAGGGAAATCGGTTGTTCCTTGAGCGAAAGGACTTCCCGCACTGCCTCTAATTCTATGCCGAACAGACTGTCTCCTTGACCGAACAGGAGAAATTGCTTTGTTATACTGGTCTGATTCCCCCCAGCTAGGGGAGCCGTTATTTTCATGGCTTATTTTTAGTTTATACTGTAGCTTACAAATTAGAAGTTTGCTTTGACTCTAAAGTCGATCGCCGATCTAGTTTTTTTGCATCAGTTTTGGTGCGTCAAATGTTTCTGTTAAATAAATCGCCGGTTGGCCACTAAGCAGGTTGCTATCATTAAATATAAAACTTTTCTGGGTTTCAAAAACCCAGTTTTTTTTAAAAAAGGGAGTTTGTCGGTATAATATTTTTTAGAAACCTGCCGATAACTTTATATTCGGATTACGGGGAAAGCAGACGCTGCACTATGTGGACGAGTTGCTGAGGTTCAAAGGGTTTGCTAACGTAAGCGTCGGCGCCTAAATCAGTTCCCCAAGCTTTATCGATCTCGGTGTTTTTATGAGTACAAAATACTATGGGCAATTTAGCAGTTGCGCGATCGCCCCGCAATTCTCTGATCACTTCAAACCCGTTCATTCGTGGCATCACTACATCTAAAACGACGAGAGCCGGATGGGTTTTGCGGATCATGGCGATCGCTTCTTCGCCGTCGCCTGCCCGGATCACATCCAGTCCCGGCATCTTGAAGAATGCGGCAGATGATTTCTAGTTCGCTCTTAACATCGTCCACTACTAAAATTTTTGACATGATTCCACACTTCCTGGCTGTTATTGACAGCGGACTACGTTTATTCAGAAGCTGGCGCGACCGGCGGCGATGAGACTAGACCGCTTTGCGGACAAATTAATGTACTTCTAAATACAATATAGCCGATCGTATGGCTGAAGGTTAGCTGTCCCTGATAAAAACCGATAAAAATTTACTTTGCTAACGGAATCCCTCTGAATAAATTAATCGGCAATTAGTAATTTATCAGTGGTAATTCGCCGTTTGGAAACCAACAGGTCTTAGTAGAAGCATTGATCGCAAGACCAAAGCCGGATTTTGTATGATATTGTTTTAGCTTTATTCCCCCTCACCTAGTTTAGAGCATTGCCTAAACAATGCAGGCTATTTTTTTAATTAGCGCCCTTAACAGCAATTTCAAAGTAGCTATAGCGGTCTTATTAGTGGTATTGAGGGAATTTTTTTTAGTTAAAAACAGCACAATATCGCTTACTAACCGCTATTATTTTATTAATGAGACAGGTCAAAATTGAGGATTGTAACACAGACATTTAAATAATTTTATTGTCTATAATTTATAATTGGGGGGCAAATTCAATGGATCGCGTGGCAGTCCCATATTACCCAGTAGAGGAGTGTTGGGTTCACCCAAACTACTACCAGCAGCCGATCGCCATCCTTGAGCTTGGTTGTGAACCCAGCAGCAAACACTGCTGGAAGATGCGATCAATAGATTTTAGATTTTAGAATTGAAGAAAGCGCTCCCACTGATAAATCCGGGGGCTGGTGATGAGCATTCAGAGCTTTTTCCTCGCTTCACGGATGAATCCGGGGGCCCCGGACGACATTGCTTGATTGTCAAATTAGTCGGTGAGGGAGAGACGGCGATCGGCTATAATAAAGGGCTAGAGGAAAAGAACACTGAAAACCCGAACATATGGTTGCCATCCAAAGAAATCTCAACATTGCCGCGCTAGAAGCAGAATACAGTCAAAAAACACCGCGAGACATTCTCAAATTTGCCCTAGAAAATTTTGACAATATCTCCATTTCTTTCAGCGGGGCTGAAGATGTAGTTCTGATCGATATTGCCTCAAAAATTACCAAAAACTTCCGCGTTTTCACCCTAGACACCGGACGCTTGCACTCAGAAACTTATCAGTTTTTGGATCAAGTCAGAAAACATTACGGCATTAAATTAGAAGTAATGTTTCCCGATGCCGCAGAAGTACAAGCCCTAGTAGATGAAAAGGGATTGTTTAGTTTTTATCAAGACGGTCACAAAGAATGCTGCGGCGTGCGGAAAGTCAAGCCGCTGCGCCGCAAACTGAATACTCTCGATGCTTGGATTACCGGTCAACGCAAAGACCAAAGTCCCAGTACCCGCAACCATATTCCGGTTATTGAAGTTGACACTGCATTCTCCACTCCCGACCATGAATTAATTAAATTCAACCCCTTAGCAAACTGGTCTTCGGCAGAGGTTTGGGAATACATTCGCGCTTTGGATGTGCCTTACAACAAGTTGCACGAACGCGGTTTTGTAAGTATTGGTTGCGAACCTTGTACGAGGCCGGTATTGCCGAACCAACACGAACGCGAAGGCCGCTGGTGGTGGGAAGAAGCGACCGTAAAAGAGTGCGGTTTGCACGCTGGTAACGCGCAAACATAGTAAATCACTTAAGGAGTAAGGTGCGCTAGGCGCACCAAACAAATAGTAGGGTGCGCCTAGCGCACCTTACCCAAGAATAAAAGCACTTCACATAAATCGTAGCCGAAGAATTCGCAATTAAAATAAACACAAATTAAGATGAGCTTGCCCTAGAACTTTGAGAGAATGCTCGACATTCAGAATAAATGCTAGCGGAAGAATTCGCAATTAAAATAAACACAAATTAAGCTGAGCTTGCCCTAAAACTTTGATAGAATGATCAACATTCAGAAAAGTTTTTAAAGTAGGTACTATATGCTCGCCTCTACTAGGGAATTGCTGAACACGGCCTTGAGAAGTGGTTATGCGATCGGCGCTTTTAACGTTTACAACCTCGAAGGAGTAACAGCCGTCATCAATGCCGCAGAAGCCCTGCACAGTCCTGCTATACTGCAACTTCACCCCAGCGCCCTCCTATACGGAAAATCGCCTTTAGTCGGGCTGTGCATCAAAGCGGCCCGCAAATCTTTAGTGCCGATCGCAGTACACTTAGATCACGGCACCTCAGAAAAAGACATTCACATCGGTCTAGCCGCCGGCATTAAATCAATTATGGCAGACGGTTCTCCTTTGCCATACGAACAAAACTTAATATTTAGCCGGGAAATGACTAAATTAGCCCACGCTAACGGTGCGGCAGTTGAAGCAGAAATCGGCAGAATTAGTGGCAGGGAAAACGGTTTGACAATCGATGAGAAAGCTGCAAAAATGACCGATCCAGTGGCAGCAGTAGAGTTTATCAAAGAAACTAAGGTGGATTTTTTAGCCGTAACAATTGGTAACGTTCACGGCAAATATCTCAGTGAACCAAAACTAGATTTTCCTCGTTTGGAAAAAATCCGTGCTGCTGTTTCAGTGCCGTTAGTAATGCACGGTGCTAGCGGTTTGCCGGAATCAATGATTCATCAATGTATTGAATTCGGAGTATCGAAATTTAATGTGAATACAGAAGTTCGCGAAGCTTATATGGACGTGTTAAAAAGTAGCATTTCTGAGGCACATCCCGATTTGTTGGAAATAATGGAAAAAGCTATCGATGCCATGCGATGGGTCATTTCTGACAAACTGCAACTTTTCGGTTCTGTCGGTAAAGCTTATTTGCATCACTCTGTCGATACGCATAACTTGACCGCAAAGAGTACCAGCAACAAACAAACAAGCCGCAACCAATCAAATTTTGATCAAATGTTAAAGCCTGTGTATAGTGAGGCCTTCAGTCTTATGTTGAAGTAAAAAAAAACTAAAGTCCTGACTGCGAACCAGTTTTTAGTCAGGACTTCAGTCCTCTCTAACCATTTAAAAATCGATCGGGATTGATGCCAGATTCCCGCAGCCGCCGAATTAAAGACTGCAATTGAGCTTCCGCTGACTCGACCCGCTGCCGTTGCTGTTCCGCTTCAGTCAGAATCCAATTGCCATCAACATCATACCAGCGCAGCCACAGTCGATCGATTTCCTGAAACTCTGCCACAAACCCAAGCCCAAACTTAGGCCAGCAATCCACACTCGCGACTAGGGCAATTCTAATTTTTGATAGTGTCCGCCCTTCAATTCCAACACTCGCAATTTGTTAGTATAGCGACTGAAAACGGCATAAACACGAACCCGCAAACATTTGCTCGTAAACATCCCATTTTCTCGGCGGTTCCTCCTTCGTCTCCGGCTCCAAAACTTGCCCGTTACCCGAAGCGTTTCCCGACTGAAGTAGCAACTTTTTTTTCATCGGTATTTTCGCCTAAATCTTCTTTTTCTGTTCCCGGCGAAAGCAGTTCTACAATTACCAAAGGATTCACCCCTTCCGGTCAAGTAACGTAACTCATCCGCAGTTCTGAGCGATCCTAAAGTCGGGGAACTCCCACAACTCGAAACCAATCGGGCCGCTGGTGCCACAGAGTATCATGCACATCCTAATAAAGGTTCATGTCAGTGCCGCTAAATATCTCAGAAGCTCGATAATTCCGAGGTCGAAACGTCAGGCTCAACAACTGCGGCTGCAAATCGTGAAATTCCTCCCGCAAACCAGGTTCCTCCGGGTCTTCGCTGGGTAAATCGTACATCGTCGGCAGCGTTTCTCTGGGCGATCGCGGCGGCTCTGTTTGCGACACAGGATATTTAAAAGGCAACATATAATATTGAGGAATGATTGCATTTATGCTAACATCATTTTAATACTTGCAGGACGAGCGCCAACACCCTGTAAAACGTTTATGGCAAACTTTTCTTCCTCTCTTTTGTGAAGTCAATCTCACCTCTTAAATCTCAAATCGACTGATCCGAAATTCTGCACTATGATCGACATTCCTCAACTGATTGCTCAAGAACTTTCCATTAATCTGTCTCAAGTCAATAATGCTCTGGAACTTTTCGCCGAGGGAGCAACTATTCCGTTTATTGCCCGCTACCGCAAAGAACGCACGGATTTGTTGAATGAAATTCAATTGCGAGATATCTCCGATCGCTTCACGTATCTGACGGAAATTGAAGACCGCAAAAAGTCGATTTTAGAGACGATTAGCTCTCAGGGGAAACTCACTGAAGAACTGCAAGCGAAAATCGAATCGTGTTTGCAAAAAAACGAACTAGAAGACCTTTATCTGCCTTACAAACCAAAGCGGCGGACGCGAGCGACAATTGCTAGGGAAAAAGGTTTGGAACCGCTGGCAATTTTTATCAAATCTCTGAACTTACCGACGGCTAAACCAGCAGATTTGGAGGCGGAAGCAGCTAAATACATTTCGGAAGAAAAGGGCGTTAAAACAGCAGAAGAAGCTCTTAAAGGTGCTGCGGATATTTTGGCGGAAGCGGTTTCGGAAAAAGCAGAATTGCGGGCTTATTTGCGAGAGTTTTTGATGAAAACAGGAGTTTTTGTCTCGAAAATTAAAGATGATTTCCCGGAAGGAAGCACTAAATTTGAAATGTACCGCAATTATCAAGTTGCAGCGAGAAGCGTTCAATCGCACAATATGTTAGCGCTGTTTCGGGGGGAAACGGAAGGAGTCTTAGATTTGGAACTGGCGTTTGATGAATCCGCAGTGATGGCTTATTTGGAAGCTCAGGAAATTAGAACTAGGATACCGGAAGTTAAAGAGTTTTATCGATCGACTTTGAAGGATGCCTTCAACCGACTGATGAAGACTTCCTTAATTACAGAAGTACGATCGCACAACAAAGCCGTCGCTGATATCGAGTCGATCGCCACTTTTGAAACCAACCTCCGCGAGTTGCTGCTGTCGGCGCCGGCGGGCATGAAACCCACATTGGCGATCGATCCGGGATTTCGCACGGGCTGCAAAGTTTCCGCCCTCGATGAAACCGGGCAATTTTTAGAATATCAAGCAATTTTTCCCCACCAAGCGGCCGCTCAGCGCCAGCAAGCTGGTAAAATTGTCAAGCATTTAATTGAAAAATATAAAATTGAATTAATCGCGATCGGCAACGGTACAGCTTCGCGGGAAACAGACGAATTTGTTTCGGAAGTATTGGCAGAAATGGACAGGAAACCGATTAAAGTCATGGTGAATGAATCCGGTGCATCGATTTATTCAGCAAGCGAAGTGGCGATCGCCGAATTTCCAGACCTCGACATCACCGTTCGTGGCGCAGTCAGCATCGGACGGCGCTTGCAAGACCCCCTCGCCGAACTCGTGAAAATCGACCCGAAATCAATAGGAGTCGGTCAATACCAGCACGATGTTGACCAAAAACTGCTCAAAAAGAAACTCGATGAAACAGTCGAAAGCTGCGTGAATTATGTCGGAGTAGACTTAAACACAGCCTCCAAAGAACTGCTGACCTTTGTGTCAGGAATGACGGCAACAGTGGCCAAAAATATCGTCAATTACCGCAACGAAAACGGCGCATTTAAAAATCGTCGCCAGCTCCTGAAAGTTCCCAAACTAGGACCAAAAGCTTTTGAACAAGCAGCCGGATTTCTCCGCATTCGCGGCGGCGAAAACCCCCTGGACAATACCGCAGTTCATCCCGAAAGTTATCCTGTAGTGCAGGCGATCGCCAAGGATTTAGACTTGCCGCTGACAGGAATAACACAAATATCGGAAAAAATCAAGGCTGTAAACATCAAGAAATATGTCACAGAAAAAGTGGGAGAACCAACACTCAGAGACATTATTTCCGAACTAGAAAAACCGGGAAGAGACCCGCGCGCCGAGTTTAAGTATGCCACTTTCCAAGCAGGAATCAAAGAAATCTCCGACTTGCAAGTTGGCATGGAATTAGAAGGCATAATCACGAATGTAGCTAACTTTGGAGCCTTTGTTGATGTGGGAGTGCACCAAGATGGTTTGGTTCACGTTTCTCAATTAGCCGATCGATTCGTAGATGACCCCAAACAGATTGTTAAAGTCGGACAAGTTGTGAAAGTGCGGGTTTTGGAGGTGAATGAGAAGTTAAAGCGGGTTAGTTTGACGATGAAGCTGCAAGAAAAACAGCAACCGCAAAATGGCAATAGCGCGAGGCTTCCGGCCCCGCGCCGTCGTTAAAACTAGGGCTGAAAGCTGAAAAAGGGCGATCGGCTATAATTGTGTAATCCTCACCAACCTCAAAATTATACGGTTGCAAGTAAAGGTTTACCCTTGCGACTAATCTAGAAAGAGGCGTGTTATACGATCGCCCCTATTAATCTTGAGTTTTTAGAGATTTTAATTAATTTAGAAATATTTGGACTGCTTTTTTCAACCCACTCTTCTTGATAGAGATGATATCGACTTAAATCACAAGTCGAGAAATCACCGATGGCGAGGGCGACTAATAAAAGCTGGAGGGGGTATTCTACTAATCGTTGGCACAGGTTTAAGCGTTATTACCTGGAAAGTCTTCTCACCACCTTCTGTTGAGCGGCTACCACTTCCCAAAACTTTGGTTTCCCTAGAATCACCCTTCGGACAACAGCTATTGAGCCAGAGCAAGAGCAAACAGGATTTTCAACCGCTTAGCACCCACATTGAAACTCAAAAACGTCCCGCCTATTGTGGTGTGGCTAGTAGTGTGATGGTTCTGAATGCACTCGGCAGCAAAAAACAGGGATATCGCCCCCTCACCCAAGACACCTTTTTTGACGGTCAAACCCAGAGCATCCGTTCTTCTTATGCCGTCACTTTTTCGGGCATGACTCTTGATGAATTAGCGGCTTTGCTCAGAAGTCACAACGTCAAAGTTGAGGTCTATTATGCGTCGGAGACAACACTTAACCAATTTCGTACCCAAGCTAAAGCTAACCTTGCCCGTTCCGGCGACTATATAATCGTGAACTACCAACGATCTGTTTTGGGTCAGGGTAAAAGCGGGCATATTTCTCCCCTCGCTGCCTATCACGAGCCAAGCGATCGGTTTCTGATTGAAGACGTAGCCAGTTATAAATATCCGCCTGTATGCGCTTCTACGGAGACTCTTTGGAAAGCGATGAATACTACTGATTCAATTTCCAAAAAGACACGTGGCTATCTAGTTGTGCGTCAGTAAAAAAGAGAATTAGGCATTGAATAGGTTCCCATTCAATCACTTACTAAAAAATGACAAAACTGCGAGTGCGAGCAAAAGCAGTTGGAGTATTATGCTATTTTTGATTTGAACTTTATCCGTTTTGGAAAAGCATTATGTCTAAACTTTTTGCCGTTGTTGTAGCAACCATTCCAGAGTATTACGACTACAAAAACGCTCACCCAGAACACGACCCAAATCAACTAGCTTGGTTTCGCGAGCAACAGGAGAAAGGAATACTACTGTGTTGTGGCCCGTTTTTTCCCTATGATGGAACGGGACTTTGGGTGATTCAGGCAGAAAATGTGGAAGAAGCTCAAACAATTGTTAGCAGCAGCCCCCGGGCACGGGATGGTATGTTAGCGGAATCTACCAGAGTAGTGGAGTGGCAGGTGCATATTGGGTGCGAGCGTTTTGGGCATAGTAAATAGGTAGGGGCTATATTTGCACTTACTCATTCACCTCCAAAGAAGAACCATTGGGCTTGCGCCGTGATAAATGTATATTCCCTCCCCCTAAGCCGCCGAGCGATCGCGGAATAAGAAAATATAGACAGCGCCATTGCGAACTCAGGTTGATACTACATATTTTGAATCACAACTCATCCACGCCTTACCAAAATTTACCGTGGTGTGAAATAGGAGTATCCTTGCGTAAGGCTACAATCCATAGGCAATACTCGTACCCAGCCGCCAAGTGTGGATTGACTTGGCAAACTACCTCATATTGATCAAGTTTATCAACATCGCAAAAGTTCAGCCACTGGAATTCCCAGAGACTTTCGGTATTGGGACAATCATTTACCTGAATAACCACCTCTTCGTTTGCGAATTTTTTAAACGTAGTTGATTTTATGTCAAGTAGATAAGCTTTGACTGCTGACCCAATTGAACTAAAGTTGTTGAGAACCCGAATTGCTGCTTTTCCGAGAGTTGGATTAAGTCCATTCGCATCACCAGAAATGTACACCTCCACGTAATCAAAAGGATTTGGCCCTGTCGAAGCAGCCCCAACCCAGTATCCATCACTCTCGATATAATTAAAATCCTCGCAAAAGCTTTCTAGGTTTTCGAGCATGACTTTATAAATTTCCACAGCAAATATTACCCTAAGCCAAAGTTTAACTATTTAAACACGCTATAGCTATCAACACCCGAACTGCCATCGCCCTTCCAAAACTTGCTGATTCTTAGAACGCTACATTAAGAAATACCCCCGGCCGATGCAGCAATGCAGTAAGTGCGGCAAACTTTCTGGTGTCGGGTCGAGTACACCAAACATGAAGATAGAACGGCACGGGCAAACCAAAATACTCACGCAACAGGAAATGGAGCTTTTGTTCAACAAAGGTTTGCAAACCTCACGCGATCGCACGCTCTTGGGGATTTGTCTCTAACACTCCCTGTCGCACTGCCGAAGCTTGTTCGCTGATGGTCAAGCATATCTACACGAACTCTGGCGCTGTCGGCTCTACAATTAACTTCCGCTTTCGCCAACACCAAAGGCAAACTCCAAACCAGGACGATTCCGGTCATTGAAGATTTGTGATCGTTCCTAATATCTTGGCATTCCCGCGCCGGCGAGACTTACTTATTCGTCGGCTGCCACCCTTCCCACCATTGGAAGCATTTGCACCCCGACTCAGCGGACAAGGTTTTGAGAGAAGCGTTCGATCGCGCCGGCATCAAGGGAGCCTCCACCCACAGTTTTAGGAGAACGGCCCTGACCCAGATGAGCAACGCGGGTATCCCGCTGCGGATTATTCAAGAAATCAGCGGTCACAACAACCTCCAACAATTGCAGCACTACTTAGAGGTGAAGCCGGATCAAGAGTCAGAGGAGCGATCGCCTCTCTTTCCATGCTTTCCTACAGGGGGAAAAAGGTATTTCCCCACGTACAGGCTGAATTGCCCGCTGTGCCGTTAGCAAGAGAGCAACTGTCACAACCCCTATCCGACGCGGCTGAAGAAATTCCCGACTGGTGACGAGCAATTTTAGATTTTAGATTTTAGATTTTGGATTAACAGTCACGCATCCCAACTCGAATGACGCTCGCTTTACTCACGCCCGCCAGAACTTCTCACCTCTAGATTTGTTACAATTCTCGATCGTGTGGAGCGGGTGCACCTGCGAAACCTGCTGAAAGGAGAACTTAAGGGCGATGCGGCTAAAATACGGCGTTGCTCTCTTGGCGGCTCCTTGGGGGGCATTGATGGAGTGGCGCGAAGAAAAACTAAAAACATCGCTACAAAGAAGTTAATTACCGCATTGGGAAAGGTGAGTATTTCACCTTTCCTCGCCCTCAAGCTTATTCTGAAGGATTTGTACGGGCCGGATTCCATTGAGGTTGATAATCAAACAACCACTTGAACTGCAAATCAGCCAACCTTGTAGGAGTGAGCTTGTAGATGGCGTTCCGCAACAAACATCCGATCGCCGTATCCGCCTGTGCTAATTTGCCTATTTGTCTGGAACTATTGAATACGCGAGTAACTCGCTGAGTGCGGCTGGCTTCAAACTGCCGCAATAGGGAAGGAACAGTATCGCCACCAGTTCGGCTAGTAAATAGCAGTGAAGCTAGTTCAAAAGAGTCTTCCACCGCCATACAGCCCCCTTGACCGATACTCGGTTGAACTGGGTGCGCGGCATCCCCGATTAAGGTAACTCGCCCTTGCCCCCATTGGGTTCCCAGCGGTGGCCGATCTACAATATCATCTCGGTAAATCTTCTCCCCGTCGAGAGCTTCGATGATAGCTGGTACTGGGTCAGCATAGCCTTTAAACAGGGAGCGCAAGGCATTCAAGGAACCGCCCAGCGCATCGTCATTACCGCCCACTGGGGTGTTGTTGAAAGCATAGAAAGCAAACCCACCGCCACCGACATCGAAGTAGCCAAAGCGAGTGCCCTGACCCCAGAATTCGGCCCAACTGTATTGTGAATCGAGCGGTAAGCCAGAGCCATCAAAGTAGCCTCTCCAGCAGCAAGTCCCACTGTACGCAGGGTCCTCTAACCGTTCCCTACCGTTCAACCTAGCCCGTACCTTGGAGTAAAGACCATCAGCACCTACTAAGACCTCACCCTCAGCAGTGCGACCGTCAGAGAACAATACCCGAATGCCGTTGTCCGTGTCCTCAAATTCCTCAAAGGCAACGTCCGTCCGCACTGTTCCCTCTGGCAAGGCTTCCAATAAAATCTGCTGAAGTTCAGGTCGCAGGAGGCACACACCCAAGTCATCTTCGTCTATGAATTGAGGAGCGTTAATGTAGAGGGGTTTCCCTTTTTGGTCAAAAAACCCACCTTTAAGGATCTTGCCTCCCAAATGGTAAAAGCGCTGATAAATCTGCCCTGATTGCAAGAGCTTGTAGACGCGCAAAGCATTGCGTTGGATGAATATGCCTCCGGGTCCTGAGAGCATAGCATCCAAACCGCGCTTCTCGTATAGTTCAACTGCAATGCCGGCATCGAGACAGGCACGGGCTAGGGTCAGACCGCCAATTCCACCGCCGATGATAATTACCTTTGATATTGAAGTCATATTATTGAGTGAGCTGTACAACATGAAAAAATTTAGGCAATTGACTGGTGAGGGGGATGAACCTTTCAAAACAACTGCCTGAAGAAGGGAAATTGGTGAGGAATTACCAACTGACTCGCTGTGTTCAAATAGCCGAATTTTAAATTTTTATCGACTGCTACTAGCTTCACTGAAACTCCAGGCAATTTCAAACGAAGGCTCTACAAGAAATTGTCCCGTCCTCTCAGAACGCTCTGCCGAAGGCTCATCAATAAGTAACAACATCCAACTAAAGGCGGGGAATTAGAGCAATTGAAGGTGCTGTGGAAAGAGTACGGCAGGATTGAGCGCTCCATTTCCAGAGATTCGATCGACTTGCTATGGCGGTGGTTGGGATTGCTAGAATCACAGGGATCTCGCTTTCTGGGCGATTGCATTCCCTGATTGGGTCGCCGATACAGAACACTTTGTAATTGCAGCGCCAAACCTCATGACACCATCTATGGACTTGGTTTACGAAGAAACCTACAAAAACCAGTCGATTAAAATTTATTGTTTCAGTCAGTTTGCGCCTGGTGGAGTTGGCTCTTCTCACTTCTGGGCCATTATTGATGATTACAGATTGCCTGGAAATTGTGATGGCCGCTCCCATAATCCTTTTTGTGCTTCGGAGGATGCAGAAAATGCGCCAACTCCCGAGCATTCGTCGGCACTTGCAGCAGCCAAAGCTTATTGCGACACAAGAGTGAAGCCAAGCGAGCAACGCGGGGACGAACTACTTTCCCTCACCCTATTCTACCGGAAAGTTAAAACCTTGCTGGGCCAATTTTTCTCTTCGCTGGTAAAAAGGTGAAGCTGCAACAGAAAACTGCTAAAGTGATAGAATGAGCGCTCGAGATAGTCAATAAAAGCGGGTGCATCTTCAAACCCTGCTTTGAAGAGAATTTTGATACATATGTGGCTTAAATACGGCGTTGCTCTCAGTGGCGAACTGACGGGCATTGATGAAGTTGGGCGCGGAAAAACTAACCTCGCTTGTCTTTACTGCGGTGGCGGACTGACAGCAAAAAAGGGTTCGGTGAAAGAACATCACTTCGCGCACACCGGCGAAACTTGCAAGTTCGTCAGCCAGCGTATTCAAACCAAAGCATTTCCATCGTTGCCCCTCTACGATAATTTCAACATCCAGCTTAAGGGTGATGAATTAGAAAAATTAAAAGTGCTGTGGAAAGAATACGGCGCACAGGGCTACGCTATTCCCAAAGACTTGGTAAACTTTCGGTGGCAGTTGAAAGGATTGCTAGAGTCGGAGGGATCTGGCTCTTATCAGTTTACCGACCTGGGTAAAATCCCAGTGGGTGCGCTTCCCCTGGCGTTGTTCAACCGAGTCCAAGAACCACTGCTGCTATCAGAGTTAATCAAGTTGGAAGGCTCTGTAGAAATTGCCGAAGCTGCGGGGTTATCTTGCTTGGAGGAACGATTGGCTGATTTGCAGATTTATCGAGCACAGCTTCGCCGGATTCTGGTGAACTCGCTCTATTTCCTTGAGGTGAAAGCGGACGGGAGCTGCTTCTATAAAATTGGAATTACCACTCGATCGATCGAGGAACGCATCGCCGAAGTGCAGCGGGATGTGAGAGCGCATTACTCGAATGTCGCTGTCAGCTTGCTGGGATTGTGGGAACACCGGGGGAATGTGGAACTGTACTTCAAACACCGATATCAACCCTTTAACTACCGGATTGGCAAGCTGACGGAATATTTTCAATTTCCAAACGTCAAAGTCGTGCTGCAAGATTTGTGTGAGATGAAACCCAAAATTCTGAGTGATGTTGAGGTCGATGTTCTCAGCTTGTGCGATCGAAGCCGCGGGTAATGCTTTCCAACCGCTTGACGATTCGTTTCCTTTTCTGTGCGAGCCTTTTTCAGGTTCTTTTCCAAACGACGCAGGTCAGATTCTCTGCGTACATCACTCTCAACTACTAACCACAAAAAAATTTTGGATAAATTAACCCTAGGTGTAACGACTAGGGCTGTCTCAGCATCATGTGAGCTTTGTGGAAAGCGACCGCGCTCAACCTGAGGGCGTACAGGCTCACTCTTGGGTTATTAGTAATAACCGTTTGTTTCAAATTACAAATCTATTGTTTCAAATCATAACGTTGATTATCTTTCTCTTAGATTATTTGCTCATCGATTATCCCAGTAATTACCATAATGCTATTGGTTGGCAATACCCGCAGTACATCAAAAAACCTACCCACACACCTCGATAGGAAAATACTATGAGCAACGGAAGTGGATGCCCATTTACGGGCGGCGGTCAGAAATCTCAGCCTCGTCATATGCCGTCAAACCGAGACTGGTGGCCGCATTATTTGAATCTGAGCATCCTCCACCAGCACACCCCCCAGGCCAATCCTATGGGTGAGGAATTCAACTACGCTGAGGAGTTCAAGAGTCTTGACTTAGCTGCCTTGAGGGCAGATATCTACGAGCTGATGACCACCTCCCAGGACTGGTGGCCAGCCGACTACGGCCATTATGGGCCGCTCTTCATCCGCATGGCTTGGCACAGCGCCGGCACATATCGTATTGGCGACGGTCGCGGCGGCGCGGGTTCGGGTAGCCAGCGGTTTGAGCCTCTCAACAGTTGGCCAGACAATGCGAACCTCGATAAGGCGCGCATGTTGCTTTGGCCAATCAAGCAGAAATATGGCAAGAAAATTTCGTGGGCCGACCTCATGATCTTCGCTGGCAACTGCGCGCTTGAGTCGATGGGTTTCAAGACGTTGGGTTTTGCTGGTGGGCGCGTGGATGTCTGGCAGCCAGAGGAAGACATCTACTGGGGTTCTGAGAAAGCTTGGCTCAGCAATGAGCGTTACGAAGGCGATCGGGTGCTCCTGAATCCTCTCGCCGCCGTTCAGATGGGACTGATCTACGTGAACCCGGAAGGACCAGACGGCGAGCCCGATCCGGTCGGCTCAGGGCGCGATATTCGCGAAACCTTTGGTCGGATGGCGATGAACGACGAGGAGACAGTCGCGCTCACAGCCGGTGGGCACACGTTCGGCAAATGTCACGGTGCGGGCGAGGCGACGCACGTAGGGGCTGATCCTGGGGGTGCCACCATCATCGATCAGGGCCTCGGCTGGAAGAACGCCTTTAACACGGGTGTCGGCGTCGATGCGATCACCAGCGGTATCGAAGGCGCATGGACTCCCACTCCGACGCAGTGGGACAACAGCTATCTCGAAACCCTGTTCAAATATGACTGGGAGCTGACGAAAAGCCCCGCTGGCGCGTGGCAATGGAAGCCCAAGGGCGACGCTGGTGCGGGTACGGTACCCGACGCGCACGATCCGTCGAAACGGCACGCCCCCATGATGACCACGGCGGACATGGCGATGAAGATGGACCCCATCTACAACCAGATTGCGCGACGTTACCACGACAACCCGGATGAGTTTGCCGAGGCGTTCGCCAAGGCGTGGTTCAAGCTGACGCACCGCGACATGGGTCCCCGCTCACGCTATCTCGGGCCGGAGGTGCCCCAGGAAGAGTTCTTGTGGCAAGATCCCATTCCCGCAGTCGATCATGAATTGATTGATGAGCAGGACATTGCTGCCCTCAAGGGCAAGATTCTTGCTTCGGGACTGTCTGTCTCCCAACTGGTTTCGACTGCTTGGGCGTCGGCGTCAACGTTCCGCTGCTCCGATATGCGCGGTGGAGCGAACGGGGGGCGCATTCGTCTCGCGCCGCAGAAGGATTGGGAAGTCAACCAGCCAGAGCAGTTGGCAACAGTGCTGCAAACCTTGGAGGGAATTCAACAGGAGTTCAACAGCTCCCAGTCTGGCGGCAAGCGGGTTTCGCTCGCTGACCTTATCGTTCTGGGCGGATGCGCGGGCATTGAGCAAGCGGCGAAAAATGCCGGTCACGACGTGACGGTTCCCTTCAAGCCGGGACGCACGGATGCGCTGCAAGAGAAAACGGATGTCGAGTCCTTCGCCGTGCTTGAGCCGACTGCGGACGGGTTCCGCAACTACACGAGCGGCAAACACAGCGAATCGCTGGAAGAGTTGCTGGTTGATCGGGCGCAACTACTGAGTCTCTCAGCTCCTCAGATGACGGCTCTCTTGGGCGGCTTGCGCGTTCTGGGTGCAAACTTTGGAGGATTTAAACACGGTGTCTTTACCCATCGGCCAGAGACGTTGACCAATGACTTCTTCGTGAACCTGCTCGACCTGGGTACGACGTGGAAGGCGACCTCTGAAGATGAGTATGAGTTCGAGGGGAGCGATCGCAAAACAGGCGACCTGAAGTGGACTGCTACCCGTGTTGACCTCATCTTCGGCTCAAACTCTCAGCTCCGCGCCCTGGCGGAAGTCTATGGATGTGTGGACTCGCAGCAGAAGTTTGTCAATGACTTTGTGGCGGCGTGGGACAAGGTGATGAACCTTGACCGCTATGACCTTCGCACAGTCTTAGCGAAAACCTCTGCGAGGAGTTTCTAGGCGTAACTTCAACCGATCGTCGATCGAGGCTACGTTAACCCGCGGCAATCCTAAATGCGGGTAGAAGCTAGAGACAAAAATGAGAGCGGCGTTTCAACTTGTCTTGAACCACCGCTCTGGGCTTTAGGCCCTGATGCCAAAGCTGTTTAGAAACATGAACGCGAGATTAGTCACGTTGTAAGATGTGCCAATGGTATCGGAGTAGTAGTAAATATTATGTACTGATTGAATATTTATTGCCTCAAAGTCGAGTTGTAAAGATGGACAAAATACCAAATAGCACCAATATGGTTTTCTAACTTTTTAGAAAATGAGAGAGTCTTTCTTACAAGATGTGACATTAGGTTAATGCTGGATAAGATCGATATAGGAGATAATATTCAGCAAAAGTGACAGATAACACCCAAGAACCCGGACTTAACCTGCAAAGTTTCTGTTTAATCCCTTAAAATTAGGGTGTTATCCAGCAGATACGACGGATAATCCTGGAAAGTAAAGGTATTATCCAGCACATCTGTTGAATACTGAAGTTTCTACTGTCCCGGCTTAAACTGGTAGCCACGATGCTAATTAGACAAGCAAAAACAGCCCTAAGTTCCCTAGGTTATGAACTAGATTGCCGTGAGGAGGCTTTTGGTTATCTAAGGGATTCCTCCGATGTACTCGGACAGCCAGAGCAATTGCGACGGAGGATGCAACAAGACGGTTACTTATACTTAAAAGCCTTTCTTAACTCTCAAGAGGTTTGGCAAGCTCGTCAGGAAATTGCAGCTTGTTTAGCTGCTGAGGGAAGCTTGGAACTTGACAGCCCTGTTCTAGATTGCATCGCTAAACCTGGATTAAACATACATTTCCGTCCCGATTTAGCAAGCAGGAGTTCAACACTGAAAACACTGCTTTATTCGGGACGGATGATGGAATTTTTTGGAATTTTTTTAGGCGGTCAAGTCCGGCATTACGATTACACCTGGCTTAGAGCCGTCGCCCCAGGAAAAGGAACTTACGCTCATTGTGACATTGTGTATATGGGACGAGGAACTGACAAGCTTTACACGGCTTGGACTCCCTTAGGCGATATTCCTTGGGAATCAGGCGGGTTAATGATTTTGGAAAATTCTCATCATCTAGAAACTATTAAAAATACCTATGGATGTAAAGATGTCGATCGCTATTGTGCCAACAGAAAAACGGCCCCTTTGTATGCCTCCAATCAAAAAGGGTGGGATGGAGCCTTATCCAAAAACCCGGTTTCTTTGCGCTGTAAATACGGAGGACGTTGGTTGAGTTCCGAATTCGAGGCTGGAGATGTTCTGATTTTTGGTATGTTTACCATTCATGCCAGTTTAGATAACCATTCTCCTTCTATTCGACTCTCCTCGGACAGCCGTTATCAATTGGCATCGGAACCAGTGGATGAAAGGTGGGTTGGCAGTAACCCTATTGGTCACTCTACTGCTGCTAAGCAAGGTCAGATTTGCTAGAAGAAGACTTTAGTATTGAGTCTTGTCGTCGAAGGTAGAAGCAAAAATCAAAAATTATCGACTGTGCCAGTTCAAAGGGCAGAATGTGGGTTCAAATGCAGCGGATAGACCGAAACGCTTTCTGCTTCGTTTCAAGTTCTCTGCCGCCGCTGAACCCGACCGTTAGAGCGCTATATATCCGACCTCAGCTACAGGTTGCAATCAAATAAAGGCTAATCATTGGAGGTTCTAATTGGAACTTCACGAGAATTGCAGGTACGACCAATGCTTGGAGACTGAAGTGGGACTGCTAGATTCACAGTGTGAAATCTGATGCAAGCGATCGCATTCTATCCTTCAACTTAATGCGATCGCCCGCTCTATTAAAAGAAACAGGTTTTAGGAGAGCTAAAGAGAGGCAAACAAGCTCCCAGCTATAAGTCAATACGGTTCAGTTAAGCTCGATCTCCCTGGCACCCCCCTCCCGGGGGGGACAAGAACTTACTCAAAGTCCCCCTTCTTAAGGGGGATGCGAGGGGGATCTTCGAGGAATAAATAGTTTTAACCCAAGCGTATTGAGCTATAAGTCGGCTCAAAAAGCTTTAAGACGATTAATCGAATTGGCTACTATAACAACGACAGCAACAACCCCTTCCGAGGAATACATAGATAACTTCCCTTTCCCGTATATTACTGGGATAAGGATTTTTTGTGAGTAAAGTCAATGATTGTTGCATTCCCGGAAACGGCTCACCGGAGGCAGTTAATTGTGAAGTTCGCCAACAGTATCAATTGCTACTCAAACCCCGATTTCAAGATTTGAGCTAACGCATCCTTAGTCCCGATCGCGTTGAGTGCAGCGCTGTTGATAAATTTGAGCTGCTTTATCTGTAGGATTGCGGCGCAGGCACTCAGCAAATAATCGCTCAGCATCTCTAAGCTTTTGCAAATGGTAGAGTATCAAAGCTTCTTCAAATAGCGTTCTAGTGGCTACCTTACCCTCATAAGTCTCAGGCGGATCGGCATCGAAAACTTCAAAAATCGATACCGCTTTTGATTTTCCCTTAACTTTTACGCGATCGATAAGACGGATAGCAAACTGGTTAGAATCTGGCAAAGACTGGAAAGTTTGGTGACTAATTAACATCGAAATCCCATATTGCTTAGTCAAGCTTTCTATCCGCGAGGCTAAATTCACTGCATCGCTAATCACCGTGCTATCCATCCGGTTTTTCCCCCCCACCGTACCGAGTATTAAAGAACCTGTATTGATGCCAATGCCAATCTTAATCGGCACGTATCCAGAAGCGATGCGATGTTGATTATATTCGGCTAGACGACGCAGCATATCAATTCCTGCTTTCACTGCATTATCTGCCTCGCCACTAAATAGAGCCATAATTGCATCGCCAATATATTTATCAATAAATCCTTGAGTTTCAGTAATAGCTGGCTCCATGTGAGACAAATAGGAATTAATAAATTTGAAATTGTCTTGAGGGTTCATACTTTCCGATAAAGTTGTGAAGTCGCGAATATCGGAAAATAGTACCGACATTTCCTGTTGAACTTGGTCGCCTAATTTAACATCAATAATGCTCTTTTTATCCAAAATTTGGAGGAATTGACGGGGGACAAAGCGCTCAAAAGCTTGGTTGAGTTCGGTGAGATTATTGTAGAGACGGGCATTTTCAATGGAAATTGCTGCCTGAGAGGAAAGCAGATTTAAGAGTTCTACGCGATCAGAAGTAAAAGCCTCTGTGGTTAGATTATTTTCTAAATAGATAATTCCTGCCAGTTTACCTTGATGTTGGAGAGGGAAGCACAAAATTGATTTAGGCTTATGTACTTTGATATAGGGGGAATGAGCAAATTTAGGGTCATTAGCAGCATCATTCAAGACTACACTTTTACAAGTGCGAGCGACATAGTTGATGATGGACACGGGTAGGGGTGCAACGCCTTGTGCCCCTACAGATTCAATGGGGGTTGATTGTAACACCGTAATGATATCAGAACTTACGGAACCTGACGCTTTAATCCGCAGTTTCCCCTCAATTTCTAAAATCAAATAGCCACATTGCGCTCCAGCATTTTCAATGATAATTCTCATCAAAGAGGTGAGTAATTTATCCAATACAATTTCGCTAGAAATTGCTTGGGAGGCTTTCATGAAGGTAGCTAAATCTAAGGCTTCACCTGACTGACTACCACTTGTGGAGTTGGTAGTTGTCCTGTGGGTGGAATTAATGCTTTTGGTGGCCGATAATTTACGACGTAACTGCGGGTACTTGGCTTCTAAATCCTCCACTTTGCGTTGAGCACCCCAGCGTTGGTAGCCATAGTGAGCTTTTTTCATGTAGAGTTGAGCGATTTCCTCTTTGCCTTTACCTAACCAAAACTTAGCTGCTAGTTCCGACGCTAGAGCTTCGTTCTGCAAAAATTTATTTTCTCGGGCTGAGGAGATCGCTTGGTCATACAAATCCTGCGCTTCCAGAGTCTTGCCTGTAATTCGCGCCAACTCAGCTTCGATTAGCAGACGTTGATGAAGGTAGGTACTCGGAGAATGTTGACTCCAGAGTTTGAATTTCTCAAGATTGGATTTAATCTTCTCCACATACTGTGCCTGTTTTTCACCATCAGCATCGTCATACCCAACTGATAAGGCTAGACATTGATGAAAGTGGAAAGCCGGATTAATAAAAATCCCCGTCGCGCCTATCAAATATTTTTCGGCAGCGTTAGCATAGTCGATCGCTTTCTCAGAATCTGAATACCAGTTGGCTAAAGACAATTTACAGGCTATTTCTATAAATACCGTGAATAAATCATTTTTTTCAAGGCAAGACTTAATGATCTCCTTGGCATTCGGCCATAAGGATTCATCAAGAACACTCCAATCTTCAACTGGTTCAATCAAATTATAAATAGTCGCTTTAACCGCATAATAATATTGCACCATGTTTGGATCAACTTTTTTCAAGCCGGGGATAATCTTATCAATTTTTTCTGATAATTCTTTTAACGAATCAGTCCCCCAAAAACACATGAACAAAAAATTGATTGCACAATATCCTGCCCATTGATAGGCACCGTTTTCTACGCCGCTATAATAACCTCTCATTAAATGCTCTTTAGAGCGATCGAGAGGTTCAGTGTAATGGGAAACAAATCCTCCCCACATATTTAAAATTAATGCTTCATAACGCTTCATTTGATACTGGTCATCGTTCAATCTCAAGGCTAAATTTCCAAATTTATAGGCGGTTTCAAAATCTTGTGCTACAAAGGCCAGTGTTAACGAATAATAGATATACCCAACTGAAGAGTGAGGACTGTTCCCATAGGTGAGCGATAGCTCAATCATTTTTATGCCTAGGATGAACAGCAATCTAGACCCTAAAAAGTAAGCTGGAGGTACACATTCTCTGAGGAGTACCATAGCAGCAAGTTTTTCAGGGTCTTGCATTTCAGGAAGGTCTATAAAATTTTCAATTTTCCGGGCAGCGATTGTCTCATTAGCCTGATTCACTTCTGCGATAAGTTCATCTTCTTCAGGAAAAGCTTTCAACTTGATTCCCAATAGTTCGAGGGTCTGTACTCCCAGATATAAGGAGGATTCCAAATCATTTTTCATTCGATATAACGTCACTTTATATTCATTGACTTTACATCGATCCAACAAATTATCGATATGCTCAAGGGCTTCATCAAAAGTTAATAAAGCTTCGTCCCAACTAGCAGTTAAATATTCTATTTCACCTTTTTCAAGGTGATATGAAAATGTCCCCTGATAGTCTTCCTCCCAGCTATTAGGGGGTAAAAGTTTTATCCCGTTCGTTATATATATTAATGCGGGTTTATAGGCTGAAGATAATTTAGCTTTTCTTCCAGCGATTAGATTCAATCTAGCTAATTGTTCTTTTTCCCATTTATCACTGAGCAATGCTTGTCCTGTGTTCAGGTGATTGACTATATCAAAGATTCGTTCTTCTAACTCATGTTTTTCAAACTTATTCAACAGAAGGCGACCAATTTTTAAGTGAATTTCTTGTTTATGTTTTTCGTCAATTAGAGAGTAAGCTGCTTGCTGCACCCGGTCATGCAGGAATTTATAATTTTGAATTAACAGTTCTTCATCTAACTCGGATGTGGGCAAGATTAACCCGGATTGAACTGCTGCTGTTAGATCCTTAAAAACTTCCGCTGTAGATTTTTCACTGATGATAGAAAGGATGTTTAAATCGAAATCAGCACCTACACAAGCTGCTAATTGTAAAACTTGCTGTGTAACCAGAGGCAGTTTCTTTAACTTGCCAATCATCAACTCTACCACATTGTCAGTAATGCCCTGAGCTTCAATGGTTGAAATATCCCACTGCCAGCCGTGACGTTCAAAATAAAAAGTGATCAGGTTTTCGGCATATAGGGTTTTGAGAAACTCATAGACAAAGAAAGGATTGCCTCCAGTTTTATGCACTACCAACTCCGCCAAGGGTTTTACTGAAGATGTATCCCTGTGCAAAGTATCGGCAATTAACTGGTTAATATGCTGGCTATTTAAGGGAGTTAAGGTAATAAAGTTGACAGTTGCCCCCAGATTCCGTAGCCCCTCAAGAGTTATCATCAACGGATGAGTGGGGTTGACTTCGTTATCCCGATACGCCCCAATTAGAAATAGGTATTCTGTATCCGTATCCGTCATCATCAGTTCGATTAACTTGAGCGTTGCGGAGTCTGCCCACTGCAAATCGTCAAGAAAGATAACTAAAGGATGCTCTTTTGCACAAAATGCCCGAATGAAGTTTTGGAAAACCAGATTAAAGCGATTCTGGGACTCAGCGGGGCTTAATTCTGGCACGGGTGGTTGCTTGCCTATAATCAGTTCCACTTCCGGAATCACTTCAATAATCACTTGTCCATTGGAACCAAAAGCAGCCAGGAGTTTTTCTCGCCAAAGGTTTAGTTGTGCTTCGCTTTCGGTTAACAGTTGGCGCATCAATCCCTGAAAGGCACTGACAACAGCTAAGTAGGGAATATTGCGCTGAAATTGGTCAAATTTTCCGGAGATGAAATAGCCGCGCTTTTGAGTGATGGGTTTATGAACTTCTGCCACCAACACTGATTTACCGATGCCGGAATAACCGGCCACTAGCATCATTTCAGTTGTGCCTTGACTCACTCGGTCAAATGCTGTTAGGAAGGTTTTAACTTCTGACTCTCGTCCGTAAAGCTTTTGGGGAATTTGAAACTTGTCGGAAATATCCTTAGAACCGAGAGGGAAATCTGCTATAGTCCCATTAGCTTGTAACTGAAAGAGACATTCTTCTAAATCAGCTTTGAGTCCCCAGGCACTTTGATATCGTTCCTCTGCCGTTTTCGCCATCAGCTTCATGACAATATCCGAAATGGCTTTAGGACAAGGTTCTCCCCTTCTGCCTCTCTCCTCCTCTCCTCCTCCTAAAAGATGAGGGGGTATTGGCTGTTTGGCGATATGATAATGCACCAGTTCCAACGCATCGGTACTTTCAAAAGGTAACTGTCCCGTCAGTAGTGCGTAAAAGGTAACGCCGAGAGAGTAAAAGTCAGTCCGGTAATCTAAAGAACGATTCATTCGTCCCGTTTGCTCCGGTGACATATAGACTAAAGTGCCTTCTAAAACATTGGGATTTTTCAGCGTAGGATTTTCGCGGGTTAATTGAGTGGAGATACCAAAGTCGATGATTTTGATAATTTCTGTTTCTGGGTTAAAGACGATGTTGGCAGGATTAATATCTTTATGAATAATATTGGCGGCGTGAATCGCGCCCAATATCTCTGCTGTTTGGATGGCTAAGTTGAGGAATTTTGCTAGAGATAAGATATGCCCTGCATCTACAGAGTCCTTGAATAATTGCCTTAAGGATGATGCGCCAAAATCCTCTAAGATAATGACCAGAGTTCTTTGATAAGTTTCTAAGGCATAAGCTTTAACCACACCCTCTATGTTCAGATTGCGAGTGATTTCATATTCCTGCTTATATCGAGTTAGTTCAGAGGGGGTGGGATAGTCTTGTTTCAGAACTTTGAGAATTACTGCTTTGTGGTCTTGTTCTCGAATCCCTCGATAGACAACAGAATTGTCACTTTCATAGATTTGGGCTAAAACTTTAATTCCAGGGAATCTAATCATGTTGGGATCTCCAGTTTTGGCAGTTATGAACGTTACGGGCGATGGTCAATGACTGCTGATGGTACTCGATCGCCTTGACCGAGTTGCCCAGGGAAGTGTAAACATTTCGCAGATTACCCAATGCTGCCCCCTCACCTTAGCGGTCTTTAATCTCTCGCTAGATAATCAAGGTCTGTTGACAAGACTCAAGGCTTCTTGAAATTGACTTGTCTGACCCTACTGAATTCGCTCCAACAACTTAGTATCGCAGCCAACAGGCTAGTATTTTTTCTAATATTCATCTAAGGATAGCCGAGACGCTTGCAGATAGTATTGAGACTGACTCCTTCATTAACCAGTTCGGTCGCGTGTGCGTGTCTGTGTTCATGGATGGTACAGCTTAGGCCTGCCTTGGCACAATAACCAACCCACTTTTCCTGAACCGATCGCTCACGTAATAAGCCACCCCTTCCATTCTTTTGAAGCTAGATGCCAAGTCCCATGAGATTTCTGCCATCCCCAAAGTGCGGGAGATGCTAGAGATGCTGGCCGGGTTGAAGGATGAAGCCCGACACTCATCACTGCTTCTCCACCTCAACCCTGTGCGATCGCCCAATCGAGTCATGTTTGCTTTCACGTTACTTATTGATTTACAAGCAAGGATTTGACAGGCTCAACCCAACCTACAGCGAAAGGCGATCGCACTCCTTCGTGCTCTGCGAAGACTCCGCCTCAAGCAAGCGGTAAAGCTGCATCGGAGCGGTAGATTGCGACATTAGGTTAATGCTGGATAAGACCGACAGAGAGGATATTATCAGCAAAAGTGACAAATAACACCCCTGATTTCCAGGATTAACTATCAGAAGCGATGGATAACACCCAAGAACCCGGACTTAACCTGCAAAGTTTCTGTTTAATTCCTTAAAACTAGGATGTTGTCCAACAGATATGATGGATAATCCTCGAAGGTAAAGGTATTATCCAGCATATCTGCGGTTGAATACATAGCTATATTTTTTTGGCATCAAATGTGCCAACAGCAACAATTGGAGAAAACAGATGTGGGATGAAAGATACAGTGCCCAAGAGTACGCATATGGCACAAACCCGAACAAGTTTTTGGAAGCAAACGTCAGCAGTATTCCAAAAGGTAAAGTTCTGAGCTTGGCGGAAGGAGAAGGGCGGAATGCCGTTTTCCTTGCGAAACAGGGTTATTCTGTAACCGCTGTAGATGCTTCTTTAGTTGGTTTGAATAAGGCCAGAAAGTTGACCGAAGAGAATGGGGTGATTGTTGAGTTTATTCATACTGACTTAGCAGAGTATGATTTAGGCGAAAATAAATGGGACGGAATTGTGTCTATATTTTGTCCATTGCCTTCTTCCATAAGAAAACAACTTCATAAAAAAGTTGAAGCAGGGTTAAAGCAAAACGGTGTTTTTCTGCTTGAGGCTTATACACCCGATCAGTTGAAGCATGGTACTGGGGGCGGAAATTCAGTAGATGTGATGCAATCTAAAGAATCTTTAAGCCTTGAGTTAGCGGGCTTAAAGTTTAGGCATCTAATTGAGCTTGAGCGTGATGTAGTAGAAGGTATTTATCACACTGGCATTGGCGCAGTAGTTCAGGCGATCGCATCAAAAGAAATATAACATTCTGGTGCAGCGGATTGCCTGAAGCTGCTTAGGTGAGATGCACAGATCCCAACAACCGCTGACCAGAACCGTTAGCTATCTTTGCACAAAGGTGTTGTACTCTCTGTGTACAGCCAAGAGTCTGCTTCTGGTGCCATCCCAAATGCAACTATTGGCACCGTTAAACCATTCGCGATCACCTAGCTGCTGTGCTAGCCATTGGTAATACTTAGTGATCTGTTCTTTCGCGTTCCCTTCCACCTCAACCAGCAGTGCGATCGCTCAATCGACTCATGTTGGGTTTCACGTTACCTAGTGATTCAAAAGTAAGGGCTTGACAGGCTCAATCTAAGGTACAGCGAGGGGCGATCGCACTCGTGCTAGTGTTCCGCCTTGGCATACTCCGCGAAGGCTCTGCCTCCAGCAAGTGGCAAAGCGTTTCTAAACGTTGGCTACAACTATATGTCAATCAGAAGTTCTACGAGACTCCAAAGGGGGGCGATAGGTTCGTAAAACCTGGTCGTTGTCGAAGAAATTGAGTAACCATATTGGTGCAATTTGGTACTTTGTGCATCATTACAATGCCTCTGTTGGCTCTTGACCATTACTATTCACCACTACCATTTTTTTACTATCCTGATGTAGCCGTGAGTTGCGATGAACAGGACAGAAATACTGCTGAAGATTTCATTTGCTACCCGCGCTTAATTGGGGAAGTTTTATCGCCGACAACCGCGGCTTTTGACAGAGGCGATAAATTTGCTGATTACCGCACTTCTGAAAGTTTGCAAGAGTATGTATTAATCAATGAATAAAAAGTTAGTGTAGAGTGTTTTCGCCGGAAGGCAGAGGGTTTGTGGGTGCTTTATCCTTACAGTCAAGGACAAGAAGTTCAGTTGGCTAGCGTTAATTTTAGCTGTGCGATCGAGACCTTGTATGAAGATGCGATCGAGATTGGTTGATTTTAATTACTCCTGAATCACTGATATTGATATGATTGAACCGCGAAGACGCAAAGAACACGAAGGAAGAGAAAAGAAGAAGAAGCTGGTAATTGCTATTTTTTCTTGGTGGCTTTCCAAGTGCCACCGTAGAAGTAAAAAGGAGTGTTTTTACTTACCGATTCCCAACATTTAAGACAGAAAAAAAACCACTGCCCCGACTCGTCATACCGGGCGCGGTAGAGAGTCGGGGCAGATTGGGAACAACGATCGCAATATTTGATTCTGATTGCCCTGGCCATTGTTACTCAGTTACAAAACTCAGTTTCAAACAATAACGGACTCTTGAGGGCGGGCGAATATCATGCGGCCGGCGCTAGTTTGCAGGGCGCTGGTGACTACGACTCGGGCTTCGCCGCCGACATAGCTGCTTCCTGCTTCTACGACCACCATTGTGCCGTCATCCAAGTAACCGATTCCCTGAGACGGTTCTTTGCCTTCTTTGCGGATTTTTAGTTCGATCGTATCTCCCGGCAAATAAGTGGGGCGCACCGCATGAGTCAAATCGTTGATATTCAAAACCGGCAGTTTTTGCACGGTAGCTACTTTCGATAAGTTGTAATCGTTGGTAAGCAAAATGCCGTCGATATCCAAAGCAAATCGGACTAATTTCGCATCGACTGTGGCAATATCTTCGTAGTCTGCCGAGTGAATTTGAATCCGTTCTGGATATGTTTCTTTGATGCGGTTGAGTACATCTAAGCCGCGGCGGCCGCGCACTCGCTTTTGATCGTTGGCGGAATCAGCTACAAGTTGCAGTTCTTGGAGAACGAATTGCGGCACGATAATTTGACCTTCGAGGAAACCGGTTTCTAGCAGGTTTTCAATCCGGCCGTCAATAATGCAGCTAGTATCGACTACTTTGGCAGAGGCTGGTTTGAAAGTACCTTCGGCTACCAACACCGTGTCAAAACTTTTGGGGTTGATCAGTCGCAAGAAAGCGCGGCCGTGGGTGTCGGTCAAACTGACGCCTGTGAAGCCGAACATGACGCTACCCAAGACTGCGACTAGAGGTTTGATGAAGCCGAACTCGCGGGGAATTGGCAGCAGGAACAGCGGAGCCAGCATTAAGTTTGCTACTAGCAGTCCGATGATTAAGCCGATCGCCCGCGTCAGCAGCATCTCCACTGGCATATCGCGGACTTGTTTTTCCAGGCGCCGATAGGTTGTTTGAGCCACTAATCCCATCACGAAGCCGATTAATGCTCCAAAGGAACCTAGTACAGAACTTAAGCCTTGTATATTTGTAACTTGCTCCAGCAGCTCGCTCGGCAGGAGTTCGACTCCGTAATAGCCGATGCCTCCGCCTGCGATTATGAATGAGATTATTATGATTGCGTCTAGCATTAGTTCTAGGTTAATGAATTTATTCGTATTATATCTTTCTAGTGCTGATACTTGTTTTCATGCTTTGGTCGGATATCGCTATATTTACTCAGGGATTTTCATAAACTTATATTTCGCGGTTGTACCTTTTAGGGGATGTGCCAGGGAGTCCCTTGGCATTTACGATGCCCCGCCGAAAGCAAGCACGAAGTGCGAATAGACCGCCCTGCGGGCTGTTCGGGAATTGTGGTCTATCAAAATTCGTACGAGGTTAAATTAAAAGAGCCGATCGTTCGCAGCGCTTTTTTGCTAAGAAAATGTCATAATATACATAATTATTCATGATTGTTTAATTAAAACTTTAGATTTGAAGTTGCGCTTTCGGCTTGAAATGTAATGAATCCTACCACCGATTATTTAACATTTGAATTAAAAAAAAGTGTGCAAGCGACAAATTCCGGGATTCCTAGTTCGGCTTACCTGCACATACCTTTTTGTCGCCGCCGCTGTTACTACTGCGATTTTCCGGTTTTTGTGGTGGGCGATCGCAAAAATGGCGAGAATTCCGGCACAATTGTGCAATATGTTGCTGTACTCTGTCAAGAAATTCAAGAAACTAAAAATTTAGGCGCATCTCTGAAAACAGTTTTTTTTGGTGGCGGCACGCCTTCGCTGCTTTCTGTCAGTCAGTTGAGCAATATTTTAGAGACTCTCGACGGCAAATTTGGAATTGCTGCTGAGGCGGAAATTTCTATAGAAATAGACCCGGGTACGTTTACTTTAGAACAGTTGCGGGGATATGCAGCGGCGGGAGTAAATCGAGTTAGTTTGGGAGTGCAAGCTTTTCAAGATGAATTGCTGCAAGCTTGCGGGCGATCGCACTCTGTCGCTGATATTTTTGAAGCAGTGGAAATAGTGCGATCGGCTGGTATTGTCAATTTTAGTTTAGACCTAATTTCGGGACTGCCGCACCAAACTTTAGAAAACTGGGAAGCTTCTCTGAAATCGGCGGTGGAAATTAGCCCGACTCACCTGTCGAGTTACGACTTAATTGTTGAACAGGGAACTGCTTTCGGGCGCTACTTTGAAGCAGGCGCCCAGCCACTACCAGCAGATGAAACGGCGGCTGGAATGTACCGTTTAGCAAGGGAAATTCTGACGGGGGCTGGCTACGAACATTACGAAATTTCTAATTACGCTCGATCTGGCTATCAGTGCCGCCACAACCGCGTTTATTGGGAAAATCGCCCTTATTACGGCTTGGGGATGGGGGCGGCGAGTTACGTGGAAGGCCGAAGGTTGACTAGACCTCGCAAAACTCAAGAATATTATCAGTGGGTGCGATCGATGTCTCGCCTCATTTCCCCTGCTACCCCAAAGCTGGGAGGGGAAACCCAGGCAGATATTGAACCAGCTATTGAGCAAAATTTTCAAGTCTCAGAAAATGACGTTTTGTTGGAAACGCTGATGCTAGGTTTGCGTTTAGCAGAAGGAGTTAGCCTGTCGGCGCTGACTCAGAAGTTTACTCAGCCAACGGTTGATAAAATTTGGCGTTGTTTGCAGCCCTACTGGCGGCAAGGATGGGTGGAAATTGGGCGATCGGATGGATCGATCGCAACTTTAGGCGAGGGCGCGAAACTGCCACTGTCGGGAAATTTGAGGTTGAGCGATCCCGAAGGTTTTTTATTTTCTAATACAATTTTAGCCGATTTGTTCAGCAAGTTAGGCGAGGATAATTAGCTCTGTCGGAGGAAGTATATCCCCAGCAAGCGCGATCGGCACTAAAGCCGGGTCCGCCAATGCGAGCGAAGGAAATTCAATTGCTCCCTAGCTTGATCATCTCAAAAATCATCTATTTTCTATCGATCCCTAAACAAATCTTAAAGGCGAACTAAGCCTTGGGATAGACGCAACGACGGCACTCCAGCCGTCATACTTAAGACTGAACATTTAAAAAGTAATTTAATGAACACTTTAACTATCGATCGCAACCAAACCCAAAACCAGCCCTGCCTTGTAATTAGCGAGCGCGGCTGCAATCAGACTTCCAAATGTAATTTTTGCGGTCACTACCAACAGGCAAGAGGTTCAGTTGGTCACTGTCAATTGTTGAACGCACCTGTTAGGGGCGGATGGAAATCTTGCACTTTAGCAATGCCGGCTTTTGCACCTTCTTGGGAATTCGTGGAAGGCGCTAATGTTTCCCCGGCGAAATTTATTAATTAACCCAAACAATGTAAAAAAAATGTGTCTTAACGGGTAATATGCTATATTAAGTTTAGGGCCGTCGCCGATCGCTCGCACAATTGCACAAACAAGTTAAAAAGATGAATTTGACACTAAATCAGGTAATTTCCGAAGGTCATACGCGCATTTTGTGTTGGTATCTTAATAATACTAGCAAAGTGCAAATCGCTCGCATTACAAATATTCCTAATTGGTATTTTGAGCGGACAGTGTTTCCGGGGGAACGTTTTTTGTTTGAAGCGCTGCCAGAAGCTCAGTTAGAAGTGTGCAGGAGTGCGGATACGGGTAGTATAGTGTGCGAGCGAATTTTGTGCGATCGGCTGCGAGTTGAAGAATTAAGCACGGCTGATTGAAGATAATTCCTTATACTTACCAACGAGAGGTAGAAACCCGGTTTTTTGTCACAAACCGGGTTTCTCTCTGTATGATTATAAAAACTCCGTTCACGATCGTACTTGCAACATCCGAAACCGGATTTATTCGTATATTTCTCGTTACTCAGCCCAAAACTCGTAGAAACTGAGATATTGCACCATTCTCAATAATTATTTCAGAGCGTGCTAGCAGCAACGACCCACAAGAAAAGTGATCGGTTGTGGAACAGGCCGTCGGGCTTTTTAAGCAGAATGGTGCAAGATGTGAGTATAAACCGGGATTCTCGCCACCCTATGCGTCAGCCCTGAAACTGTCGGAAGTGTTGATCTAAGCTAAATTAGATAAAATCCAACACTCTTCAATATAAAAACCCGATGTCCCTCACCGAACAAATCCTCTCCCAACTGCCAGGAGACGCCCTCGGAGGCCTGCGAAAGGTCGATCGACTCTGGGAAAACCTCAAACAAAACACCGCACCAGCACCCCAAGCAGTCAAACACAGCCAACAACCCCTGGAAACCCTCGACTTCGACATAGTTATCGGCGGCGGAACCCTAGGAATATTAATCGGTACAGCCTTAGTCCTCCGGGGTTGGCGAGTAGCCCTGCTCGAACGCGGCACCCTGCGAGGCCGCGAGCAAGAATGGAACATTTCTCGCAAAGAATTAGACGCATTCTTAGAACTAAATTTGCTATCTGTTGAAGAGATAGAAAAGGCGATCGCCACCGAATACAACCCAGCCCGCATCAGCTTTACCAACACCCCAGACATTTGGGTGCGCGACGTACTCAACATTGGAATCGACCCAGTTTACCTCCTAGAAACCCTCAAGCAGCGATTCCTCCAAGCTGGAGGAAAGCTATTTGAAAATACACCATTTAAAACAGCAACCATTCACCCGGATGGAGTCTTGGTAGAATCTGCAAATACCGATACACAACCTGCTACAAATTTATTTAAAACCAGATTATTATTAGACGCAATGGGACATTTTTCGCCCATTGTGCGCCAAGCAAGACAAGGCAAAAAACCCGACGCCGTATGTTTAGTAGTCGGTAGTTGCGCTCAAGGATACCCCAAAAACGACACTGGCGATATATTTGCATCCTTCACCCCAATGCAAAATCAGTGCCAATATTTTTGGGAAGCATTTCCAGCCAGAGACGGCCGCACAACCTACTTATTTACCTACATAGACGCCGACACCGAAAGATTCAGTTTAGAAACATTATTTGAAGAGTATTTGCGCTTGCTTCCCCAATATCAAAACGTCGAACTCGAACAGTTAAAATTCCAAAGAGCACTTTACGGATTTTTCCCCTGCTATCGTCAAAGTCCTCTAAAAACGCCTTGGGATCGCCTACTCCCAGTCGGAGACAGCAGCGGTAGCCAATCTCCCCTCAGCTTCGGCGGTTTCGGCGCAATGGTGCGCCATCTCAAACGCTTGACTCTAGGAATTGACGAAGCTTTGACAAGCGACAGTCTCAGCAAAAATGCCCTCGCACTTTTGCAACCCTACCAGCCGAATCTATCAGTTACCTGGTTGTTTCAGCGTTCGATGAGTGCTGCGATTAATCAAAAAATAGACCCCAATCAAATTAATCAACTTTTGGCTGCCGTCTTTCAGGTAATGGAAGAGTTGGGAGAACCGGTGCTCAAACCTTTTCTTCAGGATATCGTGCTGTTTCCGGCTTTGTCAAAAACCTTGTTTAAAACAGCAATTAGCCATCCCGGATTAGTTATGAAAATTATCCCGCAGGTAGGAATCGCTAACTTGCTAGATTGGATGGTACATTATTTAAATTTAGGGATTTATACGGGATTGCAGCCTTTGGGGAAAGCCGTAGAACCGCAGGTAAAAAATTTAGCGCCGGAGCAGCAATACTATTTTCACCGATTAGTTGAAGCATGGCACTATGGCGCTGGAGGCGATTATTAAGTGATTAATTGTGCCACAGGCATCTTGCCCGTGGCTAACAGATGAACAGGCAAGATGCCTGTTCCACAACACAATATAATTTATTAAGTGATTAATTGTGGCACGGGCATCTTGCCCGTGGCTAACAGATGAACAGGCAAGATGCCTGTTCCACAACCTAATTATATTAGTTGTGAGTTATGAAGGAGCTATAACTGCTAAAGCTTGGGGAATCACTCGGAATTTTGCAGGTGTGTAAGTGGTGATTTCACCGTCGGTATTAATCGGACGGCGTTTGCTAGTATTAACCTCAAATTCTTGAGCGTACAAGACGCGAACTTTAGGCGAAGTGGTATAATTTCCTTGCCTCATAGCCGGCAGCAAAGCAATGATTTCCCACCAATTTATTGTTTCCAAACTGTACAAATCCAGTCGCCTGTCGTCGATGGTGGCATCCTCGGCAACTGTCATGCCACCTCCGTAATAGCGGCCGTTGCCAATGGCAATTTGAATAGTTTTAACCTTAAAAGATTGGTTGTTTATCTTAATTTCTGCTCGGAACGGTCGCGCTGAAAAAATTGTCTGCAAAGCAGTAAAAGCATAAGCTAAAACTCCCCAGCGCTGCTTCACCTTTTTAGTCAGCCGCTGGGTAATTTCCACGCTTAGTCCCAAACTTGCAACATTAAAAAAATGTTGGCCGTTAACCCAACCCAAGTCTATTAGCCGAACTTTACCGCTGGCAATTACTTGACAAGCTGCGGATAAATCTGTAGGAATTGCCAGAGTCCGGGCTAGGTCGTTAGCAGTTCCCATCGGCAAAATACCCAAGGGTAACTTGGTATCTATCAAACCTTCTATGGCAGCGTTGAGAGTGCCGTCGCCGCCGCCGATTATTACTAATTCGACTCGATTTTGGTAGCGACGAATAGTGTCGGAAAGTTCGTGGGCGTGGTCAGTAGATTCTATAATTAACTCGATACCGAGTGCTTCTAATTCTACAGTGGCTTGAGATAATAGCTTTTGCCCTTTTCGGGAGTGCTGGTTTACTAAAAGTAGAGCTTTCTTCATTTGTTAATTTTTCATTAGGAATATTGCGTATTTTAAATTACAAAAAGTATAGCTTGATGCTTTAACTGGATGAAATTAATGCTTTACTTCTATTTTACCAGCTATGATGGATTGACAAAAATGTCAAAAAATGGATAATTGTAGCAAAAGATTCCTAAAAAGTCCCTCCTGCTCTGACCTAGCAGCAAAAAACCTCGCTTCTCGATCGAACTTAATTTAAAATCATGTGTAATATTTTACAAAAAGCGCAAGTCGCTGCCGATCGCCAAAACTGGTCTGGGCTAGTCGAATGCTTGCAGGAAGTGACAGCCAAGGGCAGTAAGCCGCAGGAACAACACATTTTAGAACAAGCTGTCAGTTTAGCAATACAAGCCTTGGAATGGGGCGATTTTCAAGACCGTTGGGAAATTGCTAAAGTATTACCCAATCTAGGAAATTGCGCGATCGCACCTTTAATTGCCGTGCTCGAAGACGAAGATGCAGACACGGAACCCCGGTGGTTTGCCGCCCGCATCCTCGGAAAGTTCGATCGTCCAGAAGTGATTCAAGCTTTAGTAGAATTGGTCAAAAATTCCGACGAAGAATTGAGCCAAATCGCCGCCGAAACCCTAGGGAATTTGGGCCAAACAGCCATAGAATCCCTAGCAACTCTCTTGCAGCAAAAAGACTCGCGACAGTTTGCAACAGTAGCACTCGCCCAAATTCGGCGCACCGAAACCATCGCACCGCTGTTGAGCGTAGTCGCAGACTCTCAAGTTGCGGTGCGAGCAGCCGCAATCGAGGCCCTGAGCAGCTTTCACGACTCCCGCATCCCGCCGGTACTGGTAGCAGCGCTCAAAGATCCGGCGACAGCAGTCAGAAAAGAAGCCGTGCGAGCTCTTGGCGCGCGCGCCTATTTAGACGCAGAATTAGATTTAGTTAACTTGCTCAAACCTTTACTTTCGGACATCCGATTAGAAGTTTGTCAGCAAGCGGCGATCGCGATCGGGCGAGTCAAAACTGATGCAGCAGCGGCGGCTTTATTTGAATTGCTGCGATCGCCCACAACTCCGGTTGAATTGCAAATCGAAACTGTGCGCGCCCTAAGCTGGATGGAAACTGCAACCGCTTTAGCATATTTGCATCAGACCTTAATGGCGCAATTTACTAACATAAATCCTACTGTTTCTCAAGAGATAATCACTGTTTTAGGGCGAGTAGAAAAGCCGGAATTAAAAGCTGTTGCTTCTGAAATTATGATTGATTTGTTGAAAACAAATCATCCGGCCGTGCAGGAGGCAGTTGGCAAAAACTCTTTAGCTTTAGGTTTAGGAAAATTAGGAGATATGAGAGGGCTAGATGCTCTGATTTCAATGTTGGGCGACGCAGATAGCAGCGTCAGGCTGCACTGCATGGCAGCGCTCAAACAGCTAGGTGCTGCCGGGGCCAGGCAGAAATTAGAAAACTTAGTGAAACAAGAGAGTCTCGAACCAAGATTGAAACAAGGAATTGCGATCGCATTGCAAGAATGGCAATAAAATCAAGAGCGAGCGGATTTGCGGAGAACGTTTAAATATAGGGTGCGCCATCAACACCTTACGTAGAACTTAAATATTGAATTTTGAACTCGATAACTGAAAAATCAAAATTTTAGCTCTGCTCAATTGGCAGCCGCACTCCGAAAGTCGAGCCGAGTCCTTCCCCAGGACTTGCGGCCCAGACACTGCCGCCGTGGAGTTCCACGAGATGGCGGACGATCGCCAATCCCAGTCCCAGGCCGCCGTAATTGCGCGTAGAAGTGCTGTCAGCTTGGCGGAAGCGATCGAACACAAAGGGCAAAAACTCCTTGCTGATGCCAATTCCCGTATCGCTGACAACGATCGAAACAGAGTGAACCGGAGACGGCCCAGACAACATGGCGCCACCCCCTGCTCCCGGTTCCCCATCCTCTGAGAGTGTGATTTCCACGCGACCCGACGGCGGCGTAAACTTAATAGCATTCGAGAGCAAATTAGACACCACCTGCTGCAAACGAGTAGCATCGCCCCTCACCAAGCTCACCCCTTCGCCACAAAAACTCACCAATTCAATTCCCCTAGCTTCAGCATCAGGGGTCAGCGCCTTCACTGCCGTTTCTACAATCCGCACCAAATCCACCGGGAACAGCTTCAAACACACTTTGCCACTCACAATCCGGGAAACGTCGAGCAAATCCTCAATCATCTGAGTCTGCAACCGCGCGTTTCGCTCAATAGTCTCCAAACCCACAGCCGTTTTTTCGGCACTCATCTGGCGCTGCCGCAGCATCTGGGCCCAGCCCAAAATGGCGTTCAGAGGCGTCCGCAACTCGTGAGAAAGCGTTCCCAAAAACTGGTCTTTAATCCGGTTGGCCTCCGCTGCTTCCCGGTAAAGCCGCGCATTGTCGATCGCCACCGCCGCATCCCGCGCCAAATCCTCCAGCAAAACCAAATCCTCCTGCCCGCAGCGGCGGCCAGACTCCCCGCACAGCAGCGAAATCGCTCCCAGCGTCCGCCCGCGAGCGATTAGCGGCACGCAGATTGCCGACAGCACCGGGGATTGGGCTCGCAGCACCAACTGCAGCTCCCTGTCCGGCACAACCGCCTCGATCACCCATTCCGGTATTTCTGGGTAGAGCTTCGACTCACCAGTCCGCAGCACCTTTGCTACTCCGTGTCGTCCTTGGGGGTCTAGTGGCATACGCCGATCAATTTGCCACAGCAGAGCGACTTTGCTCGGATCTGAGTGAGCAACTGCTTGCAAGCGGATTGAGCCGTCTGCATCAAGCAAATGCACACAGCACCAGTCTCCCAGCCCCGGTACTGTTAAATCTGCCAAACCTTGCAGCGCCTTCTCGTAATCCAGGGAAGCCGACGACAGCAAAGCCAAAGCTTGAGCGCTAAAATAGGCTGTTTGGGCCAATCGCTGGCGATCGTCAATATCGGTACAAGTCCCGAACCATTTGAGAATTTTCCCGTCAGCGTCCCGCACGGGCAACGCCCGGCCCAGATGCCAGCGGTAAGCTCCATCAGATGCCCGTTTAAAGCGGTATTCCACCTCGTAAGTCTTCCCTGTCTCCACCGAGGTCTTCCAGCTTTCTACGGAATTTTCCACGTCATCTGGATGCAGGGCTAGCTGCCACCCCCAGCCTTGAGTTTCCTCCAGCGTCAAGCCAGTATATTCAAACCAGCGTTGGTTGTAGTAGTCGAACCAGCCGTCGGCTCTGGCAGTCCAAACTATTTGCGGGATGGCTTCAGCGAGGACGCGGTAAAGCAGTTCGCTGGCTTCTGCTTGGCGACGGGCGGCCTGTTCCCGCGCCAATGCCCAATTCCGCTGTTCTTCGGCTTCTTTGCGAGCGGTGATGTCGCTAATCACGCCGATCCATCTGCAGGGATTGCCTTGTTTGTCAAGCACTGCTTTGCCTCGATCGATCCAGTGGAGCAAGCGGCCCCGCTGGCACTGAACGCGGTATTCCTGAAAAAATGGGGCGGCAGAACTGTGTGGCGCACTCAAATACCGATCGACCGCAGCCAAAACTCGATCGCGGTCGAGCGGGTGCAAGATACTGTTCCAAGCTGTTCTTGTCCTCGGAAATCCGCCTTTTTCGTACTCCAAATGTTCGTCTACGTGACCGAACCACAGCACGATGCCGGTTTCGATATCCCATTCATAAATTAAATCACTGGCACTTTCGGCAGCAATCCGAAACCGCTCTTCAGACTGTCGCAGCACTTCCAGAAATTTAAAGCGTTCCGTCACGTCCAAAACCAGAGACAGCACCGATACCAACTGTCCCGAATCGCTGTAAAAAGCCGAATTGTACCACTCGCAATGCACCAACGAACCACCCTTATGATAATTGCTGTTGCGAACTACATTGCAGCGATCACCTGGTTTGTTTAAACTATAAATTGCCGATTCTACCTCTTCAAAATCACCCTTATCAATAAATTTCCATTCGCTAAAATGCTTGCCTAAAACTTCTGTTTCCTTCCAGCCAAAAATCTTCTGGGCTGCCGGCGACCACCCGCTAACCCGAAAATTTTCATCCCACTCAATCACCGCTAGGGGAGTATTTTCAAAATGAGAAGTGAGTTTTTGCAGCGCCTCGCGTAGGGATGCTTCTACTTGCTTGCGCCCAGTAATATCGCCAAAAGAAATAGCAATGCCGTCGCCCAATTTAACGGTCATAATCCGAAACCAGCCGACAATGCCTTCCCTGTTGTAATAAATCTCGGTATCGAGGGGAATTCCTGTTTGGACAACTTGCACGTAATGGTCGAACAAACCGCTATCTTTATGACCGGGCAGGACTTGCAGCAATCGCTTGCCGATTAATTCTTCAGGTGTACGTTGTTGAATTTTTGCCCCTGCGGGATTGACGTATTCCCATTCAAAATCCACAATTGTGGATTCGTCACGAATGCTGCGGAACACGTTAAATCCGTCTAGAGATAATTCCTGAAAAACGCGGAAGCGTTCTTCGCTTTCTTGCAGCTTGTCTACAGTGTCAAGCAGGAGGTTCTCGACTCGCTCGCGCTGTGTTATTTCTGCAAGCAATTGCTGGTTAATTTGCTGGAGTTCGCTTGTGGGGGAGAGGACGGAATTTGTAATAGCAGAGTCGGCTTGCAGTCGATCGACCTTTTCAGTTCCCAGTGCCGTATTTCCTGGAAAAGAGACCGCCCCAGCCAAAGCCAACACTTGAGAAATCCCGGGTATCAGGTACGCTAAAGCCCACAAAGAGATGATAGCGGTCAAGGCGGCGATCGAACTTGACAGCCAGTAGCTGGGATGCACCAGCATCCAAACTTGCACCAAGTGAGTTGTCCCGCCGCAGAAAAACCAGGCTCCCAATAGGAGAAACCCCTTGCTCAAAGGCACGTCTCGCTGCTTCCCGGCATAGTATGTCAGAATTGCTGGAATTGAATAATAAGCCAAGGCAATTAACAAATCGCTGACGGCTTGCAGTCCCATAAACTGGAACTGCCACTGGCAACATCCACCCTGCGGAATAAAATTGTGGTTAAATGACATAATCTTAAGAAATTGCAGCATTTCGGCTTTCCTGTGCGATCGATCCTAGTTGCACTTGTGTTGCTGACCCGCTAATTCCTAGTTTATACACAAAAAAACATAAAACAAGAGTGACTTTAGTCCGGGGAGGAAAGTTCACTACAGGTTTTAACCTGCCTGCAATATTCGTACATTTATTGAGAGGTTTAGGGAGAGTCAGGTACTATAATGCCCAAGGAGGTAAGAAATTTAAGGCTAGTTTTAGAGTCCCAAGCATAGGGATAAACCAAGCAATTTAGCGCAATTGATGAAGCGATTCTGAGTGTGCAGTTCATTCCAACCGTTTAGTTACAATCTTACAAGAATCGATTAATTTATCTTTATTTAATCGATTTTTTGAGGATTTTGCAGATTCATAAATCCCTTCAACATTGGAGAATCGACCTCTACTTGGGCGCTCATAAATCCTACCCGAGCAAATTGATTCATAGAGCCAAGCATCCCCGCCTCTCGCCCCGGAATCAAAACTAATCTCTACCTGTATCAAAGTCTACTAAATTCTTCTACTAAATCGGTTAATGTCACAGATTATCTTCCAGTGAAATTTCTGAAACCATCTCGAATTAAACATCCATGCGCTTAGAGCAGCTTCAAGCATTTCTTTCAGTTGCTGAAACTGGTAGCTTTCAGCAAGCGGCCCGGAAGTGTGGCGTTACCCAATCGACTATTAGCCGCCAAGTGCAGGGATTAGAAGCGGAAGTGGGTTTGTCGCTGTTTCACCGCACGGCCCACGCGAAGCTGACTGTGGGAGGGGAACGCCTGCTACCTCACGCTCGCAAAATCTGTCAGACTTGGCGAAATGCTGCTGAAGAATTGGGAGACTTGTTGTCGGGAAAGCAGCCGGAACTGTGCGTGGCTGCGATTCACTCGGTTTGCGCTGCTTATCTGCCGCCTGTGCTGCAAAAGTTTTGCCGCGACTATCCAGACGTGCAGTTGCGGGTGACTTCCCTCGGGAGTGATCGAGCTCTGAAAGTCCTCAAAGACGGTTTGGTGGACATAGCGGTGGTGATGAACAACCGCTATTTTACTCAAGCCCCGGAAATGTTGGTTGAGGTGCTCTACAATGAGCCGATCGAGGTGTTGATGGCGGCGGGTCATCCCCTGGCCCAGTATGATCGAGTACCTTGGCCGGAATTGATTTGTTACCCGCAAGTGGTGTTTAAGGACGGGTACGGAATGCAGCGGATGGTGCAAGAACAATTTGGACGCATGGGTGCTAAACTTCATGCTGTTTTGGAACTCAACACTCTTGATGCTTTTCGGGGTGTGGTGCGACAGGGAGAATTGATTGCTTTGCTGCCGCATTCAGCTTTGGTGGACGCGAAGGGCGATCGCACTTTAGCAATTCGGTCGATCGCCCAAGAGCGGTCAACTTCCAAGGTTTCGGCAATCGGTCAATTGGCGACCGATCCGACTTGGACTCGCGAAGTGGTGTTGGTGACAACTCACGATCGAATGCAAATTCCGCCGATCGCCCATTTCTGGAATCTGGTACGCGAATTTGTGCCACCATTTGATGTAATCAAGCTAGAAAAATCAGGGAGTTAATTCGATAATTTTGAATTGAGAGTTCGGAATTTTAAATTTAAAACGATTCAAATATTACCAATTACTAACTACCAATTACTAACTACCAACTACCAATTACCAACTTCAAAAGTTATGAGTGACGCATTTAGAGAATTGCTGCGAAAAATTGGCAGCGGCATACACACAGGAGAAAACTTAACTCGCTCCGAAGCAGCAGCAGCCACGCGGATGATGCTGCTGGGGGAAGCAACACCGGCTCAAATTGGAGCTTTTATGATTTCCCACCGCATTAAACGGCCCACTGGCGAAGAATTAGCCGGAATGCTCGATGCTTATGAAGAATTGGGGCCTATGCTTGCCCCCCCAAACCGAGAAAAAGGGTTTTCCGTCTCTACCGTCGCCGTGTTTGGCGTTCCTTACGACGGGCGATCGCGCACGGCTCCAATTAGCCCTTTAACAGCCTTAATTTTAGCAGCCTCTGGCGTGCCAACCCTCATGCACGGGGGGGATACTATGCCAACCAAAGAAGGCATTCCCCTGATTGAAATTTGGCGCGGTTTGGGAGTTGACTGGAGAAAACTGAGTTTAGAAAAAGTCCAGCAAGTTTTTGACAGTACCGGTTTAGGTTTTGTTTACCTTCCCAAGCATTTTCCTCAAGCCACCGCTTTAGTTCCCTACCGCCGCGAAATCGGCAAACGGCCACCTTTTTCGACAATGGAGTTGATGTGGTGTCCCTGTGCCGGCGACGTTAACGTCATCTCCGGCTACGTCCACCCGCCGACAGAAGGTATGTTTCAAAAAGCCTTTGAGTTGCGGGGAATCAAAAATTATACCACTGTCAAAGGATTGGAGGGAAGCTGCGATTTGCCGCGCGATCGTACTGCGATTATCGGCATTGCTAAGCCGGACACTAAGTTCGAGCGAGTGCTTTTGGCCCACGGAGATTACGGTTTTAGCAGCACCAATCCTGCCTTTGAATCAGCCCCTGAGTTATTAAAACAAATGCAGGAAGTGTTGTTGGGAAAACCCTCCGAATTGATGCAGTCGGCTATCTGGAACGGCGGATTTTATCTGTGGCGCAGCGGAGTTTGTTTGGATATGAACTCGGGTTTGATTCAGGCAGAAACTTTATTGAGTAACGGTCAAGTCGTGCAAAAACTTGAGGAAGTTAGCCAAGCCGTTAGTGTTTTTAGTTGAAAATGATTAATCAGGTTTTGTGTGCAGTGGGAACCTACATTGAGCAGGTTTTGTACACAGCACCCTACATGGAGAAATTTTTCTTCCTTCTTCCCTCTTCCTTCTTCCCTCTTCCTTCTTCCCTCTTCCTTCTTCCTTCTTCCCAATGACTCATCATAAAATTGCTGTAATTGTGCTTGCAGGCGGTCAAAGTTCGCGGATGGGTAGGGATAAAGCTCTGCTGGAAATTGAGGGCAAATCCCTATTGCAGCGGGCGTTGGAAGTTGCCACAGTTATAACGCCAGCAGTTTATGTTCTGACTGCTTGGCCCGATCGCTATCGATCGACCTTAACCGAAACATCCCAATTTCTGGTAGAGTACAATCCCGGCTCCGGGCCCTTGGTGGCATTGACTCAGGGATTGAAAGAAATAGTCGCCGAGTGGATTTTACTGTTAGCTTGCGATTTGCCTTTGTTGGATGCCCAGATTATCCAGAAGTGGGCAAGTCAGTTAAGCGAATTTCCCCCATCAACTTTAGCAGTTGTGCCTTATCAAAATTCGCGCTGGGAGCCTTTGTGCGGCTTCTACCGCCAACAATCTCTGCCCAGCTTGCAAAGTTTTATTGACAAAGGGGGACGTTCCTTTCAAGTGTGGTTAAATCAAATCCCCGCAATCCCTCTACCTGTAAGGGAACGAGAAGCAGTAATGTTATCGAATTGCAATACATTAGAAGAGTTTGAGAAATTAAAAGGTAAAATGGTTAACGGTTGACTGTTGACTGTTGACAGTTAACTGACTAATGACTAATGACTAATTACTAATTACTAATGATTAACGCATATTGGTTGCTCGATCGCAATATAACTTTCCTCAATCACGGCTCTTTTGGGGCTTGTCCGATTCCCGTACTGGAAGCGCAAACCATTTTTCGAGAACAACTGGAAAGAGAACCATTGCGCTTTTTACTGCGGGAATTTGAACCATTGTTGGATAATGCAAGAAATCAGTTAGCAGCATTTATTGGTGCGAGTGAGGATGACTTGGCGTTTGTGCCGAATGCGACGACGGGAGTAAATGCAGTTTTGCGATCGCTCTGTTTTGCTCCGGGCGACGAATTGCTAACTACAAATCAGGAATACAACGCTTGCCGCAACACACTTAATTTTGTAGCCGAGCGTACAGGGGCTAAAGTAATAGTAGCAGAAGTTCCCTTTCCAATTGAGTCGCCCGAACAAATTATTGAAGCAATAATTAAGTGCGTTTCACCGCAAACAAAGTTAGCCTTATTAGACCACGTTGTGAGCCAAACAGGTTTAATCTTTCCCATCAAACAGTTAGTCGGCGAGTTAGCTAACCGTGGCGTGGATGTATTAGTAGACGGAGCTCACGCGCCGGGAATGGTAGCCCTGAATTTAGATGAAATTGGGGCGGCTTACTATACGGGAAATTGCCACAAATGGCTGTGCGCGCCCAAAGGTGCAGGCTTTTTATACGTGCGGCGCGACAAGCAAGATGCCATTCGGCCAACTACGATCAGTCACGGCGCTAACTCGCCCCGCGCTGATAAATCGCGCTTTCAATTAGAGTTTGACTGGATGGGAACTGTCGATCCGAGTCCTTATTTGTGCGTGCCTGTGGCTATTGATTTTATGGGTTCTTTGTTGAGTGGCGGCTGGCCGGAATTGAGGGCCAAAAATCATGCTTTGGCGTTGGCGGGGAGAAAAATATTGGCGGACAAATTAGATTTGCGGCTGCCTTGTCCTGATGAAATGGTGGGTTCTATGGCTGTTGTGCCATTGGCAGACTCTCAGTCTGATGTGGTTGCAAAGGGAGGAATTCCACCTTTGCAAGAGGCGCTGTGGGAGATTTTTAAAATTGAAGTTCCGGTGATTCCTTGGCCGAATGCTAGTAAGCAGTTGGTGAGGATTTCGGCTCAGTTATACAATACTTTGCCACAGTATCAATATTTGGCTAAGGCGCTGGTTGAGCTGACGAGAAGTTGAGGGGGAGCTTCAAAAAAAAACCTAACACCCAGCTACAAACAGTTATAGGTTTGTAGTTAGGGTGTCGGCTCTCATAGTTTTGGTGAATAAAGACTATTCCTTACTACCAAGGTAATAAGTGTTATAAAACTAGGCATAATTAGAAGGAAAAATCCTGCAAGGAATTACCTTTAATTTTCTTTAACTTGGCTACCATTTACCTAAACAAAAAACACACAAAAAACTCCTCTAAAGCCCGAGAGCCATCGATTACGCCAATCCGCCCAAACCGAATAAATTTTGTACATAACCCGCAAAATTTCCTAAGTTAAAACAGGGTGGTCAAACCGGATAGTACACAAGTTCCGCGCAACAGAATATAATGTATCCACACTTGCATTTTGGCTGACAAAACAAACGAAATAAAAAGAGGAAAATACCATGTCCAATGCCATGATGGTAATTTACCCCTATCGCCAACAGTACACCTGGGTTTTTGACGACGAGCGAGTCGGGCTTGTCCGAGAACCATTTGTTCAGGGCGTCCCCGAAATGATTAACACGCTTGTCGCAGACATTCCCAATGCCGCTCAAGGTTTCCGACTTTTATTTTCAGCCAATCCATTTCCCGGATATCAAGCAGAAATGCTGTGGTTGAAAGCAGAATACGGCGGTAACTGGTATCGGTGGGAATCGAAAAATCTCGAAGGCTGGCTGTGTCCGGCTTTGCTCAAATACTTTCCAGAAGCACCGCCCAAGTTTTACTGCAAAGCTGAAAAACTGCAATAACCAACAGCAAGTCAATGAAAAACTTGTCAATTTTTAAAAGAAACTTTGTTGAACGAGTCGATCAAACATCTCGAAAAAAGCCTAAGTTCTTCGTATATGTAGTGGGGGTATTTTTCCTAGTCTTCACCGCCGCCATCTCGGCCACAATGGGGGCAATTACTGCCCTGTTAGCTCCCGTGGAACCCCCAATTATCAATAGAGTATTAGAGGCGACTGGCTTTGACTATCTATCCTCCAACCGCTCTGGATACCGCCTGTCGCGGTCAGTTAATATCTTGATATTGGGAATTGACGGCGTGCCGGAACCTGCCGTCGGCCCTAAGATATTTAACGGTCGCAGCGATACAATACTCTTATTCCACCTCGATCCTAGAGATAAATCTATTAGTTTGCTTTCAGTTCCACGAGATACTAAAGTCGAAGTTCCCGGAATGAGCTTCAGCAAAATTAGCGAAGCCAATGCTACGGGAGGAGCAGCTTTGGCGACGCAATTAGTTAGCAGTATGCTGAACAATACGAAAATTGAACGATACGTGCGAGTCAGCAGCAGTGCGTTTCGGGAATTAGTCGATTTGTTGGGTGGAGTTGAGGTATTTGTACCTCGCGCGATGTCCTATACAGATAGCGCCCAAAAGTTAAAAATAAACTTAGCCAAGGGATGGCAAACTCTCAACGGAGAACAAGCAGAACAATTTGCTCGATTTCGCAACGACGGTTTAGGAGATATCGGCCGCATTCAGCGGCAGCAATCTTTAATTCAAGCTATTCGGGACCGCCTCGCAAGTCCATCAGTATTGGTGCGCTTGCCACAAATTGTTCGATTGATGCAAAAATATGTGGATACAAACCTAAATTATGAGGAAATATTGACGCTGGCAAATTTTGGTTTGCAATTGGAGCGAGAGAATTTTAAAATGGTAATGTTGCCTGGAAGTTCTAGTCCAGAACAAGGGGATTTGAGGAGTTATTGGATTGTAGATGTGGTCGGGCTCGATCGCATTATCGCACAATATTTAAACCCGGGCGTGCCGGATTTTGCACAAGGACGATTTCGCAACACAACCGAGTCTGCTTTGCCCAAAAACCTCAAAATAGCTGTCCAAAACGCTTCTAGCAAACCGACAGCCGCCAAAACCGTTGGTGAGTTTCTCACAAAAAAGGGCTTTTTTAATGTATCTGTAGTGCAGGATTCGCCCGAGAAGCAGCGTCACAGTCAAATTATTGTTCAGCAAGGCGATTTAGAGGCAGCCAATCTACTGCAAAAAGAGTTAGGCGGCGGTAAAATTGAAGCATCTTCTACCGGTGAAATCAATTCTGACTTGACACTTCGCGTTGGCGAAGATTGGGTAAAACGATTTTAATTACTTATTAGTCAGTTGTTAGTTGTCAACAGTCAACAGTCAAAAATGCCCAATGCCCCATTCCCCATTCCCCATTCCCCATTCCCATCATCATGAAAAGTGTCTTCCGAATTTTCCTGAGCTTGGTTTTAAGTTTAGTGTTGGCTTTGGGGTGGGTGCTGCTGAGCGCAACTCCGGCATTTGCCCTGCCGAAAACAAGTATTAATTACACAAATATTAATTTGTCCGATCGCGATTTTTCCAACTCTGATTTAGCGGGGGGAACATTTGTCGCAGCCGAAATGCGGGGAACAAATTTTCAAGGTGCTGATTTAACTAATGCGATTTTGACTAAGGGAGTTTTGCTGAATGCCAACTTGTCAGGTGCCAACCTCTCCGGTGCTTTGGCAGATAGAGTTACATTCGACGGCGCTAATTTGACAAATGCTAATTTTTCCGAGGCAATTATGACTCGAACTCGGTTTTTTGATGCTGCCATTTCCGGCGCTGATTTTACTGACGCGATTATCGACGCTTATCAAGTGAGTATCCTGTGCGAGAAAGCAGATGGTGTCAATCCCGCGACGGGAGTTTCTACCCGAGAAAGTTTGGGATGTCCGTAGAAATTCACACTTAAAGAAAATCCCTGACTAATTATTTGATTAGATGCACCTGTAGCGAGATAAAATACACACATTAAAGCCCCTCTGCTGCAAGGCGAGGGGTTTGGGGAAATTTCCAAGTATCGGCTCTATCGAGCGCTACAAATGTCTGTGCTGGCAGTACCAACTACCAAATCGGAATTCAAAAGCAAATCTAAATCGGTGTCAGGATTAACAGCATACAAATCGACTTTATCTCGACCCAAAAACACTCCGATCAAAGTCCCGATTCCCGCACCGCCGAGCACCTCTTCAGTCGCGATCGCCCGATCGCCCGTAACACCTGCGATGGCCGCCGCTGCTGCTGCACCCAACGCCGTATTCTTAACCAGATTACCAACATTAACGCCCTTGGTAACAGTTTCTTTCTTAGTAATCACTTGCGAAGTGGCATTGAGAGGCACTCTGCTGCCGTTGATGATGCTTAATTCTTGAGCCACAAACTGAACGCCCGAAGCAGTCGATCGCAATTCGCCGCTAATTTTCGAGCCTTCGGGTATCAGCACTTGGCCATTATCCCCCGTGATATCCGCAGCTACAGTCAGCGTAATCGGAGACTTGTCATTGGGGCCGAGCAAAATCTTGCCTTTTGTGTACTCAATGGGGATAGTCACCCCCCTGGGAATTTGCACAGCAACAGATTCGCTAACATCAATCTTAGCAATGTAAGGAGAATTAATTGCTCTTGCTTGATTGGTACTCACTAATGTTTGATAGATAAAAGCAGCTACTTCAGCTCGCGTTGCTGACTTGTTGGGTTTGAGAGATTTAGGACTGGGATAGCTGACAACCAACTGTTTTTCAGTAGCAGCAGCAACGCTTTTAACAGCATAACTTTGAATCTCACCCGCATCATTATAGTAGCTGAGAACATCTTGAAAATCGCACTTAGGCTCATAGCCCATGCCGTTATTCAAAGCGACTACAACTTGAACGCGAGGAATCTGCTGTGTCGGCCTGAAAACATTGCCGGGATAGCCAGACATCCATCCCATTTCGTAAGCTTCTGCGATCGCCCCGCTTGCCCAAAAATTAGACGGAACATCGGCAAACCTTACAGCAGCGCGGGTTTTTGCCTTTTTCACAGAACGGATCATTGCCGCGAATTCAGCCCGTGTTACCGGTGCATCCGGGCGAAAACTGCCATCGGGAAATCCTTTGATAATTCCTCTTTCTGACAAATCTTGAATAAAATATTTTGCCCAGTAGTTATTATTAACATCCGAAAAAGCTGTCTGAGCAAAAGAAGGCGCGGGAGCTAGCATCGGCGCTGCGGTTCCGGCAACGGTTCCCAAGGTTAATAAAACAGATGTACCGGATTTGATGCGATGTAATACAGACATTTTTTGATTCTCCAATTTACACAATTTTTTTATTGAGGAGAACTAAGCTTTTGCTAGGCTGATTGATTCCTGTCCAACTTGCTCTTTCCCTCAGTTATGTAATCATTATTGAAAAATAATACTTCTTGTGCGGGGAAGATACGGTCTTTTAAAATAAATATTTTTATTCTTAGTGTGGAATTTTAAAATGCTTAAATTCCTTAAAATCCTTATGTTGCTTATCTCCCTTATCTACCTTGTGTCTGCAATTAACAGGATTTAGGGACAAAGCCGTTTGATATTAGTTAACTAAATTATCTAAAAGTGAATATAATTGACTCGATCGAGAAATACCTGTTTGTTGCTTATGAGTAGCCTGACGTTTGCCTCTGCCCATCAGCTAGCGCGAATGATTCGCGATCGCGAAGTCTCTGCCGTCGAAGTTCTCGACGCTTACCTTACTCAAATCGCAAAGCACAACTCGAAACTAAACGCCATTTGTACGCTGGATGAAGACAATGCCCGTACTAGAGCAAAACTTGCGGATGAAGCCCTAGCCAGAGGAGAAAACTGGGGTGCTTTACATGGGGTTCCCATCACGATTAAAGACATTTTTGAAACAGCCGGACTCCGCACCACAGCAGGCTATATTCCCCTCAAAGATTATGTGCCTCAACAGGATGCAACTGCTGTTGCGAGATTGCGGGCAGCAGGTGCCGTCATTATGGGAAAAACCAACATGGCGGAACTGGCGGCCGATTATCAAAGCACAAATTCTCTGTTTCCACGGGTGAATAATCCTTGGCATCTAGACTACACACCTGGTGGCAGTTCTGGAGGGAGTGCCGCTGCTGTCGCCGCAGGACTTTCACCGTTAGATTTGGGCAACGATTTCGGGGGTTCGGTGCGTCAGCCTGCTCATTTCTGCGGCATATATGGTGTGAACTAGCCAGCGCTGACATAAAGGTACAGCGTGAGCTTCTGACTTCAACGGGGATTGCGTCAACTTGGACTTGCGTCCCAGTTTCGGGCTCACATCCCCTCCATCAGCAGCAGTCCTGGCTCCCAAGACCGATAGCATTCTGATTCCTTCTGCTCTGATATTTATTGAGGCGTTTCCATCCCTATCGTGATGAGTACCACAACTAGGACAAGTCCATGTCCTAACATCTAATGGCATTTCATTCACCTGATAGTGGCAATTTGAGCAGAGTTTCGAGCTAGGGAACCATCGGTCAATCTCTACCAACACTTTGCCTTCGCGATCTAGCTTGTAACGCAAGAAATTGACAAATATTCCCCAACCTACATCAGAAATTGCTTGAGCTAGTTTGTGGTTGCGAACCATGCCCTTAACGTGAAGGTTTTCGACTACGATGACTTGGTTATCGTCAACAAGCCTTCTAGATAGCTTATGCAAGTAGTCTTGACGGACATTGCTAATTCGTTCGTGAACCCTAGCCACCAGTTTCCTGGCTTGATCTCTCGACTTGCTTCCTTTCTCCTTTCTTGCTAGTTTTTGGTGTTTTCTTTTGAGGTTGCGTTCGTGTTTTGCTAAATGCTTAGGGTTAGGATATTTAGATGTCTTGATGCCATCATTGACAATCGCAAAATCTTTCAATCCCAAGTCAATTCCTGCAACTTTTCCACCGGTGCTTGCAACTGGTTTGTCTCCTTCGACTTCTGTCAGCACAGAGGCATAGTATTTCCCTGAAGGAGTAACACTGACGGTTACGGTTTTGATAGTTCCCTCGATCGGTCGATGTAACTTGGCTTTGACAATGCCGACACGACCGGGAAACTTGATAAACTCGTCAACAAGTTTGACTGATTGCGGGTACTGAATTGACTGCCTATTTTTTTTTGATTTGAATCTAGGGTATTTTGCCCGGGATTCAAAAAAGTTTTTGTAAGCAGTTACCAAGTTGAGCGTAGTGGATTGCAAAACTTGAGAGTAACACTCCGACAACCATTGTGTTTCTTCTTGTTTTTTGAGATTTGGTAGGAGTTTGTTCAATGCAATTTGAGTCAAGCCTTTACCCGTATTTTTGTAGGTTTCAATACACATATTGAGTGCGTAATTCCACCACCAGCGAGAACAGCCAAAGTGCTGAGCTAATATCGTCTGTTGTTCAATTGTTGGATACAGTCTAACTTTGACGGCTTGATGTTGCATTGCTTCCACCTCCTTTTAGGATTATATACATTCCTGATAAAAAGTCACCCGAGTTGGCAAATTTTACGCCTGTTTGACCGGATAAAATTTGCTTGGGGTGTCCATGTATCCCAACGCTGACCCAAAGGGTACAGCCTGGGACTTATCGCTCCCCCAAACCCCCTCAAAAGTTAAAGCCGACAGATCGCCGTATTTCTACAGCAGGGCAGATTCCTGAAGTGCCGGGAATGCCACTGTCTATTCGGCAAATGATGACCGTTGGCTGTTTTGCACGATCGCTCGAAGACATCCGGCTATGTTTTTCCTTAATTGCAGGCGCGGATCGGCGACGCCCTGATGTCCCGCCGATTCCCCTCGATAGACCCTCTGGCAAGCCTTTGCAGGATCTCAAAATCGCTTGGAGCGATGAATGGCCCGAAGTTCCCGTTGCTTCTGAAATTCGAGCAGCTATGGAGTCGATCGTGCAGACACTCTCTGAGGCAGGTGTCCAAACCGAACGCTGGCTTCCCAAAGACTTTGACCTTTCAAAAATATTGAATCTCTACGGACGGATCTCAATGTACCTCACTATCTACGCTCAACCGCAGGATAGATATAACCTGCGTCGTAGTTTAGAGTTAATCTTCCGCACCGCAACCCAAGGCGACAAGGAACTCCGAAAATTGGGAGATTTCAGCAGATTCCTACCTGAGATATTGAATCCAAGTTTGAAAGGATATTTCGAGGCACTAACACAGCGCGATCGCTTCACTGCCGATATGGATGAGGCATTAGAACCGTGGGATGTATGGCTTTGTCCAGTTGCGGCAACCGCTGCGTTTACCCATCGTCCCGCTTGGAGTGCCGTTGATGTTAATGGCAGATCCTGGGGGGGTGACAAAGAGGCCTAGGAGATAGACCGAATCAGGGTTGCAGCCCGCATACCTTGTTGATAAAAGCGACGTTTATTTGGAGTTAACTTTATTAACTGTTCCACCACATCAGAATATTGTTCGAGATAATTAACCCACTTTTCTCCATCTAAGCCAACACCAAATGTACTCCGTCTTCGATATCTTTTTTTAGGTTCTTGACGCCGACATACATATTTTTCTACCTGCTTTTTCCGAAGAGATGTGCCTTCAAATATTGCCGAACTGTAGGCGAGTGTCATGAGCAGAATTATGTTAATCAGTCGATTTTCTTTTAAGCTAGTTCCTTCCAGAGCGTAGCCTCCTGTTTTACAATCTCTAAACATTTCTTCAATGCCCATCCGTTGCTTGTAAGCATCGATAGCTGCCGATAATGAACCTAAATCTGTGAGAATAAACCATGCTTCATCAACCTTCCATGCTCCATAGTTTCTTTTCCACTTACAAGCAACATCAAATCCCGTGGCAGGCCGAGTTTTCCTAACTCTTTTACCTTGAAAATATAAAGAGGTTTAAGAGTACTATTCCTAATTCATCTAACCGCTGCCAAACTAAATGTTCTATTTCGATAGAATGATTCCTCTTTATTCTTAAGCAAAAAGACACACCCTTTTCCTTCAGCCAGTTTCCTAAATCGACCGAACAAAATTCACGATCTCCTAAAACGATGACTTTATATTCTGAAAACAATGGTAAAACTTGCTGTAGATTTGTAGTTTGTTCCTCGAAGTTGCTGCTGCCCAATTTCGGCAACAATGACCAGTACAATGGAATTGCTCTTCGCTCCCAGATTAAGCTAACCATGAACAGATTAATACAGCCCCATTGACTGATCTCGATTGCGATTGATAAGCGAGTACCAACACGGCAATAAGTGGTCAACCAATAAGTAATTAATGGGAACCAAATTAATTCGATTGTTAAGTTCGGTAAATCTAAAAATCTTTGTAATTTACGTCGCCGACTTTCGGCTGTAATTAGACAGGGAAATACTCGGGAGAGCCGCTCTAATCTCACTTGTTTTTCTGATTGCATCAAGGATAGCAAAATTGTCATCACCAAAAACTGAGATGGCGTCAGGTGTTTTTGTAAATGAGTCTGGTAGAATCTTGGTATCATTATTTTTTTGGATAGGCAAGCGTGTAACAACTCTGCTGCCTATCTTTTTTTACCACAAGTTGGCTCAATCCTTACTAACTATGGGTTTGGGGCGGGTCGTCACCCCCCCAGTGGCAGATCCTATCCTTATGCAGTGGCAAACGGGGCTTACACCATGCCTTCTAATCTGAGCGGACATCCTGCGGTGGTAATTCCAATTGGACAAACTCAAAATGGTTTACCGATTGGAATGCAAATTGTTGGTAAGCGGTGGCGTGAAATGGAGTTGTTGGCGATCGCAGAAGCGATCGACAAAGTGGTTGGTAGTTTGCAACACCCACCTGGTTACTGATCTTGGGTCGTGTGTCAAGATTAACTCGAATACAATTTTTTTTCAATTTTTATAGGTAGTATTGCAGTATGGGTGAGTTAATTGTGCGTTTTTTAAAGTTCCTAAACCCCCATCAGCTTTTCTTGTAATATGGTCGATACTGTTAAATCGGCTAGGCAGATACCCTCCACAAATTTTACAAACTGGCCAGCCTGGTAGAGCCTCTCTGATAAACGCAGATGCTTTGGTTTCTCTAGAAAATTCTTTACTCTGAATTTCACCTGTGTCGGCTTTCTTTGGAATTTTCAGAGTCGCAAATCTTTTATCGCCCGATCTTATTTCTGTGATAACATTCTTTTTATCTATACCTCCTGACAACTTATTAATGACTTCTAAGTAGAAGTCTCTCACTAGCTCTCTAGCTTGTAATGCGTCACTCTTCTTGGCAACAAGTTGTGGAACCATATCATAATTCCAAATTACCCATTCAAAGTCTTTTCTTACCTTTATCAATTTAGACCAGGATTTAGTCTCTTGTAAATGTAAAATTAAACTGACCACCCCATAAAAGGAACCAATTTTTGGCTTTCCTTGTTGAGTATAAAAGTATACCAGTGGATGTAAACCGAGAGATGAAGGATCGCTGCTATTAATTCTTTGAGCCACTTTTTTGCACTGCTTTAGTAGCTCAATAGTTTGATCGCCTGTTGAATCTTCTCCCAACTGATTATCGGTTGATATGTTATTGACAATATTTATAAATTCTAAAATCAATTCCAGCTTATCCGAAGATGAAAGATTGCCCACAATTGGTACATCTAATGTTTTAATGGGATTTGAAAGTTTGGGCTGAAATATAAGTTGGTGTATTTCTTGCGCTACTGTTTCAATCTCATCCTGTTTTTCTTCAGAGAAATCCGACCAATATTTATGACCATTACCACTTCTCACGATCGCACGCGCCGCTACACCATTGGGTGTTTTACGTGCTTGTAGCAACCTCATCTCAGTCTCGCTAATCGGGGCTGCTTTCTGGTTGATTTTGAAAAAAGATTCCTCCGCTTTCATAGCATCACCTTCAACCCATTGAAGTGAAATCGCTGAGGCCCCTAAGTTCCTGGTTCTTTCCAGCATTTTAGGATTAACTTGGCCTGCTTGTGAAGTCAATGATTGATAATCTTTGTAAGCTCCTATTTTCTCTTTAATTAGTTTGCGAGTTTCTTTGGCGGCCTCTTTCTGTTCGTCAGTGATGTTGCCGTCATAAAATTGTTTAGAAATCTTACCATCGCCATAATCATCATTAATCCAAGCAAGTAACGAACTCAGTCGATGAGAACCATCAACGACAAAATAGTGGCTACTACCTCGCCAAAGAATAACTGCGGGGATTAAATCTCCATCTAAAAAACTTTCAATAAACTCGCATATTTTTTCGGCATCCCATTCATTAGTTTCTCTTTGAAAATCCGGTTTTCGCAAAAACGGATAGAAGAAAGAACTTTGTTCTAGATCGCGAATACCTATAGTGAGGATACTTCTTCCCATATTGCGTTCTTGCTGATCTTTAATTTCAAATGCGTCTCGGGGAATAAGTGCATCTAGACTAACTGGAGCATTTTTGGATGATTTGGCCATTTTAAGTACCGATTGTTACTTCTTAGTGTTTCTTGAGTTTTCGCTTGATAATGTTCCGTTTGAGCGTTGCAAGTCAGATCAATTTTGATTGCTGAATCACGCGGCATATTGCCAGTTCAGAATGCTGCGAAAGTTAGCCCTGATGACGGATGAATACTAACTAATGACTAATAGAGGCGATCGGCTCCCAACTGGTCACATCTTCAAATAAAGATTGATAGCCCGCTGCATTGGGATGAAGCCCATCGGAAGTTAGACACGAACTACACCAAATATTGCCCCGAGCGAGCCATTTATCAAAAATATCTAAATAGGGAATTCCCCGCAACTCACAAGCTAATTTCGTTGCTTCCTTATACCGATATTGGTCAGCATGACTGTAATACAAACAATCTTGAAAAGGCATTTTACTTTCATCCACCGGCACCATCCCGACAAATATCACCGGACAAAGTTGTTTGGAAGTGTCTAATAAATTATCCAAAACAGTCTTAAAATGTTCAAACTCAGTGTAGCTGCGCCCGGTAGGCGACTGCACTCTCGCCGAATCGTTGAGGCCTACGGAAAGAATAATCGCATCCGGGACGCGGTTTCTGAGCTCGCCACGGTGGCGAAACTCGTTTTCGAGCCGCTGGGAGACTTGATAGGTGCGATCGCCCCGAACGCCCAAATTGTATAAAACGTGTCCTGCACTCTCCGGTAACATCCACTGGCGCCGCAATCTTTCCACCCAGCCACCGCCTACACCGTCGCCGAAACCGTAGATTAAGCTGTCACCGAAAGCAACCAATTTGAGGGGATGAGAATTTCCCCGATGCAAGTGACCAAAGGAATAGGCTGTTGCTACCTGCATAAGCAATGATACTCAGTTAATAAATTATGAATCTTGACATACTAGACTAGAATGTAACATTACATAAAGTAGGGAGTCTCATGGCTAAGCGTCCAACTTTCGATTCAACTCAGCTAACCCGTCGGGCGGAAGAGTTGATTAACGGTGCATCCAACCGCTATCGGATTACGGTGCAGGTGGCGAACCGCGCAAAACGCCGTCGCTATGAAGATTTTGATAATATGGACGACCATCAAATGAAACCTGTAATGCGGGCGATATTTGAGATGTCGGACGAACTGACTCAGCCGGAAATTATCGGAGACATCTAGACTTCGGGAGTTTTGGGTTTTGAGTGGTGAATTGCGAGCAATTTTTTTAAACTCCACACTCAAAACTTTCTCAAACTAGACTAGCGGGCAAGGGCGAGAAACCCGGTTTCTTCTTAGCTGTCTCGTTGACAAACTTCTGATTTTCCTAAACCGGGTTTCTTTTCCTAAGTCCTAAAATTAGAAACTAGGACATCTGCTTGGGGGTAAGTTTATGAAATTATTCTATTTTTGAAATTATTGTCAAAACCGTGAATAGATTAAAGCAGGGCTTAAGTTTTCTGTTCGTTACTTTGACTGTGGCGATTTTCACGCTTTTGAGTTGGGTATTGGAATCCGGGGAACTGAGTATGTCGGCTTTGGAACCTTCGCTGCTGCGGAGTTCAGAGTCGGCCTCAGTGCAGCGGGTGGCTCAACAATCTGCGTCACCCCAAGTGAGGGTGCAAGATGCGTGGAAATTGGTGTACGAAAAATTACCGGATTTCCCGATCGAAAATAACTACATTTCTCAAGAAACGGGAAAAGTCGATCCTACCAATACTTTAGTCGGGCGGTTGATTCGATATCACGTATTTGTCAAAGGACGGCCGCCCAATTACCGCTTTGATTGGAAGTTGAGTTTAGCTGACTATTTGGGGGCGACTCCCGATTATTTGGTAGAAAGCGTGTATCCGGGAAAAGACGTTTTGCGCTCAAATCCAATGGAACAGGATCGCGCTGCTATTCAGAGGTTAAATAGAGCACAGCGCGATGCTTTGGTTCAAGCTTTGGTGGATGTTTTTACGGAGAATTCCGGGGGTGGGCGCACACCGGCGGGGGAAAAACCACAAGGGCGATCGAATTCGCCGGAGATACCGCAGCCGCAGCCGGGAGATGCGAAGTTGCTGGCACCTTAATACTCATGGATACAGAAACCGAGTTTTATTACGGAAATATTGCTGTTGAGCCTTTAACACAGGTAAAAAACCCGTTTTCTTTCGTATTTATGGGTAAGCCCCACTAATCTAAAATCCAAAATCTAAAATCTAAAATCTAAAATCCCTTAATGGTGGAACGTGTAATTAAAACGGGTGTTGGGTGGCGTTTGGGATGGAACCCGGAGGCGGAGGAGTTTAAGGGTTTGGTGGCGGGCGACGGTTGGGCGATCGAACTCACAGAGGCTGAGTTAAACGATTTTTGCCGATTGTTGGGGCAATTAGCAGGCACAATGAGTCAAATGGCCTCTGAGTTAATGGACGAGGAAAAAATCGCCATTGAAGCCGAAAGCGACTTGCTGTGGGTGCAGGTCGAAGGCTATCCCGAAGCTTACAGCCTGCAATTGATCTTGAATGCTGGCAGGAGGTGCGAGGGTTTTTGGCCCACGGCTGCGGTTCCGACTTTGGTGCAGGCTGCAAAAGTTTTAAAAGTTTTTTGACTTTTTCGGGAATTCTATGCTAAGCTGTTAAAGCTGTCGGGGCGTAGCGCAGCTTGGTAGCGCACTACTTTGGGGTAGTAGGGGTCGTGGGTTCAAATCCCGCCGCTCCGATAGATGGAATCCTTATACACTAAGGATTCCATTATTTTTGGTAGATTTTCACCCTGTGCTCAGACACTGCCAAATCCTGCCAAATTAAGCCATACTCGGACAAGAAGTGAGATAAAACTGAGATACCGAAAATATGGCTTCCGGCTACATGGCGGTACAGGTTGTTAAGAATCGACTCCCTTTGGCTTGGTCATGGCAGTGCAAGCGTTTTTGGCTGTACATCGGTCTGCCGGATACGATCGTCGATCGCAAAGCCACCTCGATGAAAGCCAGCCAAATTGAACTCGACCTGGCTAGTGGCAACTTTGACCCCTCTCTGGCAGGTAGTCCTAAATATGTAATGATTCGTTATAAGGGTGAATAAAATACCACAAGGCTCAAATATGAGTTTATAATTTTTTATAAAAAGATAAAGTTTTTCACTCCTCACCTCGAAATCCCTTGTCTTAACTTATTATTAAACCGTTCAATATGGCTAGTTTTGCTGCTACTTTTGCTTACAGATTTATAGTCATTTCAAATAAAAAAGAGACACTATTGAGCGCAGCAGGCACAGATGAGTTCATCTAAAGATGTGCCAGGAGGAGCATACATTCGGGTTCGCTTTAAGGCCCTAAAATCCTGTTCAATATCGTTCCGGTCGGGAGAATAGTTCGGGAGAAAAAGAACTGGATAACCCGTTTCGTCTACCAGTTCTCCAATGGCTGTTTTTCGATAATCGGTGCATGATCCATGATTAATATAGATGGCTTTGTTAGAGAGGGTAATCAATATAAAGATAACCACCCTTCAAAGCCTTCTGCATTGAGGCTTCCCGTAAAAACCCTTGGGGCAATTAAGTTCTTTTTTCCTTTCCGTTTTCCTGCTACTAGATTTTCTCTTTTCCCCGTTTTCCGGACTTTTCACCCCAGATTTTTTTTTCTTTTTTGGACCAGCCCTAAGCACAATCTTGAAACGACTCAAATCCTGATTCATCAAGAAAAACCAGACTTTGACTTCCCGATACTTTAATCAATTCTCTGAGAGGAGAGTAGTCTTTCATTCTTTTTTTTCTGTTTCTCTCCTGGTAACCAAGTTCTTTTTTTTCGGGTAATTTTCATTTCTTTAAGAGCATAAGATCGGGCACTGGGTCTGATCCCAAACTTCTTGGCTATGTCGATTAATCTGGCATCTGGATTCTTTTTAACATCCTTTTCCAATGCCTTCCAATCTAGTTTTCTCTTACGTCTTTTTACCTTTGTAGCTTAAATGTCTGACCGACAGAGCCACCGATATATCGTTGTTATTCCTACCTTAAATAGGACAGCAGCGTGGGCGAGACGAACGCCCTTTTCTACTTAGTCCACTACTCTTTTTCTCAAATCTATGCTGTAAGAAATTTTCCTAACTCGTTAACGATTTTTGTTCATTTTTTAATATTCTCATACCTATTTGAAATGACTATATCTAACCCCCCAAAGCAGAACCTCAATTATGCAAGGGATGGAAGAGGTTGCCTTGCTTTTGCCACGCCCGAAAAGCAGGCTCTCATCGCTTGCTCCATTCTTGGAAGGAAGCACTTCTATTCAAGGAAGCAGCAGTTTCAATAGTTTCCCCTGGTGGTATTCTGGTGGCAAGTAACCTACAATTCTGACGTTCTTGGTTGTCATGTAAGGAGAGCGGGTAAAAATAATGCCGTTTCAGGGAATCCGATGCCAACAGAGCTAGTTAGCTATAGTATGCTGTTGGGGTACTCTTCAGGTTTACTGAAGCACGATCGCGCTTTAGCTAGCAGCGTATGTCTAGCTGTGCTACTTTACTACAGATAAGCCGGTGATTAGAGGCGATCGCCAATGCTGTGTAGCTTCGCAGACTCAATGAAATTGGTGTTGACAAGCGTGATTTTTATTTGCAGACTAACTGAAATTAGTGCGGGTTTACGGCACTTGTAGGGAGTTCTTCTAAGGCTTTCCCAAATAAAGAATACCGAGAGCAATTGTAGCTCCCGGTATCAGTTTTTCCAATTCCGTTGTTGTTAGGTAAATCCAATGAGGCTCAATTTGGTAAAATTTGCCTCACTCAATTAAGCACAGCCTTCTGCGTACTGAGTTCACCATTCGGTACACCAAACGCCGATCGTTATTAATTAGCCTGTTCCAGAGCGGGATTTGCTGGAGCTCCAGCAACTTGAGCCAAGTTAATCTTGACGACTTTATTGCGAGCTTCAGTCACTTTGGGCAGGGTTAGCGTTAGAATGCCATCTTTGTATTCAGCTTGCACAGAGTCATTTTGAATGTGTGCGGGCAAGGGAAGCACCCGGTGGAATTTGCCATAGCGGAATTCTGAGCGGACGTAGCGGGGTTTTTCTTCTGTGTTTTCGTAGCGACGCTCGCCAGAGATAGAAATTGCTTCGCGAGTGACTTGAACGTCAATGTCTTTGGGGTCAATTCCAGGCAGTTGCGCTTTTAATACGAAGTTGTCCCCAGCATCAACCAATTCCAGAGCGGGCATCCAAGCGGCTTCTGAGTTATCTCTCGTTGTTGCCCGTTGGTCAAAAACTTTATCGAGTTGCTCGCGGATGGTTTCAATTTCTGTGAAGGGTTGCCAATAGCGCATCAACATAATCTGTCACCTCAAAGATTGGTAAGACTTTATAACGAATGTTTGGGCTGAAGCTCATTGCTTACAGTTATTATGATGGCGCTTTATAAGTAGGAGGAACAGCCAGGAAAACCCCACTAAGTTGGTCGTATTTACCAGAATGAACGTGAAAGAATCCGAATTACTTGGCAGTGAAGAAAACCGTACAAAGCTATTCCTAGAAACCGAAAAGGCTGTAGCAACGCCATGATGAGCCAGCCTCAGAACCCTGCACGGCGCAAGCGTCGCCGGAAGTATCGCCGGTGTTGCCAACCGTACCCAAAACAGGGTGCGGGTGATGTGTAGCAGGCGCGTAAGGACGTGCAGAGCAGGTAATCGCTGCTTTCCCATAGCCATCGCTCGCTGTATGAGGGATCTCGCATAATCCCACTCTTAAACACGCGATCGCCCAAGAGGCTATGTGTCGTTAGTTCAACCATGTAGTAAGAGCCTAAAGCGCTTCTGTAAACTGTGTAAGAGTCAATGGCTGTACTTGGGAGCGATGACTACGCCCCCTTCCGACGCACTTATCTAATCCGTTGGCATCTGGGTTTTGACTCACATTATCTTCCTTCTCGATAAAACTCAAGAAGAGCGCTTTATAAGAGACATAATTTTTGGAAAAAAACGATATCGGAGATATTGGAAGTTAGCACGGGCCCCGAAACTTTACCGCCAAACTCTACTTGGTATGTGATGACAGAAATTTCCGACCTTAGCTACAAAGATGTCGGAAATATATACGGCTGTATAAATTGGGTATAATATGCCCTAAAAATGATAAAAAATGAATTGGGATGGGCGGATTTTCGTCTGAGTCGTTATGAAAGTATTCAGAAATGGTGGCAATTGGTTAGTAGTGCTTACTTATTGGTCAGTTTATTCGCGCCCCCTTGGAGAGACTCAAATTCATCACCTGTGAATCTTCCTAGTCAGTCAGTTATCAATCTGCTCTCAGAACCTCCTAATTGGGATTTGTCCAAGGGATGGAAAAATTTCCTAAATAATTGGCGCTTAATTATTAGCCAGCCATTTATCTACTTCAATCTCCTCCAAGCCTGGTTGAATATATTTCCAATTCCGCAATTATCTTTGGGATTTCCTAGGCTAATTTCTTTGATGAATTGCTTTGCCAGTCCTATGGCTCAAACGACTTTTACCCCTGATTGTCTATTTTCCGGTGCTTAGGCTGACAGAAGAGCGATAATCATAAAAAAAAGGCGTTTGTCAAGTACAAACGCCTTTTATAGAATTACGAACGCGGCGTCTTATCTTGTTTAAACGACGCTAACCATTCGCGAATTTGGTCGGCCGCAATCTCGCGCCCGCCCAAACCAAAAGCTAGAGCAATACCAACTGCGATCGCCCCAAGCAGCAGTCCGAAAGCCAAATTCACAATATCGCTGCCAATGCCCATCTGTTGCAGCGCCAAGGCCGAAACAAAGGCAATAATCGCAATCCGAGCCGTTTGGCCCAAAAGCCGCGCTTGGCGAGTTCCAGAACTGGCAATCAAACTAAACGCCAGATTCGCCAAATACAAGCCGATCGCAAATACCACCAAACCGGCCAGCACCCGACCTGCAACCAGCACAATACCGCTGACAATCGCCGTCAGTGCCGGAATCCCCAGCACATCGGTAGCCGCCACCACAGCAAACAGCATGATGCCCACCTGCACCACAATGCCGACAAACTCAGAAGGCGTGCGGGCCGCCGGAAGTTCCGGTTCCTGAAGAATCGTTGCGTCGGGATCGATCGAACTCGGCGGTAGCCGCAGGCGCTGTTTCGGCTGCTGCACTCCCAACCAAGAAAAGACATTGTTAAAGCCAATTCCCGTCAGGATATTAGTCACCAAATCGCTGATCCAGCGGCCCAAAATGTAAGCAACCGCCAGAATTAGGGCTGCTGTAAAAATGTTGGGAAGCGCGCCCAGAATCGTGTTGAGCATCGCGATTGCCGGCTGCGAAATCGCCTGAATGTCCAAAGCGTTCAGAGCTGCGATCGCCGTTGGAATCAAAATCAAAACATAGACGATCGTCCCGACAATCCACGACAGCGATTGTCCGCCCGAAGTCCGCGAAATTCCAAACCGAGCGCCCAAACCGTCCGCCCCAGCAGCAGCCAACAGATTCGTGACAATCCGCCGCACCACCATAGCCAGCAGCCAGCCCACAAACCCAATCAGCACAGCTTCCAGAATTTTCGGAATTGCCGCCAGAATTTGGTTGAGTAAATTATTAACCGGCAGCAGAGCCTGCTGCATTTCCAGTGAGTCGAGAATCAGCGGCAAAAACAGCAGAAAAATGAACCAGTACAGCGCATTCGCCACAGTATCGCTCAGCAGCAAAGGGCGCTCAGTGGACGCATTGCCCACCTCCTGATTCAAGCGCTCGTCCACGCTAAAAGTCCGCATCGCCCGCGATACAGCCATTTTGGCTACAGTTGCCAACACCCAAGCAATGCCCAACCAAATTAGCGCGCCGGCTAACTTCGGCAAGAAACCGGTAATTTGATTAAGAAAAGTATTGAGGGGTTGCGAGACAGCCGTTAGATTCAGGCGGTTGAAAAAGGCAATTAGGAAAAAGATAAAAATGATCCAGAACACCGCTGTGGAAATCCATTTTTCCACTTGCGGGGCTCCAGCTCCTTCCGGTCGGCCGGTAATCCAAGCCGCCAGCCGATTGTCGAGCGTAGTCTTCTTGAGCAATCCCCCGACTACAGATGAGACGAGGGCTGATACTATCAAGCCAATTAGCAGGATACCGACGGCCCAGAGGAGATTTTCAATGTTTGAGCCCTGAAGGAAATTGTTAATTCCGCGTTCTGCATCTGTCAGGGCATTCCCGGGCTGGGCCTGTGCCAAAATGCGATCGGACAAAGCCGCTATTGGCCCCGATACCGGTTGAGTTATCTCTTGCCAAGTTTCATTCATTTTTTTCTCAGGTTAACGTCAGATTTGACAGGGAGAAGAGGAAACTTTAATAATAGTTCCACAAAATCTAGACATCGCCTAAATTTAATGTTTGTACGCTTTTAATCGTACTGGGTTAACTACAAAACCCTCTATCGAATTAGGGATAAACCCATCTCCGACTGCTTTTCGGCCAATATTCAAAGAACCGTTTACATCGGCATTTATGAAGCGTCCAGTTTTGGTTCTGAACAATCCTCTTTTTACCCTACTGCCAATGTAGTCGGAATGTTGTTGAATTGGTTCCCAATCCAAGGCTGAACATTTGGATGTGTAATTCTCCTCTACTAACACAACTTTAATTCCCGCAATCTGTCCTTTGTAATGCAACATTTGCACGAATCGGCGATGGGGAATACAGGCAAAATTTTGATTATTAACCTTGCCAGTCTTAATCCCATCTTTGAAATCCTGGTTCCAGCCTATAACCAGCAAGCCAATTTGATGATTGACGAGTTCTTTAATAATTGCGGAGCTCGTCGTGTGGAGGTAGTAATCCACTTTACAGTTACGCTTGTGCCACAATTTGGCGAGTTTTTTACTGTTTTTTTGCGCTGCGGGCAGCAATGATTTCAAGGCCGATGAAACTTGATTGCAGTATTGGTTAGTTGACTTAAGAGCCCGTCCGTCGAAGATTGTCGGTACTAACCCAGGAACATTGTAGGTTAATGTTGCCAGATTGTTTAATCCTAAATCTATGGCAGCTACTCTCTGATTAACTTGTAAAGGCTGTTCTAACTTTTCATAGAGCACCTCGACAACATAACAACCTACTTTGGGAACAATCCGGATTTCCAGAATCGAGGTAACTTTTGAGGGCAACCAAATATTTGTCCCAGAGGGACGAGCATATCCTTTTTTTAAGGCTCTTTTGCTGACAGCTTGACAATTAAATACAACTACATAGCGCCCGTCCTCTCTTTTTCGCTCTCTTGAACCTTTATAATGAGGGATTTTCGGGGCGGCTTTAAATTTTGTTGGGTCTTCCTGATAGTTTCGCACCGCCAGATAATAGCTAGTCCATGCTTTGAGCACTAAGCCGAGTGTGCTTTGTGCTACCTTGGCGGGCAGTGCTTTGTAATCAGGACTTGTTTTGAGCGTGTGATAAACAGCCAGAGCGTTTGTTTGTTGGCTAGCGAAAAAGTTTTGACGGTAGATGTAGTTAGCGCTATTGTAAAGATTTTTGCACAGCCAAGACAGTCGATCGGCTTCTCGATAAAACCTATGATTTGGTTTAATGACGTGCCTTTCGACTAACTGCATAATCGGTATATATACTTTAATTCAAGATGATACACTGTATTTATGAGTGTGTCAATCTTTTAATTTCTGGAAAAATTGACGGTACAAGTAAATAAAGGACTATAAAGTAAGCAAAGTTTTGTAATACCCTCGTTGTTGCAGGTTCTCATGTCAATTCGTCAAGTTTTCGAGCAATCCATTGAAATTCACGCTGCTGCTACTCTGGTGGAGCGCTGTATAGTCGATCAAACTTTGATGCACAAGTGGCTTAATCCCCTGCTACGCTGCGAGCCCGAGGGCCAATGGGATACGGCTGTAGGAAGTCGCAGCTTATTTATCATAAAACTTCCCGTTTTGCAACCCACTTTAGAGAGTGTGGTGTTGGAGCGACAACCCGGTTTAATTGTGTGGGGGTTTGACGGATTTTTCAAAGGATGCGATCGTTGGGAATGCCAGCCCCAAATCCAAGGAACTCTCTTGATTAATCGCTTTGAATTTCAAATTCCCAATCGTTTAATTAGATTTGGTTTCAATCGCTTTGCAGCCCCTTGGACGCAGAAAGATATGAAAGACCAACTCCGCCGACTCAAGCGGGTAGCCGAGCAACTATCTCAAAAAATGGGTAAGGGGTAATGGAGAAGGGGTAATTGGGAACTTGTTCGCTCCCGTAGCCGAAGTATTGGTAATTGGTAATAGCTGAAAACTAAGAGCTAATAGGAAAAAAAGCACCAATTTCCAATTCCCAATTCCCAATTCCCAATCCCCTGGAATTTCAGTTATTTACTTCGCACTTCCTGATGGACTGGGCTGACAAATCATTTGTCTGGCAGAATTCACCGCTTGACCGGCGGTATTTTGCAAAGCCGGGGAATTCTGATACAAAGCTTGCAAATCTTGCACGTCTTTAATCACTCGCTCGTAGATAGCCATAGCTTGATTGCCGTCAACTTCTAAAGCCGCAGGGCTGTAATTTTGCATCACTTCAATCAGCGATATTTTGCCATCTTTGGAAGCTGCGACTAAAGCATCGCGCAGTGCGGGAACGCTTTGAAGCCGAGCAGTCGGCGCATAAGCAACCTCGCCCAATTGTTTGAAAACAATTTCCCCAAAATAAGTAGTTGCCAGCCGCCCTACTAATTGGGAATCTAAAGGCACTTCTCGCGTTAAGATTTCGCGCACCGACTCGGGAGTTTGTTTCGCAAGACTCAGAACACTTTGCAGTTGAGATGATGCTTTGCCAGTTTGTGCAAAGCTTTGCAAGTCGCTCATCGGTAATGTTACGTCAACAGCACCGTATTTTACGGTAAGATTGTCTAATGCAAAGGCTTTGTCGCTGCTTAGGACTACTGCACTTGTTCCCAGCAAAAGAGCCAAACCTAATGATAAAGACTTTGACATTCTTTTGGTTAAATGGGCTGACAGCGGTTGCATTGCGTTGAGATAACCTTGTTGAAACTGAAAGTTCATGAGTTTGTGCCTCTTTACTTCAAAATACTTTTTCGATCGCTCGTCTGTGCGGGTATCAGTGCAGGTATCAGTGCAGGTATCAGTCGGGAAAGTGGACTCGGGATTTCCGTAAATGACCTATGATTTTACAGTCAATTCAAGCAAATTTAACCTATCAAAAGATAGGTGTTAATTGACAATTAATATGTTATGCTTAGCTTTTTGACAATTTCAGATACCTTTGTAAAAATGATAAAAGCGAAATTTGGTCGTCGGGCAACAGTTTATTGAGTGTCACTTGAATATGTCTTCTAGTGTGCGATCGATACCAAATTTAAGTTCACATATCCTGATCGAGCCGATCGACCAATTGGCGAATTCTAGCAGCATCAGGAGCATTCGGAGCATTTCTCAGGTATAGTTCCAAATCGTGGCGCGCTTCCACGAAGCGTCCCAGTTGATAATAGAGAATTCCCCGATCGCGCCGTTCCCCCAGCGCATCGGGAAACAGCAGCAAAATCCGTTCGATCGCCAAGAGTACCTTCACAGCATCTCCCTGTTGCAAGTAAATCGCCTTCAGATTTCCCAGCATTCGCCCCAAAAAATGTCGGCGACTTACCGGAGCTAGAAAAGTCGGCTGTAACTCCATAGGTTGACCATAAATTTGAGAAAGTCTGGCTTGACAATCTTCAGGAAACAAGATTTCGCCGCCGTTAAACGCATCAACAAAGATACCAGCATCTTCAAAATCCGGTCTAATTAAAAAATGTCCTGGCATCCCAATTCCCACCATCGGAAAATCAATGCGCTGAGCAACCTCCAAATAAACCAAAGATAAAGATATCGGAATGCCAGTACGCCGATCGAGCACTTCATTCAAAAAGCTATTGCGGGGGTCGTAATAATCAACATCATTGCCCGCAAACTGCAACTCCCCGTATAAATAGGCGTTAATAGTTTGAATAATCCGCAGCGGATAATTCTGTGCCGGCAGGCGTGAGCGCACTTCATCTGCGATCGTGTCCAGAGCATTGAGATACTCCTCTGGCTCAAAATTTGGGTATTCTTCCAAAGCCATATAAAGAGCAGCTTTCGCCAGGTCGATCGAGCCATCAGGCTGATTTATTTCTCGATAAAAAAGTTGTCGGGCGAGCGGAAAATCCATATTTATTATTGATTTATTTTTAATTTACTTTTTCTACCAACATCAGGAACAGGCATCTTGCCTGTTCCACAACAAAGATTATTCTAGGAAACAGGCATTTTTTGTAGTATAATTAACCTTTTTTAGTGTAAAACAGGTACTTCTTATGGTGAAACAGCAATCTGGTCTGTTGCCCAAAAGAGATTAAAAACAGTGAATTATTTAAATTTTAATATATTATAAGTTTTTTCATCGAAATCAGCCACTCTTTTTAATAAAGCTTCACGATTTTTTTTAAAATCGAGCCAGATTGATGTGAACGCCCTCGGATGTTAAATCAACTTTCAAATCCCGTGACTTTTACCAATCACCCAACTGCGGCGAAAAATCTGAGCCAGAGTCGATTCTTCCAAAGCAAAATAGATAGGGCGGCCGTGAGGACAAGTGCGCGGATTGCGAGTTTGCTGCCATTCATCCAACAAATTTTGCATTTGGGAAAGACTCAAAGGAGTACCGTTTCGCATAGCACTACGGCAAGCAGTCGCAACTTGAGCCGCTTGTAAATCTGCGACTTTACTGAGTTCAAAAAGCGCATCCCCACAGTCATCTCGCTCGGCTAATAATTCGGGAACTTCGCGGGCAGCCCATAGCTGTTCGCCAAAACTTTCTACTTCCAAACCCAAGCGAGATAAATTCTCAATTTGCAGCGCCGATAATTGACTGAGAATCACTGGTTTTTCTAGAGATTTTAGCTGCCAAGCCGCGCACAATTGCTCGTATAAAACGCGCTCGTGAGCGATATGTTGTTCCACCAACCACATTCCGCTGGAATGTTCGGCAACAATGTAAGTATTGTGGACTTGAGCGATCGCCCTCAATTCCATCAATCCTATTTTATTAGCTTTTTCCTGTTCGCCACCTTCATCATTCTGCCTAGCCGAAATCCCGACACTGTAAGCACTTTTTTGTTCCGATGCCTTCAGCAATTTTCCCACTCGATCGGGAATTGGGGCAGGCGGCAAAACTTCATCGTTCAAATGCAAAGCACGAGCAATTGCTGCGCTAATTTGTGCTTGCCAAAAACTCGGATCATGCAGATAAATTTCAACCTTAGCCGGGTGGCGGTTCCAGTCAATTTCCGAAGGGGAGATTTGCAGGTGGACAAAACACACGGGATAGCGATCGCGCGGACAAGTGCGGGCAAAGGCGCTGAGAATAGTTTGCTCTAATTCTGGCGATCGCACAACTCGCCGATTTACCCCAACTTTCACCCAATCCGGCCGCCTGCGGTGACACCGATCGGGCAAACCAATTACTAACTCCAAACGCTGGGAATTTGGCATTTGGAAATGGGAGCTGGCAAGTGGTAATTGGTAATTAGGCTTAACTGTAGCGCCAACAAGTTGAGTTTCTATCAATAAATTTGCTGCTTTCTGATTTTGAGGACTCGCCGGCAAATCTAACTTTAAATACTGCAAATCGCTCGATCGCACACCGCGCACGAATTGAGGTAAAAGTTGTTCCGCTGTGCTACCAGGAGTTACGTGCAAACAAGGCGTATTTCCTTGACGCAACTGCCAATTAACGTGCGGGTGACAAATAGCAATTTGCTGAAGGGTTAATTGGATCGATCGCATTTGCTGTGCCGCCGACAAAAAACTGCGGCGCACAGGCCAATTGCCAAACAAATTATCAACAGTCACCACCGTACCCGGAGCGATCGCCGCTGTTTCCACCTCCACAGCAACGCCCGCGTTATTGTAAACCACCCGCCAGCCCGATCGAGCATTTTCAACTCCCCCCTTGTTAAAGGAAGATTTGGCGGGGGTTTGCGCCGACTCTCGATTTTCCGCAAAATCCCCCAATCCCAAATCATTCGATCGGCTCAAAACCTCCAAACAGCCCAACTGAGCTAAACTGTGCAAAGCTTCCCCACGAAATCCCAAAGTATCAATTTTGTAAAGGTCTGCTTCAGTGGTAATTTTGCTCGTACTGTGAGGCGAAGCCGCCTGTCGCAAATTTTCCAGATCCATTCCCGTACCATTATCTGCAACTTGCACCCGCCACTGTTCCGGCCAGACAGAAACAACGATGCGAGTTGCGCCAGCATCCAGAGAATTTTCAACTAATTCTCGTACCGCAGCGGCGATCGAGTCAATCACTTCGCCTGCGGCAATTAAATTGATAACTTCTGTGGGTAAGGTTTGAATAGTAACTGGCATCAGATTTTTAGCGCTTCGTTAATTCAATTCTACTTGATTCTGCAAATCGCTACACAGTATTAGGAATTAGGCTCTTAAACTCGGTTTCTCATAAAAATATTGTTTAATAACAAGATATCTACTCATCAACCAAGTCTCTAACGCTTAGTGAGAAAGTCCTAAGTATATATCTTCTTACCTACTTAAACTCGATCGGCTTAAGCCCTGATTTTCGGCAAGCGGATGTAAAAAGTGGTTCCTTTTTCCTCCTCCGACTCATAAGTAATTTTCCCTTTGTGAGCCTCAACGATTGACTTAACAATCGCCGTTCCCAACCCGGTACCAGTCCGCTTTCCATAAGTCACAAACGGTTCAAATAACTTTTCTTTAATTGTCGGCGGAATGCCAGGGCCGTTATCGTAAATGCTAATTTCTGCCCACTCCTCACTTTGTGTCACAATAATCTCTACTCGCCCCCCTCTTCCGCCAAAAGCCTCAACAGCATTCCCAACTAAATTTTGTAAAACGCGCAAAATTTTATTTTCATCCGCTTCCACTATTACTTCTGTCACCCGTACTACCAAATTTACTTTGACTGCTTCACAATAAACTCTGTTCAATTTTTCAAACTGTTGCAACGTCTGAATTAGATTAACGGGTTTTTTATGTAAGACAGAATGACCGCGCGAAAATTCTAACACTTCTTCAGCCATCCCCAACATTCGCTGAACCTGCAATTGAATAAGTTCACACCACTCCTGACTTTCCTCATCTTCGTGCATTTCTTTGAGCATTTCAGTGGAGAGTTTAATTCCCGTAACAGGGCTTTTGAAATCGTGAATAATTGTACTCACCATTTCTCCTACCAATACCATTTTTTGTTTGTGTACCAACTGGCTAACATAGTGATCCGTGGTTTCTCGTAAATTTTTAGTAATAAAACTAAACATTTGCAGCACCGAACTGCCTTTAGCAAACTGGAGAGTTGCTATTAGTTCTTCACGGGCTATTTTGGCCAAAGTCGAGCCTGCAACTGCCACAGCTCTAGCACTGCGAGGTTCTCCGTCTAAAACTCCGAGTTCGCCAAAATAATCGTCTGGCTTAGCCACAGCAACAGTTTGATATTTATGATTTTCAAGACGCTTGCTAAACTCGACTTTACCTTCTAAAACTAGATATAAAAAATCCGCTGTTTCTCCTTCTTCAAAAACCAGCGTTTCCTGAGCAAAACTCTCCAAAACAGCTATTTGGTAAAGGTGAGCAGCTTGCTCGGGTTCAAAATAAGACATAAATCGATGAGAGGCCAGATCCATGTGAAAATACCTGAGGCTTAATTTAAACAGTTTCTTTTTTCTCTTTTCGCCGATCACCATCGGTGCGTTAATAAAATACAATACTGCTTTAATCTGCCTCTGTTTTCGAGCCTCCTCGGCTTTGACGCAAGAATCAGCGTCGGGATGCAGAGCCAGACTAGGATAGCAGCACCAGCAATCTCACCAAAATTCTCAGTTAATTGACTAAAATACATAAGTATTGTACTATTTTTGAGATTTAAATTGGATGTCCGGGGGGTTCTCCGGCCACCTCAGAAGATTTTAACTGTAGAGAGATCGTGTAATTTAAATGTCGATCGACCGAGTTTACAAAAATTAACGCTCGCCTGATAAAACGATCGCAGCATTCTGCCCGCCAAAGCCAAAACTTAAACAAACCGCATTTCTGACAATAGCCGATCGCGCACAGCGAACAAAATCTAATTCAAACCCCGGTTTTGTCATTCCAACGCAAGGCGGCAACATCTGATATTTAATGCTCATCAAACAAAAAGCCGCGCCCAAAGCTCCCGAAGCTCCCAAAGTATGACCCGTAGCCCCCTTAGTCGAACTAACAGCAACTCCTGGGTGAAATAACTTCTCAATTAACAGTGCTTCGTGTCGGTCATTTAACTCAGTTGCAGTACCGTGAGCGTGAATAAAATCTATATCAATCGCCGCTAAATTGCTGCGTTTCAAACATTGATTTACCGCCGCGATCGCACTTTCCCCCCCCAGCTCCGGTGAGTTAGCATGGCAAGCATCATTTGTCAAGCCCAAACCGGAAATTCGACCGTAAATTTTAGCACCACGACGCCTTGCTAACTCGGCAGATTCTAATACAAATAAAGCCCCGCCTTCACCGAGAACAAAGCCTTCCCGATTTTCATCAAAGGGATAGCAGCCATTGTTTGCCAAAGCACCCATCCGGCTAAATCCAGCGAGAGTCAGCGGTGTGATAGGCGCTTCGACAGCACCTGCGATCGCCCGCTGACACTCACCGGTGCGGATTAAATCAACAGCGCGGGCGATCGACCAAATACCCGTGGCACAAGCAGCCATCGGCGCCAGTACCGGCCCCATCGAGCCAATTGCCCTCGCCGCCGCGATCGCCCCCATGTGAGGCAAAAAATTCACAAATTGAGAATTGGGCATTGGGCATTGGGCATTGGGCATTGGGCATTGCGAATCGGTAATTGAGAATTCTCTATCCTCTTCCTTCTTCCCTCTTGCCTCTTCCCTCTTGCCTCTTCCCTCTTGCCTCTTCCTTCTTCCCTCTTCCTTCTTCCCTCTTCCTTCGCTTGCCAACAGTTCCAAATTTGCCTGGAAGCCTCGGCTAGAACCGATAACAATCCCGCAATCGGGCAAAGGCAAAGTCAAATTAGCATCTTGCACAGCATCTATTAACACCTGCCGAATTAAACTTATTAAATCGACAGGTTTTGTGTTAATTAAAGCCAAAGGTCGCCGTTCAAGTTCTATAAAAGGCTGATGTTGCCGAATTCCTGATTCCCCAGACAACAATCTTTTCCAGCTACAATCCAGACTGCCTAAAGCAGAAACCAGGCCAATTCCCGTAACAACAACATCCACATCTGCCCTCAGATTCCCAAATTTTTAGTCATTAGTCATTAGTCATTAGTTATTTATTATTGGAACTAATTATTAACTACTAACCAATGACCAACGACTGATATCGTTTCCCGTTGCATCGGAATAATAAAATCGAGTCAACCGTCAACAGCCAACAATCATCTCGATCGTGCAACCAGAATTGATATGACGAGTGACGACTGACTACTGACTACTGAACAGGCTTAAAATTTTCCAAACCCTGAGTAACAGTAGCCCTCTCAATGCGATCGCCCGCTTCAATCTTATCAATCACATCCATACCTTGCTTGACGTACCCAAAAACCGCATAGCTACCGTCCAAAAACGGTACATCCGTCAAAGTAAAGTAAAACTGAGAAGAAGCCGAATCAGGACTCTGCGATCGAGCCATAGCAACAGCGCCGCGACTGTGCACCAACACGGGTTTCTCCTTAACCCTAGCTTCTTCTAGCGTTTGGCTGTAAGTAGGGTTTGCAGCACCTTTAGCTTTAATTTCCAGAGGAATCCTGCGTTCTGCAGAAGTTTTCGGGTCAATAAAACCGCCAGTTCCCAGTCGCGCTGTAGGGAATTTAGGGTCTTTACCCTGGGGATCGCCGCCCTGAACTACAAAAGGCTGAGGTTCCCGCACGACTCGGTGAAATACCAGTCCGTCGTAGACTCCTTTCTGAACCAAATCGACAAAATTGCCCGCAGTAATTGGCGCATTTGTGCCGTCGAGTTCGATCGTAATTGGAGCACCTTTAACCGTCATAACCACCGTTGCTTTTCCTTGCAATCGTGGCAAATTGCTAAATTGCGAACTCGCCGCTACAGCAGCAGGAGAAGGAGACGGAGACAAAGAAATATTTTCACCCGACGCCGGATTCGATGTCGGAGTCGAGTTGGCCACAGGGGAACTACCACATCCTCCGACAAACAACGCGCCAATTATTAAAAGTGAGAACAACCACCGCTGAATTTTGATTTGCATTTGCATTTGTATTTTCACTTTGAGTCAATTACGGACTTTGCAACTAAAGATTTTAGTTCAATAGTCCGGACTGTTTTTAGTTCGTAGTCTGAAACCCGCGATTTTGCTTTGGTAGCGAACTTGCCTTGGAGCCTTGAAACCCTTATTCTACGGTTGGCAATCAAAAACTGTCGGAAGTATTGTTAATTGATAGATTCAAAAATTGGTAACGGGCTTACTCGCAGATCGCTCTTTTTCACTTACCGGGTAGGTAAGGTGCGCGGCCCGGCGCACCCTACGAGACATTACCAATCTAAAATCTAAAATCGCAAATCGAAAATCCCTAAAGTCCTTCTAGGGGAACTTGCAAAAATCGAGCCAATTCGGCCGCTTGATTTTCCACTTCCGACAAAGCAATCGGCTGTCCGACTCTAGTCAGGGGAAACTGACGGCGGTCTTTGAGCTTAAGATAAATACTGCGGCGGGGACTGAGACCTTCTTTAATGTCTACCCGCACAGATTGCACGTCCGATGTCTTGCAAGTAAAATCAAGCTTGCGGTTTTTGCCGGGAAAACCCCAGCGAAAGATCCGAATGTTGCCAGTTTGTCGATCGAACTCGCTGTAACCGCCACCGACATCCCAGAGAATAGTCAGCCACAGGTAGAGCGCCAACAGCACGCCACAGACACCGTAGAAACCCATCGCAATGCCTTGGGGGATGAAAACAAGGTGAGTCGGGTCAGCAAAAGGCAGCAGGTTAACGTGCAAGTAGCTGGAAATGCCCGACAGCAGGAAACCAGTCCCTCCAATGCTGACCACCGTCGCCCACCAGTAATTGCTGAAGCGGCGGGAGCCCAAAACCGGGTAGCGCAGGACAGGATCGATCGAGGTCGTTGTTTTTGCAGTCATAAAATTAAACAGCCTTAAAGCCAAATCTTAATTCAATTAGTCCACCGAGCGTCACGCTTGGCTGACGCGATCGCAAGCGACCGATCGGCATTGTGTAACAACTCCTGCTAATTATGTTGAAAAATTCTGAACTTCTAATATATAGTTATGTTAACTTTAATTAGAAACCTTAGTCTTTTAACAAGCAAAAGGATTTTACCGCAATGACAATCGCAGTCGGACGCGCCCAGACCGAAAGAGGCATCTTTGATGTCCTCGACGACTGGCTCAAACGCGATCGCTTCGTCTTCGTAGGCTGGTCTGGCATCCTGCTATTCCCCTGCGCCTACCTAGCCATCGGTGGCTGGTTAACAGGCACCACCTTCGTCACATCCTGGTACACCCACGGTTTGGCAAGCTCCTACCTCGAAGGAGCCAACTTCCTCACCGTAGCAGTCTCCACCCCAGCCAACAGCCTCGGACACTCCCTGCTGTTCCTGTGGGGCCCGGAAGCACAGTGGGACTTTACCCGCTGGTTCCAACTTGGTGGGCTGTGGACATTCGTAGCCCTCCACGGCGCTTTCGCGCTGATCGGCTTTTGCCTGCGTCAGATTGAAATCGCTCGTTTGGTAGGCATCCGTCCCTACAACGCCCTAGCATTCACCGGCCCCATCGCCGTGTTTGTTTCGGTGTTCCTGCTTTACCCCTTGGGTCAATCAGGCTGGTTCTTCGCCCCCAGTTTCGGCGTCGCAGCAATTTTCCGCTTTTTGTTATTCCTGCAAGGCTTCCACAACTGGACGCTCAACCCGTTCCACATGATGGGCGTTGCAGGCATCTTGGGCGGCGCGCTGTTGTGCGCTATCCACGGTGCAACCGTAGAAAACACCTTGTTTGAAGACGGCGAAGGCGCAAACACCTTCCGCGCCTTCAACCCAACTCAGTCAGAAGAAACCTACTCGATGGTTACAGCTAACCGCTTTTGGTCGCAAATCTTCGGAATTGCCTTCTCCAACAAGCGCTGGTTGCACTTCTTCATGTTGTTCGTACCTGTCACAGGCTTGTGGATGAGCTCCATTGGCATCGTCGGTTTAGCATTAAACCTGCGCGCCTATGACTTCGTATCACAAGAATTGCGCGCTGCTGAAGATCCTGAGTTTGAAACGTTCTACACTAAGAACATTCTGCTTAACGAAGGCATTCGTGCCTGGATGGCTCCTACCGACCAACCTCACGAAAACTACATCTTCCCTGAAGAAGTTCTGCCTCGCGGTAACGCACTTTAAAAAAATCAGGATTTGGATTTCAGATTAATTTAAGTTTTTTAAACTAATATGAAATCCACATCCCTATTCCCTGGCGCAGGTGCGGTACTCCCGTGCCCTACTAGGGGAACAAAAAAACCCAAAATCCAAAATCTAAAATCGTTGGAGGTTCTACCGCGTGGTAACGCTCTCTAATTCCTACGCAAGCGGTCGCGACCAAGAATCCTCCGGGTTCGCTTGGTGGTCTGGCAACGCTCGTTTAATCAATCTTTCCGGCAAACTGCTGGGCGCCCACGTCGCTCACCAAGGTTTGATCGTTTTCTGGGCTGGAGCAATGACTTTGTTTGAAGTCGCTCACTTTATCCCAGAAAAGCCCATGTACGAACAGGGCTTAATTTTGATGCCCCACATCGCTACTTTGGGTTGGGGCGTCGGCCCCGGCGGTGAAGTTACGGATATCTTCCCGTTCTTCGTAGTCGGCGTTCTTCACTTGATTTCATCTGCTGTTCTCGGTTTGGGCGGCATTTATCACGCCGTTCGCGGTCCGGAAGTTCTCGAAGAATACTCTTCGTTCTTCGGCTACGACTGGAAAGACAAGAACCAGATGACCAATATCATTGGCTACCACCTAATTTTGTTGGGATGCGGCGCTTTGCTGCTCGTAGCTAAAGCCATGTTCTTCGGCGGTGTCTATGACACTTGGGCTCCGGGCGGCGGCGACGTGCGGGTCATTACTAACCCCACTCTGAATCCGGCTGTGATTTTTGGCTACTTGACTCGCTCTCCTTTTGGTGGCGAAGGCTGGATTGTCAGCGTCAACAACATGGAAGATATCATCGGCGGTCACATCTGGGTTGGCCTGATTTGTATCGCTGGCGGTGTTTGGCACATTTTGACCAAGCCTTTCGGTTGGGCTCGCCGCGCCTTAATCTGGTCTGGCGAAGCTTACCTGTCTTACAGCTTGGGCGCTTTGTCCCTGATGGGATTCATCGCTTGCTGCTTTGTCTGGTTCAACAACACTGCTTACCCCAGCGAATTCTACGGCCCGACGGGCCCGGAAGCTTCTCAAGCGCAAGCTTTGACCTTCCTGATCCGCGACCAACGCTTGGGTGCTAACGTCGGTTCTGCACAAGGCCCCACCGGTCTCGGTAAATACCTGATGCGCTCTCCTACTGGCGAAATCATTTTCGGCGGTGAAACGATGCGCTTCTGGGATTTCCAAGGCCCTTGGTTGGAACCCTTGCGCGGTACTAACGGTTTGGACTTGAACAAAATCAAGAATGACATTCAGCCTTGGCAAGCTCGCCGCGCGGCTGAGTACATGACTCACGCTCCTTTGGGTTCTTTGAACTCTGTGGGTGGTGTGGCGACTGAAGTTAACTCGTTTAACTTCACTTCTCCTCGTTCTTGGCTGTCCTGTTTCCACTTTGTGATGGGTTTCTTCTTCTTGATCGGCCACTTGTGGCACGCTGGTCGCGCTCGCGCGGCTGTCGCTGGCTTTGAGAAGGGTATCGATCGCGAAAATGAACCAGTGCTGGCTATGCCTAATTTGGACTAATCGATCGAATTTATTTCTGATTTGATTGTCTAATCGAAAAAAGCTCCTGCTTAACGGCGGGAGCTTTTTTTTGTAGGGGAATCTTTGGGAAAGTTTGGTTGACAAATAGGGAAGATTATGGAAACATTGAATTCGCAAGGGGATAGAAAAATTAGAGCGGGAGAGGGAAAACCAGCCTCTGTATGGGCTGACGGGTGATGGAATGAATATTATTAGGGTAGAGTAATTATGCAACACAATAAAAAACGTTTAAGTTGGTTTGAATCAGGTAAATCATTGCAATATATTATTGATCTGCTACAAGAAGCTAAACAAAAAATTCGGATTGCTACAGGATTTTTTACAATTAAAGGATGGAACTTAATCCGTCATTACACTACAGGTAAAAAAACCTATCTTTTAGTTGGCTTAGATGATCCTGGTGAACAACGAGCAAGAATGGCTTTAATTCAAGAAATAATGCGAGACTTACGAACAGGATTAGACAGAGATAGAAGAAATTCGGTTCGTGACCTTGTGAAAAAAATAGAGTCTAATCAATTTGAAATTGTTGATGCTAGGGCAAAAGACCACCATAACAAGCTTTATATTTTTGATGAAAGAGCTGCTATTCAAACCTCCTCAAATTTAACAGGAAAAGGACTCATCGAGCAAGTCGAAGGAGGAAATATTATTACAAAAAAATCTGAAGTGATAGACTTAATTCAAGAATTTGATAACTTTTTTAACAAGGCTCACGATTTAACCCAAGACCTACTAGAAATTTTGAGGAAATGGTTAGAATTTGCTACACCTTGGGATATTTATCTAAAAACACTCTTAACTTTAGAGCAAATTAAACCAGTTAAAACTACTTATAGTAAAAAGCCTCTCATTTATCAACAAGATATGATTTCTTTAACATTAAGCCAAATTTATGAACATGGTGGCTCAATGCTAGTTGCTTCAACAGGACTAGGTAAAACTGTGATGGGAACTTTAATTGCGGTTCAATTAAAAGCAGAAGATTTTATTGATAAAGTGATTATTATTTGTCCTATGCCTGTTAAGGCTAGTTGGCGTAAAGAAATGCGAGACGCTAGTATATCTGCTGATTTTTTTACTCTGGAAACTTTAGATAAAGAAGATTCAAATAAAGCAAGCGATCTGGATATGTGGGAGGATTTTATTAAGGATATCCGCTCAGGGAAAGGACGTTATTTATTAATATTTGATGAAAGTCATAAGTTAAGAAAGCGTTATCCCGATCAATTTGGAAATAAATATTCTAAAATTGAAAGAAGAAGAGAAAGAAAAGCATTCACTAGAATCAATGAAGTTGTGAATGAATTTGGAAACTCCGAAAGAGTGAAAGTTTTATTATTAACAGGTTCCCCTTACGCCACAGATATTGATAATATTAATGTTCAACTTCATTTATTACCTCACACAGCCGAAACTTCTGTTTTGTTTCCGCACTTTTTTGATGATGCTTGTGCTTGGAAAATTGAAGAATCAAGTAAATTCACACAATTACCTGTTGCTCACCAATTAACAACTCCCCACGTTGCTAAATATTATGGTCAATCAGATGAAAAAGGACGTTATATCAATTTTGGAGAAGAAAAAAAATATTTTCCTGATGTTTTTCTTTTTACTATTTCTTTTCCTGTAATTTTGGAATCTGAGTTAAGTTCAGTAATCACTCAAGGCTATTTTGATTTAAACATACCTAATCCTATATATCGAAAAAATATTGTTAGTCTTATCAAGAAAGCCTGGGCAAGTTCTCCTTTAGCATTAAAAGAAAGTTTAGAAAGTGTTGTTGATACCCCGGAAGGAGAAAAATCATTTAATTTGGATAAGTCTGAATTTGTAATTTCACAAGAACAACGTCAAGAAGTTTTAAATCCAATTATTAGTAATCTACATAAATTAAAACAACAACAAGATAAAAAGCTCCAAAATTTGCTGAATATTATAGATTTTCACTGTCCTCAAGAAAAATTAGTTATTTTTTGTGAACGTTATCCTACTGCTTTTTACTTAGAAGAAGCAATTACATTGTTAAAGTCATCTTTAAGAATATTTAGCACGATTGAAAAAAGTAAAGATGCTAAATATCAACCAAAAACTTTAAAGAACGTAGAAAAAGCAATTGAAAAATTTGCTCCCATTGCCAATAATAGTTCTCCAAATAGTCAAGATACTTATGATATATTTATCACTACTGATAATTATGGCATTGGCGTTAATATGCAGGATGCCTCAGTTGTAGTTAATTATGACATAGCATGGACTCCTATTGAGCCGATTCAAAGAGCCGGAAGAATTTTAAGACTTTGGGATGATTTTCGGACTGTAAGAATATATACTTTCATTCCAATTCTTACAGATACAAAAGAATTACAAGATGAAGTTGTAGATATAGGTAAACGTTGGGATAAGTTAATGCAACGCCATGAAGAATCTCGAAAACTAACTGATTTGCCTGTTTTAACATCAGATAAGAAACAATTAATTAATATGCCAGATTTTGCTTCTGGTACTAAAGTTAAAAAGGGAATCTTAAATCTTCAGCAGGCCGATGATAAAGACGTTTCTCGTTATTATCAACATACTCGGAAACTACATTCCTATCGTGATTATGCGGAAACTCTCGAAAGTGATTTGGTTAGTGCTTTAAATTATTCAGGTGAATTTATTTTTATATATATTCTTTTAAAACATAAGGATGACTATAAAATATTACTGTACGATCAACAAAAAGAAAAGTTGCGTTCTCCTTCACATGAGGATATTCTAAATTTAATTGAATGTACTCCTGAAACTGAAGTTGCTTTAGTAGAGGCGAATATAGTAGAAGAGTTGGCTGATGTTGTTATTAGAAAATGGTGTCAGCAAAATCAGATTTATGAAGAAGATGTGAGTAGAGAATGCACATTATATTTGAAGCCCAAGGATAATGAAAATTATATCAAACAATTGCTGAGGTATGAACGCCCTGACGAGTCTGAGGCTGCTGATTGGACGCGACCCGACCATCCGCCCGGTTGAGAGAGTTGCTGCTAAACGAAGGTTTAGAGTGTTACACGATGGATAGTTCATCAGTTACTTCGATGCGACCTAGGGGATGAAAAGGTTGGAGGCAATTCGACAATAGCAGAGTCAGCTTTTACAAGAAGCGTCGGCTATTTTAGGCAAGCAATTTAATGCAGAGTGAGAAAGTGTGACCCGATCGCACTCATGGTAAATTTAATAAATCCAGGCTTTTCCTCAAAAGCAGACAAAAGAAGGCTTGCAGTTGATCGCCCAATACGCCATGCCCGATTCCGAATTTTCCGATGACTTAAAATGGACACCTGAAGCCAAGGCAAAGTCGCAACTGAAGTTAACTCGTTTAACTTCACTTCTTCTCGTTCTTGGCTGTCCTGTGTCCACTTTGTGATGGGATTCTTCTTCTTAATCGGCCCCTAGTGGCACGCGGGTCGCGCTCGCGCTGCTGTCGCTGGCTTTGAGAAGGGGATCAATCGCGAAAATGAACCTGTACTGGCTATGCCTGATTTGGACTAATCGAGAGAGTTTATTCCTGATTTGATTGTCTAATCGAAAAAAGCTCCCGGTCGCGCGGCGGGATCTTTTTTTTGAGCAAATATCTGGAAAAAGCGGCTTTGCGGTCCCTCAACCGTTCTCTGAATGAATCTGCAAGTCTTAAAAATTGACAATTTTAATCAGTTAGGGTATAAAGCTTGCAAGGCAGGCTCTACAAAGTTTATATTTAAAGTACAAAAGTTTTCATCCCACACAATGGAAAGTTGCAATGGAAAGTTGCAATTTTAAGGCAGATCGCTACAGGTGCAAAACTAATCGACGATCGCCCTCAGGATATTTATATTTTATTAAATGGCTGTGCTTGCCGATTTTTTTAACAGGCACAAAACTTTTGGGCGGCTTACTGTTATTGCTAGGAAAGCAAAAGATTAATAATGGACTTATTAAAGATCGAAAATGTCAAGGTGATGTTCGATCGAGCAAATTTGCTCGATCGCATCGCAAACCGCATTCGCCGCTCTCTAGAACTGCCAGAAATTCTGAGCGCAACAGCAGCGGAAGTTCAATCGTTCTTGGGAACAGACAGAGTAAAAATATACAAGTTTCATAGCGACGGCAGCGGTGAAGTGATTGCCGAATCAATTAACGGCAACCGCTTGCCATCCCTATTGGGTCTGCATTTTCCAGCAGACGATATTCCCCCTCACGCCCGTGAACTGTTCGCGCAAGTACAGGTGCGATCGATCGTCGATATAGATTCCGGGCTGCTAGGCCAAAGTCCCCACCGCGACCCGGTTTCCGGCCAACTGCTGCCCGACGAAGTGCGCTTTCGCGCGGTTGACCCCTGCCATGCTGAATACTTGACTGCACTCGGCGTCAAGGCTTGCTTGGTAGTACCAATTTTTCACGGCGAAGAATTCTGGGGGTTGTTGGTATCTCACCACTCCGAGTCCCGGAGTGTCGCAGAACACCAACTGCAAGGCGTTCAGATGGTGGCAGATCAGCTCGGCGTCGCCATAGCCCAATCAACCCTCCTCGCCCAAGCGAGGGCGAAAGCTCAACGGGAAGCTGCTGTCAACCGCGTCGCCGCAGCCCTTAACTCCCAGCCGGCGATTGAACTCCAAACAGCTTTGGTAGAATCGGTAGCAGCACTAGACGCCGCCGGCGGCAGGCTGTGCATTTTCGCCACACCATTCATTTTCGACAGCAGCAAGGTTACGAATCTAGTTCCCTATTCGGATAGCTCGAATCGGGAACTCACAGTCTACACTTGCGGCTCAGGGCCGAAGATGGGAATTTTGGCAAAATACCCGCAGGTGGAGCAATACAGCGTTTGGCACGAATATTTTAAATCCGGCGAGCAACAGGTTTGGGCAATTCCCGACTTGTACCAAATTAGCAATTTGAGAAGCCTGCAACCTGCATTTCGATCGACCAAAATTCGCAGCATTTTAATCGTACCGCTCAGAACCCGCCAGCAAATATTCGGTTACTTGACCATTTTTCGAGAAGAATTTGACACCGAAACTCTCTGGGCCAGACAGTTTGATAGCGACGGGCGGCTCGCCCAATCTCGGATATCTTTTGAAGCGTGGAAAGAGTCAAAAAATGCCCAAATTCGCGAATGGAAGGGTGAAGAAATTGAATTGTTCCAAATTTTTGGCAGCCACTTTTCTAATGCTATTAACCACTCCCAACTCGATCAACAAATAGAGGAACTTAACACAAATTTAGAAAATCAAGTTCAAAAACGCACCGCTCAACTGCAGCAGTTGACCCAACAGCAGCGAGTGCTGTTTGAAGTGGTGGCAAAAATGCGGCAATCCCTCGACTTGAACAAGATTTTTAGCACGATGTCCCAGGAAGTGCGGCGGGCTTTAAATGCCGATAGAGTTGCGGTTTACCGCTTCGATCCCGCGTCGGAATTTAACGACGGCGAATTCGTTGCCGAAGATGTTTTGCCAGATTTTGTGTCAGCCATGGCAGTCAAAGTGCACGATCGCTGCTTTGGAGAAAACTACGCCAATCTCTACTCTCAGGGGCGAGTTCACGCAATGTCCGACATCAGACAGGCCGGACTGCAAGATTGTTATGAGCAAGTATTGGAGCAATTTCAGGTCAAAGCTACTTTAGTTGCACCGATTATGAAAGGCAAGGATCTTTGGGGGTTGCTGTGCGTGCACCAGTGTTCGGCTCCCCGCAACTGGGAATCTTCCGAAATTAAGTTTGCTACCCAAATTTCCGCTCAGCTCAGCATCGCCTTAGAACAAGCAGATTTACTCGCTCAAACTCAGCAGCAAGCAGTTGAGTTGCAGCGAGCAGCAGAGCAGGAGCGAATACTGTTTGAGGTAGTTGCTAAGATTCGACAATCTCTAGATTTAAATACAATTTTTAGCACGACAACTACAGAATTGCGCCGGATTTTAAAGGCCGATAGAGTGGGCGTTTATCGCTTCGATACGGACTCAAATTTTAATGAAGGCCAATTTATTACCGAAGATGTTTTGCCAGATTTTCCTTCAGCAATGGATGTGAAAATTCGCGATCAGTGTTTTGGAGAGAACTATGCAAATAAATACAGCCAGGGACGCATTCAAGTGCTGCCAGATATTGAAAGTGCGGGACTATCCGACTGCCACGCTGCTATTTTAGCTCAATTTCAAATTAGATCTCAAGTGATTATGCCGCTGATGAATGGCAGCGAGCTTTGGGGCTTGCTGTGCCTGCACCAGTGCGACAGTTCGCGCAATTGGAAAACTTCGGAAATTCAGTTTGCTACGCAAGTAGGATCTCAGTTGAGCGTAGCATTAGAACAAGCAGATTTGCTCGCTAAAACGCGCCAGCAAACGGTCGATTTGCAGGCGGCAGCCGAGCAACAGCGGATACTGTTTGAAGTGGTGGCAAAGATTCGAGAATCTCTCGATATCAACGCAATTTTTAAGACTGCAACCCAAGAAGTTTGTCAGTTTATGCAAGTCGATAGAATTGCTGTTTATCGCTTTAATCCTGATTGGGGTGGCCAATATGTGGCAGAGTTTGTGAAAGATGGCTGGATAAAATTGATAGGGGAAGGTATCAGTACGGTTTGGCAAGATACTTATTTGCAGGAAAACCGAGGTGGCAGGTATGTCAATAATGAAACTCTAGCCGTTGACGATATATATCAAGCTTGCCACTCGGAGTGTGTTGTCGGTATTTTAGAGCAATTTCAAGTGAAGGCTTATGCGATCGCGCCGATTTTTGTAGGACAAGAACTTTGGGGTTTGCTCACAGCCTATCAACATTCTGGACCCCGCTGTTGGGAAAGTTCAGAAGTTAACTTTTTAGCTCAGATTGCCAATCAGTTAGGCGTAGCTATCCAACAAGCCGATTTGCTAGCTCAAACCAGACGCCAAGCAGAACAAATCGCTCAAAGTTTAAAAGATTTGCAGCACACTCAAGCTCAATTGATTCAAACTGAAAAAATGTCTGGTTTGGGGCAACTGGTAGCTGGGATTGCTCACGAAATTAACAATCCGGTTAATTTTATTTACGGCAATCTCAATCACGCTAGTGAATATACTGCTAGCTTAGTGAGTTTGCTGGAACTTTACCAGCAGCAATATCCCGATTCTAGTCCTGAAATAGACAAATTGAGTGAAGATATTGACGTGGACTTTCTGCTAGAAGATTTGCCAAAATTGCTATTGTCAATGAAGGTGGGAGCAGATCGCATCCGTCAAATAGTTCTGTCTTTAAGGAATTTCTCTCGTCTTGACGAAAGTCAAATGAAGGCGGTTGATATTCACGAAGGGATTGACAGCACGCTGTTAATTTTACAGCACAGGCTGAAATCTAATGCGGACAGTGCAAACATTGTGCTAGTGAAAGAATACGGCACTTTGCCTTTGGTTGAGTGTTATGTTGGACAGTTGAATCAGGTGTTTATGAATGTAATTGGGAATGCGATCGATGCTTTAGATTCGCACAAGTTGCTTGCTGACCAATCGGTGGCTCCTCAAATTAAAATCTCTACTTCTGTCGGGAAACTTAATGGCACTATTCCTAGCGCGGTGATTCGGATTTCTGACAACGGCACGGGAATTTCGGAATCTATGAGAAAACGCATATTTGACCCTTTTTTCACCACTAAGTCGGTGGGGAAAGGTACAGGATTGGGACTGTCAATTAGTTACCAAATTGTGGTAGAAAAACACGGTGGCGTTTTAAAATGCAATTCGGAATTGGGGAAAGGTACTGAGTTTGCAATCGAGATTCCGCTTCGACAGCAGCCAGCAGTCATTACTGATTAGTCATTATTGTAAAATCCAGCCAATAGTCAACAGTCAACAATCACGGACGCTGCAACCATAATTGATATAATTAATCTGCGTTAATCTGTATTAGTATGCCCTTATCTGCGGTAAAAAAAAGAGAATGTATTAACCGCAGATGACAAGGGATTGACGCTGATTCACGCAGATGAAAAGAAGAGAAATATGAAAAATTCCGATGCTAACAGATTTGGAATCAGGCTTGATCGTGCGTATGCGATCGCATAGCCGCCTTGCGGCATCGCGTGTGACAGTTGCCTAAGTCCTGATGCCAAAAGATGCCTATTGAATTGACTTTCCTAGATTAGTTTCGCTCTTTTGTAGTTCTTGTTGGAGAGTATTCTTGACACGATCGTACTCAACCTCGATTTGAGCCAAAAGGGTTGAGGCTTGAGCGAGTTCACCAGAGGTACTCATAACTTCTAGCGTGGCACAAAGCTGGGCCAGAGGGCCCGCGCTTAGGTTCGCACTACTGCCTTTGAGGGTATGAGCCGCTCGGTTTAGGCTTTGAGTATCCGCTTGGACGATCGCAAATTTCATAGCTTGTAGCAACTTTAAAGCTTCCTCCAAGTAGCAGTTCGCCAGCAAGCTCAAAATCTGGGTTGAATCTTCATCGATGCTGCTACAGAAGGCTTGCAGTTCTGTGAGGTTAACCGCTGGCACCTCAATTTCTGGCTTGTGGCTATCTGATTCCTCCTTTTCGGTGTGCTGCTGTTCCTGGTTGAGCTGACACTGACTCAGCGCTTGGATGAGAGCCTCTACTCGAATCGGTTTACTGATATAGTCATTCATGCCAGCATCAAGACAAAGCTGGCGATCGCCCTGCATAGCATTTGCCGTCATTGCAATAATCCAGGGACGAGGAGGAGCCGGCCACTCCTGGCAAATACGACGGCTGGCTTCTAGTCCATCCATCTCTGGCATTTGTACATCCATCAACACTAGATCATAAGGCTGGCGGTGCAGGGCTTCCAAGACTTCTAATCCATTGGCAGCAATATCGGCCCGGTATCCCAAACGCTCTAACAGCAGCAGTGCCACCTTCTGATTCACCAGATGATCCTCTGCTAACAGAATTCGCAGTGGGAGTCTCTGGGCCAGTTTCATATCATCCTCAACAGATATAGGGAGGTGTTGTTGAACTTTTGTCGGTTGAGCTTGTAGCACATGGATCAGTATTTGATAGAGCTGGGATTGTTTGATGGGTTTGCTTAAAAAAGCCGCAAAGTGGGTGGAGAGCGCTGAAGAACTCGCTTCTGGGTAGCCCATTGAAGTCAGCAACACTAGGGGTAAACGGTGGCACTTAGGATGCTGGTGGATGGCTGAGGCTAGTGTGAGGCCGTGCATTTGTGGCATTTGCATATCTAAAATAGCGACATCAAACGTTTCTCCACTCTCAAGCCAGTTGAGCGCTTCCACAGCCGATTGGGCAGCGCGAATCTGCATCCCCCAACTCTGGGCTTGCAGCGTCAGAATTTGTCGGTTAGTGGGCTGGTCATCCACGATTAATAAACGCTTGCCAGATAGTTCTGGTACCATTTCAATCGGTTCCCCTAACTCAATAGCAACAGCGGGTGCCACAATCGTGAAGTAGAAGGTAGAACCCATTGTGATTCGATGAGGCTGACCGGCTTGCCATTTTGGGGAAGGGGTTCCTCCGACGTGGCCTCGGCTCTCAACCCACATCATGCCGTTCATCGTTTCACTAAGTCGCTTACTAATCGCCAGACCTAAACCAGTCCCTCCATACTGCCGAGTCGTCGAAGCATCTACTTGACTAAAAGACTTGAACAGTCGATCGAGGCGGTTGGCTGGAATGCCAATCCCTGTGTCTTGAATGGCAAACTCGATTTCATACAAGCTTTCTGACAAGTTCCCAGGCTCAGAAATCGTTTTGTCAGAATCAACTAGAGAGGCTTGCACCGAAATGGTCACTTCCCCAGTTTCGGTAAACTTAATCCCATTGTTGAGCAAGTTAACTAGAATCTGACGCAGACGGGTGACATCACCCAAAATGAACTTAGGAGTCTGAGGGTAAATGAGGTAGCCCAAGTCAATCCCCTTCTGATCTGCTTTAACTGCAAGTTGGTCGATCGCATTTTCTATGCAATCTCTCAAGCTCAAGGGATACATTTCTAGCTCCAGCTTGCCCGACTCAATTTTGGAGAAGTCAAGGATGTCGTTGATGATACTCAGAAGGGTATCCCCACTATTGCGAATCGTCTCGATAAAGTCTCGCTGTTGAGCCTTGAGTTCTGTATCGAGCAGTAGTCCCGTCATACCAATAACCGCATTCATGGGAGTGCGAATTTCATGGCTCATCATCGCCAGAAACTCACTTTTGGCTCGGCTCGCTGCTTCTGCTTCCCGTCTAGTTTGCTCCAAAGCAAAGTTTTTCAGAGTTAATTCTTCTCGTTGTCGAGTTTCTTGCTCTAGTAATTTGGCTTGAGCTAGGGCAATTCCTACTTGAGCCGCCACTGATTCTAGCAACTCCACTTGATCGGTGGTCCAATGACGGTAGCGATCGCACTGGTGCAAACAAATGGCACCATTCGGTTCTCCTTGGTAAGAGGTTCGCACTGCTAATATCGCTCTCAATTGGAGACTGGTACAAATAGAATGAGCACAGGTGAGCAATAATTCGCAATAGACATCCGGGGAGGCGATCGCTTCATCCCCAGCCATCAACTGTTTTGTATAAGCAGGACTCGCGGCCAGAATGTCATGCTCCCCGCTGGGGGCAGATCCGGGTGCTAGATACTCTGCAACGACAGGAAACTGAGGCTGTGGATTGTCCAAGTATGTGTGAATTAAGCAGCGACTGACCCCAAAAGTTTGCCCAATCTGAACAGCAGCCGTTTCAAATATCTGCTGAGCATTGAGGCTTTGACGAATTTCTTGGGTAATTTGCTTCAGCAGTAGGGCTTTTTCCAATTGTCGTTGTAGTGCTTCTTCTGCCTGCTTGCGATCGCTAATATCCTTCATGAAGCAGTGATGCCCCACAAAGACATTTTGCTCGTCATAAGCAGAGACCATCACAACTTGTTTATAGAACATAGAGCCATTTTTTCGCATCCCCCTAGCTTCCACTTCGAGTCTGCCATCTATCAACATGTGTTGATAAGCAGCCACCATCCTGCCAACATCTTCAGGATGAACGGTTCTTTGCCATTCCATCCCTAGCATTTCCTCTGGCTGATATCCGCAGATGGCGGCATAAGTTTCGTTAACGAAGATATAGCCTCCTTGAGGGTCGAGCCGAGAAATGCCTGCCACGGCATTTTCTAGCGCTGCACTCATTTGTTGCAGTTCCGCTTCGGCGCGTTTGCGAGCGCTAATTTCAATTAGAATGCAACCCACTGCTATAGGCTGCTCTGCATTTTTGAAAATGGGAAAGTGAGAAACGAGCCAGTAGCGCTTGGCACCCGTTTGGCTGGATCCTTCTGAGTTCATTTCCAAGCTGATGGAAGGTTGTCCTGTCATTAAAACCTGTTGTAACAGTGCATTTATACCAGGAGCAAATTCCCCCAACATCTCATCAGTTGTCTTACCTAAGTGAGCCTCCACAGAGTGGCCATTAATTTCAGCTAGTGCCTCATTGATTTGTAAAAATCGAAACTGCCGATCGTGGATACATAGCCCCACTCCTGCCAGGGAAGCTCCTTTAAAGAAAGCATTCAATAATCGCTCTCTGGCTTGGATTTCCTGCTCTAACTTTTTGCGCTCGGTAATATCGCTGTGAGAACCAGTCATACGGACAACTCTGCCCGCTTCATCCGAAAGCGCTTGCCCTCGAGTCAAAATCCATTTGTAGCTCCCATCCTTGCAAAGCACTCGATGTTCTGTAATATAAAAGGGAGTTTTCCCCTCAAAGTGATCTTGAATTACTTGCATCACCCAACCGAGATCATCGGGATGCACCCGCTTGCTCCATTCGTCCAGGTAATTGGGAATTTCATGGTCTTCGTAGCCCAACATTTCTTTCCAGCGAGCCGAGAAGAATACTTCATTGGTGTTGACGTTCCAATCCCATACCCCATCATTACTACCACGTAGGGCGAGTTCCCACCGCTCTTCACTCGCTTGCAGAGCGACTTCTGCCTCATGCCGTTCAATTTCACTACCAATCCATTGAGCCATCAGCTTCAGTAATTCCACATGGGCAGATTTAAAGCTGTCTCTACGGGGAGATTTACTAGAAAAGCTGAGGGTACTGTAGACTTTGCCTGCAACTAAAACTCGTGTTCCAATATAAGCTTCTATGCCAAAGGCAAGATAGGCAGGATGGTAACGCCATTTTGAGGTGCCTGTATGTTGGATGGTTAGCGGTTCATCGGTGTCTAAAACTTCACAGCACAAAGTTTGCTTAATATCAAAGACATCACCTGGTTTCAGGACTTGATCGGGCGATCGTGCCACCATCACCTCATAACGGTTATTTTGCACACGAGCCAAGATGCCACTTTCAAGCCCAAAATTCTGACATCCCATGTCAATCAACGCTTGGATGCGCTGCTCAAAATTGAGATTTTGGGTAGCAGTAACTTCATATAAAGCTCGTATCGTCGCCTCTCTTGTTCTTAGTTCACCTTCGGCTTGTTTACGTCTCTTAATTTCACCTTTGAGAGATCGATTCATTCTCGATAATTTTTGCGTTCGTTCTTGAACCCGCTGTTCTAATGTGGCGTTGGCCTGTTTAATCTCCCTAAACTTTTGATTGAGTGCGATCGCCATGAATTGAAAATTGCGAGCAAGCTCATTGATTTCAGTAACAGGGCTATGTTTCCATTCAAATGTTTCTTCTGAAAGCTTGTTGGGTAAGTCAGTAGTCGCACGAGCTAAATAGGATAATGGCTTGACCAGTCGTTCGCTAACCAGCGTTGCAAACAAAAATGCCAACATTGTGATGACGAGTAGAATACTCAAGTCAGCCTTATAGCGATTTTGTAAATTTTCTATATAGGGAGCCGCTGGAATTTCTAAACGCAATCTCCAATCCAGAGAGGAGCTAATAGTAAATTCCTGTATATATATAGAGTTTTTCCAACGGATCATCGGATTGGTGCTCTTAGAAGGAGTCCACTGCTGCAAGGTTCTCTCTAAGGTGCTAGTGCTGCCGTCCTTTGGCTGCTCAACACTGGTCAAAACCTTTTGGTCGGATTGATTACTAGCAATGACTCGGTTGTTTTCATCGAGTAATGTAATGCGTAATTGCCGATCGTTTCTCTGGAAAATGTAGAGAGCTTTGATCTGGCTCAATCCTAATGAACCGTGGATCACCCCAAGAAAACGACCTTGAACTTGCAGGGGTACATTCAATCCTACATGAGGTTCGTCAATTAATAGCTCTTGGTGGATAGGAGTCATCCAAGGTTTAAACCGCTCTTGAGCCTGGGTAATGAGGGATTTATGTTCGGTGCTTTGTTCGATAAACCGCCGACGGGTTTGATTAAAAGGAGAAGAAGTAGCTAAAATTGTTCCCGATGAATCGGTCACATAAATTTGGTCAAAATCGGGAAACAACTCCTCGATCAGGCTAATGTATTGTTGTAGCTCCTCGGATGATTTAATTGCTTGATTAGTAGCAGTGGTGGCTTCAGGCATCAGCGATTTTTCAGCTAAGTTGTTCAAGGTTGTGAGATGTCGCTGATGCCATCTAGATATTGCGCTAGTGATAGTTTGTGCGTTTGTTTGTAACTCCGTTTGCACCGTCGTTTGGATTTGACCAAGAAAGTATCTACCATCAAAAACTAATAGGAGCAGTCCTGGAACAAAGACAAAAGCAACCAACAGATGAAAAATAGTTTGTTGTAAAGAGACAGCAGAAAAACGCTTTGAATGACTAATCCACCCATAAATCGGCGCATAAGAAATGATTAAGCTGGCAACTAAGGCATTAAAAATGCCGTTGACTGCTTGTTTGCACATAACGAGGATGAGCTGATTCGCCTCCATGTGCATCATTTGACCGTAGAAAAGCCAAACGAGGGGCATTCCAATTAAGAACCAGTAAATCCCATCGAATAAAAGGAGGTTCGGATGTTTGCGCTTCTTGCAAAGAAACCCTACAAACAGAGCCTCAATTACCAAAATAATCGTGGCGTATGGATGATGCCAAAGGAAATAAGTATAGCTGCCTGCTATTAGAGCAGCCAAGCCTCCCCAGCCCCAGCCAAAATAGTAAGCAATAATCAGTATTGCAATACTGCCAAAGAGGAAATCAACCCCAAATAAAAGAGACAAACTGAAATAGTTGCCCAGAAAACCCGCACCAGTGAGAAGGGCGATCGCACCTAACCATCTTTTATCACGCACTGAGCTAGACTCTCCCATAAACTTTTATAATCGCTAGTTGCTGAATATGACCTGATTCCGATAAAAAAAGCGCCCTAGAGCCGATCTGTTATTTACCTGACAGTTTCCATGAAGGTCGCACCACCGATTATTTAAGCTTTAATACTAAAATCAAGGCTTACTCATGCAGGACTTGATATTTCGCTCAACTTTTAAGAAAAAATTATTCCCAATTAGGAGAGGCATAGTTTTTACTCTTATGATTTAACGGGTGAATTCATTAATTGTATTAATCTTGGTACAAAAAGTATTACGACCTTGGTCTTTGGCTTGATAAAGTGCTGCATCGGCAGCCGTAATTAAAGTTTCTGGCAGGCTCTCTTGGGTGGGAATCACTGTGGTAATACCGAAGCTGAGCGTAATGCAATGATGCGGAGAACTCTTATGGACTATTGCTAAAGCTTGGATGCGAGCCTGAATTTTTTTAACGATGTGTACGGCTCCCTCAAGCTCTGTGTCGGGCAAAATCACTACAAATTCTTCACCTCCATAACGTGCGGCTAAATCTCCAGCTCGATTAATACTGCGATTGAGAGCTGCGGCAACTTGCTGTAAACATACATCCCCTGCTTGGTGTCCATAAGTATCGTTGTAAGGCTTGAAGAAATCGATATCACACAAAATTAGTGACAAAGGAGTTTGCTGCCTCATCATGCGTCGCCACTCGTGTTCTAGCTGTTCGTCAAACTGACGGCGATTGGCAATCTGAGTCAAACCGTCAATTGACGCTAGGTATTTTAATTGTCGATTGGCGGCCTCTAGCTGCTTGTAAATTAGGGTTTGTTGCTGTTGCAAGTGGAATTGCTGAATCAACCGCCGCACTCTCTGTCCCAGAACAGCCCAGTGAATCGGCTTAGTGATATAGTCAGCCGCTCCTGCTGCAAACGCTCGATCGACAGATTCTTTGTCTTCCAAGCTAGTAATCATCAAAATAGGTGGGCGATCGCTCTCAGGCACTTCCGATAATTTTTGACAACAAGCAAAACCATCCATAGTAGGCATCACTGCATCTAGCAGGATCAGGTCTGGATGTACTTCCTCATAAGCTGCTAGCCCTGTCAACCCATCACTAGCTTCGACCACTCGGTATTTTTCCTTCTGTAAATACAGTCGAAGTTGCAAACGAATCAAGGCATCGTCATCCACGATGAGAATTAGAGAGGACGGTTCCGTAGATGGGTTAGTCGAAATGGCTGACTCTTCTAATGATTGATACATACGTCATGGTGTATCTTAAGCTTTGGAAACATTCTAGCCTACCATATTTTGAGCTTGGGATGGAAAGTAAAATTGTGGCAAATATGTCAGGAATAATACACCAGCTAAGCTTCCGCAACAACATCCTAGGCAGCGTCGGGTTTGTTAAACCAACAGCCACAGTCTACTTAAAATTTCTCGCTTTTTTTCGGAGATATAAAGTCTGTTAAGTCGCGCTAATTTGTGTAGGTATGTAATTATTTTTGGGGGCGTTAAACAGTTTTTACAACGCCGAGCGAGCTTTGACGGACGATCGCCCGTTATCCCTCGAACGATCGCCCGTTCTCCCGCGATCGCCGATGGGATAATATGCTATATTTCTCAAGCTCATTCAGACTTTTTCAGGTGCCTCAAATTCCTGCCTCATCTTTGAGCGATCGCCAGCTCTATTTTTGGGGAATACATCTGATGGTCACACTATCACGTATAGCTTCGCCCTTAGTTGAGCGTTTGTTCGCACTAGGAAGCTCTGACTGCAAAATGGCGTAAGCTTTGTTAAGAAACATCTACAGCGTTCTGCGCGAGCTGGGATAGGTTTTTTCTCTTTTTTCTCCCAATAATCCCCCCAGATAGTGTCTAAACTCCTGTCTTTGGGCTTGAGTGGGGAACACATCGTCAAAGCGTTGACACCATCTTTCAAAGCATGGGAGCATGGATGTCCAAACTGTTTCTCTCATCAGATTCCCTCAGCCAAGAGACTAGCCTAAAAACCTTACCCTATATATTTTCGCTCTATTTATCGCTCAATTTTGGGCTAAAGTCCCGCTATTAAAAACAGAAGCTATACTATAATCACTTGGAAACAGTAAGTTAAGTTGATGGAGGTCACTTACTATGGAAGTAGCACGGTCTGATGTTTCTCAAAGCTTTCAAAAAACGAAAGAATTTTTGACCGAAAAAGTTGGAAAAGCAGTTGATTCTGTTTCAGAAACAACAGGTCAAGCTAAATCTTATCTCTCAGAATATGCGGAAAAGGCAAAAGAAGCTCTCACTCAAACTACGAATTCTGCCGTGAATGCTGTTAATGAAGCTACGAATAATGCTTTAGGTACTGTAGCGGCTAAAACCGAAAAAGCGACTATTTCTATATCTGAAGTCGCGAATCAAGCCGTTAGTCGCGTCAGTGAAACTACCAACACATCTGTTGATGCTGTTTCTCACTCGGCGGCAACTGCTAAAGAAACTATTAATCAAACTACTAACTCGGCCGTCAATACTCTGAATCCAAGCACTAGCCAAGCTTTAGAGAGTGTAACTCAAGCTACAGAAAAGGCTAAGGCTTCATTAGAAGATAGCCTTCAAAAGGCAGGAATTATCAGCGATGCCACTTCCAATGCCCTTCAAAGTGCTATCGATGGTATGTTTAAAAATTGGATGGATTCGCACCCTGTAGTGTTCTGGTTGGTGAGTCACCCGCTGATATCTTTAGCAATGTTGCTACTATTTATATTCATTATCTTGGGTTTCTTACAGGCTTTAGGTAACTTTTTTGCAAAAGGATGGTTATTTATTCTGCAAATTCCTTTAAAATTTATGCAAGGGGTTTTGAGTCTCGCCTCTAAATCTGTAAGGAATCTGGGTGGAGTGGTTGTAAACTCATTGGTTTCAAAGAATCCCAAAAACAAAAATAATTCAGCTTTACAATTGAGAGGAGTTGAATCAAACAGTTTGGAGTCTCAGGAACGAATTGCTAATATTTTGATAAGGTTGGAGGCAATTCGACAAGAGCAGAATCAGCTTTTACAAGAAGCGTCGGCTATTTTAAGCAACAAAATTAAGGCAGAGTGAGAAGGTGTGACCCGATCGCAACTCGTGGTAAATTTAATACATCTAGGCTTTCCATCAAAGCCAGATCCATGAAGGCTTGTAGTCGATCGCTCAATACGCCATGCCCGATTCCGAATTTTCCGATGATTTAAAATGGACGCCCGAAGCCAAGGCGAAGCTGAAAAATATTCCCTATTTTGTCCGGGGACAAGCTCGCGTCCCGCATCGAGCAGTTGGCCCGCGAAGCCGAAACCGAAGTCGTCACCGTTGACTTAGTTGAGCAAGCTCGCATCGAGTTTGGGCAATGAAGGATCGAAAGGTACGCTAAAGCTTTAGACTATAAATTGCGTTGTAAGGACAAGGACTTAAAGAAATAGTGCGCAAAATAGTTATAGCTGGCAACTGGAAAATGTACAAAACTAGGGCAGAATCCCTAGAGTTTCTTCAAGGATTCATGTCCTGCCTGACGGAAACCCCAGAGGAACGGGAAGTGGTGCTTTGCGTTCCCTTCACTTCCTTGGCTGTCCTGTCGAAAAATTTGCACGGCAGCCGGATCAGACTCGGTGCTCAGAACGTTCACTGGCAAGAGTCTGGAGCTTTTACTGGGGAAATTTCCGGGCCAATGCTGAGTGAACTGGGTGTCCGTTATGTCATCATCGGTCATAGTGAGCGGCGCCAATATTTTGGGGAAACTGACGAAACGGTGAATTTGCGGCTGAAAGCTGCTCAGAAATACGATTTAATTCCTATTCTGTGCGTTGGGGAAACCAAGCAGCAGCGAGATGCAGGCGAAACTGAAGCTCACATTTTTTCTCAATTGGAAAAAGATTTGGTTGGTGTTGACCAAAATAAGTTGGTAATTGCTTACGAGCCGATTTGGGCGATCGGCACTGGCGATACTTGCGAAACGAAGGAAGCTAACCGAGTTATTGGTTTGATTCGCAGTAAATTGACTAATCCTGACGTGCCAATTCAGTACGGTGGCTCCGTCAAACCGGAGAATATTGATGAAGTCATGGCTCAGCCGGAGATTGACGGGGTTTTGGTTGGTGGTGCTAGTTTGGAAGCTGCGAGTTTTGCTCGAATTGTCAATTATCAGTAATAGGTAATTGCTAATAGGTAATTGCTAAGTGGTAAGTGGAACAAGGGCAGCGGGAATTAAACAGCTATCGCCTACAATTGTGATGTGCCGTTCAGTGTTTCTCGGATCGGGAGAATTAACCTATGACTGCGATCGTTCAACCCAAACCCGCCTTAGACGAGTTCCTCAAACTTCCTGAAACTGAACCGGCATCAGAATTTCTTGAGGGAGAAATCATTCAGAAGCCCAGGCCTCAAGGTGAACACAGCATACTTCAAGGTGAGCTCTGCAAGAGTATCAATCAAGTAGCGAAAACTCGGAAAATTGCCAATGCTTTTCCCGAGTTGCGCTGCACTTTTGGCGGCGCATCAATCGTGCCAGATGTAGCAGTATTCCGATGGGAAAGAATTCCTTTTTTGCCGTCTGGGAGAATTGCTAACCGCTTTGACATTAATCCCGACTGGTCGATAGAAATTCTCTCTCCAAACCAAAGCCAAACAAAAGTGCTGAGTAACTTACTCCACTGTTCGCGAAACGGCACTGAGTTGGGGTGGTTACTAGGTCCAGAAGAAGAGAGTATTTTGGCGGTATTGTCCGGACAAAAAGTAGAACTGTACAAAGGTGCAGATCTGTTGCCAGTAATTGATAAAATTGAATTAGAATTGACAGTTGACACTGTTTTTAGCTGGTTAAGTTTTGGTTGAATTAAGAATGGCCCTTCGGGTTTATTCTTGAGTCTTTTAGAGAGGGATTTCTTTTGACAAGAAGCGATTTCCATCGCCGAGTAATGAGGTGATATGATAAATAACAAAAAAATTACAATTAGAAATAAAGTTTTCGAGTGGGAAAAACGCACTTATTTAATGGGCGTTTTGAATGTAACCCCTGACAGTTTTAGTGATGGCGGAGATTTCAACACCCTAGAAGCGGCTTTAGCGCAAGCGGAAAACATGGTAAAATCGGGGGTAGATATTATTGATATTGGCGGTCAATCTACTCGACCCGGTGCAGCGGAAATATCCTCTTCAGAGGAGAGCGATCGCGTTATACCTCTGGTACAAATACTGCGACAAAAAGCCGATATTTTTGGCTCAGTTCCTATTTCTGTCGATACTACCAGAGCGCAGGTTGCCAAAGCTGCGGTTGAGGCGGGAGCTGATATAATTAACGATATTTCGGGAGCAACTTTTGACTCAGAAATGCTGTCAACCGTTGCTAAGTTAAAAGTGCCAATAATTTTAATGCACATTCGGGGAAATCCCCAGACGATGCAAAAACTCACAGATTATCGGGATTTAATTGGGGAAATTGGGGAATTTTTAGAGAGTCGAATTGCGGCGGCAGTTGCTGCGGGGATTGACAAATCTCAAATAATTCTCGACCCTGGTATTGGCTTTGCTAAGAATTACAGTCAAAACTTAGAAATTCTGCGCGAGTTGCGAAAATTCCGTATTTTAAACTGTCCGATTTTAGTCGGAGTATCGCGAAAAAGCTTCATCGGTCACATTTTGAATCAGCCAGAAGCGAAACAAAGAATTTGGGGGACAGCGGCGGCTTGTACAGGTGCGATCGCCAATTCGGCAGATATCTTGCGCGTTCACGATGTCAGAGAAATGCGCGATGTCTCTCAGGTAGCCGACGCCATCTTCCGATATCAGTCTTGAGAAGTTGGAGTATCCATAAGTTTCATTTCCCCGCCGCCGCCAGCTTCCGAAGGGACATCAGGGATAGACTCCATCAAATTGTTGAGCGACTCTGACATATTTCTCGGGTCCATAAACAGAATTTTGGCATTGTCGCTTTCGCCCAATTTTTGTTGAGCCTCTAAGTATTTTTCGGTTACTAAGTAATTCAAAACTTGCGTGCTATTCGGATGGGAGTCCAGAGCCTCAACTAAGAGCCTCATGTACTCCTTAGTGCCGATCGCCTTATTGACCATTGCTTGCCACTCGCTCTTGGTAGCGCGCTCCAATTCCATAGCTTCTTGCACCCTTTTAGGAGGGGTAATGCTTTGAATTTCCACGCGAATTACTTTGACACCCCAAGTATCGGTAGCTTCGTCCAACTTTTTGAGTAACTTTTTATTCATGTCATCTCGGGAACCCAAGATGTCTTGCATGGGCAATCGACCAATTTCAGCGCGAAACGTCGTTAAAACTAAGTTGGCGATCGCATTTTCAATTTGATCGATTCCATAATAAGCTTTCTGTAAATTCACAACCCGCCAATACACAACGGCATCGACTTCGAGAGCCACATTATCTCCCGTGATTGCTGACTGAGGTTTAATGTCTAAAACTCTTTCACGGCTTGTGTCCACGCAGACGACTTTTTCGACCAGGGGACTGATAAAGTGGAATCCTGGCTTAAGGGTGCGCTTGTATTGACCCAAACGTTCCACTAGAGCTTCGTCGCCACCGCTGACTATTTTGACGCTTGAGTTAACAGCGTAGCCGAGGACGAGCGCAAAGAGCATGGTAAGAATAGACTGCCCCATTTCTATTTTCCTGCTAAGGTTGACTGAGAATCGATCGGAATTCTACTCTAATTTAACTCAAACTCGGTCACACAGTGTTAAAATATCTCGACTGTTAATAACTAACTATTTCATCGGGTGGGCCCTGATCTGCTCCGACTCTCACGGCGCTAGTGAAACCCAGGATATCAACAACACGTTTCCACAAAAGACATGAAAAACGATCGAGAGTTTCGCTTGTTCAAACCTTTGAGGTGGATTGCCCCAAGCATTTTGGTGGGTGCAGGAATCTGGAATGCCCCAGTGGCCCAACCGGCACAAGCTGAGCCAATCGCCCTGCAACTCTCGCAAAACTTGCAGTCGCAGAACTTGCAGCCCCCGCGCCGAGGCCCGGCTGTTCGGGAAGTTATGTCCTACGAGATGAAGGGAGACGAACTCAGGATTTGCAAGCAGGAAGGCAACTCCGAGAAAAAGTGCCAAGTTGTAGGTAAAGGCTACACGGTGGGCTTGAGAACTGCTAACGACCTTTACGGTCAAGGAAATGCTGTGAATGCCGAAGCTTTGTACCGCCAACTAATGGCTCGCTATCCCAAACAAGCGGATGCTTATTACAAGCTGGGAACTATGCTGTCGGGGCAAGGTAAAATGAGCGATGCGATCGTTCTCTTCCAAAAAGCAATTGAAGTCAACCCACAGCACGCCAAAGCTCACAACGATTTAGGCGTGGCGATGGCAAGTCAGGGGCAGTTGCCCGAGGCAATTGTTCAGTGGAGACAAGCCGTTAAAATTAACGATCGATATCCCGATGCTTTAAACAATTTAGGAGTCGGTTTGTACCAGCAAGGAGGCCAGGAAAACCAAGCCGAGGCCGTAGCCAGCCTCACAAAAGCTAAGGAGTTATTTATCAAGCAAGGCAGAACTCAAGCCGCTAACAGAGTAGATAAAATTTTGGAGGAAATTAATTCGCGGTCGAGCGGTTCCTAAACTCAACCGCCGATCGCCGATTGAAAGAAAAAACATCTTTGGCGATCGGCGTTAATCAGCGTTTAGCGACGGTTAAACAACCCCGAAAAACGGGAATCTAAAGCATTTCCTTCAAAACTTGTATAATCAAATCCCCATCCACCCGATCGCTCACAGCAGCCTCACCCAAGCGCACGGGCAGCACAAACCGCACCTTGCCATCCTGCACCTTCTTATCCAGTTGCAAAGTATGCAAAATTTCCTCAACATCCACACCAGCAGGCAATTTGGCAGGTAAACCCGCTTTTTCAATCAAAGCAGACTGGCGGCGATCGCACTCAGCGTCCCACATTCCCAACTCCACAGCCAATCGGCTTGATGCAGCCATGCCGATTGCCACTCCTTCCCCGTGATTGATCACCTTGTAATTGGTCAAACTTTCCACAGCATGACCGATGGTGTGTCCGTAATTCAAAATCGCCCGCAAACCCGATTCCTTCTCGTCTTTGCTTACCACCTCAGCCTTAGCTTGGCAAGACCTGCTCAAAATTTCTGCCAACAAATCCGCCTTCACATAGCGCATTTGATCCAAACGCTTGCAATCCTCCAACATTTCAAACAATTCAACATCCCAAATCACCCCGTACTTAATCACTTCCGCCATCGCCGAACGAAACTCCCTCGCCGGCAGAGTTTTGAGTACATCCGGGTCAATTAACACCAAACGTGGCTGGTGAAAAGCCCCGATTAAATTCTTCCCTAAAGGATGATTTACCCCCGTTTTGCCCCCTATAGAAGCATCAACCATCGCCAGCAGCGAAGTCGGAACCTGCACCACATTAATTCCCCGCAGCCAAGTCGCCGCAGCAAAACCCGTCATATCGCCCACAACCCCGCCGCCCAAAGCCACCATTGTCGAGGAACGTTCTAAACGGTTTGCCAAAGCCGCACCGTAAATTTTCTGCACCGAATTTAAAGTTTTGTACTGTTCTCCCGGTGGTAAAATGCAGCTACTGACTTCCAGACCGGCCGATTCGAGGGCTGCTGTTGCTCTTTCGCCGTACTGCCGAAAAATCGACTGATTCGACACCAACAGAACTTTTTTGCCCAAACTTAGATCGCCCATCAGACTGCCGAGTTCGTCTAAGCCGCCCGATCGCACGCAAACATTGTAAGATTGTGGCCCCAAGTCAACTTTAATTATGGATTGCATATTTATCTAATTTAGATATTAGATTTTAGATTATAGTTCTTATAGGTCTTTTTATTGATTGTTTTGGAGAAATTGCAATGACTCTTAGCGGAGCAATAACTTATTTTGGGATTTTTGGCGGCATGATCGGCTTGGCGACAGTGCTGATGTTTGGTTTGCGGGCTGTCAAACTCATCTAATTTGCTAATTTAGATGTCTCAACCAGAGGATTTAATCTCTGGAAAAAGTATCAATTGGACAAAGTATTTGCGCCAAAAATCTCTGATTTAATCTGTGGATTGACGGCGCAAATACTTGGTTTCATAGAAGTTGATGCTACACTTGGCTAATTTAATATTTGACCCTAAGTAATTTGGTTAATGATAAAATATAAAATATAAAATCGCTCGATTCCCCAATGCTCTAAAAGATGAGGAAAATGATTAATTAGAGGGAGCTTATCAGCAATATATTGAGAGGAACGCTAAATCTGAGGTTGATTCGCCTTGAAAATGAGAAGTATCCTCAGCCTAGATTAATGCCGTACTTATCGTCGTCGTTTCTTTACTTGTTCATAGGGAAAACAATCAATAACGTTGGATAGCATATAACTACCTTTGGAATCGGATTCCATCAGTTCCAAGTAGACAGTCTTGGGAACTTCAAAGTATCGATAGGTTTTGCCACTCTTGAAAATAACCTCAAGGTTAGACGTGGTTTCGTCATAACCTACAGCTTCGATCATGCTAGATTCGACTGCTTGTAGTTTCATGATTTCCTGATAAGTAAGGCTACCTGGAAAAAACAGAATACCCAGATTCCCGACTTATTTAAGAAGTCAGGGATCTAAAGTGCGATCGCGTCTTATTTCCCCTAAAATAACTTTTACTAGACCCGCCATCTAAAATCTAAAATCTAAAATCTAAAATCGAAATGACTCATTCCACCGATATCGTCACCCTCGCCCGCTGGATGGCCGCCGACTTCAGCAACCAAGCCCAAGCCTTTGAAAACCCGCCATTCTTCGCCCACATCCGCGTCTGCATGAGGCCTTTGCCGGTCGAAGTTCTGGATGGACTCAGCTTGTACCTAGAACAAGCCTACGATATTGAACTGAATGTACCGTACCGAGTCCGAGTTTTGAAATTAGTCCCGGTGGACGATCGAATCGAGATCGAAAATTATGCCATAGAAAACGAAGAACAATTCTACGGCGCTTCCCGCGACCCGCAACGGCTGCAAGAAATCAAAAAAGCACAACTGACACTGCTTCCCGGCTGCACCTTTATTACGCAGTGGACGGGCAACAGCTTCAAAGGGTTTGTCGAACCAGGAAAAGGCTGCATGGTGGTCAGAAAGGGCAAAAAAACCTATCTAGACAGTGAATTCGAGATTGACCAAGACAAATTTATTAGCCACGATCGCGGACGTGACCCCGAAACCGATGCCCACGTCTGGGGAGCCCTCGCCGGCCCTTTTGAATTCACCCGCCGCGCCAGTTTCGCCGACGAAATTCCGGTTTAATCTAAAAAAACAGACTCCCTCCTGGGCGAACACGCTTGATTAAAGGTTCAGAATGCACCAATACCTGGTACATTAACCCAGTATTGGCAAGCAAGATTCACCGTTGATTTATGAAAGTCCTGGTTATTGGTGGCGATGGCTATTGCGGTTGGGCAACCGCACTCTACCTTTCTAACAAAGGTTACGAAGTTGGCATCCTCGACAGCTTCGTGCGGCGGCACTGGGATCTGGAACTGTGCAGCGACACCCTCACTCCCATCGCACCGATTCAGCAACGACTCCAGCGATGGCAAGATTTAACGGGCAAGTCGATCGACTTGTTCGTCGGTGACATCACCAACTACGATTTTCTCAGCAAAAGCATGAGAAAATTTGCACCAGAGGCGATCGTCCATTTCGGCGAACAGCGTTCGGCACCTTTCTCGATGATCGATCGCGAACACGCAGTCCTCACTCAAGTCAATAACGTCGTCGGGACACTCAACCTGCTGTACGCCATCCGCGAAGACTTCCCCGACTGTCACCTAGTGAAATTGGGGACAATGGGCGAATACGGCACGCCGAATATTGACATTGAAGAAGGCTACATTACGATCGAACACAACGGCCGCAAGGATACACTACCCTATCCCAAACAACCAGGCAGCTTCTACCACCTGTCAAAAGTCCACGACTCCCACAACATCCATTTTGCTTGCAAAATCTGGGGTTTAAGAGCCACCGACTTAAATCAGGGCGTAGTATACGGCGTGCTCACAGATGAAACCGGCATGGACGAACTGTTGATCAACCGTTTGGACTACGACGGAGTATTCGGTACAGCATTGAACAGATTTTGCATCCAAGCTGCGATCGGTCATCCTTTGACGGTTTACGGCAGTGGCGGACAAACCCGCAGTTTCTTAGACATTCGGGATACCGTGCGGTGCGTGGAATTGGCGATCGCCAACCCCGCCGAAGCCGGACAATTCCGCGTATTCAACCAATTCACCGAACAATTCAGCGTCGGCGACTTAGCCTCCTTGGTGCAAAAAGCAGGCATGGCAATGGGATTAAAAGTAGAAATCAACAACATCGAAAATCCCAGAGTCGAGAAAGAAGAACATTATTTCAATGCCAAAAACACCAATTTGCTAGACCTCGGTTTGCAACCGCACTATCTCTCAGATTCCCTGCTCGATTCTCTGCTGAATTTTGCTACAAAATATCAGCACCGTGTCGATAAAAACCAGATTTTGCCGAAAGTTTCTTGGAAGTAAGTTCTGGTATCTACCTGCAGGGTAAGAGATTTTTTAAGGAACCGCGAAGGCGCGAAGGGCGCGAAGTAAGAGAAAAGAAGGGAAGAGAGGAGAAATGTTTGCAAGTTCAGAAGGGATTTCTTTGTAGATTAATTTTTTCATATCTATCTTTTTGATCTTTTGCTCTGTGTTCTCTGCGTCCTCTGCGCTTAATTGAAAAATGGCATAAGGTTTTTACGGCTGGCTTTTTGGGAATAAAGCCCTGAAAAGTCAAATTCTCATTCTGTAGCTTTTGGTTGTTCTGCCTGGATTGTCAGCGAGTGCAGTTTGTGCTTATTATTTAATAGCCGAAGGGGTTGCAGTAACGGCGAGTTATCAAAATTAGCGCCGAGCGAGTTAGCGAAGCCCAATCTGTCACGGAAACAGCAATATTATAAATTGCCAGAACAGCACAGGAAATTCACAGAATTAATTGCTTTGCCGAAAGTGGGGGATGGCTTTTAGGTGGGAGAATTTTATCAATTGGCATTCCGGGAATTTGCATCTTATCCCAAAAACCTCTCGCTCGAAATTAGCGGTAGTGAAACAGAAAGAAGAAGTGTAGAAAAGCAGCCGATCGCACGCCATGACTTAGCTCCCCGCGAGACAGTGTATCCTGTTACCGATGACCTTGGCCACAGGCTATGATTATCGGCTCCCTAAGTAACTTATTTTTATGAAAATTGCTCTGTTCACTGAAACATTTCTGCCGAAAATAGACGGCATTGTGACGCGCCTGATTCACACTGTAGATCACTTGCAGCGCGCGGGCGAACAAGTTCTGATATTTTCTCCAGATTACGGGATTAAAGAATACAAAGGCGCCCGAGTTTACGGTGTGGAGGGTTTGCCTTTGCCGATGTACCCGGAATTGAAAATGGCACTTCCTTCTCCGGCTGTCGGTCGCCAATTAGAGCAGTTTAAACCGGATATTATTCACGTTGTCAATCCCGCTATTTTGGGATTGGGCGGTATATATTACGGGAAAAAGTTCAATATTCCGATTTTGGCTTCTTACCACACGCATTTGCCCAAATACTTGCACCACTACGGTTTCGGAGTCCTCGAACCTTTATTGTGGGAACTACTCAAAGGAGCGCACAACCAAGCAGAATTGAATCTGTGTACTTCTACAGCAATGGTGGAGGAATTGAGAACCCACGGCATTGAGCGAGTAGATTTGTGGCAGCGGGGCGTAGATACTGAAATGTTTGTCCCGGAATTGGCAAGTCGAGAAATGCGATCGCGCCTTTCTGAAAATAACCCAGACAGTCCCCTGCTGCTGTACGTCGGCCGCCTCGGTGCAGAAAAAGAAATCGAACGCATCAAACCAGTCCTCGCAGCGATTCCCGACGCCCGCCTCGCCCTAGTGGGAGACGGCCCGCACCGGCAAACCCTGGAACAATATTTTGCCGGTACCCCCACCAATTTTGTCGGCTACCTCAAGGGGCAAGAACTCGCAACAGCTTACGCATCGGCCGACGCCTTCATTTTTCCGTCCCGCACCGAAACCCTGGGCTTAGTGCTCCTAGAAGCAATGGCTGCGGGGACGCCCGTAGTCGCGGCGCGCAGCGGCGGAATTCCCGATATCGTCACCGACGGTGTTAACGGATATTTATTTGACCCCGCCGACGAAGAAGGATCTCTGGTTGCCACCAAGCGTCTGTTTGCCAATCCCGAAGAACGGGAAACCCTGCGCCATAACGCTCGCCGAGAAGCCGAACGCTGGGGTTGGGCCGCCGCCGCCGCACAACTCCAGCGGTACTATCAATCAGTGGTGTTTGCCGAGTCCATGCCCAGAGCGGCCTAAATGTCAGGATCTGTAGCACCTTTAAACATCACCGCCAGCTTAGCTTCGCTGTTCGATCGTCAGTTGGTAGTGAGGAGGGATGTTTTCAAAGACCGATCGAACTTTTTTGCTGCATAAATTACCGTCGTTATCCTGCTGTTGCGTTTACCATTAAACTATGAGTAAGCTCTGTAGGAATGCCTTGCGCGCTGCTTTTATAGCGCCCTTTACCTGACCGGATATGGTCGCCGAGTGCGCTAAAACAGTTACACCGCGCGCTGGGGCCGAGCACAGAGCGTCAAATCCACACTGCACTCTCGATCGAACTAAAGCCTGTCACCCAATTTTCAGGCTAGCAGTTTTGCGAACTCAAGTTCAGCTTGAATTGACGAACCCTCATCAGTATCGAGGTTGTAAAAAAGATCGATCGAGCATACATAACAAGCAAACTGAAGTTGCGTGCGACACTTTTGAACTCACGATTCATTAAAGCGACAAGCGAGTGGCGATGCGCTTGCAAACAAATTCAAGAGTTTGCACTGCCGCCGAATCTAGCGCCGCTCAACCTGCAGTCAGTTTACCCCTCTGAGCAAGCAGTTAATCATGACATTCTCCAATACTGGTAGCGTTCTGGCTACACTGACTCAAGTCAATTTTATGGGGGCATTGACCTCCCGTGTTAAGAGCCTGCCAGTTCCTGAATTAGTGTGCCTGCTGGACTTTATCACGGCTGAATTTCAGCAATTTATCCGGGCGATGGACCTGATTAACAATGAAGCGCTCGAAAGTCTCTTAGAGCAACTTTTAGATGCCTTCACTGTCAAAATTGGTCAAATTTTGCAAGCAGAGCGGACAACAATTTTTTTGGTTGACTGCAACAAAAAACAACTGTGGCACAAAACAGTCGATCCACTTGGCGAGGATGTAGAAGTGCGCTTGCCGATGGATGCAGGCATTTTAGGCTACGTAGCAACCACCGGAAAATCGATCAATGTCGCCGAAGCTCGATCGCACGAGTATTTTAATTCCGAAGTAGACGAACCACCGGGCTACCAGATCGAGACCATGCTCTGTATGCCCATTTTTAGCAGCAAGAGCCAACACGAACCCGTAGCGGTGGTCAGACTCTTAAATAAAGCTGGCAATGTCCCTTTTAGCGAGGAAGACGAACAGCAATTCCAGGCTTTTGCAGATTCGATCGGGATTATTCTCGAAAGCTGTCAGTCTTTCTACGTCGTGGCCCGCAACCAGCGAGGGGTTGCTGCACTTTTGAGAGCCACCACCACTTTGGGTCAAAGTCTTGACTTGGAAACAACTTTGCGCTCTGTCATGGATCAAGCTCGCGACTTGATGCAAGCCGATCGCAGCACGCTATTTTTGTTAAATCGGGAAACCAACGAACTCTGGACAAAAGTCGCCAAGGCCGACGGCAAAACGATGGTAGATCTCCGCATTGCTGCTAATAAGGGAATTGCTGGCTACGTGGCTTCGACCGGTCAACCTCTAAATATTACAGATGCTTACGACGATCCCCGCTTTGACCCCTCTACAGACCAGCAAACGGGATACCGCACTCGCACTGTCTTGTGTATGCCCGTGCATAACGCTAAAGGTGAGCTCATCGGGGTGACTCAGCTAATTAATAAGAACCAAGGTACTTTCACCCCTTCCGACGAAGAGTTTTTGCGAGCGTTTAATTCCCAAGCGGGAATGGCGTTGCAAAATTCTCAACTGTTTCAGAACGTGATGGTGGAAAAACAGTATCAGAAAGATATGCTGCAAAGTCTTTCTGATGCAGTGATTTCCACGGATTTGAAGGGGCGAGTTGTGACGATCAACGAAGCAGCCTTAGAATTGTTGGGCTGTCCGGTCAATCAAGCTAAAAGCAAACACAATCCCCAGATTTGGGAAGATAAACTGGTGAATCGCTATGTTTGGGAAGTTGTGCCGATCGAAAATTTGCAATTTCGACTCGAAGACAGTCTCAACAATGCTGCCCGACATTACGTTCCCGAACAAAGTTTAACTGTAGGACTGTTGGTAGAAAAAACGTTAAATTCCCAACAAAAAGAAGAAGAAGAAAGTTATATTTTGGCCGTGCCCGATCGCGCCGATCCGAATTTATATTACGCTTGGGGCGAAAACAGCGCGTGGACTGAGGAAGTAGCGCTGGCAGAATTAGCTAATGCCCAATCTCTATTTTCGCTGCGAAATTCTGCCTTGTATCACCCTTATTGTCCGCTGCCCATCCCCGCCTCTAGAATTAAAGTAATTGAACGTAGTTTGAATTTGACTGTCAACCCGCTGATCAATCCAGAGGGTGGCGTGCGCGGCGGTTTAGTGGTACTCGAAGACATCAGCCGCGAAAAGCGGATGAAAAATACGATGTACCGCTACCTGACTCCTGGAGTCGTAGATAAGGTGATGGCCTTGGGTGAAGGCGCCATGATGGTGGGCGAACGCAAAGAAGTGACTATTTTATTTTCCGACATTCGCGGCTACACCACGCTGACGGAAAATCTGGGAGCGTCCGAGGTGGTATCCCTGCTAAACCAATATTTTGAGACGATGGTGGAGGCGGTTTTCCCCTACGAAGGCACTTTAGACAAGTTTATCGGCGATGCTTTAATGGCGGTGTTCGGCGCGCCCCTGCCGCTGAATCCCCCGGAAAGTCACGGTTGGATGGCGGTTCAGTCGGCTTTAGATATGCGCCGGCGTTTGAAAGAGTTTAATGATTCTCGCCCCGGCGAAGTTCCGTTTCGCTTCGGAATTGGGATTAGTTCCGGAGAGGTGGTTTCGGGAAATATTGGTTCCCAAAAGCGGATGGATTACACGGTAATCGGGGATGCGGTGAATTTGAGTTCGCGATTGGAACAGCTTACGAAGGAGTACGGTTGCGATATAATTTTGAGCGAATTTACATACAGTTTGTGCCGCGAAGGGATTTGGGTGCGAGAGTTAGACAAGGTGCGGGTTAAGGGCCAAAATCAGCCAGTGGGTATTTACGAGTTGCTGCAAAATAGTTCTGAACCCATCGATGGGGAAACCCTTCGGTTTTTGGAACTTTACAGTAACGGTAGGGATGCTTATATTGCTAGAAATTTTCAGAAAGCTATTAGTTATTTTGAACCAGCTTTAGCCATGCGACCCAGCGATCGACCTGTGGAAGTTCACCTCGACCGATCCCTGAGCTATTTGGAAGTACCCCCGCCCGATGATTGGGACGGCGTGCATACGATGACAACCAAGTAGTAGATTATATTACATCCGAGTGCTCAAAAGTAAAAAGATTTGATAAAGTGGTGAGATCTTCCTTATGACAGAGTTAACAGATGTAAAAATGTGAAAACATAAATCGGATGCCATATTAAACTTTAGTATTTATTTCCAGGCTAGCAATTAAATGAGTTATTTATCTGTTCCGAATGCCACAAAAGCCGATCGGATTCTGGTGGTAGACGACGCACCAGATAATGTTTTGTTGGTTCAAACAATCCTAGAAGAAGAAGGTTACGAAATTAGCACGGCAGAAAACGGCTTTTCTGCCTTGAGTCAAATTGACAAGTCAGCCCCGGATTTGGTACTGCTAGACGTGATGATGCCGGGAATGGACGGTTACGAAGTCACTAAACGAATCCGACAAAATAAGGAATTGCCCTTTATCCCGATTTTGCTGATCACGGCTCACGACAGTGCGAGCGTAGTGCAGGGGTTGGACATGGGAGCAGACGATTTTATCCGCAAACCAGTCGAAATGGATGAACTGCTGGCGAGGGTACGATCGCTCCTGCGGCTAAAACACAGTGTAGACGAGCGGAATTCGATCGCCCTCCAGCGCGAAGATTTTGTCTCCCGACTCGCTCACGACTTGCGGACGCCCCTCGTAGCCGCCGATCGAATGCTAACTTTAATGCAGCAGGGAGCTTTGGGAGAAATTTCCCTTCCCATGCGGGACGCTTTCGGGACGATGGTTCGCAGCAACAAAAACCTGATTACGATGGTAAATATGTTGCTGGAAGTCTACCGCTACGAAGCAGGCGCCAAATCCCTAAGTTTTGCTCCCGTGGACTTGCGCCAGCTTATTACTGAGGTAGCTGAAGAACTAGCTCCCCTAGCGGATGCTAAAGGTTTGTCGGTAAATTTAGACTTGACCGAAAGTGCAGAAAGTGCACCGATTGCGAAGTATCCGGGCGATCGTCTGGAACTGCACCGCTTGCTGACAAATTTAATCGGAAATGCGATTAAATTCACGGACAACGGCTCAATAGATGTCAGCTTAAAAGCTGCAAATTCACCTGCTTATACGAGCTTCAAAAACCAACCGCTGGCATGGGTAATCATAGAAATCAAAGACTCCGGCGCCGGCATTTCTCCCACCGAGAAAGCAAAGTTATTTGAAAGGTTTGGCCCGGGAACTCACAAGAGATCCGGTACAGGTTTGGGACTACACCTCTGTCGGCAAATTGTCGAAGCTCACCGCGGCACGATCGAAGTAAAATCAGATTTGGGCAAAGGCAGTTTGTTTAGTATTCGCTTGCCTTGTTAGATCGGTATAATTAACTCTAACTTTGGGGTGCGAAAAGCGCACATTACTACAGATAAACTGTAATTGTAGGCGGCAAAGTGCGTACCTAATCGAATTATGGTTAATCTACCCGATGTCATATAATTACTTGGCAACCGAATTTATGGCAATATGTCTAACTGTCCAGTGTGCGGTGCTGAATACATAGAAAAAAAAGCAGAGTTTTGCTCGATTTGTGGCTGGGATTTGACTCCCTACCCGCAACGTGCTAAGCCTTCCAAAACTTATTTAAAAAAAGAACAAGTTAGATTGCAGTGGGCAAAACAAATGTGGGAAGTGGCTCGCAATCAACAAAATTGGTCAGCTCAATTTGAGCAGTTGCAGAGTGAATTTCAGGAAGGGGCGATCGCCCGCACATACATTCAATCTCAGTTAGAATGGGTTCTGTACCGCCTCGAACAACTAAACCCCGAATTGATTGTCAGCACTCTACTGCGACTGGAAGACAAAATCGGCGCCATACCTGACTCTCCTCCGGCTATCTCCGAAGTAGGGATGGACTACCGCCAACTGACAAAGCTATTAGAAACCGGAAAATGGCGCAAAGCTGATGAACACACTTGGGAAATCTTGCTGAAAATCGCTGTCAGGGAAGACGAAGGCTGGCTGAGTGCAGCCGATATTGACAGTTTTCCTTCTACAGACCTTCGCACGATCGACCAACTTTGGCAACAATACAGCAGCGGGCGGTTCGGGTTGAGCGTGCAGCAGCAGATTTGGGAAAGTACCGAGGCAAATTATACTGAATTTTGCGATCGCGTCGGCTGGCGAGTCAAGGAAAATTGGAAATATTACAGCGAGCTCTCATTTAACGAAGATGCTCCCGCCGGACATCTCCCCGTCACCGCATGGAGACAGCGCGCCTGTTACGGTGCTGGTAAACTCACTGCCGCAGAAAACTTTGCCCGCATCGCTGCGAAACTGGCAACTGGCGATCGCTAATCATCCAAAATAAAAAATTCAAAATCGACATTAACTGCTATAATCAAAACGGTTTAGCAACTGGGGCTGTGGCTCAGATGGATAGAGCAAGCGCCTCCTGAAGAATCGGGCACCCTGCGAGGAAACTCTAGGAGTGAATGTGGTCAAATTTGGTGAAACCTAAAGAGTTCGTGGGTTCCTATGACTCTAAGGCAATACCAAGCCAAGCCTGAGTTCAGCGCGATTAAACAATCGCCTATATTGAAATCAGGAAGGTTTAGAGACTAGACGGTCACCACCTAAAAGCTGCAAGCATATGGTGAAGGTATAGTCCAGAGAGTGGGGAAACTCACACAAATCTGAAGCGCTAGGTCGCCGGTTCGAACCCGGCCAGTCCCGTTAAAAATCAAGAAAAATTAAAAGCAGGAGGGGAAAGCTTAAGTTTTGCCCCTCTTTTTTGCATATCTGCTAACGAATTCGCCCACAGACGAATACTTGCTGGAAGACGAGGACTTACGCAGAACCTCTCTCTCTAGGGTCCATCTGAAATCTAAAATCTAAAATCACCTGTTTAAGCCCCACCACAAGCGTAGAGTCAATCTACAATCTAAAATCTAAAATCTATGATCCCCCGACCCTTTTTTAATTTTTAATTTTTAATTCCTGTTAGTGGGCTATACGTGCGGTATTTTTTGTTATGGTTCCTTTGTGAGTTACATAAAATTTTTATAGGTTTAGATGTGGTTAAGAATCAATTCCAACACGCAGCGTTACAAGCGTTTGAACACTTCACGCAGTTTTTGGTTCGTAGTAGGGCTTTTGATGGCGTTTTGGTTTGGCTATCAGCAGGTTAAGAGCGAATTTCAGAGACCCCAAGCTGTGTTAGTTCTAGGTGGGGCTACGGAGCGAGAGGTGTTTGCCGCCAAATTTGCTCGCGATTACCCTGAATTGCCGATTTGGGTGTCGTCTGGGAGCAATCCGGAGTTCGCGGAATGGGTGTTTTCAGAAGCCGGAATTGAGTCCGATCGCCTGCACTTAGACTACAGAGCGGTGGATACGGTAACAAATTTTACCACCCTGGTAGATGAATTGAAAGCTCAAGGGATTGAGAGCGTGTATCTGATCACTTCTGACGATCATATGCGGCGAGCTCAGATTATCGGCGAAATCGTGCTCGGCAGTCGAGGCATTAGCTTTAAGCCTGTGGCAGTTCCGTCTGGGCGAACCCCCGAACCGGTGGAAAAAGCTGTTCGCGACGGCGCTAGGGCTATTCTTTGGCTGACAACCGGTTATACGGGTGCTAACTTCAGCCAAGCCAGAATTGAATAAACACAAGGAAGCATTGAGCAATTGTTAATTTTTTGCCATTCGCTCAGGTTTTAAAACTTGTCTTCTACAGCTATTTCAGGAAGGGGGAAGATGCTGATGATAAATGCGTAACAGAAGAGAACGAGTAGTTTAAAATCAGTATATGAACTTCAAGAGCCAAAGTTAATGACCGACCAAATTCTGCCGCAAGTTCTGGAGCAAATTTTGAGTGACACCAAAACGCCGGATGCTGTTTTTTCGGCTTTGGTGCCGGCTTTAGGCGAGGTGTTAAATTGCGATCGCGTCTTTCTCTACCTCCGCAATCCTGAAACGCAAATGGGCAGAGTACCTTACTGCTGGCGTCGCAACTCAAACTATCCCGAGGTTTGGGACGCGGAATGGAAAAAAGAACCTGAATCTTTAGGGGAAGAAGACCCTTTGTTTGCAGCAGCTTTGCGAACTGAAGCGTCGATTTTTGTTGAGGATGTTGAAACAGCCAATCCTGAAGTAGTCAACAAAAATTTTGAGGCCAAAGAGTTCGGACATCGAGCTTTAATTCACGCTCACCTTTGTGCTGACGAGTTATTGTGGGGGGTTTTGCAGCCTTGTATGTTCGATCGCCCCCGAGTTTGGACTGACTTCGATCGCCAAGTTATCGCAGCAGTTACAGAAAAAATTTCGCCTTTAGCTGTCGCTTATGTCACCGCCTCCGCATCAAAAGATGAGCGATAAAAATCAATAATTTACTTGTAGAGAGCGGCTGGGCCTTGAATGAATGTCAACTTAAGACTAAAACCACGTCTAGATCGGGGTTTTAGCCCAATCTCAATCCCCTTTCCGGCAGACGAAAGACCGTTTCGGGTTCCCCCCTTTTTAAGTTAGGGGGGATCGAGGCGCTAATTTTCACACAAAAGTGTGGTACTCAATTTGAGCTGAGTGTTCTCACCAATGGTGAGGTGTGCATCGCCCTGAGGATAGACTTGGTGCACAATTCTTGTTTAAAAAACGCCCCAATTTTGAATGCCCCGACTGCTGAAAATCCCTTGAGCTCGACTAATATCATCCTCAGCGCCATCTACTACCACCAAATAATCGCCGGCCCGCAGGCGATCGGTGTAAATTCTAGCTGTTTCTTCGGGAATTCCCAAGTCAGTCAAAGCCTTCACCACTCCACCGAAATTCGCAGCCGCGACGCCAGTGCTTGCTACGGTAGCCACCAGTGAGGCGCCGAAAGTCCCCGCTGCAATCATCGGCCCGATTCCGGGAATAGCTAAACTTCCGAGACCCACTAGGAAGCTGGCTAAAGCACTATTTGTCAGAGTTTCTCCAACCACTGCTGATCCTGTGTCTAGATTTTTGTCGCCCACCTGAGTGCTAGTTTGAGTATCGCCTACAGACTCACCTGCCTCCCTAGCAACAACCGAAACTTTATCCATTGGAAACCCGGAAGATTTCAATTCTGTCAGAGCTTGCTCGGCATCTTCGCGGTTAGAAAACAATCCCAACGCGCGGGTTTGATTGCTTGTTACCATATCTTTCTTCTTATCTCCTGTCAAATTAAACTCAAATTCAAGCCTAATTATTGCGCTTGTTTTCAATCACTTATATTGATATTTTTCGATGTTTATCTTCAGCCTTCATCTATCTGTAGATATAACCTGAAAAACAGCAACAAAAGTTATAAAATCAGCGACCCAAATCGTGCATGGCATTAATCTCGATCGCACATCTTTGAGTCAGCGCTTGCAATTCCTCGCGATCCGAGGAACCGGGCGCTTCAATTAGCTTGCCAATTCGCACCGTCAGCGGCACCGGACGCGGCACTGCCGAACCTTTGGACGAAATGGCGTGAGTTCCCCACAAACTAACAGGTAACAGCGGCGCTTTTGCCTTAGCAGCTATCAGCGCAGCACCTAATTTCGGTTCAGTAATTCTGCCATCTGGCGTGCGAGTTCCCTGCAAAAATACACCCGTCGCCCAGCCATTTTCCAAAGAGTGGATAGCCGATCGAATTGCACTGCGATCGGCACTTTCTCGCTTCACTGGATAAGCGCCATAAAGCGTAATTGCCTGCTTCAAAATAGGAACTTTAAATAACTCTTCCTTTGCCATAAATGCGACAGGTCGCCTCATGCAATTAGACAAAATCGGCGGGTCAAAATCGCTGGCGTGATTGCTGACTACCACCAGCGGCCCTTCTGCTGGAACATTTTCTGCACCGTAGATGCGGCCTCGAAAGTACAGGTGCAGCATCGGGCTGACAATTGACCATTTGAATAAATAGTAGAGAAGTAAACTTTCGACCGGTTCGCGACTTTTGCTCACAGAAAAACCTTAGATTTTAAATTACATCGAATATTAGCCTATCAGATCGAGTCCGTTTGAGATTATTCGGCGCTTGAAACCGCTTCTTGTCAAACGAAGTCCGCCTGCGCGGACTGAAGAATATAGTCCGCGCAGGCGGACTTTGCTTGTGTAGCGGCAGAATTTATTCTGGCGGACTATTTGCTTGTGTAGCGCCAGAATTTATTCTGGCGAATTCCTAAATGTCAAAACTTTGCAAAGGCTCAATTTCCAGCCAGCATGGCTTTCTGTCCTTCCGAAGAAGTCGCATAGCCCAAGAAATCCTTAACTGCTTGGCTAGGAGGATTTTTGTAAGCGTAGTACAACTGTCGCTTGTAAGGATAGTTACCAGCATCCGGCGTCGCACCGTTGACGGGAACAACGCGCACCGTTTTCTGATTGACTACTTGAGCGAAAGTCGCATAGCCAATACCGTTGTTGCCTAAAGCTTGCAGCAGGGGAGTTGTCGCATCTCGATCGAGCGTGGTAATATTTGGCGCCCGGCCAAACTCGCCACCTCCGAGCACTTGTTCTTTAAACGTTTGGTGAGTGCCACTAACTTCTGGTCGATTTATCACTTTAATCGGGCCTTGGGGGCCACCGACTTTCGACCAGTCTTGAGCATTTCCCTTGAAGATATCTTGCGTTTGAGCGGAAGTTAAACCTCCTTTAAACGGGTTGTTAATGCCGACTACGAGGGCGATCGTATCTAGGGCAACAGGCACCGCTGCCAAACCCTGACCTTGTTCTTGAGCCGTCAAAGGTTGCGATACCGCAGCAATATCGGCTGTTCCTGCGACCAAATCTTGAATTCCCTTTGCAGAACCGTTAGCTTTGGAATCAACTCTAGTGCCAGGAAACTTGGCCTGAAAGCCATTCTTAAGGTTGAGGTTGATTGTCACCATACTGGTAGAACCTTGAATCCTGACAGTCGTACCCGCAGGAACAGAAGCTGGAAGCGCAAAGGAACTAGCTGCAACAGGCGAAGCACGGCCGACTACTGGCGCGACGGGAAGTGGGACGACATCGCCTGCAGGTGTGGGAGTGGGGGGATTGTTACTAACATCTTGCGACGCTGGTTTGTTCAGAAAAAAGAACCAGCCACCACCGGCTAGCAAGAGAAATAACAGGATAAAAACTATGGGGGAAGGCCCGCTCTTAGCCATAAAATTGTCCTTAGCTGGGAAGTTCTTTGTTGTTGGAGTCGTCTAACATTTCCAGCCTGCGATTAACTTCATCGTCTAAGGTCATATTTTCTAATTCTGCCTGAAGTCTTTCTTGGGGATTCTCAGATAGCTCTGCTAAAGCTTGCTGTTTGAGGTTGTGGCCGTGGACGGCGTTTTTGGCTTGCTCAAATTGCGATCGAGCTGAATCAATACTGAGGTCGTTGTGGACTTTGGATATGGCTCGGAGGGCTTCGTTAATCTCGGCCATATCTTTCATATTTTGCATATCGGTTTTGTACGCTTCCAGCTTCATCCGTTCTCGATTTAGCTTGTCTTTGGAAGCGTTCACAAACTGTTCGGCTTGTTTTACTTGAGCTTCTAACTGCGGCAGAATTTGTTCTGTCTGAATTACCTTCGCCATTGCCAAGCGGGCTGCTTCTTCGTTGCCGTGGCGCTTGGCTGTGATGACTTGGCGTTCTACGGTTTGCATTTCCCTAACTTTTTCTTCATATTTCGTTTTGGCGCGCTGGTAGGCTGCAACTTGGGTGGAGACTGCTGCTGCCAATTTTTGTACGGATTCTTGCATGGATCGCAGCGACTCTTCGGCTACCGCCACCGACACCTTGCCGCCGGATTCTACGGGCAGTCCCCACATCCAATTCCAGGCACCTACTATGGTTCTGCCTGCCTTGTCGCCCATCAACCAGTAAAGAACTTTTTTCATATAAATACCAGATAAGCTTGGTTTTTACGCCTAGTTTACATCAGGATTTGTCGATCGTCCCGTCAGGTCGATCGATTTCTAGATTTTTGATTAATATTTTCTAACTGTCTGGATCGTCTATCCCCAATTGGCACAACAGCCAATATTCGGATTTGCCTGTTGTGCTCTTTATTTTTCGACACTCTTCGGGCCAATTAACTCTAAATTTTATAACCTGCCGTTTAATAACAGGCTAAAAATAGATTAAGCGGGCAAATCTGCAAAACTGCTAACATTTACCAGTGCTAAATCCGGACAAGTCCGTTTGATCAAACCTGTGAGAACTTTGCCGGGGCCAATTTCCACTACCCGATCAATTCCTTGTTGTGGCAATTGCAGAGAAATTTCTCGCCACCGCACGCCTTTGGTCATCTGCTGAGTCAACCGCTGCTTTAAAGTGGCTGCGCTGGTAGTGGCTGACGGTTCTGCGTTCGAGAGCACCAGCATTTTAGCATCGGAAAACCTTGCAGACTTTAACGCTAGTTGAAACTCTGCCGCCACCCCGGCCATCAGGGGAGAGTGAAACGCACCAGAAACATTCAATTTAACGGCGCGTTTGACTTTGATTTTGGCAAGCAAATCTTCTACTGCTGCGGGCGTTCCAGAAATCACGACTTGTGCTTCGCTGTTGTCGTTTGCCAGCACTACGTCTCGGCTGTATTGAATTTGCAGTTCTAGTTCCTGTCTGTCGAAACCGATCAAAGCCACCATTTGCCCGCCTGAGGCGGTGTCCATGAGTTCGGCGCGGCGTTTGACTAAGCGCAATCCCGTTTCAAAGTCAAAGACGCCTGCTGCGTAGAGGGCAACATATTCTCCTAAACTGTGACCGGCAACTACCGCGGGCCGATCGCTTTTTTCTCGCATTAAGTCGGTCAAAATACTTTCTACTACGAACAAGCAAGGCTGAGTGTAGAGAGTCCGAGATAGTTTTGCTTCTTCTTTTTGGCAAACTTCCGGCACAGACCAACCTAAAATCTCTTTAGCGAGCTCAAATTTGGCTTTGGCTGTTGGCAAGTTTAATAAGTCTGCACCCATCCCGATCGCCTGGGAACCTTGTCCGGGAAATACCCATGCTGTTTTAGTCATTTTTCCGGTAATCTGCTAATTGGTGGTTGCTAATTGGTGATTGCAAAAATTCTTTGTTTCCCGCTTCTAAGTTCGCTCGCTGGTATCCGCTATCTTTGGGTTAACGAACTATCTACTCGCGACTCACAATTCTAACATAATAATTGCAGTTTTTACGAATTTTATATTTTTTTTGCTACTTTAATTAAATTAATAGCCGTAACAAAATTTTCCACTTTCTAGCTGGGGAAAGTCGATCGAAGAATAGAGTATTTTCTATTTCAGAGCGCGCTTGTCAAGAACTCCTGTCCCGGGGGTGTGCGGCTGCACACCTTGCCCTATGTATGGCGTGTTCAAGGATTTGTATTTTGCAAGTGTCACAGACCCAACAATAAGCAGGGCAAGTTTACAGCCGGCCGCCAAATATTACCTTCCCCATTGAAAAATCGCCGCCCCCCAAGTCAAACCTGCACCGAAACCAGCCGCAGCAATAGTATCACCGGGTTTAACTTTACCCAGACGCACGGCTTCGTCTAAGGCAAGGGGAATTGAAGCCGCGGAGGTATTGCCGTAATTTGCCAAATTGCTGATTACTTTTTCGGGGGGAATCTTTAGCCTTTGGGCAACTGCATCGAGAATCCGCTGATTGGCTTGGTGCAACAGCAGCCAGTCAATTTCTGCAGCGTTAATATTGGCCCGAAACATAGCTTTTTCTATGACTTCCGGGACTTTTTTTACGGCAAAGCGATAAATTTCTTGACCATTCATTGTGATGGGATTAAATCCGCCAACTCCGACGCTGACGCCCTCAATTAATTCTTTTGACTCGGCTTTGTAAGCCAAATTGAGAGACGAATTTTGCGTGCCGTCGCTGCGAATTTCAAATCCCAAAAAGCGATCAACTTCTGAAGCTTGCAATACCACCGCACCTGCACCGTCTCCAAATAGAATGCAAGTACCCCGATCCGACCAATTCACCCAACGAGACAAAATATCTGCTCCGATCAGCAAAACATTTTGATAAACCCCTGTCCGAATGAACTGCGAGGCTGTAACTAAACCAAAAACAAAGCCTGAACAAGCTGCTGTTAAATCAAAAGCCACAGCTTTTGTTGCGCCCAATTGATATTGAATTTTACTGGCAGTGCCAAACAAATCGTCAGGACTGGAAGTCGCCAAAATAATCAAATCAATATCGGTCGGCGAAATTTCTGCCATTGCGATCGCCTGAAGCGACGCCTCCGACGCTAAATCGCACAAAGAAGTGCGATCGTCCGCCAGCCTGCGGGAGCGAATGCCCGTCCGCGCCCCAATCCACTCGTCAGAAGTTTCTACTATCTGACTCAAACCGTTATTATCCAGCGAAACCTGCGGTGTACAAGAACCGCTACCCGTGACGGCAATGCCGAACCCTGATTGCTGCAACATTCCTCTCCATTTATGAGCGATCGATCGAGGAATTAAAAATTAAAAACTACCAATTAAAATTATTTTTTAAACTGCTGAAATTACTTTTTTTTAAGCAAAACAGTGGGTTTAAGCTGACATTTTTAATTTTACATTTTTAATTTTCAATTCCTACTTACTGCCTCTAATTCACAGCTTCTTGTTCCATAGCGCTTTGGTGATTGGACGATCGAATTCGCTCCAGCACTTGGTTGTCAATAGCCTCCTTCGCCAAACGAATGGCATTAAAAATCGAGCCAGCTTGAGACGAACCGTGGCTGATAATGCAAACTCCAGCAACGCCCAATAGCAAACCGCCGCCGTGTTCAACGTGGTCTACCCGCTGCTTAAATCCTTGCAAGCTTTTTTGCAGCAGAGGATCGTTAATTTGATGTTGGAGTCCTTTGACTAATTCTTCCTTCAGCACTTGCACGACGACTTCGCCCACCGCTTCGGCAAACTTCAACAACACGTTGCCGACAAATCCGTCGCAGACAATCACGTCGAATTTCCCCGACAGCACGTCGCGGCCTTCGGCATTGCCCACAAAAGGAATGTTCGGATTGTCCACCAATAACTGGTGAGTCCGCACTGCCGCGTCGTTGCCTTTTGAAGGTTCTTCGCCAATGTTGAGCAGGCCGATTTTAGGTTCAGCGACGCCCAGCACGCACTGGCTGTAAATAGTTCCCATAAGAGCGAACTGCTCCAAAAATTTGGGGCGGCAGTCCACATTAGCGCCGACATCGAGAATGAGTACAGAGGTGCCCGCTACCATTGTCGGTAAAACCGCACCGATCGCAGGGCGATCGATTCCGGGGAGCCTCCCCAACCTCAGCAGGGCAGCAGCCATTGCCGCGCCGGAGTGACCGGCGGACACCACAGCATCAGCTTGCTGCTGCTTTACCAAGTTCATCGCTACGTTAATCGAAGCGTTGGGCTTGCGTTTGAGGGCACTCAAAGGTTCTTCGTGCATTTCCACCGCTCCTTCAGAAGGAACGATTTCTAGCTGACCTGTAGAGACGCGGCCGATCGCGTCTTGTTGCCGGAGCGAGTCTTCTATTTGCTGCGGGTCGCCCACGAGCAAAATCTCTACGCCTAATTCTTCTTGTGCCTTAAGCGCTCCAGCTACAACTTCGGCGGGGGCATGATCCCCGCCCATAGCGTCTATTGCAATTCTTGCGCGTGTCGATCCCATTGACCAATGTTTGAGAAACACTAAAAATTCTACCAGGAAGTCAGGAGCGTGAATCCAGAAGTCTGAATAAAGAACTAAAATCCGCTCGCAACGGCGATCGGACAATTCTCATTTCCGACTACTCTGATAGAACTTGTTTTGTCACTACTTTACTATTTTTGACTGCAAATTGAAAAAATCAATGCAATAGTTTACATGACTTTAGGAGTAAAAAATGCTGGATTTATTTAGCTCAGGGATGATGTCTCTGTGGCTGGACATGGCTGGGGTAGGCACTGCCGCGCCTAATGCTGCGTCAGTGCTGGCTTGGCGGGGAGGGATACCCGGGTTAGTGGTGGCCGAAGATTTGGCTTTTGGGAGAATAAATGTGGCAAATCCAGACTTGCCCGCAGAAGCGACGGTGCGAGAATATTTAAAAGAGTTAAAAGACAAGAACCTGATTGATGGGAATCAGGGAATTTGGGTGCAAGCGGGAATGGTGCCGCTGGTAAATCAGCAGGGGACAGTGCTGATGCCTGGGGCTTCTCTGACTAAGATTGCGACTTCTCTGGCGTCACTGGAGACTTGGGGCGCGGATTATCAGTTTGAAACGCGGTTCCGGGGAACGGGGCCGATTAGGAATGGTGTATTGCAGGGAGATTTGGTGGTCAGCGGCGGGGGCGATCCGCTGTTTGTGTGGGAGGAGGCGATCGCCGTTGGTAATGCTCTCAATCAAATGGGTATCGAACGTGTGGCGGGGAATTTGGTGGTGACAGGCAATTTCCGCATGAATTACCAGTCCGATCCTTTGGTGGCGGGGGACATACTGCGGCAAGCCCTCGACGGGAGCAGTTGGCCACAGGAGGTGGTGGCAATGTATTCTAAGATGGCTCCGGGAACTAGAAAGCCGCAAGTAACGGTTGCCGGCAGCGTCATTGCTGAGAAATTTGTGAGTTCGGGGCATTTGCTACTGAAACGCCGATCGCTTCCTTTAGCCGAAATTCTCAAGCAGATGAACGTCCACAGCGATAATGAAATAGCTCAGATGCTGGCCGACGATTTGGGCGGGGCAAAAATAGTGCAGCAGCAAGCGACTTGGGCTGCGGGGGTGCCGGAGGAGGAACTTCAATTAGTTAACGGTTCGGGATTGGGAGTGGAAAATCAGATGTCTCCGAGGGCGGCTTGTGGGATGATGCAGGCGATCGGGCGTAACCTTCAGACGACTGGGCTAACAGTTGCTGACTTGTTTCCGGTGTCTGGGCGCGATAAAGGAACTTTGGAACACCGACACATTCCGCCATCGGCTGTGGTGAAAACTGGTACTTTAGACACGGTGATTGCTTTGGCTGGAGCCATACCCACGCGCGATCGGGGTTTAGTTTGGTTTGCAATTATTAATCGCGGTACCGATTGGGACGCTTTGAGGGCGCAGCAGGATATATTTTTGCAAAAATTGGTGCAGCAGTGGGGAAGTGCATCGATTTTGCCACTAGCAATTACACCGCACATTGACGGCGCTAGACCTGCCTTGGGGGCAGCAAATCGTAGTGATATTTTGGTGGGAGGTTAAGAAATAGGGGTTGAGTTGGAGTTCGGGGAAGGAGCGCTGACAAAATAGCTTAGAATTGGAACAAGACTATTGTGCAAGAAGATGATCAAACTGCGATTGAAGAGATACGGGAAAAAACGAGAGACAAGCTACCGGATTGTAGCGATGAACAGTTCTACTCGCCGCGACGGCCGTCCCCTAGAAGAGCTCGGCTATTACAACCCCAGAAATAACGAAACCAGGCTGGATGTTCCAGCGATTGTCAAGCGCCTGCAAGAAGGCGCTCAGCCAACTGACACCGTGCGTGACATCCTGAGAAAAGCCCATGTATTTGAACAAGTCGGAGCCGGAGCCAACGTTGAATCCAGCACAGCAACAGTCAGCTAGTCCCAACTATGCTGGACTGGTTAAGTTTTTAATTGGGCCTTTTTTAGAGACCCCAGGCTCTTTGCGGGTTGATTGCGAACTGCACCCGCGCCAATCGCGGGTCTGGGTTAGGCTTGCTTTTGAAGATCCCGACAAAGGCCGGGTTTACGGTAGGGGCGGACGCAATATTCAGGCAATTAGAACTACGCTCGAAGCAGTGGCGCAGACGGCGGGTCAGTCCCTCTACTTAGATATATACGATGGTGAAGCGGGCGAGCGTGGATCTGGCCCGCCCCGGGGCGATCGCGATCGCCCGGATCGCGACCGCCCGGATCGCGACCGCCCAGAGCGTGGGTCGCGGGAACCACGAGGCGACTTCCGACCCCGGACGCCTCCTCCGTCGCCGAGTCCCTTAGCTAGCAGAACTCCGAGAGAACAACCTCGCCGTACTAACACACCTACGTTTAGAACGAGCAGAAATACTCCCGGTTATTAACTAACTGCATAGCCCAGAAAGAATTTTAGATTTTAGATGGCCTGTTGTAGACTTTGTATTACAAGCCCTGTTTGGTTTGAAATTGCCGGTTTTGCGATCGGAAACAAATGTAAAATTGAAAATTTCAAATGTCAGTGGCATCAGGTTAATCTAAAATCTAAAATTTCAAATCTAAAATCTAAAATTGCCTGACTTAATAGAAGGGAGATTTGATTTGTGCCTCAAGCACCAAACTCATTTGGGAGCTAAATCTAAAAGACGCCTTAGATACTAGGTTTTACCTAGTAACGGGCGTCTTTTTGTTCGCAAATAGTGACTGGTTTAACGTTGATTTGTTAAGTTTTAATTGCTTATTTGGAGGAGCTTATGTTGGCATGAATGAAAAACTAACCATAGAGTTACCGAGCGCTCAAAGCGCAATGTCGCTGGCCGGTAATCAAGAAGAAAACCTGAAAATGATCTCTAAGCAAACCGGTGCTACCCTGGTAATGCGAGGGCAAGAACTGCTGATTTCCGGCACAAAAAGTCAAGTAGAATTGTGTCATAAATTAGTGCGATCGCTCTCCGACTATTGGAAATCCGGCAAAAATATTACCGGAGTTGAAATCCAGACGGCGCGCCAAGCTTTGGATACCAACCGCCAAGGCGATTTACAAGACTTGCAGCGAGACGTTCTCGCCAGAACCCGCCGCGGCGAAGAAATTAGAGCCAAAACCTTCAAGCAGCGGCAATACGTCCAAGCCGTACGCACACACGACCTGACATTTTGCATTGGCCCCGCTGGTACCGGCAAAACATTTCTAGCTGCTATTTTCGCCGTGCAAGCGCTGTTGAGTAAGCAGTACGAACGGCTGATTTTAACAAGGCCAGCCGTGGAAGCTGGCGAAAAATTAGGGTTTTTGCCGGGAGATTTGCAGCAAAAAGTCGATCCATATTTGCGCCCGCTTTACGACGCCCTGCAAGAAATGATCGACCCTGAAAAAATGGCCGATTTAATGGAAAGAGGCTTGATCGAAGTAGCTCCTTTAGCTTATATGCGGGGACGCACTCTCAGCAATGCTTTCGTAATTTTGGACGAAGCTCAAAATACGACGCCAGCTCAGATGAAAATGGTGCTGACTCGTCTGGGCTTTCGATCGAGAATGGTTGTAACGGGCGATATCACTCAAACAGATTTGCCGCCCAACCAACAGTCGGGATTGTCAGTTGCCCAAAATATTCTGCGTAACGTTGAGGGCATTGCTTTCTGTGAATTTTCTCAGGCGGATGTGGTACGACATCCGCTAGTGCAGCGGATTGTCGCTGCTTACGAACTGCACGAAACATGAAGGAAGAAGGAAGGATGAAGGCTTTAGTTATCTACGAGAGAAGGAAAGCTTTAGTTATCTAGGAGAGAAGGGAGAAGGAAGAATTATCCTTTTTTCTCTACTTCCTTTTCCTAATTCCCAACTACCATTTTCTTCTTATCGATTTAATCCCAAATTCACAATCCACAATCCAAAATTGATATGACTGCGACTCTGAAAGAATTCTTGGAAGCTTGCGAACCATTGGGAACGCTGCGTTTAATCGTGACTAGCAGCGCGGCTGTGCTGGAAGTGCGCGGTTCAATTCACAAGCTGTTTTATGCGGAGTTGCCGAAGGGTAAATATGCCAATATGCACGCCGATATATTTGAGTTTCACTTGAATATGGACAAAATCAAACAGGTGAAGTTTGAAACTGGCGAGGCGAAAAGAGGCAATTTTACTACTTATGCAATCCGTTTTCTGGACGAACAAAATGATGCTGCTTTGAGCGCGTTTTTGCAGTGGGGAAAGCCGGGGGAATACGAACCGGGACAGGTGGAAAACTGGCACCAATTGAAGGAGAAATACGGAGATGTGTGGGAACCAGCACCTGTTGAGGCGCTTTAAAACATAGGCTTTTCCACCTTTAAATTGCATACTGGGGGCGGGAGAGCCTGCCCAACCCCTACTCCCCACAAGCAGAACATTTATTTTTGTGCAACAGGCATCTTGCCTGTTTGTGAAAAGGGTAGAAAATATGATGTTTAACTGATTTGTTGTCTAATTTTTGAATTAATGAACCACAGAGGACGCAAAGAACGCCCAGAAGAGAGAAAGAAGATAAAAAAATATAAGGTTAGTTGTTTGAATGTAATGTGGTATGAAGGGAATTTGGAGTTTTTGTCTGGTTTTGGCGGTACTGCTGTGGGGTGGCGTTGCCAGAGCGGGGGTTTTGGGCGATCGCATATCAAGTTTTCCCAATTGGGAAAGCAAGCCTCCTATCGCTGTAGCTAAGGGAGATTTGGTATATCCCGACTGGATGGCGGGGAATTGGAATGTTGCTAGCACTTTGGTAGACTTAGCCGCTCCTTTAGCGCCAAATATTGTCACGCCAGGGTTTGAAAGCAACCGCCAGTATTTGCAGCAGCCGGTATTATTTAAAGTGCGATTTCAACCGGAAAAAAATATTGGTTTTATTTATAAAAATACATCTAAAAAAGCTACAAAGATTGTAGCCGATCGCACTTTTAACGGTTTGAACATTGCCAAGGCTTATTTAGGCGATGGTGGCGTACTTTCGGTGAAAGTCGATCCGACCAATCCCAACCGCCAAATTACTGTTTTGAAAGGGGAACGCCAACTGATTTCGATTGTTACCAGTCGGGGAACTGAGACGCCGAATCCTCGCGAGTTTGTGTCTACAGAGATTTCTCAGCAGATTTTTCGGGGAGAGTCTGATATTTATTTAAACGAGGTGGAAACTACAACGGCTTATCAAGTTGTTGAAGGCAGGAAAAATGGCGATTCTGCGAGTAAAAGAATTGAGGCGGATCAGGTGACAGCGATTTATTTGTCGCCGCAAGACCCGGATTATTTTGCTGCTGGGGGGCATCCTGTGGCTTTGTATCGATATCGGTTGGAGTTATTGCCGGGAGAATAAGCTAACAATAACGACAAAAATTATTGAGATAGTTATAGAGTTCGCGAAATAACGGACATTTTTTTTGAACTTCATTGGGATCAATTTCTCTCAAGAGCAAAGGAGTATGTAATCCTTTAGAAAAGCGTGCTTTATCGCGATCGACTTCATCTTGAACACTTGACTCAATTAAAGCGTCTGATAGTTTTTCGAGACAGCAATCTCTTTGAGAATCATATTCACTAAATGATTCGGGATTCTCAAAAGAAACTTTTTTTTCTGTACTCAGCCACCAACACATACGTTTATGTCTGGCTCTAAAATCTGAATGTTTAGCTATTGAATTATTCCAATCAGCAATAATCCAAGCTTCGATTTCCGGCGCGGCAAACCCAACAAATTTTTCGATGGCAGCACATTGTGGTATTTTTGATATCTCTGACAATATTTTTAATTTTTGTGTCTCAGAATCGCGACAATCCAAATCGTCAAAAACTAAAATTAGGTCGCATTTATTTGGTTCTGCTTTTAAGGCGCCCGGCAATTCTTGCTTGATTTGGTCGATTAAGCTTTTACCTGTTCTTCCATAACTACTTGCTTTATTAGGTTTAGGGCCAGGTTTGTCACGAACTGGTGTTTTTCGTTCAAATTTACACCCAGGAAAAGTTTTGTCTAAAAAAGGAAATAATCCTCTAACCTCAGCTTCACCGCCTCCAGAGTAAACCCACACTACCACGGCCATCCTCCAATACTTGGATCGCCAACACGGTATAAGTCGCCTAATTGCCATCCCTCTTCAAGTTTTTGCTCCAGCATTTCTTTTGAAAGAGATTTGACTGAGAAATGCGTTCTATTTTCGGAATAAAAACAAAGAACATTCTCTACACAATCAGTAAAGTGATCTAAAAGGTCGGGACTATGTGTGGTAATAATTATCTGAGTTTTTGTCGCAGCTTTTTTAATCCAGTCAGCTAAAATTGGCATCCAGGATACGTGCAATCCTAATTCCGGTTCATCAATAACTATCAAAGAAGGAGGAAGTGGAGAATGTAAAATAGTTGCCCAACAAAGCATCCTCACAGTTCCATCTGACATTTCATTAAGGTAAAATCCATCTTTGATACCTTCAAAATACCATTCTACAGTAAGAGATAGGCGACCAGAACGTACAGGTTTAAGGCGACGAGTTTTGGGTAATATCGACTTCATCGCTTCGTTAAGGCTATCTTCAAAATCGATATTTTGGCTTAAATTCTCCAAAACTAACGGCAGATTATCTCCCGATGCAGATAGGTAAATATCACTTCCACCTATTTTAGGCTCGACGGTTCTAATTAAATTCAAATTCATGTTATTGGCATTATAAAATTGCCATTTTGAAATAAATTCAATTAATTCTCTTCTAATTTTGTAAACAGGTGTAGTTTCTGGGGGCGATTGACTATTTTCAAGCAGTGTCGGAATTGTCAACAAACCAAAAGAATTTGTAGGAATGTTATCTAAAGGTTCAAAATGAGTTGACTCTTGGCCCACAGAGTTGTAAACCGATAAAACTCCTTGCCCTAATTCTCTGTTATGGAATTTATAGTAATAGAAAGGTTGCCTGCTGGAAGTTTCCTGCAAATCTTCTCCACCATATAGATATTCTTCAGAGATGCTCGCTCTTACTTTTTGTCGATCGGTATAAAGTTTGAAATCCAGAATTGCGCTGTCTTTTTGAAGATTACCAGTTTGGTTAATTTGCGAAAAACAGCAAGCTATACTGACCTTTGCCGGACTTTCAACATTGACATCTAAGATTTTATCACCGCCAAATTTAGAAACAGCATCCTCAAAACTACTCACGCCGCGATTTTCGTCGGGAATAGCTATTAGGCAATCTTTTAAAAATTTTAAACAACTGATGAAATTGCTTTTGCCTGAACCGTTTGAGCCGATAAATATATTAAGGCTGTTTAAATTTACAGATGGAGCTAAGTGTAGATTTTTATAATTCTTGGTTGTCAAAAATCGAATAATTGGTTGATTCATACGAGCACTAGGGTTATACTTCAGAAAGTTAGGGCAGGCAAGATGCCTACCCTAAAAAGGTAAAAAAATATTTTTTTACCTTTTAACTCTCGATTTTGGATTAGCCGTTACTGAACAAACTTCTTGAATGCCAGTGTCACGTTGTGACCGCCAAATCCAAAGGAATTCGACAGCGCCACATCAACTTTTAGATCGCGGCTTGTATGAGGAACATAATCCAAATCGCACTCAGGATCGGGATTTTCCAGATTAATTGTCGGCGGGATTTTGTCATTGGCGATCGACATTACCGTCGCCACCGCCTCAATTCCCCCAGAACCGCCCAAAAGATGGCCGGTCATCGACTTGGTAGAACTAATTGCTATTTTGTAAGCATGGTCTCCCAAAGCCTTTTTAATCGCTTTCGTTTCCGTAGAATCGTTGGGAAGCGTGCTCGTGCCGTGAGCGTTGATATAGCTCACTTGATCCGGCGTCAAACCCGCATCCTTGAGCGCTAAAGCCATCGCCCGCGAGGCACCTTCCCCCCCCGGTACCGGAGAAGTCATGTGATACGCATCGCAAGTTGAACCGTAGCCGACGATTTCTGCGTAAATCTTCGCGCCACGCGCCAGAGCGTGTTCCATTTCTTCTAGAATCAGAACGCCAGCACCTTCGCCGACGACAAAACCATCACGATCACGATCGAACGGACGAGAAGCATGAGTCGGGTCATCGTTGCGAGTCGAAAGCGCCCTCGCCGCAGCAAAACCCGCCACGCACAAAGGTGTCACCGCAGCTTCCGTACCGCCGCAAATCATGGCTTGCGCGTAACCCCCCTGAACTAAGCGAAACGCATCGCCCACCGCATTTGACCCGGCAGCGCAGGCCGTCACCGTACAAGAGTTTGGCCCCTTAGCACCCGTGTGAATCGCCGTCAGCCCCGCGGCCATATTCGCAATCATCATGGGAATCATAAACGGGCTGCATCGATCGGGGCCGCGAGTTAGATAGATCTCTTGCTGCTCTTCCAAAACCTTCAGGCCACCAATGCCAGTGCCAAGAATGACACCCACCTGTTCTGCGTTCAGGTCGTTAATCTCAAACTTCGCATCAGCAATCGCTTGTTTGCTCGCTGACACCCCAAATTGAGCAAAGCGATCCATGCGCTTTGCTTCCTTGCGCTCTAAATAGTCGTGTGGGTCGAAACCCTTCACCTCTGCGGCAAAGCGGCAGTCGTGCCGCGACGGGTCGAATAAGGTGATCGGGCCTATACCATTCTTCCCGGCAAGCAACCCGTCCCAATATTCGGACAAGGTATTGCCGATCGGTGTAATCGCGCCGAGACCCGTGATAACAACGCGCTTACGCTCTAAATTTGTCATGATTTCAGTTTCAAAAAATTAAACACCCAGAACGCAGAACAAAAGAGGAGTTTCCAGTTTTCTAACTTCTCTCCTCTTAGGGGAAAAGACAGGTATTTTATGCTTTTGGAGCTGCAAGTTTGCTGCTGATGAAATCTACAGAAGCTTGAACCGTAGTAATTCCTTCGGCTGCTTCGTCGGGAATTTCAATATCAAACTCTTCTTCCAAGGCCATGACCAGCTCTACAGTATCTAAGGAATCTGCTCCTAAATCGTTAGCAAAGTTGGCTTCGGGCTTGACTTCGCTCTTATCGACTTCCAGTTGCTCTGCCACAATTTTCTGGACTCTAGCAAAAATGTCGTCTTGGCTCATAACATCGTGTCCTCATTGGTTGCTGCGTATCTAATCTTATCCGAAAGGGGGATCTGCAGGAGAAAGCCTGGCCGCTTTTCTAAGTGACACGGGTCAGCGACAATTGGGACACGGACGATCGCAGCAACTCTGGGACTAAGGCAAAAAAAACCCCCATAGCCCAAAATCAATCATCTCGTTTAGGCACCTGATAACCTTGAGGAACCGGATTTTTGGTCGATGGTGCGTCAGTCATCAACTAAAAATGCTTGAGAAAAGCTGACAATTAGCTCCTAGCTAGGCGGTGATACGTTAATTATAAAGAGGGAAAACTAAGCAGGAAGCCTCCCGACTTCGATGGCTCAAGTTTCTTTTCCCGAACCTTGTGTCCCCAGCAGAAACGACTATGCCATCCCAAACTCTCAGATATGCTTACTTTCCCGGTTGCGTTGCCCAAGGGGCGGCCCGCGAACTTTACTTGTCTACAATGGCGCTAACTCAAGCGTTGGGGATTGAACTGGTGGAACTAAAGAAAGCTTCCTGCTGCGGTTCTGGCACTTTCAAGGAAGATTCGCAGTTACTGGAAGATACTGTCAACGCTCGCAATATTGCGTTGGCTGAGGAACTGAATCTGCCTTTGCTGACGCATTGCAGCACTTGTCAAGGAGTAATCGGTCATGTGGACGATCGCCTCAAGGAATCTCAAAAAACCGATCCCAACTACATAGAAAAAGTCAACGGTTTACTAAAAAAACAAGGCTGTTCGCCTTATCAAGGCAGTACCGAGGTGAAACATCTGTTGTGGGCGATCGTTGCAGATTACGGGCTCGACGAGGTGCACAAGCGAGTCACCCGGAAGCTTTCGGGCTTGAAGTGCGCGTCTTTTTACGGATGCTACCTGCTGCGAGCTCAGGATAAGCTGCTTTACGATGACCCGCACCAACCGGAATCGATGGAAAATGTATTTCGGGCGATCGGGGCAACTCCGGTTTACTATCGAGGGCGGACGCAGTGCTGCGGCTGGCCGTTGGCGAGTTATGCCACTAACCAATCTTTTCAGATGGCAGGCAAACATATTCAAGATGCTCTTGACAATGGCGCTGATTGTATGGTAACGCCTTGTCCTCTCTGTCATTTAAATTTGGATTCGCGGCAGCCGGAGGTGGAAAAAGTAATCGGGCGCAAGTTGGGTTTGCCCGTGTTGCATTTGTCGCAATTGGTGGCTTTAGCTTTGGGTGTGGAGCCAAAAAAACTAGGACTCGATCGACATATTGTTTCAACTAAGCCCGTGTTAGAAAAATTAGGCTTTTAGTCGATCGATTTGCACAGATTTGTAGTAAAGAAGTCCGTCCTTGATAACTCCGCTTTAAGGACGGACGTGTTCAGTAACAACATACTTTGATAAGACTCCCAGCGTGAATAACTGTGAAGTTTTGTCGCTTTTTCGCGAAGTGCTTCCAGGCACTGCGGTAGACTAACCTTTAATTCTCTGTGCAGGCTATAGCGGTGTCACCTCGCCGTCAAATCTGTTAATTCGCAGAGCTAGCAAATTTTTAGTGACTCGTTGGGAGCCTTTATTCAATGTCTCATTCAGTCAAAATTTACGATACCTGCATCGGCTGCACTCAGTGCGTCCGCGCTTGTCCGACTGACGTTTTGGAGATGGTGCCCTGGGATGGCTGCAAAGCAGCTCAGATTGCCTCCTCTCCCCGCACAGCAGACTGTGTAGGCTGCAAGCGTTGCGAAACTGCTTGCCCCACCGATTTTCTGAGCATCCGGGTTTACCTGGGAGCAGAAACCACTCGCAGTATGGGTCTAGCTTACTAAAAATCGATCGACACGCCGATCGAATTACGGGCACAAGAGAGGGGGCAATTTAATCGCCCCCTCTTTTTTTGTCGCGGAATCTGCATTCTGGGGCCCGAAGAAGGTAAAAATGATAAAACTTGAGTTTTATTGCGATCGCTAAGCAGGAGTAGTACGTTAAATGTGCGGAATCGTTGGCTATATCGGCACGCAAGCAGCAAGCGAGATTTTGCTAGCAGGATTGGAGAAACTAGAATACCGGGGCTACGATTCAGCGGGCCTCGCTACCATCTCCGAAGGAGAAATTACCTGCATCCGAGCAAAGGGCAAATTGCACAACCTCCGGGAAAAGCTAGCAGAGATAGACTCCCCGGCTCCCATCGGCATCGGGCACACCCGCTGGGCAACTCACGGCAAACCCGAGGAATATAACGCTCACCCTCACCGAGATAATAGCGGGCGAGTTGCGGTAGTTCAAAATGGAATAGTCGAAAATTATCGCGAGTTGCGCGAAGAATTGAAAGCGAAGGGGCATAAATTTGTCTCGGATACGGATACAGAAGTTATTCCTCATTTAATAGCTGAATTTTTGAAAGAAGCAAGAAGCCAGAAGCAAGAAAGAAAAGATAAAAAAGCAGAGGAAATTGCTGATACATCGTTTTTGGAAACAGTTTTAAAGGCGGTAAATAAATTAGAAGGAGCCTTTGCAATCGCCGTTATCTGTGCAGATTATCCAGACGAACTAATTGTCGCCAGACAGCAAGCTCCTTTGGTGATTGGCTTTGGTGCAGGCGAATTTTTCTGCGCTTCCGACACGCCGGCCTTAGTATCTTACACCCGCACTGTTTTGTCCTTGGAAAATGGCGAATTGGCAAGGCTAACTCCGATGGGAGTCGAAGTTTACAGCTTTGCAGGGGAAAGGCTGAAAAAAAGCCCGCGCATCCTTGGTTGGAGTCCGGTTTTAGTCGAAAAACAAGGCTTCAAACATTTCATGCACAAGGAGATTTACGAACAGCCAGCCGTAGTCCGAGCTTGTCTGGAGGCTTATTTAGACAGCGATTGGCAGCCGGGAAATCCGCGCTCTCCCATCAATCTCAACTTGCCCAAGGAACTTTGCGCCGATGTCGAACAAATTTCAATTCTCGCCTGCGGAACGAGCTGGCACGCCTCGCTAATTGGCAAATATTTGTTGGAACAATTAGCTAATATTCCCACTGCGGTGCAGTACGCTTCTGAGTACCGCTACGCCCCCCCACCGCTGACAGCAAATACTTTAACTATTGGGGTAACACAGTCGGGAGAAACGGCGGACACGCTGGCTGCTTTGGGGATGGAACAGCAGCGCCGCGCGGCTTCTACCGATAAATTCCGGGCGAGAATGTTAGGCATTACTAACAGGACTGAAAGTTCGATCGCCCACATGATGCCGCACGTGATCAATACCCACGCCGGTATAGAAGTCGGCGTTGCTGCCACTAAAACTTTTGTCACTCAGTTGATGGCATTCTATTTCTTAGCTTTGGATTTGGCGCACCAGCGGCAAACAATCAGCAGCGAGAGATTGGCAGAAATTCTTGCAGGTTTGCGGCAGTTGCCAACAGAAATTGAGAAGTTTTTGGAGATTCAAGAACAGTATGTGGAGGAATTGTCCCACCAGTTTACAGAAACCCAAGATTTTATCTTTTTGGGGCGGGGAATTAACTTTCCCATTGCTTTGGAAGGGGCGCTGAAACTGAAGGAAATCAGCTACATTCACGCCGAAGGATATCCGGCGGGAGAGATGAAACATGGCCCGATCGCCCTTTTGGATGCGAAAGTGCCTGTAGTGGCGATCGCCATGCCAGGAAGCGTCTACGAAAAAGTGCTTTCCAACGCTCAAGAAGCGAAGGCGCGCGACGCCCGTTTAATTGGTGTTACGCCGAAGCAAGGTGTGGCGGAAGCCGATATTTTTGACCACATTTTGCCGGTGCCTTTGGTGGATGAATTGTTGTCACCGATTGTGACAGTGATTCCGCTGCAATTATTGGCTTATCACATTGCAGCCCGTCGGGGTTTGGATGTGGATCAGCCACGAAATTTGGCGAAGTCGGTGACGGTAGAATAAAAGAATTCAATTGGCAGTTAACTTGTATTCTGAAAATAAAGTTGTACACTACCTCAAACTCCTTACTGACTAAAGGTTTTGGTATCTGGTGTACAACTTTAGTCGCAAAACTTTGCACCAGACATCAAAGCTTTCGAGGGTTTTCAGTGTACAACTTTATTTTGCATATACATAACTGTTGACAGTTAACTGTTGACTGTTGACTGTTGACTGTTAGCAGTTGTTATTGGTTATTTGTTATTTGTTATCAATAACCTTCCAGGCTCTGCCTCCAATGCGCGATCGTCTATTCCCTCTGGCTGACTCCCCAAATTGCGGCTAACAGCAACCAGCTTGTAGTATTGAGTCGAAAATCAAACAGCGTCACATCTACAGTGTTAAAAAGCGTACAGGCGGCGAAGGCTAATAAATAACTGAAAAAAATTAGGCGATCTGCCGCTCTTGCATCTTCATAAGCAACCTGACTTGTGATAGAAACTAGAGATTTTCTATGGATAAATAAAGCATTTTTCGCTACTTCCTGTGTGGCTATTTTTTCCGGTTTAATATCCCCAGGAAAAAGCGGCCAATTCGCCAGCAGCAAAACACCCCTAGCCAAAACCCCGCCGACTAAACTACACAACAGAAGCGTTGCCGGTATTCCCGTTTCCGCAGTCAACATCAGTATCAAACTGTGAGGATGACCAAGCCATTGTTGCATTTGAGCTTGATAGAGAGGCGTAAAATTTCGCAGTCCCCAACCAGTCCAAGGACGCTGCTGAGTCATAGACCAAGCAAATTCCCACTGAGTAGTTCTCAAAGTAGCAGTCGGCCGATTTGGGAACATTTCGTCGGTGAGTCTAGCCCAAAAGAAAGCCGGAACAATTCTTCGTAAAGATTGCCGCAGTGGTTCCGGGCCAAAGGCAGACAAAAAAATTGTGCTAGCCACACTCAAAACAGCAGCTAATAATTTTTTATAACCCGCATAAAATGCAAAAGCCAAAACTGCCATAACTGCCAGTCCCCAAGCATTGCGAGAATTAGTAAAAATCAAAGCAACAGCATTTCCGATCACTGCACAACTTAAAAATAGGAATTGGGCATTGGGCATTGGGCATTGGGCATTGGGCATTGGTAAGTGGTGACGACTGACAACTGCCAACTGACAACTGACTTCTTCCATCCACAGTCCCAGTGCTAAAATAAAAGCAATTGTCAGATAGCAAGCTAAAATATTTGCGTACATAAACACAGAAGCCATGCGGCCGGGGGGATTGCCTTGGGGTTCGAGTACCCAGCCAAAAACAGGCTGCAATTGATTGATGCCGCTCCAACCTAAAAATTGCTGTCCCAGACCTAAAATTATCACCGGAATTGAACTAATTACAATCATCCAAGATAATTGTCGCAATTGAGCAGAAGTTTGAATTAAACTGCTGAAAGCGGCAAACAATATAAAGAACGGCAAGAAATTGTACAACCCTACAAAAGCCTCAATGCGGTTGTGGGCAAAGACCGCTGTGATGACTAGCAGCCCGCTCAGAATTGCGAATCCTCGATTCAACGGGCGGCGACTAATTTGACGGAACTTTTGCTGGCAAGTGCCGGCCAATCCCAGGAATAAACCTAAAGCTCCCAAAATCGGAATTAAGGGAAAAATCAGCATCCCCACTTGGGCGAAATTCCAAGGGATTTGCAGGCGGGGATCTGGATGTTTTTGGAGGCGAGACTTGAGATTTTCGGCTGTCTGTTTGGCAGCTAATTTCAACCGATTTTTGATATTCACCCACACTCCCAATCTCAAATCTAAAATCTACAATCTACCATCGTTAAGCTAGTTCCCAAACGCATTCCGATCGCGTCAGGCGAATTTGAGCTAAGGCAAAAATGGTCGGGATAATGCGGCCGTAGTTCGTGGAAATCGATCGCCAACCTAAATCCGCGAAAAACCAAGTCCACATCATCGGGCCGAGCAACGAAAATACGCTCCGCGTCGCACCGTAACGAGCCGCACTCACAGCCATACCGCGCCGCGCCGTCTGAATTGCGACATAATTTTGAAACTGGGTTGCTGCGGTTGCAGTGCCTGCAAGCACTCCTTGTTTGGCCATTTGATAGGTGGCAAAATGCAGCGCAAATTGATTGGCCATTAGTTTGAGCAGGACTGGTTTTAAGATGGAACTCACAGCTAAAGCGCTGCCGCCTTTGAACAGCAAACCGAGCGGGTCTTTTTCTGCAGAAATTGGCAGGGGTTCTGAGAGTTTAGAATCAACGATCGCTCGCTGTACGCGCACTGTCAGCGCTTGCTGTTCATCTGCCGGTAAACGCTTCCACGCGCGGCCCATTAAGTGCAGAAATACTTCTGCCTCTAAGTCGGTGGTTGACAACTGTCTGGGATAAGGGATTTTGAGATAGCGACAAACTTGAATTAGTGCTTGTCTGTAAGTTACTTGTTCGGTTCGCCCTCGGAGTACCGTCAGCCCGTCGGCTGCAAGATAGCGAAACCGCTGCTCTACGGCGTCTAGCCAGGCTTGGCGATCGCGACTTTGTACATCTATCGGTGCGGGGGTTTGCACGTAATCTAAAGGGTTAAACTTGCGGCTGAACAGAAGTTCTGTTAGTTGCTGCAATTCTTCTTCTGTTGTCAATTCGAGTGCTGCTCTGAGTTCGTCCAAAATTTTGCCCTCCCCTATTCGATTTTAGATTGTAGATTTTAGATTTTAGATTGCTGCTGATTGACAACCATGAGGATTTAGGATTTACCTACAGTGGCATTTTTTGATCTGGTCTTAATCATGGATTCGTGCTGTCCTTTATTCTACTACTTGGTGCAGGGCGATGGCGTCGGGCCCCGCAAGCTACGGCTCTTTTGAGTCATCGGTAAGGTACAAATTCAGCTCGCAGCCTTTAAGCTGATGTTTAGATTCACAAGGCTGACTGATTGATTATGTTTGATGTTGCGGTGATTGGTGCGGGTATGGCGGGGCTGAGTTGCGCTCAACGGTTGCGTCAAGCTGGTTATTCTGTGGCTGTTGTTGAGAAATCTCGCGGCGCGGGGGGACGAGTCGCTACCCGCCGCGTACAGGGTACTAGAGCCGATCACGGCGCGCGGTATCTGGAACTGCAGGGGGATGCGGTGCAGGGGTTAATTGAGGCTTTGGTCGATCGGGATATCCTCAAACTCTGGACTGATAGTGTCGGGGAATTCAGACAGGGAAAACTTTCTGCTATTGCTAGTTCTTGTTATGTCGCACCTGCAGGTATGAATGCTATCGGTAAGTATCTGGCTGAGGATTTAGAGATTTGGTTTGGCCGCCGCGTACAAGCTATTTCTACTACAGATAACCAAATGTGGCATCTTTCCCTAGAAGTTACTGATGACAATTTACAGACGCCTCAAGAATTGATTGCTAAGGCTGTTGTAGTAGCAATTCCGGCTCCTCAAGCTTTAATGTTTTTGAATTCGGAAATTGGTTTTAAACCTGATTTTCTTGACAAATTGCGTTCTGTGGATTATGACCCTTGCATTACGGTTATGGCTGGCTATTCTGCAGCAGAACAGCAAGATTTAAGCAATCTAAATCCGCAGTGGAAATCTGTTTCTTTTCCCGATAATTCTGATTTAGCTTGGGTTGGTTTGGACAGCAGCAAACGGCTCGATCCGCTACAGCCAGTGTTTGTGGTTCACAGCAGCGCAATTTTTGCAGAACGCTATTTAGAAGCTGCTGATTTGGAAACTGCCGGTCAGGAATTGCTTTCGAGAGCTTCAGAATATTTAATCCCTTGGCTGAAGCAGCCAGAATGGTTGCAGGTTCACCGCTGGCGCTATGCTTTTTGTCGAAATCCTTTGCGTGTTTCTTGTTTGCCTGCTGGGGGAAATTTGCCGCTGGTTTGTGCGGGGGATTTGTGCGGGGAAGGTCAAATAGAGGGTGCTTTGCGATCGGGTTTGGCGGCGGCTAATTGGGTGAATTCTCAGTTGCAGCATTTGCCCTTAGATTCAAGCCTAAATTGGTAATATGGCTACCGTTAATGTATCGATTTTGCCTCTAACGCTATGATTGCCATCCCCTCTGGGTTTAGCCCGGAAGATTACCTTCCCCTCGAACGTGATAATACCGTCCGACATGAATATCGGCGCGGTTTGGTGTACGGGAGGGCGGGAGGTAGTGATGACCACCGCCGTCTCTGTATTAATTTTATAACTGGGATTAACCTTCACCTGCGCGATATAGTTATAAAAAATCCATCTAATGACTTAGAAAAAAATGGAAAAATGGTGTAAAATCCCACTTTTCCAAATTTTTATTTTTGTGCTGTTTCCTGCTGTTTTGACTCTTGTTCTTGCATATGCAATAACTCGGGAACTGTTACGAAAATGTACCCTTCATTTCTCAATCGAGCAATAATATCCGGCAAAGCTTTTACAGTTCTCGCTCGATTGCCGCCGCCGTCGTGCAGCAGCACAATGCCGCCGGAATTTGCCTGCCTCATCACGTTGTCTATCAAAGATTCCGTAAGAGTTCGCCAATCAAAAGAATCAGCAGACCACATCACAACTGCATAATTTTTCTTTTGAGCATAAGTGGCCAATCCATTGTTTAAAATGCCTCCAGGCGGGCGGAACATCGATGTTTGGACGCCGGTCAACTCCTCAATTAAGGATGAAGTGCGATCGATCTCGCGAGCGGCACCGTCTTCGTTATACTGAAGGTATTCATGGTTCCAAGTGTGATTGCCGATCGCGTGACCGGCTGCTACGACCTGTTGGCCAATTTCGGGAGAATTTTTCAGGTATTTTCCTACCCAGAAGAATGTAGCCTTAATATTATTTTCCTTGAGAATATCTAGGATTTGTGTAGTTGTTTTCGGCCAGGGGCCGTCGTCAAATGTCAGGGCGATCGCCTTGTGCTGGGAATCGAGTTTCGCGTGACGAATGGTTGTACCTTGAAACTGCGACGGTACGGCTGATTGAAATCGGATTGCCTGCACTTGGGCTAGAGCCTGTTGGGAAAATTCTACTCGATTGGCGATCGCCTCGGAGAACTTATTAATATTGGACATCGGCTGTTGTTCTTGGGACTGGGATACGGCCAAGACTTGCGCCTGAATCGGTTGCAAGGGCTGATTGGCCCGCAAGAAGTTAATCGGCCATGTCACACCCAGCAAAAAACTTCCTGTGGCTGCCATAAAAGCAACGATGAAAGTTTTTCGCCGCCTCCACAGCAGTTTCAATTTTGTCACGTCATTCTCTCCTTCACACCTTGCACAGTTAATTTGAGATTTTATGTTTATATCAAGTTAATCCACTTAAGAGGATAATCTTAAATTGGACTGTTCCTAAAAATGCTACTGGAAATAACCGATCGCGGGGAAGTCCGTCCGGATAAAAAAATTTAAGATTTGTGTGCGAGAAATCCCCTAACCCATAAAAACGTCGGATGGTTGAACTTTTTCCCCAGCCAGGGGACGGCGCTCAAGTCGGATTCATGGCACGATATTCTTAGGGACTCAGCCCGCATCAGCCCGCGTCCCTACCTGACACTGCAAGATGTGAGTTTAACCTGAGACGTTGCACTATTGTTAATAAGCCTTTTAAGGGCGGGTTAGAATATCCCACCCCACAAGAAAATTTAGTCTTTGTGGGATAGACCGGAAAGCCTATTAAGCGAGAATGGTGCAAGATGTGAGTTTAACCGGATTTGATATGAGGGCGATCGCGCGCCCCCAGGCTCGTAAAATTAACTTTTAGGGCCGATTCTCTCTTTGTACAAGCCGACAATCCGATCGATAACTTCAGCAACAGTCAGATTGTCTGTTTGAATTTCCACAGCATCCGCCGCTTTACGCAAAGGTGCAACCTCGCGGGTGCTGTCCTTTTCGTCCCGTAGGGCGATGTCTTGTTCCAATTGCGCCAAGCTAGTATTAGCCCGATCGGTATCTTTAAGTTCTAACAGCCGCCTGCGCGATCGCTCTTGTACCGAAGCCGTCAAAAAAATCTTCAGTTCCGCATCGGGAAACACGTTAGTGCCGATATCGCGGCCTTCTGCTATAATTCCGCCTTTTGTGCCGCAGCGCCGCTGTTCCTCCACCAGAAACTGCCGCACGGCGGGAATCGCCGCCATTTCCGAGACGCGGGAGGTCACTTCCAAACTGCGAATTGCCTCGGTTACGTCTTCGCCGTTAATCTTCAACATCTTTGATGCGGGATCGAGGTTGTATTCCAAATAACTGGAACTGATTAATTCGGCGATCGCGCATTCGTCGGAAATCGGCGTGTCTGTTTTCAATGCCAGCCAAGTCAGCGCCCGATACATCGCACCGGTATCCAGATAAAACAAGTTCAAAGCAGTTGCGGCAAGGCGAGTTACGGTAGATTTGCCTGCTCCCGCCGGGCCGTCGATCGCCACAATGGGCCGACGATTCCTGAGAATTATATTGTCAATCAAACGAGTAGAGCCAACTCTGGCGGCCACGGCTAAAAGTCCCGCTGTTTCCACAACTTGCAAGGGCGTTAAAGTGTCGGGATCGACGAGTTCGGCGTATTCGAGATCGACTGCGGGTTCTTGTGCGACTGCTGCGTGGGCTGCTGCGAGTGCGGCTGCTGCCGTGCGAGCCCCTGAAGAAAAAGTTTCCGAGGCTTGTTGCAGCGCGCGGTAGAGTACGGAGGCTTGCTGTTTTTGCTCTACTGTTAAATACAGATTGCGAGAACTCATTGCCAGTCCCGACTCTTCGCGGACGATCGGACAAGCGACAATCTCTACAGGCAAATTAAAATCAAAGACCAGCTTCCGAATAATTGCTAGCTGCTGGGCGTCTTTTTGACCGAAATAAGCTTTTGTCGGCTGCACCAAACTCAAAAGTTTAGTAACAATTGCCGCGACGCCCTGAAAATGACCGGGCCTTGCTTTGCCGCACAAAACCGATGTCATCGCCGGTGGCGGGACTACTTGAGTTAAGGATGAAAGGTGAATCTCTATCTGTTTTTGGGCGGTTTGCTCTGTTTCTGCGCCGACTGCTTGGTTGCCGAACATTTCGGTTGCTGAGGGAGCAAATATGGCATCAACCCCAGCTTGTTCGCACAACAGCCGATCTTGCTCGAAATTCCGAGGATAATCTTGAAAATCTTCTGTCGGCCCAAATTGCAGCGGGTTGACAAAAATGCTGACCAGGGCGATCGCATTTTCTTGCCTTGCCCGCTGGATCAAGCTCATATGCCCTGCGTGCAAAGCTCCCATCGTCGGCACCAAACCGACTGTCAAATGAGGTGCAGCAGACTTTTGTAAATTTAAGTAGCAGCGAAGTGCTGCAATGGTAGTAAACAGGCGCACCGGTAGAATCTCCTGAAGGCATTCGGCAGAATACAGAGTTTATTTGTCAGAATTTGTTCGACTTGACATCTTGCATCCTCCTCCAGAACAGGTAAGATGCCTCTCTACAAAGAATGGTGCAAGATGTCAGTTTTATTCTACTTTCTGCCTTCTACACTTCGGATAACTTTTGTATTCTGCCTTAGACTACCGTTCAGCGTTCAACTTTTGTTGGCTGCGGCGGTTCGATCACTTCGATTTCCACTCTCGCAACGCCGCTACTCATCATTCCCAGCACGCTGGCGGCGCCGGCGGACAAGTCAATGACCCGATCGCCGACATAGGGGCCGCGGTCATTAATGCGGACGACTACGGTGCGGCCGTTGTCGAGATTTCTCACCATGACTCTAGTTCCGAATGGCAAGTGGCGGTGGGCTGCGGTCAAATCATTTTGGTTGAAACGCTCGCCGCTGGCGCTGAGGTTGCCGTCAAATCCCGGGCCGTACCAGGAAGCCCAGCCGCTGAGGCGCACTTGAACTGGGCCCAGAGACAGTATGGGGGGTTCTGGTTGGGGTTTGCCTGCGACTTCTTCCAGGGGTGGGGCGTTGCCCAGAAGCCGGCGGAGGCGATTGGTTGCTTGCAGGGCGTCTCGGCTAAAGTCGCTGGTGGTGTCGGGGAGGATTGTTTCGGCGTTGATGTTTACCAAGTCCTCGCCGTTTGCTTGGATAATGTAGCGATCGCCTTTTTCCCACTTAACGGTAATGCTGTTGGGATCGATGTTGTTGCGGGCTAGCTGGTTGAGTCTTGCTGCTAAGGTTGATGCCCGCCAAACTGAATCGGGTTCTTGGTTGTTGGAGTTGCTGGCAATGTTTCCGACTTTGGGATTTTCTCTGGCGCCCGTTACTTTCGACGGACTGCTAGCACCGGCTTGGCTGTTGCCAGCTTCTCCCATTTTCGTGTTTGTTTCCGGATTGGCGTTCAGAAAGGTGATGACTGGAATGTTTCGCACGTAGACTGTCGCTGCTTGTCGCCCGTCTAACTCGTGGGGCTGGATTTTGGCGATCGAGTCTCGGGCAATTTCAGCTCTTGCTTGATACTGATACTGTCCGACTTTTTGCGCTTCGACCCGACTCGCGTTTAACTGCCGGGACGGTTGGGTGGCAATTACTTGCTCGGAAACCGGAGAGTTTTGGTTGTCGGCACCTGTTGCTTGTGCGTGACAAGAGGATGCCGTTCCTACCACAGGAACTAACAGGATAGCGAGTAGACCACCAACAAATTTTTCCTTCATACGTCCATTTTTGTGAATAGCCATTGCCAACCGAGATTGGAGGATTGGCCATTTGGCGGCGGGCGTCAAGGATTTCTCTCTTGCCCTTCGCCATTCCCCCGTGAGTCAAAGCAAAGTATCGGGGTGCGTTTTTGCTTTAATGCTTCCGCCCCAAAAAAAATTGGCGGAAACTTCCCTGACACTTGACAACTCGTACTCGATCCGCAATTTGTGTTTTGTTCACGAACTGCAACAGACTACCACAAACTTTTGCGGTTGGGGATCGCTGCGATCGCGATTTTCACCAAATCTTCATCAAATTTTCTCCAAACCCTCTATCATAAAATCCTTTAGTTACAGTGCTTACAGCCGTTTCAGTTATTCCTGAAAAATTTACAAAAATTTACAAAAATTTAGTGTCTGTTGTGGGCTGCCGAATGGCTAGTGTGAAAAAAGCTGTTTGTCAACTGTTATGGCCATAAACTAAAAATTAGAAATCGATTTGGCGGACTTATGGATTATCGAGAAGCAGGTGTGGATGTTGAAGCGGGCAGAGCTTTTGTCTCGCGCATCGGGAGTATGGTCAAGAGCACGCACCGATCGGGAGTTTTGGGCGGATTCGGCGGGTTTAGCGGGTTTTTCAGCGTTCCGGAGGGTTTAAAAGAGCCGATTATGGTTTCGGGTACTGACGGCGTTGGGACTAAGTTGAAATTGGCCCACAATCTCGATCGGCACGACACGGTAGGTATCGACTTGGTGGCGATGTGCGTCAACGACGTGCTGACATCCGGGGCCGAACCCCTCTTTTTTCTCGATTATTTAGCGACCGGAAAGTTAAATCCCGAACAATTAGCTGCGGTGGTGGCCGGGATAGCTAACGGGTGCAAGCAAGCGGGCTGTGCTTTGTTGGGCGGGGAAACGGCAGAAATGCCCGGTTTTTACCAACCGGGAGAGTACGATTTAGCTGGTTTTTGCGTGGGAATTGTCGAAAAGAGCAAATTGTTGGACGGTTCGCAGGTGCGGGTAGGAGATGTGGCTGTGGGGCTGGCAAGTTCGGGCGTGCACAGCAACGGTTTTAGTTTGGTGAGAAAAATTGCGGGCGATCGGGGTTTTGACTGGAATTCCCAACCCGAAAAGTTAGGTGGCAAAAGTTTAGGAGAAGTGCTGCTAACTCCGACTACAATTTATGTTAAACCAGTCCTCGAAGCAATTAAGAGTGGTTTAGATATTCACGGCATGGCTCACATTACGGGCGGCGGTTTGCCGGAAAATTTGCCCCGCTGTTTAGGCGCAAATCAATCTGTGAAAATTGACAGCAATAGCTGGCCAAATTTGCCAATTTTCCAGTGGATTGCTGAAGCTGGCCAAGTTGCCACAGCAGATATGTTCAATACCTTTAATATGGGGATTGGGTTTGTGCTGTTGCTCGAGCGCACAGAAGTCGATCGGGCTGTTAAATGGTTTGAATCTCAAGGAATTGGTGCTTGGGCGATGGGGGAAGTGATTGAGGGGAAAGGAGAATTGATAATGGATAATGGGTAATGGGTAATTAGTAAGAAGCAATCGCAGGGGCTGAAGATTGCTTCGCTTTGCTTTGTGCAATAACAGACAATCTCACTCTGCATTCATCTGTGTATATCTGCGGTTAAATTTATACTTTTGAAAGTAAACGCAGAGGACGCAGAGAAGACAGAGCAAGAAAGAGAAAAAAAATCACAACAGATGACTTGTTGCTACAATTTTAAATAAAATTGAAATAAGCTCTTGTGCCTTTAAATAAGATATAATTCAAAATTATTTCCGTGAATTAGTGTAAAATTTTCCGCCAACGTTTAAATTAATTGAAGAGCTATACTATTTATTACATCGGCTCTGAAATGAAGGTCACTTAATTCTTAAAGGAAAAAAATATTAAAAACTAAGGTAATGTTTCTATCACATTTTAAATAAAAAACACCTTATTAGGCTTGTACGTGACTCAAAATTTCCAAAAACTCCTGCACAACTAGATCCGGTTGTTCGCTGCATCGGGTAGCGTCGTAATGTTTGACAAGAAAGATGCCAGAATCTCTCAAAAGCCGCTGGCACATTTCATCTTCTGTTGCGTTTGGATGGGATGATTCACGGTCAATTTTCAGCATCCCTAGCTTGTTTTGGTGGAAGATCAGAAAGTCAGCTTCTTGGTTTTGTCTCCCTGCGGGTGTTGCGAGTCGGAGTTGGGAGTTGGGGATGAAGAGAGTGGAAGTGTGATCGAGTATTTCAGCAATTTTCACTTGTGCGTCGGAGTGAAAGCAAAAACCGTTCCAGTTAATTTCGTTTTCTGAGTCAGATAATTCAGTTTCACTGCCAGCGGTTATTTTTTTATCTAAATCGGTTTGAACATAATCAGCTTCATTCAAGTTTGCGAATAATCTAGCTCCACTTAGGTTTGCTCCGCTGAGATTTGCGCCGCTGAGATTAACTTCTATTGTCAGATTTCGCTGTAGATTCACTTGACTCCGCCGTAAATATCGCTTTAAGACTGATTTGAGGTTATCTTTTTTGACTTTTTCTTCTAGTGCTTTTGAAAGTAATTTCCAGAGTTTAGCACCAGCATCTTTGATATAATCGTATTCATATTCCGTGCTGGCTGCAATTTCTTTATAAGACCGTCCTTCCCAGGATTGACGAAACACTATCTCTTGAATTTTGTTTAGGCGATCATAGTTGAGGGCTGTTTCTGCGATCTCTATGGCTTCGTCAACTGTCATGTGTTAAAGTCCCTTACTAGCGGAGCGTTAAGGTAGGATTAGTACAGATTGTACCGCAACAGACACCTAAAATTACTTTTCCATTACTATTTTATTACTTTTTATTACTTGGCAGCCAATATAAAGTTGCTATTATATCTCTAAATACACACCGATGTCAATGCCAATAACACCCACCAGCAGTCTTAAAAACCTGATTGAATAAGGTCTAAGATAGATGCTTGCTAATTGGTAGCTTCGCTGTTCCTTGGAAAGGAGTAATTATGGCTGCAAATAACTTATTGCCCAAAGATGATAATGACAGACCGCTCAGGAATACCAGGATAGAAATTACTAAGCAAACAGTTAGATTTGATTCTGATGTCTATCAGTTTCGTAACGTCACCGGTTTTGGGTTAGCTCCTGTTATCAACACAAATCTATTTCCCATACAATTTATTTTAGTAGTGTTTGTAATTGGACTTTTTTGTGCAAATATTCCTGAGTGGAGATTTTGGGGAATAATATTTGTTTTAGTAGCAATAGGGGGAGTTTATGCAAACACTTCACAACCCAAAAAGTACGGTCTAAAATTGTACCTAAATTCCGGCTCTCCGTGCCCAGTATTTATTACTAGCGATATGCCAGGTTTAGAAAAAGTAGTTTCAGTATTATACAAATTCATGGAAAGTAATGCAGAAGGTACTTATGTAATCCATGCAGAAGATAGATCGATCCGAATAGAAGGAAGTGTTGGAGGTTCCGTCACAGCAGGTAATATTGGAGGCAGTTCATCAAGTCAAGTTAGAGGGAATGTCTCTCGAAACGACTAAAAATAAAAGTGTCACCCAAAGATCAATTAAATTAGGAGGGAATAATGGAAGATAAACAAGGTATTCAGATCGGAGGAAGTGTTGGAGGTCCTGTTACTGCAGGTAAAGTTGAAGGGGATTCATCAAGTTATGTTGGAGGAAATGTTTCCTTCGCTATAAACGAGTTACCTTCATCCTCTGAACCTGATAAACCCGGAATCAAAGAATTACTCACCAAACTCAAAGCAGAAATTGAAGCCGACCCAAATTTAAGTGAAGAGGACAGGGAGGATGCTTTAGAACAAGTAAAAGACTTAGCTGAAGCTGCTAAAAATCCTAATGATGCAGAAATGCAAAATAAAGCCAAAAAGGCAGATAGGATGCTCGGACGAATTATCTCCGCTGTACCACAAGCCACAAAACTCCTAGAATTCTGTAATAATCTACTGCCATTGATTACTAAAGTGTTTGGGTTTTAGTAAGCGATCGCCTTTCAGTAAACACCCCTAATAATTACGATCGCACTTCCTCTCCTCTCATTTGTTCGCAGAACTCCTTGATCTATGGTGAACAGGTTTGTGAAGTGCGATTTAACTCAATCCAGGAACATCCTCCTACAAAGCAGAGATTGGATACTGAAAATTCATCCTAGCCAAATCCAGAAATTCCCCCTCGCTGTAGAAAGAAAAACCCCAACCTTCTGCCACATCCCGACGATAGCAATCCACATTCATCACTTGTTGACCGATTAATACATATTCTTGTATAGTTTAGAGCGAGCGATAATCCGCAAATTTATCTCCTCTATCAAACGCCTCAGTTGTGGGAGATAAGACTTCCACTTTATATGATGTTATGTTAATTGCAAATAAAAATGCTTGGTAGTCAGGAGTTTAGTCTTTATTGACTAATATTTTCCTTATTCAGTACAGAATTACTCCCTACCAACTTGATGATTTTGCTGCCAGAAGTTCTCGCTACAAATTCGATAATTTTGAGGACAGAAGTCCTGACTTATTAATAGGCGATCGACAATCCTTAGACTTTTTGCAAAAATAGATAATATCTGCATTCATTTGCGTTCATCCGCAGTTAAAAACAGAAAATCCAGAACTCTTGCAAAAAGTCTAACCACCAATCTTATTTAGTCTTGTCCAAATTCCGCGACTCCAACCAAATAGGAATTGCAATCCAAGCCACTGCTAACAGCAAAGCAAATACCGCAAATTGAGCGGCCCAAGCTACCAATTTCTCCAAAGACACAACTTGTCCCAAGAAGTAGGATAAACTCACCATTACAGATGCCCAGCTTGCAGCACCCAGAATATTGAACAGCGAAAATTTCCAAAAAGGCATTTCTGCAATACCTGCTAGGGGGCTAGCAAAAATTCGCAGTAGTGCGATGAAACGACCCAAAAATACGGCTTTAGCTGCATTTTTGCTAAACTGTTCTTTTAAGTCAAACAGTTGTTCTTCTCGAAAGCGGAAAAATTGTCCCAGCTTCAGCAGCAGTGGCCAGCCACCGTACCTGCCGATCGCATAACCAAAATTTCCCCCCACAGTCGCACCCGCGATCGCACTGCCGAGTACAAACCAGTAATTCAGTTCCCCGCTGCCAGCTAAAAACCCGCCAGCAATCGTAATAGTCTCGCCTGGAAGAGGAACTCCCAGATTTTCCAGCAAAATTCCCAGAAATACTGCCCAGTAGCCGTAATCACGCGCAAACTGCTGAATAGTCTCTAACGATAAAAACTCAAAAGACATTCGATACTGCCTTCGTAAACTTTTGCAAAGCTCAATACATTTATATATTGGCTCGATTCAGCCAATAGTGCAATCTTTCGCTGTGATGAAGAACACACTGTTGTCGCGATCGCTAATCCAACTAAAAATTAGCCTTTCAGGCATACTAGAGGAATAGAGAATTGTTGCGGTTGCGTTCCGCGCGATCGCTAGCCAGTTTCTTACTAAATTTATCACAACGGCTCTCCCCATCGATTCCCTAGCCCGATCGCGCATCCTAAAACATAGGCTGAACTCCCCTGAGTCTCTCAATAGAGTCAGCAAATAAACTCACTTATTCATACTTTACGAGCGTAGGATAACTGCTATGGAATTTCCCAACTTCAACCCACCCATCGTCCTTCAACCTCACAACTGCCTCGACTCCCAAGCCGGCAGCCTCCTCCAGCAACAGCTAGCCGAGATTATGCCGGATCGCCACAAACTCTGGGTAATAGACATGGCCGCCGTTGATTTCATCGACAGTTCCGGGATCTGCGCCTTAGTCGGCGGACTCAACGCCGCCCGCCACCGGGGATGCCGCCTCGTCATCTGCAACCTCTCAGCCACAGTCAAGCTAATTTTTGAAATTACTCAACTCGACCAACTCTTTGAAATCTTCGACAGTTTCGAGCAAGTTATCTCCACTGAAACTCCGGCTTTAGTTGCTTGATTAAAATGAGATCCCGAGTTTAAATCTCAAGTTTGCAAGAGACTTCAAGCAACCGCAGAGTTAATTTCTATATCATAAATAGGTTTATTTGTCAAGCAATACCAATGACAAACAAATAAATCCGGCACTTGAACGCCGACAGAAGCGATCGCAGGTGCAGCCGGAAAAGGCCAAAGTCGATCGAAACAAATCCTTTCCCCTACGAACCCGAACTGCATCAAATAAGTCGCCGGCGGCGCATTTAAAAGATTCAGCAAGCGGTAAGCCAACTCATACAACTGCTGCCGCCAAACATCCGACAAATGCACCGGTTGAGAGTAACTCAACTCGCCAGACTGCTTGTCAGATCCCGCACCAATCACCTCAGCATACAGTGGCCCCTTTGCCGTCAACACCACAGGCAGCCAAAAATTGCCCTCGCCGACGGGAAAAAGCAGATCCTGAGCCACTCGATCGCGCGCCACCGAAACATTGCGGCAAAATCGAAACACCTCTTGAGCCGGAAAAACCAGATTTTCTGGCACATCCAGCGTCAACGGACAAAGGATCGCCCCACCCGGAGCGATCGCGCCTGAATTGAGTTCCGTAACCCCACAGATATTGACTTCAGTTAAAGGATTAGATTGAGCGATCGCCGCCTTGAGACTGGCGGCCGGGCCTTTCTCGTCACCCGCCACAATCAAAACCTTAGGCATTGCCAAAGCTCGGCATTTGAATTCCCCGATCGTCCTCAGCATCGACGCTCGGCAGATCCAAGCCCTTAGCCTTGCGACTCCGCACAGCGAGACGGTAAGTGACGCTTTGCAACTCAGTGTGCAACTGGCGGTTTTCCTTTTGCAGTTGATCCAATTTTTCCTTAATTGGCTCGATCCGTTCGGCAAACTTCTGGCGGTAAACCCCCGGCAATTCCTGAACCACCTGTTCTAGCATCCTAGACCGATCCGTCAATTCCTGCACTGACTGCCGCAGTTGGTAAACCTCAGCATCCCGCTCGGCGATTTGTTCCTGATAAAAACCCACCTGTTCTTCAACAGCTTGGAGTTGTTCCCGCATTGCCTGCATTTGAGCTTGGTGGCGATCGGAAACTTCCGGCGCCGGCACAAAATTAGAATTGCCCTTCACCAGCCTGAAAAGTTCTTGAGACAACTGCTGCACCAATTGGTCGCGCATTTGCAGCTCTTCGGTGAGACGAGATACCTCTGATTGCAATTCTTTTGAGCTTACAAGTTTAGTTGGATTCACGATGACTCTCAGCTTTTGTTATATAATGTGTTTCTATTTAAAAATATCTTTCCCTTACCGCAGAGGCAAGAGGCACTTCAAAAGTTTTGAACCCCTTAGGCTAAATCGAACCCGCAGCCCGATGTCAAGGGTAAAGCTCAGTCTAACTCAAATCAGGCATTCACGTCATCACCTTAGTTTCTTGTCACTGAGATGTTGCACCATTCTCAAGAACAGGCAAGAGGCCTGTTGCACAAAGAATTAATTTGTTGTGGGGTGGGCAGGAGATCCCGCCCAAAAAAGGATTAAGGATTATTGATATTGGTGCAACATCTCAGTTGCCATAGACACAGGTAAAACCCTAGGTTTTTTGTCAATAAACCAGGTTTCTTAGCTTTTTCTCAGAATAGTGCAAGATCTCATGTGTAACCAATCACAGCCGAAAGCACTTTGGCAGCTTCGTCCACGGTGCTGCCAAAACAGATAATGCCGTCCTCGTGACCTGCCATCGCCAGAATTTTGCGTTCTGCCAAATTCTCCTCCTCAAAAAGTCTAAACATTTCTAAGGCCATCTGGGGAGTGCCGTAAGGTATTTCTTTTCTAGTAGTAGGAATATTAAACAGCAGTTGCTGCCATAGCGTAGGATTATGGACATGAATTATCCCGCCCACCTCCTCTCTCTGAAGGTACAGGGCCCCGTGAGTCAGGGACTCCGACGAAGCTTGTACGGGGCCCCGGCAGCCGAGGAAATTTTGTTCTAAATTAAATTCGGTAACAGTACAGTAGGATTCTGGTCCCAGATTTCTCAAGTGTGCAGTCTGGGTTCCCGAAATCACGAATTGGCAAGAATTGCCGAGTCTGACGCTGACGTTGCCAAACCCTATGCCATTTTCGTAGACGCCAATTAATCCCCAAGCGTGGAGCCGATCGCGCCAGTCCATCAAATCTGCTATGTTCCGGGCAGCTACAGGGTCTGCTTTTTCCCAGTCACAGCGGTACTTAACGACTCCTTCATCCATCCATTTTTTTGTCCGACCTGACACGACAGACATGGCCCAAGCTGAGACTTAATCGAAGTTGTCAAGAAGTTGTCAAACAGCTTTTTTTGCCTGCTGCCTTATGTCTCGGTGCATAAGTGCCTTAACTAATCTACATTCCAGTGTCGCCGTAATTAGCGACCGACATTAGCAAAAAGTAAGCTAGGAAAGTTGAACCAATTATTCCAAAAATCATGATTTAGCCTCTAGGTGATTACAAAAGTTCAATATGAAAATGCACGCTTTCATTCGGGGAGTTTGATTCCAGGCTTTTGCCCGATCGAGTTTCTGATGTGAAACTACATAACATCCCTGAATCCGTTATTGTTCTACCCTACAGCATTTTTACTGAGTGTAGTTCTACCTTAAGAAAGACTTAAGGATAAATTACCCCTTAATCAGGTAAATTAGGTAAAAAGCAACCGTACATTTACTGATTTTTTATCATTATACATATATTTAAGCAAAAAGCAAGCGGAACACAAAAAATATTTTTTAGCCAGTCTTGGAGGAACTGGCACAATCTTCGGGTACTCAACGTTAGTCAACACCTCTGTTGATCGAGCAATTTTTAGCTCCGGGGCACCCTACAAGCTAAGAAACTGGGTTGAGCGTAATATGATGTCGGGTAAAATCACCGCAACGCCAGCTCGCGTCGGCGGGTTCACCAAAATCTGTAAGTAGTAGTATAAGTTATAGATCCCGTAAACCCGCGCCTACCTAGAGGGGGATAGTCGATCGACCGAACCTGATATAAGTCCTATTAAGAAAAAAACCAGCCGATCGAGCAGTGAGGGCCCGATCGGCTAAATTTTTCTGTGGAGCGCGATCGCTCGCAGCCCTTTAAATGTGGAAGTGATACAAGATACTGCCGTCGTCTTTAATTTCGCAATTGGCATTAAAGACTTCAGCTTGTTGGTTCAAAAAACGCTGAGCGACATCCGGCGACAGCCGCGTTTCCATTGCAAACCGCACCAGAGTTATTTCGCCGCGGCCTTCTTTGATCAGTCGGTACAAAGCACTTTGGAGCCTTTCGCTCTCTTCTCGCTGAAAAGCTGCCTTGTACCTCCAATCCGCCACCGAAGGAATCAAACCCCGGCTGACCAAAATCGCCAACAGCAAGCCAATTCCCAAAATCAGAGGCACTGTCGGATCGCTCGTGGGCGTCGCCACAATTTGCGGCACTGTAGCGGCGGCCAAACTGCTAACCATTTCTTTTTCCGACGCTTGCGTATCCGCCATTGCAAGCTGAGTTTTGTTGTAAAAATCTTGCTGAAGCTTCATTTGCTGCAACAGGCGAGCGCGCTCTCTTTCGTATTGGTCGAGTTTTTGCTGAGCTTGTTTCAGGTCTTGAGTGACTTGTGCCAAGCGTTGGTTGAGCGACTGATTGACTGATTGCCACCGATATCTGTTAATCAGGCGGCTTTTTTCAACCATGCCCTTCATCAACATATCCGCCGTTTGGATTGCTTGCTCCTGATCGAGCGAGCGATACCCAACAACAATCTCTAGGGGTTGTTCCGGCTTAGAAATTTTGACACTAGCATTTTGTCGAACTTGCTGGGGCGACAGCTTAACTGCATCTGCCACTGCTTTGACAACATTATCTGCCAGCAGAACCTCTGGGGTGAGTTGCTCTCCCTGCTTGAGAATTGTCGTGCCCGTACTCGAAAATTTGACTGGCGGATTATTAGAAGTGAGAGTGCCTTGAGCCATGAATCCGGGGGGCGGGGCGAGGCGGTAGGCCAGGGCGCCTGAAATACCCATAATTACAGCAAAACTGCCTAAGGCAATCCATCTGTATTGATGTGCTGAAGATTTAAAACGTAAATTTCCCATTTTGATAGTCAAATCATAACATTCGCTTGCCGCAGCTACTGCCAAACGCAAGAGCGATCGTTTCTTTCTGGTTAGTCAAATTGACTGCTGAAAATTTTCTCAGTTTGTACCTAAAAGCTACTAGCTTTTGAGAGTTGTCAATATTCATGATCCGAAAAAACCGATCGCGCTTTTATTTGATCCGAGCTATAACTTCAGTTTTTGTCCTTAATAATTAATCTGTAACAAGGCTTCTGGAAGTATACTGGCCTCAGACTAGCACTCAGGCGTGCGATCGCCTCGCCTCCCCGTGTTTGTTGACATTCAAAACAGTCTCCTTTTCACCCTTGGCAATTCTCCAATTATCTTACGTCTTGGCGTCTTGCGGACGCGGTTGAAGAATAAAAAAAACCTTAAATACTGGACCTAAAAACTTAACAAGCAAGAATTATACCATGCAGTTAAGAGTTTGCTGCGTATTAAAAAAAATTGTGGAGCTGGTTTCGCCCCCAGATCCACATATTCACATAACAATTATGGTTCGATCGGTTGATGGTTCGAGCAACCGTCAGAGGCGAATGTTCAGAAGCCGATCGGCAAAATAAGACCCTCGCGGGCCATGACAGCCTTCGGAAAAGCGATTTGCACATCTTCGGCGATGCGATCGAGAAAATCGTCAGTATGAGCCGGATCATGGTGAAAAATCACCACTCGTTTCACCCGGGCTTCCTTAGCCATTCTCACCGCTTCCTGCCAAGTCGAGTGTCCCCAACCCACCTTCGGAGATTTGGGGTTGTGATATTCCTCGTCTGTGTACATCGCATCGTAAATCAGCACATCAGCGTCGAGGGCTAAATTGTAGACATTCTCATCTAGGCGATCGGGAAAATGTTCAGTATCCGAACAGTAAACAACTGATCGTCCCTGCCAAGTCACCCGATATCCCATAGCAGTATTCGGGTGATTCAGAGAACCCGTCCTAATCTCAATATCGTCCAGCATCATTGTCTGGTTGTGATGGAGTTCGTAGAAATTCAAATCTGCCTGCAAACCCATCAGTGGCACCGGCGAATTCGAGTGCAACACCCGTTCGACAAAGTGCCTTTTCATGCAATCTCCATCCGGCGGAGTCGCCCCGTAAATATCAAAGCTATTGCCACGGATGAAAGCTGGGGCGAACAGCGGGAAACCTTGAATGTGATCCCAGTGATAGTGAGTAAAAAACATATAAGCTTGCACGGGCATTTCTTGCACCAACTGGTCTCCCAGCATCCGCAAGCCAGTTCCGCCGTCAAAAATCAAGCGTTTGCCAGCGACTCGCATTTCCAAACAAGAAGTATTGCCGCCGTAGCGAACAGTTTCCTGTCCGGGTGTCGGAACACTGCCCCGCACGCCCCAGAACTGTACTACAAAATCATCTATACCTTTTATTGATTCGGAGGGTTGAGGGCAATCAACGGGAGTTGCCGCTACAGAGGACAAGCTGATTTCCATTTTAAAATTCAGGCTTTAAGGTTCCACATTGTCCGTGATGGCGCAGCAGATGGTCGCACAACACTAAAGCTACCATCGCTTCCACCATTGGCACAGCTCTTGGCAAAACGCAAGGGTCGTGCCGTCCCTTGGCAGCCAGCAGCGTTTCTTCGCCTTCTCGGGTAACGGTGCGCTGCTGCTGGCGAATTGTCGCAGTCGGCTTGAATGCGGCCCGCAAAATGATATTTTCGCCGTTAGCAATCCCACCCTGAATTCCGCCAGAGCGATTCGTCACTGTACGAATTACACCCTTATCATCAGTATAGTATTCATCATTATGTTCGCTGCCCTTGAGCCGAGTCCCGGCAAACCCGGAACCAATTTCAAAGCCTTTGCTGGCGGGCAAGGACATGATGGCTTTGGCCAAGTCGGCTTCGAGTTTGTCGAATACGGGCATTCCCAGCCCTTTGGGTACATTGCGGGCGACGCATTCGACTACACCGCCGATCGAATCTCCACTGTCGCGAACTTTTTCGATCAGTTCAATCATTCTTTCGGCACATTCGGCATCTGGACAGCGGACGATGTTGCTTTCTACTTGTTCTAAGGTAACAGTGTCCGGGTCGGCGACACATTCTAAGTCTTTGATGCGTTTGACGTAGCCGACTATTTCGACTCCTGCTGCTTGTTTGAGAATTTTTTTAGCGATCGCCCCTGCTGCTACTCTACCAATTGTCTCTCTCGCCGAACTGCGACCTCCGCCTTGCCAGTTACGAATTCCGTACTTAGCATCGTAGGTAGCGTCAGCGTGGGAAGGGCGGTAAGTTGTCGCCATTTCGCCGTAATCTTGGGGGCGAGTGTCTTGATTGCGGACTAAAATGGCGATCGGCGTTCCCAAAGTTTTGCCTTCAAACACCCCGGACAGAATTTCGCAGGTATCTGCTTCTTTACGGGGCGTAGTAATTTTGCTTTGGCCAGGGCGGCGGCGATCAAGTTCGGCTTGAATTTCCGATGCGTCGATCGACACTAGGGGCGGGCAACCGTCAATTACTACTCCCACACCGCCGCCGTGAGATTCCCCAAATGTCGAGATCCGAAATAAATGCCCAAAGGTATTGCCCATGATGCTTTTGCCTGAAACTTAATAATTTTTAGCTTAAATGGAATAGAGATTTACTGTATTTCTGAAAAATATACCATTGACGAGTAGGCGACACGCGATCGCCCCACAGCATCACTCCCTTCCCACCCCTAGAAGAATATCTACCAGGGAGAGAGGGAGAGACAGAGAATAGGAGATATCTGGAAACACACTTAAATTCATCCGTGTATCCGTGTCCGAATCCGTGTTGTGCCTTCCTTCTTCTTTAGTCCTCGTGTTCTTCAAAAGGATCTCTCAATTCCTTAGAAGGGGGACCGAAAGCGGTGTAGATCGAGAATCCGGTGATTGCCACCAGACACACGCCAAGTGAAATGCCTAGAACTGCTGCGGGTTCCATATTTTTGATAGATTATGAGTGCTCCACTCTATAATATTACAAAAAATAACAATCCGTCTGAAAGTCTAGTGATTTTAGGCGCAATACGGTATGGTCGCCAACCCTCACTCCCCCTTCTCCCAGTCCCCCATGCAGCATTTCTGAGAAATTGCGATCGCAATTAGCGGTGAAAATATGTCAAACTTCTCTGTAGAGATTCATTGTAGGTGACTTATGGCACAACGGACTTGGTTAGGAGATATACTCAAACCCCTTAACTCAGAGTACGGCAAGGTCGCTCCGGGTTGGGGCACCACGCTGTTGATGAGCGTTTTCATTGGACTGTTTTTCGTGTTCTTGTTGATTATTTTGCAAATCTACAACTCTTCTCTGATTCTGGAGAATGTAGATGTCGATTGGTCGAGCCTAGGCCGCTAAAAATTGATCACAAAACAGTAAGGCTAAAAGTAAAAGCTGAGGGTTGAGGAGAAAGGGTAAAAGGTAAGTTTTCCCATTTTTCCTTACCCTTTCCGGTTACTTTTTCCATAAATAAACAAGAAGTAACTAAAGAAATTGCAGGAGAGAAAAAATGAATATTTTTGGCATTGGTTTGCCGGAAATGGCAGTTATTTTTACGATCGCCCTATTGGTATTTGGTCCGAAAAAATTACCTGAAATCGGTCGAAGTATGGGGAAGGCAATTCGGGGCTTTCAAGATGCTTCGCGGGATTTTGAGTCGGAGTTCACGCGGGAAGCCAAGCAGTTAGAAGAAGCAGTAGCAACTAGCAGCAAACCGGAAACTGAAAAACTCACGGCGGCTACTCCCAAGGAAGATAGTACAGACAGTTAAATGAACAACACTCAGAAGTCGGAAACACCAGCGGAGTTAGTGATTCCCCAGCTAATTGTTGGGTTAGGCAATCCCGAACCTAAATACGATCGCACCCGACACAACATAGGCTTTAATGCTGTCGATGCCTTGGCTAAATCTTGGCAGATTGCGCTGTCGGAAAATCGCAAATTTCAAGGCACATTTGGCGAGGGAAACCGGCCGCGGGGACAGAAAATCCGCTTGCTGAAACCGCTTACTTACATGAATCTGTCGGGTCAAGCGATTCGGGCGGCGACGGATTGGTACAAAATACCTGCTGAGTCGGTATTAATAGTATACGATGATATGGATTTGCCGATCGGGAAATTGAGAATGCGGCTTGCCGGTTCGGCCGGCGGACACAACGGCATGAAATCGACAATTTCTCATTTGGGTACAGACAAATTTCCCCGCTTGCGGATTGGCATCGGCAAACCTCAAAACGATTCTGCTAAAAATGAGAAAGATACGATTTCCTTCGTTTTAGGAAAATTTTCCTCAGAGGAAAGTCAGTTAGTAGAGAAAGTGCTTAAACTGGTTGTAGAAGCTGTGGAACTAAGTCTGCACCAAGGAGTAGAAAAAGCCATGAGCCTTTACAATAGTCGCACAATTGCAGAAACAAACGCGGAAACAAAAAGGTGAGTTCGAGACGTTTGCCTGAAACAACTGCATATGTCCGAGTTACTGGTCAATCTTGGCAAAAAGGCACGATTGAGGGTGAAGTGACTGCCGGGAATTTTGAGTGGCAGTTTCAGTGGCGTTTCACGTCAGAAAAAACACTGATACTTGAGCCTTCTCAGGGTAGGGCATTGATTCAGGAACCGCTGCACCGTTTCCTGGAAAAATGGGATTATCAGCTTGAACCGGGCGGGGATTATTCGTTTACGGTTCGGGCTCAATTTTAAAATCTTGGTAATGGGAAATGGGGAAACGGTAATCGGGAATAAAAACTTCCTCTAGTAGGAGATCCCGCTTCCAGTAATTCTTTAATTAATCACGGGAAATTGCTGTAATGGGAAATTGGGAAACGGTAATCGGGAAGGCAAACTTTCTCTAGTAGTATCTCCCGATTCCAGTAATTCTTTAATTAAACCAGGTGGCGTCGCTTCTCGGTAAGCGCCGCAATAATACATTGTCAAAACAGCTTTGTAAGCCCAGTGATTGGAAGGTACATCGCTAAAAGGATTTGGCAGGGTTTCAGCCTGATTCTGCACGCAAGCATTGAGAATTTGTTCTCGCATTAGCTGCGCTTGAACTAAAGAATTATTTGGCTTGGCTTCTGTGGTATTTTCTGCTTTGGCAGGAGCCCAAATACCTGTATAAATTAACAGTGTAGCAGTGGCAAAGAGGGTGAGTTTCATACATTTATAAATTTCTGAATAAGTTGATTGGTAGTGAGGAGTTTAGTCATCAAAATTGCGGAAAATAAGGAGTCTTCGTCCTTACTACAAACCTTTGGAATGTTCAGACATTTTTCGCATGCCCAAGGCCAATACACTCAAAAACAACAGCCCCACGGCCCCAGCTAGCGGATTGCCGTTAACTCCTGTCACCCACTCGGGAACAGATGCCGAATATCGCACTAACTGTCCGATGTTAATCACGTAATATCCCCAGACTAAACCTGCATGAAGCCCGATCGACAAACCGAGGCGATTTTGGCGCGATCTTTTTCCCCAAACCAGAATCAAACCCAGCAACAACAACCCCGGAAACTGCGGCCAACTCCCGAGCATTGCCGCGACAGGTTTGATAAAATGAGATAGGGCAAACACCAGGCTATTCGCCCACAGAGATATTTTATAATTGTAATCCCGCTGCAACTCGTCCAGCAACCAACCCCGGAATACCAACTCCTCCGCAAAACCGACTCCAAGGGCGCTTAACAGCCCTTCTGCGATGATTCTCGGCAAATTATCTGAATTTTGCCACGCGACTAAGCCGAACACCCCTTGCACCGCAAATAGGGTGAAAGTGAGACAAAGCCCGATCGCCAATCCGATTAAAAGCTCAAAACCGTTTTTTCGGGTATTGATTAAACCGTAACTTTTGAGTAATTGGGTTTGTCCGTAAACCTGTTTTCCCCAGGGTGGCACTAGGAACACAAACTCTGCAAATAGCAATCCCATTGTCAGAATAGTGGCTAGGTTACTATCTTTAACTAAGAGATAAATGGGTGCTGCTAGCGGGAGCCAAATTGCTAGCAAGATTAATAGGAAAATTATTACACGTAAAGGAAATGGATAACTGGCTATTATTTGGAGGCGGTTAATCATTGTTGTAAATTAAACAGGTTTTACATGATATCTGTAGGGACACAGCATTGCTGTCTCCCTACCCGGATTATAAACACGCCATTGCCCTACCCCTAATGTACAAAGCAGACGGAAAAAGCTAGAATGGCATCGTATCGGTTGAAACTTTAAGTGAAGCAAAACTATAACATCAGGTAACAATGACTGAAGCCTCGGATTTTTCAAATGTCGATCGCGAATTAGATGACACAATTTTAAGCTTCGCAGACATTCAGGCAGAACTCAACCTGCGCCACGCTAAAGATGCTCTGCGAGATATAGTAGAAAATCTCGACTTGACAGTTCAAGAGCGAACTGGACTAGAACCGGAAATTGGCGGATTGGAGAAAATGCTCGACAAGCTAGAGCGCGCTTGCGTGCAAATAGCTGTGTTTGGGATGGTGGGAAGGGGAAAATCTTCGGTTTTGAACGCGCTGCTAGGTCAAAATGTGTTTGAAACTGGCCCGACTCACGGGGTGACTCGCACGACAACTATTGGCCAGTGGGATGTCGGAGAGGGAATTGATGAGAATTTGCCCGATCGACTTTCGCCAGTTATTTACCGTTTGTCGCAAGTTGAATTAATCGACACTCCGGGAATAGATGAAGTTGACGGCGAAACTCGCGAACTTTTAGCCCGCCGCGTTGCTAAACAAGCAGATTTGATTTTGTTTGTAGTTGCTGGCGACATTACAAAAGTGGAATACGCAGCACTTTCGCAGTTGCGGGAAGCCGGAAAACCGATGTTATTAGTGTTTAATAAGATTGACCAGTATCCTGATGCAGACAGGCTGGCAATTTATCATAAAATTCGAGACGACCGCGTGAGAGAATTGTTGTCTCCCGATGAAATTGTGATGGCGGCGGCTTCGCCTTTGACGGCGAGGGCGGTGCGCCGTCCCGACGGAAGTATGGGCGTGCAAATGACTCGCAGTTTGCCACAAGTGCAAGATTTAAAATTAAAGATTTTGGAGATTTTAGACCGGGAAGGCAAATCTTTGGTCGCGCTGAATACGATGCTCTGTGCGGGGGATATTAACGAGCAGTTGGTGCAGCGAAAAATGGAGATTCGAGATGACGCCGCTAATCGAATTATCTGGAACGGGGTAATGACTAAAGCGGTGGCGATCGCACTTAATCCAATTACTGTAGTTGATATTCTTAGCGGTGCGGTAATTGATGTGGTGATGATATTAACTTTATCTAAAGTTTACGGCATTGCGATGACGGAAGCGGGCGCGGTGGAATTGCTGCAAAAGATTGCGATTAGTATGGGGGGAATTACTGCGGGCGAATTGGTGGCTAATTTTGGTTTGAGCTCGTTGAAAGGATTGTTGGGTTTGGCGACGCCGGCGACGGGGGGTTTGGCTTTAGGGCCTTATTTGTCTGTGGCAGTGACGCAAGCTGCGATCGCGGGGGTTTCTTCCTACGGTATCGGTCAAGTTACTAAGGCTTATTTAGCTAATGGTGCTTCTTGGGGAGATGATGGGCCAAAGGCTGTTGTGAGCAAGATTTTGTCTTCTTTGGATGAGGAGTCTATTTTAAATCGGATTAAGGAAGAGTTGCGGGCTAAGTTGGATTTGGGAAGTGTGGAAAAACAGAAATCTTAGCGAGCGGCTGTTTTACGTTGACCCAGCAATCCTGGCGCAGCCCTGCCGCAATCAGGCAGGGGTTTAAACCCCTACCTCAAACCTAAATTTGTGTGAAGACAATTTAACAAATTATTAGGATAAAAACCTGTTACCAATTACCAATTATTACTGTATCTTACTAACTCATAACTTAGGCAATTGGCAGAGGTTGGGCGATTGCGGCAAATAAGGTGTGCTGTGCACACCCTACTCTAATTCCGCGAAGGTGGACTTTGTTTGTGTAGCCGCCAATTCGATTCGGCGGGTTAAGATCGAATTTTTAATCCGAATTCGATTCGGCGGCTTAACATCAGGTTTTTAACCCTAATTCGCTCCTATTTGTAACCTCTATTTTTCTCCGACCAAATGCGGGTTGGTAGCCCCCAAACATAGACAAATCCTTCGGCAGCTTTGTGATCGAATTCGTCCTCTGCGCCGTAGGTGGCTAAGTCGAAACTGTACAGGGAATTTTCAGATTTGCGGCCAACAATTGTCGCATTTCCTTTGAATAGTTTGAGCCGCACGGTTCCAGTTACTCGCTTTTGCGTGTCCTGAATAAATGCGTCTAAAGCGGTTTTCAAAGGATTGTACCAAAGGCCGTTGTAAATCATTTGGCTGTAGGTTTCTTCGATGCCTCGCTTGTACCGCGTCACATCTGCTGTCAACGTCAAACTTTCTAAGTCTCGGTGCGCCTGCATCAAAACTAAAATCGCTGGTGTTTCATAAATTTCCCGCGATTTAATCCCGACTAAGCGGTTTTCAATCATGTCAATCCGGCCGACTCCGTGGTTTCCAACTATTTCGTTTAGTTGGGAAATTAGGGCGACTGGTGATAAATTGTTGCCGTTCAAAGTGACAGGATTTCCGCAATCGAAACCGATTTCTATGTATTCGGGTGTGTCGGGAGTTTGTTCGATCGCCTTTGTCATCAAATACACCTCTTCCGGCGGTTCCGCCCACGGATCTTCGAGGATTCCGGCTTCAATTGCCATTCCCAATAAGTTGCGATCGATACTGTAAGGGGAAGACTTTTTCACCGGGGACGGAATGCCACATTTCTCGCCGTATGCGATCGTTTCCTCGCGGCTCATTTTCCACTCCCGCGCAGGTGCTAAAATCTTAATCTTGGGGTTGAGCGCGCCGATCGACACATCGAACCGTACCTGATCGTTTCCTTTACCTGTGCAACCGTGGGCGATCGCATCTGCACCGTATTTTTCCGCAGCTTCTACTAACAATTTAGCAATCAGCGGGCGAGCCAGGGCAGTCGAAAGGGGATAACGGTTTTCGTAAAGTGCGTTAGCTTGAATCGCTGGAAACGCATAGTCTTTGACAAATTCCTCGGTAGCATCAATAACTAAAGATTCCGAAGCACCGGATGCTAAAGCTTTTTTGCGGATCGGTTCTAATTCGTCTCCCTGTCCCAAATCCGCAGCCAGAGTAATTACCTCTTCCACACCCCACTCATTTTTGAGGTAAGGAATGCAGACGGAGGTATCGACTCCGCCCGAATATGCTAGCACAACTTTTTTAGCGCGACTCATTGCTATTTACATCCTGAATTTAACTGACATCTTGCACCCTTGTCACTAAGCTTTTCAGGGCGGGCAAGATGCCCACCCCACAAAAAAATATTATTTTTGTGGAACAGGCATCTTGCCTGTTCTTGAGAATGGTGCCTAATGTGAGGTTTAACCGACTTTTCATTATGCACCTAATTGAGATCGATTCTTGTCAGAAATAGTACAGATTTATATATTCTTTTTTTGCTAAACTTTGCTATTTCCCTGCGGAGTTGCTGCGAAAAATCTGCTACCGTGGGATACGGTAACTGTGGAGATGGGGAAAAACCGTGTTTTTTAGTGTTGTGATTCCGACGTACAATCGTAAACCGATTTTGGCCAAATGTCTACTGGCTTTGGAAAATCAGCAGTTCGGTGAGATTGTTAGAGACTATGAAGTAATTGTGGTGGACGACGGATCGACGGACGGGACGCTGGAGTGGTTGGCTGCAGATGCCGACTTGTTGCCTCATGTACGATCGATCTGTCAATCTCACCAGGGCCCGGCGGCGGCCCGGAATTTGGGCGTTGAAGATGCTAAGGGCGATACGATTATTTTTATTGACAGCGATTTGGTGGTAACAGAGCATTTTTTGCAAGCACACGCCGATGCTTTACTACAGGGTTACAAAGATACTGATGCTGTTTTTACTTACGGCAGTGTGATTAATACTTGTAATTTCGATAATCCTACCTCAGAGCCTTACAAAATCACCGATTTTTCGGCGGCTTATTTTGCTACGGGAAATGTGGCGATCGCGCGCCACTGGCTACTGGCTGCTGGACTGTTTGACACTCGCTTTCAACTGTACGGATGGGAAGATTTAGAATTGGGTGTTAGGTTGAAAAAATTAGGTTTAAAATTGATTAAATGTCCGGCTGCTGTGGGCTATCACTGGCATCCACCTTTTAGTTTAGAGCAAATTCCGGGCATGATTGATCGAGAAATTCAGCGTGGGAGAATGGGAGTTTTGTTTTATCAAAAACACCCAAGTTGGGAAGTGCGGATGATGATTCAAATGACTGTTTTGCACCAAATCCTGTGGGGATTTTTATCATTAGGTGGGATGCTGAACGAGCGAACGATGACTCCTTTTTTGCAGTGGTTGATTGACCAAGGTAAGCCGCAGTTAGCTTTAGAAATTGCGCGAATTTTTCTGAATTGGTATAACGTGAAAGCCGTGTACGCCGCTTGTGGGAAATTGCAGGTCGAGACAAAGATACCATAAATCAGCCGGACGCTGCAAATAAAATATAAGATATTGTAGGAGTGGTTCAGGGCCCATTGGTGTCAACTTAAGCTCAAATGTAGTAACGGTATACTGGTTGACACTTATGCCTAAATTCTCCTAGCCTTGCTTAAGAAAGGGGATTTGCCGGACTCAAGGCTTGGATACAAACCAGAGAAACAAAGGATTTTAGTCTTAAGTTGACACCACTGATTAGGGGGTGTTTTAATTGTCATTTCCACTAAGGATATTTACTTAGAAAACATAATAGCGAGCCACCAGGTAAAGGCAGGCGAAACCCGGTTCTAGATCTTGTAAAAATTTTACCTTTAATCAAAGTTGCTTGCTGAGCCTGTGATTTGAGGAATCTCGGCTGCTTTCTTGATGGGCTGCGATAATTACATTTCCCGACATTTTCCAACTATTCTTATTTTTGATATAATTATAGATAATTTAGGAGTGTGCTATATACCCAAGAGTTGTGCTGATTTACCTGAAAGTGTTAGCTACAAACGGTTAAGGACTTACAAGTATTCCCACATAAAAAATTTGAATAATTTGAGGGTCGGCTGTGAATACAACTGATGAGAAAAATCCAAGACGAGAAACAATTAGACTTCCAAACACTGCTTTACAAGAAAATATTTTAATGGTGGACGACAATCCAGAAAGCTTGCGACTTGTATCCCGGCTTTTGTCTAAGCGGGGATATAAAGTGCGGCCGACACGAGATGGCAAATTGGCTCTCAACTTTGCTCTATCGAGTCCACCGGATTTGATTTTGCTGGACATCATGATGCCCGGTATGGATGGCTATCAAGTCTGCGAACAGTTAAAAGCGTCTCCGAAAACGAAAGATATTCCTGTGATTTTTATCAGCTCTTTAAATGAAGTTTTTGATAAAGTCAAAGCTTTTTCGCTGGGGGCGGTAGACTACATTACTAAACCGTTTGAAATAGATGAAGTCGTGGCTCGCGTCGAAAATCAACTGCTGCTCAGTCGGCTTTCTAAGGAAATTTTAGCAAAAAATGCGCTGCTAGAAGCTGAAATAGAAGAACGCAAGCGGATCGAAGCACAACTAAGAGAAAGCCAGCACTGGCTGTCGGCAGTAATTAAAACGAATCCTAATTTATTGTACGTTTACGATGTGATAGAAGAGAGAAGTCTCTACGTCAACCGCGAAATCTATAGCGATATTGGCTACACCTTTGAAGAAATACAGGAGATGGCAGCCACATTTATTCCTAAGTTAATACACCCTGACGATATCCCTGGATTCTTAGAACAAAGAAAAAAAATTGAGACAGCAAAAGATGGCGAAAGCTTTGATTTTGAATACCGGATACAGCACAAAAATGGTGAATATCGGTGGTTTTGCAGCCGGGAGAGCGTGTTTGCCAGAACAGCGCAGGGCAAACCTTGGAAAATTCTGGGAACTGCTGCTGAAATTAGCGATCGCAAACAAGCAGAACTCGAACTTAAAACAGCTTTAGCTGCTTTGGAACGGCAAATCAAGCAAAGATTTCTGTTAGAAACAATTACTCTCGAAATCCGCTACAGCTTAAATCCCGATCAAGTTTTTCAAACAGCAACGGCCCAGATAGGTCGAATTTTTAACGCCGATTCCTGCTTGATTCACACCTACACAGAAAGCCCAGCTCCCCGAATTTTTAATGTCGCTGAGTACAGAAAAGACGCAGCAAAATCGCTTTTAGATTTAGAAATTCCCGTACAGGGCAATCCTCACCTTCAGTTTTTATTGTCCCAAGATCAAGCGGTAGTTTGTGACGATGTTTTTTCCGAACCCCTGCTAGAAAATGTCAGAGATTTGTGCGGTCAAATAGGTTTGAAGTCGATGATATCCATCCGCACTTCCTACCAGGGAAAAGCCAACGGAATGATATGCTTGCACCAGTACGATAGCCCGCGTCACTGGACGCAGGATGAGATCAGATTATTGAAGGCTGTGGCGGCACAGATGGGAATTGCGATCGCTCAAGCCAATCTTCTCGAACAAGATAAACAACAGCGACTTAAACTTCAACACAGCGAAGCTAGTCTAGCAGCAGCCCAGAAAATTGCCCATATCGGCAGTTGGGAATTGGATTTAGTCACCCATAAAATTACTTGGTCAGAAGAAGTATTCCGCATTTTTGGTCTTGACTCAACCGCAACTGAACCGACATCTGCCCAACTTTTAAAGATGTGTCATCCCGAGGACAGACACTTGTTTCAAAAAACTGTCACTCTCACTATCTCACAAGGCATTTCCTACAAAAGAGAGTTCCGATTTTTTCATCCTAGCCGTCAAATCATATACGTGGAAGGAAGGGGAGAAGCTGTTTTTAACGAAACCGGGGAAGTAATCAAACTTCTGGGAACAGTAATGGATATTAGCGATCGCAAACAAGCCGAAGCTGCTTTGCTTCTTAGTGAAGAACGTTTTGAGCTGGCATTTGAAGGCAGTGCGATGGGATTGTGGGATTGGAATCTTGTCACGGCCGAAGTCTATTTTAATTCGCGGTGGAAAACGATGCTAGGATATGAAGTAGAGGAAATAGAAAATAATATCGCATCGTGGGAGGAACTGGTACATCCAGAGGATTGGCGTTCGGTTAAAGCAGCGCTAAATGCTCACCTAGAAGGCAAAGAACCCACTTACGAAAAGGAATTTCGGATGCTGACAAAATCCGGCGAGTGGAAGTGGATTTTGAGTCAAGCGAAGGTGATGGAACGCGACGCTTCGGGAAATCCTGTGCGGATGACGGGCACGCATACCGATATTAGCGATCGCAAACAAGCCGAAGCAGATTTGCTGCTTAGCGAACTGCGAGAACGGGAAAAAGCGCAACAGTTAGAACAAACTCTGGAATACTTAAAAAATGCTCAATCCCAGCTCATTCAATCCGAAAAAATGTCAAGTATCGGGCAAATGGTAGCGGGAGTTGCCCACGAAATTAATAACCCTGTCAACTTCATCTACGGCAATATTCTTCCCGCCAAACAGTACGCTTGCGATTTAGTAAAATTGCTCCAGCTATACCAGCAATACTATCCTGAACCAGTTCCTGAAATAGCCCAAGAATTGGCAGAAGTCGAGGTGGATTTTATCGCTGACGATTTTCCGAAAATCATGGCTTCAATGCAAGAAGGTGCTAACCGGATTAAGCAGATAGTGCTGTCTTTGCGAAACTTTTCGAGACTCGATGAAACAGCTCGCAAAGTAATAGACATTCATGAAGGGATAGAGAGCACTTTGGTGATTTTGCAGCACCGATTGCAGTCACAGCCCAAACGGGGGGAAATTCAACTTATTAAAAATTACGGCACACTGCCAAAAGTCGAGTGTTATCCGGCTCAATTAAACCAGGTATTTATGAATTTATTGTTGAATGCGATCGACGCTGTGGAAGAGTCATCAGCAAACTGTACTTGCAAAGTTAAGCAGATTCGCATTGTTACTGAACTCAGCGGAGAAAATCAAGTGTGTGTGCGGATTTCTGACACCGGGCCCGGTATCCGTCCCGAAGTTCAGTCAAGGATCTTTGACCCGTTTTTTACTACCAAACCGATCGGCAGCGGCACTGGTTTGGGGTTATCGATTAGTTACCAAATTGTTAAAGACAGGCACGGCGGTAAGTTGGAGTGTCATTCAGAAGTTGGCCGGGGAACAGAATTTGCGATCGAACTACCGATTTCGCAAAAGGTGAAAGTTAAAAGTTAGGATAAGCTGTTAAATCAGGTGCGGTAAATTAACCAGAATTCTTGTAGCGGCCGGTTCACCAACCATCTATAATATAAGCCAGAGATGAGCCTAAACCCGCCCCGACCGTAAGAGTGGGGGCAATTCAACGGAGAGCATATTAATCGTCTCTCAGAACCTATTTTAGAGTGCGTCATAACCTGACATTTTCTCCAGTATTTCCTGCGAACAATCTGTCATTTAGTGTAATCTCATCTTAAACATGATATAATAAAAAGTTAGCCTTTTGAGGCTCCAGACGTTGCGCTGCTAAAATTAGTAGTGAATATTACAGTTACTATTATACAAACTCTGTCAACATACGTCTGCTGTAGCGTCTACCACATTTTAACTGAATTATGACTGACTCAATTCGCTTCCTCATGTGTGCTCCCGACCACTACGATGTGGATTACGTGATTAATCCGTGGATGGAGGGAAATGTCCACAAATCATCGCGCGATCGCGCCGTCGAACAGTGGGAAAAACTTTACCACGTCCTCAAAGACAACGCTGTGGTAGACCTCGTACCGCCCGAAAAAGGCTGGCCGGATATGGTTTTCACCGCCAACGCAGGCTTACTTGTAGGCAATACCTTCGTCCTCAGCCGTTTCTATCACAAAGAGCGCCAAGGCGAAGAACCCTATTTCAAAGCATGGTTTGAAAGCAAAGGTTTCACCGTGCATGAACTCCCGAAAGACTTGCCGTTTGAGGGCGCTGGCGATGCTTTGCTCGATCGCGAAGGACGCTGGTTGTGGGCCGGATACGGCTTCCGTTCCGAACTCGACTCGCACCCGTTACTAGCAAAATGGCTCAACATTGAAGTGCTTTCGCTGCGTTTAGTGGACGAACGTTTCTATCACCTAGACACTTGTTTTTGTCCCCTAACAGGCGGCTATTTGCTCTACTATCCAGCAGCATTTGACTCGTATTCCAACCGCTTAATTGAAATGCGAGTTGCCCCGGAAAAACGCATTGCCATTGAAGAAGCAGATGCCGCCAATTTTGCCTGCAATGCCGTCAATATTGACAAAGTTGTGGTAATGAACAAGGTGAGCGAAGCCTTGAAAACGCGCATTACTAAGGCCGGTTTTCAAGTAATTGAAACGCCAATGACCGAATTTCTGAAAGCGGGCGGCGCCTGTAAGTGTCTGACGCTGCGGGTAACGGAACCGGTGCAAGAAGATCGATCGGCAAACGTGATGGTAGAAAGTCGCACCATTCGCATGGACGGCCACCTGCTCGATGCCGGTTTAATCAGCCGCGCTTTAGACTTAATTATCGAAAACGGCGGCAGTTTCCAAGTGCTCAATTTCAATTTAGGAGAGCAGCGGCAAAGCACCTCATCTGCGGACGTTAAAGTTTCGGCTCCTTCCCACGATGTGATGGAAGAAATCATGGGAATGCTGATTGACTTGGGTGCAGTTCCTCCGCCGCAAGAGATTTGCGACGCTATTTTAGAACCGGTAGTGCAAGATGGCGTCGGCCCGGACGACTTTTATGTGAGTACGATTTATCCCACGGAAGTGCGGGTAAATAACCAGTGGGTGAAGGTACAAAATCAGCGGATGGATGGAGCAGTAGCTATTACTGAAACTGCTGAGGGCCCAGTGGCTAAATGCAAATTATTGCGCGATTTAAAAGTAGGAGAAAAAGTCGTTGTAGATGTAGTCGGTATCCGCACCATCCGCAAAACAGAATCGCGGGAACAGCGCAATTCTCAAGAATTTAGCTTTATGTCCGGCAGCGTTTCTAGCGAGCGCCGTGTAGAATTGGTAGTGGAACAAGTAGCGTGGGAATTGCGCCAAATTCGCGATCGCGGTGGCAAAGTTGTAGTTACGGCGGGGCCTGTTGTTATCCACACTGGCGGTGGCGAACATTTAGCGCACTTAATTCGTGAAGGTTACGTACAAGCGCTTTTAGGTGGAAATGCGATCGCAGTTCACGACATGGAACAATCGAATATGGGAACCTCTTTAGGGGTTGACATGAAACGCGGTGTTGCTGTGCGTGGCGGACACCGACATCACTTGAAAATAATTAACACTGTGCGACGTTACGGGAGTATTGCAAAAGCTGTTGAAGCAGGCCTGGTTACTAACGGTGTGATGTATGAGTGTGTGAAGAACAATATACCGTTTTCTCTGGCCGGTTCGATCCGCGATGACGGGCCACTTCCCGACACGCAAATGGATTTAGTTAAGGCTCAAGAAGAATATACCGAACTGCTGCGCGGTGCGGATATGGTGTTAATGCTGTCGTCTATGCTGCACTCAATTGGTGTGGGAAATATGACGCCGGCTGGTGTGAAGATGGTGTGTGTGGACATTAATCCGGCGGTGGTGACGAAATTGAGCGATCGGGGTTCGATCGAATCTACTGGAGTTGTTACCGATGTGGGATTGTTCCTGAGTTTGTTGGTGAATCAATTGGATAAATTGACTAGCCGCCATCATGTAACTCAATCTGTTTAGATTCGGCGGTTGAAACCGCGTCTATACAAACGAAGTCCGCCTGCGCGCACTGAAGAATAGAGGCTGGTAGGGTACGCATTGCGTACCTTACAGAGCCGATAATAATGCTCATTATCATCGCTCAAAATGCGCCCCAATAAATTGAGCGATTGCCCTTTCGATCGCCGTTTTCTCCCGCAGAGGATGTAATTTCTAAATTAGGGGCGGTGACGCCAGACAAATCGCCCGGTAAAGACCTAATTCGCAACTCATTTAGCAAAGCATTAATATTGTTCGGCTCAGCATCCAGAATGCTTGCTAGCGGCAGCAGATTTTGCACTGCATATTCGCCGAGTCGAGCATTAATACTCTCGGCTAAATAGCAGAGCATAATGTATCTGCTACTGCTACTGATAATATGAAATATTTTATTCAACTCATCAAAGTATTGAGTCCCCGGTATAGATGCCGCGATTTGGGTTTCACCCTTCCAGAATAAATCTACATGAATTTGACTAGCTGGCGAAACTTTAGCCTTTGTAATCCAGATGATATCGAGGATTAGTTCACAGTCGCGCTCGTGGAAAATCAGCCGCTTTAAACCAGATAGAAATTCTGGGGAATTTAGCGTATTTTGCCATTCTAGACACCAATCATTACTTTTAGCATTTAGAGCATTTTTTACCGTCGTCGGACGTTCAATCACATCTTTTAATAAAGAAAGACTTCCCGCAGCTTTGGCAAATTTTGGGGAGATTTGCTGGTGCAGTATCTGTTTGGGATCAATGTAATCTTTGCGCCAAGGTGCGTCCGGGATGAGAACTTCACAGGCGGGAGCAAGTGTGATGTTAGCAGTAAGTATCGGTGGGTTTTTAACTGTGCAGCCTTCTAATGACTGTTGAGATTCTAGACGACCGATGACCTCGATCGCAGAGTTTTTATCTGCTGCGTTTAAAGGTGTGTTGCTGTACTCTGCTGCTAATTCTTCGAGAAAATCTAGGTAATCCTGCACAACAGGCGATATCCCTTGTCCTAAAAGCTGATAGACTTCGGAAAATGGATGAGAAACCGCTATAGTTGTGCGGCGGTTGCCGAAAAAAGGCACGTCATCCAAAAAAGCGTGTTTTGGCCGCCAAAACTTACCCCTAGACTCATCCCACAGACATTGACGGTGAGCAAAGCGCTTTTGAATTAGCTGGCGTTGTTCGCTGGAAATACTGCCTTTGATGAAAGTATCATCGAGATACTTGTAAATTGCCTTTACTGATTGTAAATGTGCGTTTAGATTGTCGGATGTCCTGATTTCAACTGTCATTTTCCCAAGTTTTGATTAGTGTATCAAAGTGGTCGATAACTGTAGTGGTATCTACAGGCTCAAAACCAAGTGCAGTTCTGATTTCGGGCTTCAGCAAGTCGCACTCAGGGCGTGCAAATAAAAATTTTTGGCTAGCAACTAAGCGAACATCTTGAATGAAACAGACATCTTTAGCGCGATACAGCCTCGGTTCAGGTATCGCCGCGCCGGGGTATTGGCTTAACTTTTGAGGATTTTGCTCGACAGGAACCCAAGGCTTATCTGCGAGTGTTTCAGCCAGTGTTTTGTTGGTATTGGCAATTTTCGTATGTTTTAGTTCATCCCAATTATCATTATCAACGATGTAGTTAAAAACAGCAATGCAAGCATCGGTTACTGCAACTGCACCTGAACGATTTGCGGTTTGAATTAGATTGTCAACAGCAGCTACAATGTCATCTGCACTCAAGGTTCTTCGCATACCCAAACCCTCGAAAAAATCGAGCCAGAGTAGCTCATCCTGCGAATAAAATTCCATGTCGGGAATAGCTGCTAAATTTCCGACAATGTTGCGGATTACTTGATTTTCAGGAGTGTAAATTAATTCGGCAGAGCGTAATCTGCGATCGCTACAGCGTACCAAACGCGCCTTTTTAAGCTCTTCCTTGAATGAGGAAGCATCCTCTCCTCCCTTTTCTAGTTCTTTGCAAGCTTCACTCAGATGATCTCGAATCCAGGCCAGCGCCGTTAATTGTTCTTCCGGGGCAAATGACGCATACTCAGGCAACAAGCACTCGCGAATTAGTCTAGCGCGATTCAGTACCGGAACTTGCAAAAGTTGGAATAGCCGCAGCCATTCCCGATTTTTTTCTAGGCGTAAAAGCCTCAACGTACCTGCAATTTCTGGCGGTTCGTATCCGCCGCCAGGAAGGTAGACATTTTCATCGTTGAGGGAAACTATTTCGTTGGAAGTTGTGGGGTAAATTGGAAGTTGACGCAGCTTATTGAGGCTATCTTGGTTGTAATCTATTGGCTCTGAATTTGCCAGGAAATTGAGGAGAGATGTATAATGCTTTTGGTGGTAGGGTGGCAAACCTCGGGCGTAGCGCGAAGATACTGTATCTAGGACATCTGGGCCAACGACAAACGAAATTAACTGATTTTTGTGTCGTTGGGCAAATTGTGCGATCGCACTTTCAAGTTTTACTGGTGCTTTGACAAGCGTCACCCCAAAATACTGTACAGCTTCCATCATTTCCGCTGCAATATTATCGCCGCCCAACAAAGGAGTGTCAAGTTTTCCTCCTTTGTAAAGCTTCCCATCATTTCCCGGAACCAGCGGAACTTTCTTCAATTCATCGATTGTTTCTTGCGGCAGATATCTGGGTGAGATATTGAAAAAATAATTGTATACGAGAGTCAGCCACTCTGCATTTGGTGGATGTGGTGCATCAGCTTGCCAATCACATTCTGACTGCGTTGAACCAATTACGTGAACCAATTTCTTCGCTACTTCTGCGGCATTCATCTCGGAAACGCCAATCATGTTATGTGGAGGCAATACATTGGTTAAATCTCCGTGTAAAAACCATTCTAGATGATTGGCAAATATCTGCCTTGGTGTATACTCTGAAATGTAAACAGTTCCTATCGGGTTGTAACCAAAGACTTGTAGAGTATTATTAGCGAGAATAGCTAACGGCAAACCGCGCAAATTTCGGTTGTTGTCGCTGATGCAATAGCGGAGCATATTCGCAATCCACTGTCTATTTTGCAAGCTGGGTTTCGGTGCATTTTGCAAAGGCACGCCTAGCTGTTTATTTTCGGTTAAGTGCTTTCGCAAGTTCGCGGCAGTGAATGTTTGCAATGGCAAACCTGCATCTTTGAAAACTCCCAAAATTGACTCGGGCAATGGCGGTTCAGGAATGTCGATATTGTCGGCGCGCAGCGGTTCTAATAATTCGTCCCACAACTTTTTAGAAGGTAGATTTCTGATTGTCGGAGGCGTCACCCATCTTGTTTGCGACATCACTACCACGCTGAATACACGTTCAGTTACAGCGTGTTCTACAGCGGATCGCACAACTTTTTTATGATATAATAACTCGATTACAAAGCGGGGCAGTTCTTCTAGAACTTTGCTGACAGTAATTTTGCTAACAGGCCAAAATTTATAAAATTCCTCTGTCTGATACCTGCCGATATCTTGCACTAAATCAACAATTAAGTTAGCATAAGCGTGGGACAAAACGTGCTGCGCGAGTAGTTGGTTCCAAATCGATCTCGGTCGGTCTTTTCCCGTTTGTCCGCTGTCGCTGCTGAGGTTGTCCCGCGAACTATTTAAATTAAAAAAACCGTTGATGTGAACCGGTAGCCCTGTTTCCAGGGGAAGTGGCAAAAAACAGTAAACTTTTCCGCCCACAGGTTGAAGGTTTTCCTCGGTACTAACAGCATTAATCCTAGCAGCAGCGCCCGCCCAAGGCAAGACTTTTTCTTGGCTTTCGTACATTGCTTTTATGACTTTTGCCAACTCGCCGCCTTCATCTGTGCGAATTAAACTTACTGTTCTCCAAGTTGATTTGGTATTCCGATTCCCGCTAATTGTTTCAATCTCGTGGCGGTAAGAAACTGATATTAAACCCGCTGGATTATTGTGGCACAATTCCAGCAATTTGTCTGCTGTCTTGGGAATTGCATCAAGGAGTTGTTGCCGCGCTTCTCGTACTTCTTGCTGGTTCTTCGTAACAATCGCCAGAATTTCTTGCCGAGTTTCTTGACTGTTGGCGGGGATTTCGTAAACTCTAATTTCCTGAACAGATTTCAGGAATAGCAGCAGTTCTTCACCTGAATTAATCAGTGCGTCTAGTAGTTCCTTGACGTTGGATTCGGTAAAAGCTTGTTTGCGAATTTCGCTATTTTTAGCGTGTTCTGCGGTTCTCAAGGGCAACCGAAACAAAGTGCCTTGAAAATTTGTATCTCCTAATGGCAATCCTCCCGCTGCGTAGACTTGCATAAAATCGGGATATTGTTCGTACCATTTAGCGTCTGCTAAATTCCACTCGCGTCCGGGTTCTTGTCGGGAAGTGCCGGCAATAGCTGCACCGTGAGGATCAAAAAAGATGATGCGATCGCGCGATACGAAACTCGGATAATCTGTAACGTGATATATTGCATTAAACCCGACGCCAAATCTACCCGTTTTCTGCAAATCTCGTGCTTTTTCGCTTTGTCCCAGACTGCGAATACTCTCAAAATCTTTATCTGCAAATACGCGATCGTTGTAGACTAACATCGCCGGCCCCATTAGCACTACCATACGATCGTCAGGCAATTGTTTGACCGGATGGTGGCGCCAATCAAGAGTAATTTCTACCCGCGTTGCTTTAGCGTCGTCAGCATTTTGGATCAACTCTTTGATAATGCCAACGCCTTCGGGATAATCTCGGATAATCCCTCTCAAGCGGGCGATCAAGGGTTCGGATTGGTAGAAAGACTTGCCCTCAATTTCGCTGTTGCTGTAAGCCATAGATGTTCTGACGACTAAAAGCGGGAGGAATTTAAATGCGATCGCGCATCTTAACTTTGTACCTAATACTATACAAGCGAAGCGTAAATACAAGTAGGGTGCGCGCGCAGCAACCTACCGAAAGCTATTCGTAATATTGCAATAAAAAACCTCAGACCCGCAAGCCTGAGGACCGGAGTTCCTGAAAATCGTCACTTCTTACTATTGTCGCCAACAAACAGCACACCATACAAGAGGGGTGTAACCCAGCACGGAAGCTTGTGGCAGACAGAGATTGCTTCCTGACTCCGAAGGCGAAAGCAATTTTTAATTCAACACTTCATGAAAGCAAAACAATTCTTCTCGCCATTTTCAGATCTGGGTTGATAATTTTGCTTTAGGATGGGAGTCTGTCCTCGATCGGAATATAAGGAGCACCGTGAGTCCCCGTATATATTTGAGTCGGGCGGTAAATGCGGTTTGCCTCTAGCTGTTCCTTCCAGTGGGCCAACCAGCCAGCAACGCGGGCGATCGCAAAAACCGGTGTAAATAAGTCGATCGGAATTCCCATTTTTCGGTAAACCAGACCCGAATAGAAATCTACATTTGCATAAATTCCTTTGTGACCCAATTTCTCCTCAACCACTTCTTCCAACTCGACAGCAATGTCGTAATAATCGTCGTGACCGAAGTTCTCAAACAACTGTTCTGCTAACCTCTGAAGAATAGTTGCTCTCGGATCTTTCACCTTGTAAACTCGGTGACCGAAACCCATGATTTTGTCCTTATTTGCAACGCTCTTCTCGACAAAAGCCCGCACGTTTTGTACCGAACCAATTTGCTCCAACATATCAATCACTTCTTCATTAGCTCCCCCGTGCAGCGGCCCCGCCAAAGTGCCAACTGCTGAAGCAATCACTCCGTAAGGGTCTGTCAGCGTCGAAGCTGTTACCATTGCCGAAAATGTAGAGGCATTAATTGTATGTTCAGCGTGGAGAGTCAGACAAGTGTCAAAAATTCTAGCTAACAGCGGATCTGGTTCTTGCTCGTTGAGCATATAAAGAAAGTTAGCCGAGTAGTCCAAGTCATCCCTCGGTCGCACCGGGTCATTTCCCCGTCGCATTTGCTGGAACGCTGCTACCATTGTGGGAATCTTAGCTAGCAGCCGCACTACAGCTTCTCGAATGTATGCTGGGTTAGCCAGAGCTCTGCGGGAGTAAAACAAGCCCAAGGCGGCCGCTGAAGCTTGCAGGGCGTCCATGGGATGTCCTCTTTCTGGAAAGCATTTCATCATGTCCCGGATGCGATATTTGATCCGGCGGTGATAACGAATTTCATGCTCGAAAGCTTCGAGTTCTTCCTTTGTCGGAAGTACCCCCCAGATTAATAAATATGAAGTTTCGAGAAAGGAGCTTTTCAGTGCCAGTTCCTCGATGCTAATCCCGCGATATTCCAGCAACCCTTTTTGTCCATCGACGTAGCTAATGCTGGACAAGGTGGCGGGAACACCTTCTAAACCTGGTTTGAATTCGCCGACGACCATTGCGATACCGTTTTGTGTGAGTTCAATCTACTAAAAGTACATTACCAGAAACGAAGATAGTGTCACAGTGTTGACAAATAATCATTTAATTGGGGTTCAGAAACCGGGTTTTTCAACAGACAGCCCGATCGCACCGCTGCGTATTGTCGTCGCCCCTCAAACCCGGTTTCGCCGTCCCAGAATGCGGTTTTAAGAGGGCTGGCGCGTCCTGTTAATGTCGGGGCGGTTCGCTGTTTCTAGGGGAGCAAAAACTTGGGCGCAGTTAGCCAAAACATTTGGCTGCGGCCCACTGGGGAGCCTGTTTCGGGGACGATTAAGCCGATGATCCCTGCTTTCTTGAGAATCAGGGCATCTTGCGATCGAGCCCAAAGCAAATTTTCTGCCCAGTGACCTAAGTCTGGTTGGTGGCCCACTAGGGCCAAGCTGCGGCTACCTATTTCCTGCCACTGTTTGTACCACTCCAACCAGTTTCCGATGTCTCCTGAAGGTGCGAGGGTGGCGGATTCTTCTATTTTGGAACTCAAACCGACTGTTTGCAGGATTTGGGCGGTTTGCTGCGCCCGCAGTAGGGGACTGGTGAGAATCAAGTCAAACTGAATTTCGAGCTCGTACAGCCGCTGGGCGATTTTCCGGGTTTTACGCTCGCCCTCTTTAGTCAGCGGGCGTTCTGAGTCTGTATCATATTCTTCGGGTTCGGCTGCGATACCGTGACGGATCAGATATAAATGCACTGTCGCTGTCCTTTTGATAGCTGTGCGATCGAACTTATGCGTGAAGTTTGGCGCGATCGACATCTTTTGCCTATTCTACAACTGCATTGAAATCTTCCGCCCTCATCGGGTTTGCGTTAGAGGCGTAGCGATCGCGCCCTTGTCGTTTCGCATCGTACAATGCTCGATCGGCGAAGGCAACGAGTTCATCCGGTGAAGTTCCCAAGCAGGGAATCACAGTCGCAATTCCCATGCTAACAGTCACGATCGCGCTCACATCAGATTGCTCGTGAGGAATTGCCAAATGGCGGATTGCCTGACGCATCGACTCAGCAACCGCGATCGCCCCTGCAGCATCCGTACTCGGCAGGATAGCAGCAAATTCTTCGCCCCCATACCGCACAAACAAATCGGTGGAACGCTTAACCGCGGCTGCTGCGGCTTTGGCGACTTTCACCAAACAAGTATCCCCAGCTTGATGTCCGTAGCAATCGTTATATCGCTTGAAATAATCTACATCCAACATAATCAACGAAAGCTGTTGTTTGCCCTGCAGCATCAGCCGATGCCATTCCGACTGCAATCGCTCATCAAAACAGCGGCGGTTTGCTACTTGTGTTAACCCATCTGTCGTAGCAATTAATCTTTCTCGTTCCGCCCGGTGTCTTAGCATCTCATCTGCCCGCTTGCGTTCTGTAATATCAGCAAAAGTCGTCACTACTGCATAGGGTTGAGACTGATTGAGATGGAACAGCGGTTGAGAATTAATCGAAATCCAAGTCAGCGTTTTATCCGATTTGTGAATGCCCATCACCACATTCGATCGCCCTTGTCCCGTGCGTAGGGTGAGGATTGCCGGATGCTGTTGGCCCGGGAACGGTTGGCCATCCTCCCGAACGATTCGCCAGTCTAAATCTACGGATGTGCGCCCCATCATTTGCTCGGGGGTCAGTCCGAGAATTCTTTCGGCACTAGCATTACACGCAGTAATTTGTCCGTTTGCTAGCTGGAGTACGACACCTTCTGTCATGCTAGTAATCACAGAACGGTAGCGTTCCTCACTTTCCTGTAATTGACTCAGGAGAATGTTTTTGGCATCAAACTCTGAAGCCAGATGCAGGCTGCTTGCCAGAAACCCGGCCATCAGTTGTAAGGTATGAATATCTGACTCTGTAAAGGCACAGGGTGTAGCTGAAACAACTTTTAAGACGCCAACCCGATCGTCCTGATAGAACAAGGGAACAACCACCATTGACCGCAGACCAATGCGCCCACAGGCAGCCCGATCCACCCGTTCATCGGTTTCTGAATCCTCGCAAAGCATGATTTGGCCGGTCGCAATACATTTTCCCGATAAACTTGTCCCTACTTTGAGCCGTAATCCAACATACGGGGTGACGATACCGCTGGCTGCCCGATACACCAATTCATCCCCTTCAACCATTTCAATCACCGCTCCATCGGCGCGGGTCAAATCTTGAGTCCTCTCTGTAATCACCGCCATCACTGCATCCAGGTTAGGATTGCGGATGGCGATTTCCTGTTGGGTGGCAATCACCACAGCCCGACGCTGGAACTCTTGCTGTAATAATGCTTCTGCTTGCTTGCGAGCGGTGATATCCTTCATAAAGCAGTGATGTCCGATCGATCGCTCCTGCGAGTCGTAGGCTGCCAACAGCACCACCTGCTTGTAAAAGATCGAGCCATCTTTCCTGATACCCCGGGCCTCAACCTCCACTCGACCCTCGGCTAGCATTTTTTGATAAGCCGCCATCATCCTGTCGCAGTCTTCGGGATAAACTGTTTTCTGCCAATTCATACCAACCATTTCTTCAGGCTGATAACCTGCTATATTCGCGTAGGCTTGATTAACGGTGATGTACCGTCCGAAAATATCCAGCCGCGAGATGCCCTCAACGGCATTAGCAAGAGCTGTACTCAATTCTCTGAGTTCTGTTTCTGCTTGGACAAGATCCGTAATGTCTTGAAATGTACCAAACAACCGAATGACTTTTCCCTCTGCATTGAGTTGGGCTTGCCCTCTAGCTTCGGTATGGCGGAGAGAACCATTCGGGCGCACGATTCTGAGGCGCAATAGATAAGGCTGCCCGTGAGTGAGTGCTCGTTGAACTACCAGGTGTAGGTGTTTGGCACTTGCGGGATGGTAAAGCCGCAGGTTTTCTTCATAAGTAGGTTCGCCTAGGGCGCTGTCGCGTCCCACAATCTCAAAGAGTTCGGGAGACCAGGTAATTTTACCCGTAATTACGTCCCATTCCCAGTTACCGATGTGGGCCACCCGCTGGGCTTCTGACAACCGGGTTTGACTCTTTTGCAGGGCTGTTTCTGTGTGCTGGCGGTCGGTAATGTCCTTTTCGTTCACGAGCAACATCGGGTTGCCTGTTACCGGGTCGTCGGTACACCGCACGTCCATCCTATGCCAGCGCATTCCCGCCACAGTAATCACTTGAGCCTCCGTGCTAAATACCTCACCGGACTTAAGAACTGCCATTGCTCGCTCTCCTACCTGAGAGTCAACAAAGCGGCTCACAAAAGCATTATCTGTCGCAGATCCCGGGTGCAGCGCCTCCCCGTAACAGCGCAACGCCGCCGGGTTTTGCAGCAGTGGCACACCTTCGAGGGTGTACAGCGAAACCATCAGTGTCGTGTGTCGGAGTGCCTCGATCGATCGCAGGGTTTCCGGCTCGATTTGATGAGCGGTTTTGACCGTACCCTCGACCAGGATTGCCAAACCCCCGCTATCCATCCTGATCCCAGAGCACCGACAGCCGACAGAAACAGGCTGACCGCCCGGATAAAACGTCCACTGCTCGGACAAGGTTTGGCCTTGCTCAAACTGCTGCAGATAGCTCTGCAAGCGAATCCGACTAAACTCTGACAACATATCCCTAAAGTTGTGGCTCGCGAGTTGCTGGCGCGTGGAAGCATCCCACAGGTACAAGGATGCTTGGTTGGCCCACCGGATTTGCCAATGCTCAATATCAAATATCCAGATCGGGTTTTGCAACAAGTCAAAGGCTTTGAGGTGGACAATATCCCCGCTCAGGGAACAGGCAAACTCTGGTTGTAGACAATTTTGATGATGATTGACTCTTGGCGCGCTTTCTGTATTGGGATCAGTTTGATTCGGTTCTGTTTCGAGTTCCGGCGGTTGATTTGGCCCCAGCACCGGGCGGTGAAATTCCAAGTGCCGCATCCTCAACCCGATGTGCATTGCAACCTGTTGCAGGATCTGAACGTCGAGAGGTTCCCACTGACGCGGACTTCGGCAGTGATGAGCAATCAACAGTCCCCAAAGCTTCGGAGATTGCTGCTGTTTGCCATCTAGCAAGATTGGCGCAACTAAATTTGCCTGAACTTGGAGGCGCTCGAGCAATTCTACATAACAAGCTTGAAGATGACCGCTGGGAATATCAGAAATGCTGCTCGTTTGTCCCTGGCTGTAACGCTCTACCCAGGTAGCTTCCAAGCAAGGAGCATAAATCAGTTTTCCTAGGATTCGCGGCCACTGGGCATCAACCGATTCAGCCCATACTACGCCATTTCCTTTTGGTAGGAAGCGATAAATAATCAGGCGATCGGTTTCCAGCAGCACCCTGGTTTCTTCTAGCGCACATTGCAAAATTGTCTCCAGCTCCCCGAAATCGTTGATTTGAAGTGCAATTTCAGAATTTTTTTCTAGGATTTTCTCTAACGACCAAGAGAAAGTCTGTTTTGTAGACATCTCCGTGTTCCTTTTTTTTTAAGCTATTTGTTACTATTCTAGCCCGCAACAAATAAATAAATATAATATTTTTTTAAATCCTAAAAGTCTGTTGTTGGATTTATCAAAAAACACTACTTGACTTGTGTTAAAAAATTTGGTAATACTACAACTCCTTGTTTTTTAGAATTTAGCCCATAATCTAAACTCTCCTGTATTTGTTTTGCCTTTTCTACGCCGTTTCTTTTATAATTATGATCGGAAACCTCCTGCACCAACTCTAACAAATTATGATTGAGTTAGCGAATTTATAATCAAATATCTAAAAATTAACCCTGTAGAAGTTTTATAATTGAATAATTATGTTTTGAATTTTAGTAAACTAGAGCCAACTAAATTTTTCCCAACACCAGCTTTTTCACTAAAATACTTCGTTGCATCCCTTGACAATATTTAAAAAACTAGGTTTTTTGGGTGTGTACTTTTGGAAAATGGGGATAAAATTTATTAGTGTTAGTCCTGGAGAACTCAACCGGATTTTTTAACCCCCTTACTTCGTTCAAACTGACATCTTACACCATTTTCACTAAGCTTTTTATGCGCGGGTTCTCCTGCCAGACCCCTACTACCCACAAGAAAATTTAATTTTTTTGGAACCGGCCGGAAAGCCTGTTCATGAAAGAGGTGCGCTGGGGGGTGAGTTCCCACCCTCAATAAGAGTGAAAAAACCCGGTTGAGGAGAGTTGAAGTGCCGGCAGGACTGATGATCAAGTTGAGATTTTGCCCTTCAGTAGAAAAAACATGGCAAAACCTGGTAGCAACCGGAGGCCGAACCCAGCATCGCATTTCCAGACTGTTGTTGGAATCAAGACCGCATCTACAAACTCCCGAGTTAATGATCGTAAACAGGATTGTCTTTAGGACTAATTAATTTAAGCAACTTTTGCTTGATCTGAGCATCGAATACTTCCCATTTGTGCCTTGCATAATCGCTATTCTCATTCCCGCCCGAAAGAAATCCCACCGGAATTTCAAAACCTCCTGCTTGACTTCTGCCACCGCCAAAAAAGCGTCCTTGAGCATCTTGTCCGAAGGCTTCTTTAATGAATTCGTCGGGGTCGAGAGTGAGTTTATTAGTCCGCAGCGACCCAATTACTACTTCAATCTCCTCATCTTTGTCGTGAACAATTCCGTAAACAACGGCTGTATGTACGTTCTCCTCTGTTACTAAAAAGTCCGCCGCTTGGGGAATAGAATCCCGATCGTCATAGCGGAGGTAGCCGATGCCGGCGATCGAAAAATTGTTCTGGACGGTGCGGTGTTTGAGCGATCGCTCGATCGCGTCCATCACCCACTTAGAACGAGACGACTGTAACACGGCATTCAGCAACTGCGGGTCGTAAAACCGGCTCAAATAAGCCGCAGCCAAAAAGTCCTCCTCCTGAGCTTGTCTGAGGGCGATCGTATCCGATCGCAAACCGTGCATCAAAGCTGTAGCGCACTTGATGTGCAGACTGACGCTGGCGTCTAGAGCTAAAAGTCCAGACTGTAAATACTCGGCAAAAATCGTGGCTGTAGCGCGGATTTGAGGGCGCAAATCGGTAAATTCTGCGTTCATTTCCCCCTGCAGATTGTGGTGGTCGATGACGGAGGCGATCGGAACTCCAGCCGCTAAAATAAACTCGGTTAAGTTACAAGTCGTCCCTTGGTTGTCGATGAAAGCACAGCCCTGATACGCGGACAAATCCTTAGTTTTTAGTGTTTCCACCGTCCAGCGCTGCAACGGCAACCCTGTCAATTTAACTAAGGCAATATTTTCTTGGTGGCTGAGGGCGCCGGCGTAGATAATCTCGCATTGGATATCGTACTGTTCGGCGATTAATTTGTAAGTCCAAGCGCTTGAAAGGGCGTCGGGGTCTGGAAAATCTTGCAGCAAGATTAACTGGCGAGTGCCTTTGTGCCGATCGAACATTTGGCGCAATTGCTCGACTTTGCGATCGTGCAATTCCTCGCGGAGACGGCCACGATTCTCTTGGGAAGCAACTTCGGCTTTGCTGCGCCGTTTCCCAGGCGCACTCACTGCGGGTACAACCTCGCTGCTGGTATCAAGTTCACCTTCGCGGTTGCCAGATGTTCCATCGGAATTGGTAAGGGCGTGGTCTTTCATCATTAAAAATTAACTTAACTATTTCAGGATGTGCGCGACATTCTATCTTAAACCCGGTTTCTTTGTAGATGCCTCGTTGTCAAAGCCAATACTTCTGACGAGAAACCGGATTTAAGAGCGTAAATTCTCTCTTTAATTTTTTAATTCATGCAGAGAGTGTGTGTTGCCAGGAACGAAGCAATCTCATAACTAACAACTCCTGCAAAAAACCCCCGCGCTTGCGCTGACAGGGGTTTTAAAGGCCTATTACATATTTTTGCCATTCTTTGTGCATACCGCTCTTAACGTGTTTAGTGACTTCAAAATAAAGACCGCTGTGAGGTTTCCTAGGCGGATAGCGCAGCGACATTCCCGCTTCTTTCGGGGTGCGGCTGCCTTTATTGACATTGCAGCGCACGCAGGCGGTGACGAGGTTTTCCCAACTGTCGCCTCCTCCGCGCGATCGGGGAATTACATGATCGAGAGTTAAATCGTCCCCCGTGTAACTACAGTATTGACAAGAGTGTGCATCCCGGTGCAAGATGTTCCGGCGGGTCAGCGGAATATCCTTATAGGGAACTCGGACATAATGGCGGAGTCGGATCACAGTTGGTAGCGGGAAGTTTGGCGCAATAAATTTCCCGTTGTGTTCAACCTGTTCTGCTTTTCCTTTCAGCAACAAAACTACCGCCCTTCGCCAATTGGTGATGTTAAGGGGTTCGTAGGAGGCGTTCAGCACCAGAACATTGCCCATTGTTGATTATTAAAGAGAATATTTTTTTCGATGTTAACACAGGTTCCCCTTTAGGTGGGACGGCCTCAGGAAGGGCAAGGCTCAGCAAAAAACGGTGCAAAACCACTCCTTTACCCTATACCTTCGTGCTTGCGCCCCCTGTGGCTGCACCTGTTTTCTGCCTTTGGTGTTTGTCAGGGAGCTTTTTTCCCGGAGTTTTGGCTTAGATGAGGCCAGTGTGTGGGATCGCAAAAATTTGCAGAATAAATTTTATTTTTTTCTCTAAATGCCTAATCTTCCCGGCAACAAACAGTTTAACTTTTTAGACTATTAGTAACCTTAAATGAAAAAGCTTATTTCTGCTCATGAAATTTCGGCTCTTAAAGTCTGCTTTTAGCGCGTCAATTATTGCCCTTGCTGCTCCGATTTTAGCAAACAGTCCAGCCTTTGCCCAAGCGCCTTCATTCTTCTGCGGCGCTGCTGGCGGCCGCCCAGCTACAATTGCTGTCCAACAAGGCAAAAATATTCCCGTTATTTTGTGGCTAGCTGATAACTATTTCAATGAATCAGGAGAAGATGCGATTACTCGATGTACCAGAGTCTCAGGAATTCTCAACAACTCGCAACCGCAAGGAAGCTGGGATAATATTGTCACAGCAGGTGCATCGACCACCGGTAAACTAATTATTTGTGCAGCTAATCCTCAAGACGGTTCCTGTAGATTATTATATCAAGTACCCAAAGGTCAAAATCCCGAACAAGCCCGACAAGAACTCTTAAAAAGAGTTACAAATCCTAATGTAAGTGTTTCACCTGTTAAAGTAAATTGATAGTCATAACTCATTAGCTACGGATAGGAGATGGCAATGCTGTGTCCTACGTGCTAAAGTCAGGTATGCACCCTACTTACAGATAGTTGAAACTCTGGTAAAATACTTCGGTTGAGTGGTGAAAAAATTGCAGCTTTGCTTCAGCAATTCTTCTAACCCTTCAACCTGCCTCAGCCAGACAGTGCCGTTGCTTCCAGCTACAGCAATTTGCTTTCCGTCTGGACTCCAACTGACACTAACAACATTCTCCTCGAACTCAAATTGAGCAACCTGCCGCCCCGCTAAATTCCACAGCCGTACAGTCTTGTCAATTCCCACTGTAGCCAGCCGTTCTCCGTCGGGACTAAAACTAATTGATTTCGCATCAAAATGCAAGGTTTGAAATTCCTTAACTAATTCTTTTTCTGACAGATTCCACAGCCCCACTTTGCCATTCAATGTTACTGTAGCAAAGCGATACTGGTGTTGAGCCGGAGTGAAACTGAGCCCAATTGCCTGAACAGGCAGTGTTTTTTTCCGCTTGCCCGACAAATTCCAAAGTCGCACTGTAGAGTTGCCATCTAAAGTCGTTATGAAATTGCCGTTTGGGCTAAAATTTACGCTTCTCACTAAGCCGTTATGACCTGGGAGTTTCAGGCTAGACGATACTAATTGTGGCAGTTTAGACAAATCCCAAATTGCAGCATAGCTGTCTATCCCTGCCGCCGCTAATAACTTTCCGTCGGGACTAAAACTGATGCTGGTAACAGAGCCTTGAATTCCTTTCAAATTAGAAATATTTTTACCTGATAAATTCCATATTTTAACAGTGCTGTCCCTTCCGGCAGTCGCTAAAAAGTTACCGTTTGGGCTAAAATTTACCATATTAACTGACTGCTGTAAAGCTCTCCATTCAACAATTTTTTGCCCGGAAAAGTTCCATATTCTAACTCTACCGTCTATTCCTGCGGTTGCTAAAATTTGCCTCTTTGGGCTAAAAGTGACGCTGGTAACTGCACCTTTATGAGCTTGCCACTTTATCTTTCTTTGCGGGCTTAATGAGGCTTTGAGCTGCTGTGTTTCACTAATTTTATCGAGAATTATTTGTAAGGCTAACAGCGGTCTAGTTGCCGGGTATTGTTCTAGCTTATGTTTGTTTTCAACCAAGGTTTTTAATTTTTTCCCGGAGGCGATCGCCCTCAGTAAAGCTTCTGATAAAGCTTCGCTATTTTCTGTCTTTTGAGAAACAGCCAACAATAAAGCATCGCTGCCATTTTGTTCGATTTCAATACTTGCTTGTGCTAGTTTAAACCGCTGGTAAGCGAGAGTTGAAAAGCCGATCGCCGCCAGTAACGATGCTGCCAGTACCGCAGAACCGATGCCGATCCACTGTTTGGCTTTTTGTTTGGCAGAGTCAGCTTCACTCCAAGCTTTTTCCGCATCCCAGACAGCTTTTTTGGTTTCTAGTGTAGCTGAATGCAGCAGTTGATTTTGGTCGCTCAAAATAACTTTCTGGCTGGCAGTCAAAAACTGAAAATCTTCGTTTCTCAAACTTTTTCCTGCCGCCCAAACTAATGCTGACTGCAAATCATTCCCTCGCAACAGTTGGGAATCATCTTCACAGCTAGAATTTAGCCAGACTTTGATCGCTTCCGAGTAAGGCGAGAGTTTTTCTAATTTTTCTTCAATTAATTGTTTGTTAAATACAGCTTCATAAATAGGATTAGAAATTGTTAATTTCTCCCCACGCTTAACAATTAATCCGCTTAATCGCAACTCCATTTGTTCGGCACTACCATCGGGGACAATTTCAGTTTGTTCTAAAATTTGCTGATACAATCCCAGTCTCCTGACAATGCGCTGGTTTTCTTTGAAAAGCCGATCGCGAATTGTGGACAAATGTTCTGGGACATCCTGAGATTCCCAATTCTCCACTATTTTCAAGCGCACTACCTTTTCAACCCACTCTTTAGAAGTGTTAATTTTATCTTTTTCCCCCCCTTGGGCACGGGCGGCTGTATTTTCCTCTCCCCGTTGGCAAGGGGCGGCTGCATCTTTCTCTCCCCGTTGGCAAGGGGCGGCTGCATCTTTCTCCCCCCCTTGGCAAGGGGGGGCTGGGGGGGGTAAATTCGGGATTAATTCGGCATTTTCCAACAATAGTTTGCACAGCTTTTGAGTCAGGAACGGCTGCCCGCCCGTCCAATACAAAACCTCTCTCAAAACTTGATTAGGGCTGTCTGTAAACTCTGCCAACCCCGCTGCTAGCGGTTGAGCTTCGGTTTCGTCAAAACCCGTTAATTCGATCGCCTTGCCAATATTAAAAGGAGTATTGCTGCTGGCATTTTTCTCGCGGCACAAATCCGTCGGCGATGCTACGCCTAAAAGAGCCCAAGTTAGGCGATCGAACTCTGAATTGTTGGCCCGCTTGTTGTAGCACGATCTAATTAAGGCTAAAAAATCGTCGGCGGGAAAATCTAGGGCGAGAATGCTGTCGATTTCGTCAATAAAAATGACAATATTACTGGAAATGTTGGGTAATAGTATGGTTTCGATGAATTCGCTCAATCTTTGAACCGGGGTTAAAAAATTGCGATCGCGCCACCAAGTCCGCACGTTGACAATATCTGACAGGTTAAAGTTATTTTCGAGAATGCGTAGCAAACCAGCATACCACTGTTCGGGAGTGACGCCGCGGTTGCCAATTTCCGAAATGTCGATCGCAGCACAAGCAATTCCTTCATTTCTCAGCCGCTGAATTGTCCGCACCTGCAAGCTAGATTTGCCCATTTGCCGGGAATTCAAAACATAGCAAAATTCCCCGGCTTTTAATCCGTTATAAAGGTCGTCGTCGGCTTGCCTCTTCACATAATTCGGAGCGTTATTTGTCAAACTCCCACCGACTTGATAGTAACTGGGCTTTGTGGTAAAATTCATAAAATAAAAAAGAACATTCGGCGGTTTAAACCGCTCAAGAGTCAAACGAAGTCCCTCTCTAAGAGACTAAATAATCGAGGGCTTATTATAATTTTGTATGATTAATTGTACCACAATAAATGAATATACTTAATTAAATCTCAGATACAAATGGCTAAAAAAGTTGCTAGATGAGCATTTTTCCTTCTTCCTTCTTCCTTCTTCCTTCTTCCTTCTTCCTTCTTCCTTCTACTTACAGCATGAAAACTGATTGGACTGGATATAACGACGACAAAGACAAGTTAAGAGCTGAAATTTGGTCTTTGCTGAAGCAGCAAGCCGCATCTATTGGCGATCCGTTGGGTCATATCCCCAACTTTGTCGGTACTCAGTTGGCTGCCGAAAGATTGGCAAATTTACCAATATGGCAACAAGCAAAAACGATTAAGTGCAATCCAGATTCGCCACAAATTCCGGTGCGGATGCGAGCTTTGCAAGATGGAAAACGCCTGTATATGGCAGTACCGCGATTGACAGACGATCGCTGTTTTGTAGAGTTAACTGCTGAAGATTTGCAGCGGCAAAATATATCTATTGCCGAAAGTGCGATCGCCCGCAAAGCACTGACTTGCGGAAAACTGGTAAGTTTTGCAGAAATGGAGCCGATTGATTTAGTAATAGTCGGCTGCGTAGCAGCAGGGCCGGGCGGTGGAAGAACCGGGAAAGGTGCAGGTTTTGCCGATTTGGAATTGGCTATGTTGAAAAAATTCGGGTTAGTACAAATCGATACGCCAATTGTCACAACAGTGCATCCTTTGCAAATAGTCGCCGATTCGCGTTTACCAATGCAGGCTCACGATTGGGCGCTGAATTGGATTGTTACTGCTGAGGATGTAATTGAGACTAATACAAGTTATCCGCGTCCAATTGGGTTAAACTGGGACTGTATACGGCCGGAACAGTTGGAACAAATTCCGATTTTGCGAAAGTTGAGAGCGCAAGACTAGATAAGGAGTTTCTTTGCTAAACTTGCCTAGAGTTTACTATTACAAAAAATATGAAAGTTATTTTGGGCGACATCACAAAACTGGAAGTTGATGCAATCGTGAATGCTGCAAATACCAGTTTACTTGGGGGTGGTGGAGTAGATGGAGCAATACACCAAGCAGCAGGTTCAGAACTTCTTCATGAGTGCCGATTGCTTGGAGGATGTAAGATTGGGGATGCTAAGCTAACTAAAGGATATAACTTGCCGGCGCGGTTCATCATCCATACAGTAGGGCCAGTATGGCGGGGAGGTAATCATGGAGAACCTGAACTCCTGGCCGAGTGTTACCGCAAGTGTATGCAAATCGCCGCAGAGCAAGAGTTAGAGAGTTTGGCATTTCCTTGCATTAGCACTGGGATTTACCAATATCCTAAAGCTCTAGCAGGTGAGATTGCAGTGAAGATATGCTCAGAAGAAATACAAAAGAATGGTGGTTCTCCAAGAGTAATTTTTTGCTGCTTCGATCGAGAGAATTATGAAATTTATGAAAGGATTCTATCTAACTACAGTCTGAGGTAGTGAATTTAGTTAGGTTAGGGTTTTTACCCTAGTCTTAATATCTACATTTTTTACTATTTATTTAACAAACCGCGAAGGCGCGTTAGCGCTAGGAGGCGAAGCAAGACAGAAGAAGAAGGTAATTTCATGATATATCTACTTTGTGGTGAACACGCGCCATGCAATGAAAGCTGTAAAGGCTAGATAACCAAACACGGTTATCCAATCTAGCCAATTATCGGAAGTTATCAAAAAAATATCGTTCATAGGTATCATTCACCTGATTATTACTTACCGCACTTACAGACAAAATTTTACACGATCGCGCTTAAGTGCGATCGAAAATATTGTCGATACAGTTCGCACCTCGGCACGCACTCGTTCCCCTGCAATTTCACCAACCCCAAACTTTCCAACTTAAACGCCTGCATTGGCTTTAATTGCACGGGATTTTCTGCCTGTGCAATCTCTCTCATCCCCTGGGCCAATTCTGGATATTCTTCTAAATTCCACAGTTGGCGGCGCAAATGGTCGCTGTAAATTCCCGCATCTGCGATCGCAGTTTCTTTTAATTCATCGAGTGTCAAACCCGATCGCGAAATGTGATATAATGCAACTCGCACTAAATACGGATGTCCCCCGACAAGGGCCATCAATTCCTCAACTTTCGCCTCCGACCAATTCAACTGGTGGCGCGCTGCTAAATCTTGTATTTGCTGATGGTTGAATTCTGGCAAATCTACTGGCAGCCCGACGTTGAAAGGCGATTGATTGATGTTCATTGGGATGTAAACTTCGGTGGAGTGAACTACAATTAATCGCAGTTTTTTCCAGATATCGCGCCGCTTCGATTCTTCGTGCCACGCCCGCAGCAGTCCTAAAAAGTCTTCGGCAATGTCGGGATATTGGAAAACGCGATCGATCTCGTCTAATCCTAAAATTAAAGGACTGTCGATTTGCGGTAAAATGTATTTTTCAAAGTAATCTTTGCAGTTGACTTTGCTGCCAAAAATCTCGTCCCAATAATCGTCTAATTGATTGGCTAAGTGCAACTCGCGGCCGACGTAAGCGCAAAACCATTTTAAGAATTTATCTAAGTTGGCAAAGACGCCTTTATCTACTAACTGAAAAGTTAGCGGCACGGTGCAATAACCTTGACGGGCGCCGTGATGCAAAATTCTTGCCATCAAGGAAGTTTTGCCCATTTGTCTCGGTGCTTTGATTCTAATTAACGCGCTGGGCTGCACAATAGTTTGATAGCAGTGTTCTTCGATGGGCGGGCGTTCTACATAAAATTGAGAAGCGACATCCACTTGTCCTCCCGGTAATTCCGGTTCGGCGGCGGGTAGAGGTATTTCGTCGCTGCTAATTTCTAATAGCTGTTTTTGCGTTAAATCTTCCGTTTGTTCTGTGACTGGTGCGGGTTTTTCTGCTAGCAAATTCACAACTTCTTCGATAATAATTGGAGTGTCGGCGGTGGTTTTCCATTCCCTCTGTTTGATGCGGTACAGATAGCCCCGCAAGTCGTGATTGAGAGGCGCGTTCAGGGGAAAGCCGACGCGGATAGGGAGAATTATGGGTTTTCTGTCAGGGCGGGAGTCTTGCAGTTCTTTTGCTTGCTGAACTTGATATGTTAGTAGTTCGCTTTGGTTTCCCGTTGGCGGCAAAAGTATCAGCAAATAATCGCATTCTTGAAGGAATAAATTAATGCGATCGAACCAATTATCTCCCAATCTAATGTTATTTTCTGCTGTGAAAACTGTATGACCGATCGCGCTTAAGGCCGTTTCTAACTCTTTTCCCAATTCGCGATCGGGATCGGCGCTGCGATAACTGACAAATATTTTAACAATTCTGCTGCTGGTGGCTGTATCTTCCGCTGGTGGCAAATTGTCCAGCTCGTCTAAATTTTCCGGTTCCTCAAGTTTAGCCGATCGATGGTCGCTAGCAGCCAGAGTCATTTCAAAAGCCGCGAACAACTGTCGAATTTTACTCAAATCCGCACCTTCTCTACCCTGCTTAATTTTGCTGACTGTATCGGCACCAACGCCAGACTCAGCCTCGATTTCAGTCAGAGTACCTCTAATGTTATTTCGGTCAGACCATTCTTGGAGCGCCTCGTTAAGTTTCTTTAAGCCAGAGGCAGTGAGAATGCGACCGCGATCGCGTTTTGACTTGAGCACTTCGCTTGCAGTGAAAGGAGAACGAATCTAGAAATTTTAACGCCTTAAGTTCCTATTTTGGGCGATTTTAAGGGAGATAGTCCGCTAGGCGGAATTTAAGAAATTTTACGACCAGAGGTTTTTTGGGCGATCGACTCCTCAAACTCTGTCCTGATAACGGCTTCAACAGTTGAATATATTTGAGGAGAAAAAGTTTTTCTTAACTCCCCAATCTCCGCCGCTAATCACCACTTAACTTTTTAGAGTAGATACACCAAGCAAAAAAGGAGCAGCCAAATGAGCAAAATCTTACACAGACTGGCAATGGCCGCTTTGGGAACCGCCGCCATTTTCACAATTAATACACTTAATAATTTAACAGAAGCATCAGCCGCTGGTAAATTTGACCAACCAGAAATTTATCAAAACACTGTTTTTCCACTTGGCGTACCGGGGTCAGTTCCATAAATAGCGCAATTCATTGATTGATTGATTTAATTGAATTAAGGAGAAATTATGAAGTCTACACTGTGTTCGCCACAACCTATAGCTACCAAATCTGACTCCGTTGACGCTGAGGCGATCGATGCCTGCACTGCACTTGCATGGGTGGAATTGGTAGCATTAGATGCTAGCGCTCTCACGGGGGACGATTGGCTGGCTTTGTGCGATGATATAGATAGCGGGGAAATCTACCGCTGCTGGTTTTTGTGGCGCGATCGCGAAGTTAGCGGTAATTGGGAAGCTTACGATCCTTTGAGCGATCGCCGATTTGTTGCTAAAGGAAAAGTGTTTTTAAAAGCCGCGATCGACTCGCTCGAAGATGCTAGAAATCGAGAAGTCGCCTAAGTTTAATTCATCGCAGGTGAATAAAATTTGTGCCTACAAAACAAGAATTCTGCCAAGAGAATCCGCCAGTGTACAAAGTTTTGTCGGCCTGCGCGAGACTGGAAGAAAAAGGGGTAATAGAACCGGATTTGATAGTGGGACTTAAACAAGTTTTAAGCCCAAACAAAGCCCAAACTGGCTTTATATAAAGTAAATAGGTCCCTGTTTTCTTGCAACCAGCCAAAAAACCTGTAAGATATAGCTGTTCTAAAAGCTGACAAAGCTTCAGTAAATGTTGTTAAAGGTTGGTTAGCCCACTGCCGACGCAATCCTCCTGTTAACTGATGCCAAATGATAAAAGTATAAGCACAAAATACTAATATTAAATGTCGATAAAGGCTTCTCTTTCCTCGGATTTGATATTCTTTTAACCCTAGCCATCCTTTAGCTTCACGGTAAAACACTTCTACCCAATTACGTTGGGAGTAAGTTGTTACTATCCATGATGCTGTTGCCCGCTCACTGGCAGCGTTAGTCACTAAATAATCAACTTCTGTGGCGGTAGAACAAGTCGGAGCATTCATGACGATAGCGACTGTTTTTGGCCCGGACATGGTTGAGAATTCTACTGTGATAGTTGCTACCCACACAGTTCTGGGCTTTTCCCGATTTAGTGTAATAGCACTTAAAGCCTCTGCTGGTAAACGTTTTGCTAATTCTGAGAGTTTGAGTTCTTCGGGTTGTCGCTCGGGTTCTATTTGACAGACTACTTTTCGATTTTTGGCTAATCCTCCTACATAGGTTAACTTCCTTTTCTCTAACTCCTGCAAAAATCTACTATTATTCCCATAGCCTGCATCGATTAAAACTACTGCTGGTCGCTCTTTCCTTTCTAAGCATTTGTCAATTAGTTTGATGGCTATATCGGGTTTTTTAATAAATTCTGGATTTTCTTTTCCTTGAGGTAACGAATGAGCGTGTTGATATAATTCAACATCAAGTGGTAGGCTTTTCACTCCATCATATAAGTGTGTAGTTACCACTACTACACCATTATCTGTTTTTCCGATTTCTCCAATATATTGCCGACCAACTCCTGCTGTTAAATTGCCACTTTTTCTGTGACCGGAATCATCTATTATCAGAGTAAACCCTCTGCTGATATGAGTCTGCCTACACTGCTGCATCACCTGCAACCGTCGTTGGTTAACTTGCTGGGCATTCCAAGGAGCTTCTGTCAAAAAATGATGCAATCGGTTGTATGTAACTCCTATACAGTCTCTTGACATCTGAGTCAGGTTTTTTCGCTCACTTTCTCCCAATAATCCCCCTAAATAGTGCTTAAACCCTGTTTTTTGGGCTTGATGGCTAAAAACATCGTCAAAACGACGACACCATCGATCGAAGCATGGTGGCATGGCGCTAGGAGTTGTTTCTTTCATTGCGCGTTTTTGACGTAAAAAGCTTAACCTGACTACATTATACTATTTTTAGCACAATTTTTTTGTTTAAGTCCCGATAGGAGTGCCGGAAACGAAATACTCCCAAAGAGAATAAAAACATTACGGCTGCGGGCAAGAGTTGACTGTATGATGCTAGGTGCTTCATCTCGAAAGCGGTTGATAACGTTTTTCCAGTCGCTTTCTTGCTGCAGCCGTTAAACTCTTTCTCTTCAAACATGACTCCTAAACTGCGATGGCTGTTGCCGGCCGCCCTTAGTCTTTTCTCGCTCGCCCTGCCCGCAAAAGCTGATACACTAACATCTTGGCACTTCGATCCCAGGGGAAATCAGCTCAATTTAACCACAGATTCAGGAGTTCAGCCGGAAGTTAAACTAATTGCTAATCCCACCCGCTTAGTAATTGATTTACCGGGAATAGTCTTGGAATATCCCGAAAGTCCTCAAAGTTACAACTCAGCTATTCAACAAATTAGAGTCGGGCAATTTGACACCGGAACTACCAGGTTAGTCATACAATTAACTCCCGGTTATAAGTTAGACCCGCAAAAAATCCGAGTCATTAGAGAATCTGCCACGCGCTGGTCATTTCAGTTGCCAAATCCCGAGCAAATAGCGGGGAACGAGTCTTTTATACCCACAGCTATTACTCGCATAGAACAAGCAGCAGGTCAAGTTACGCCCTCTGTTTCGCCGGGAAATAAGATAAACTATTCCACTGATTTGGTGATGTCAACAGGCTCGGAAATGACAGCCATCAAGCCTCAAATCGAAAGTGCGATCGAACAGTATAGATCCCTGAGCGCCGGAATGTTTTTTCTGGATTTAGATACAGGCAACTATTTAGATATCAAAGGCGATCGAGTATTTCCGGCCGCCAGTACCATCAAATTACCTATTCTGATTGCTTTTTATCAAGATGTAGACGCGGGCAAAGTTAGCCTAGACGAAACATTAGTTATGAAGTCTGACTTAGTAGCCAGCGGTTCTGGCACTATGCAAGACAGACCAAATGGAACTCGGTTTAGCATCAGAGAAACCGTAGATAAAATGATTACCATCAGCGACAATACAGCCACCAACATGATTATTGAACGTTTGGGGGGAATTGCTAAACTTAACGAGCGTTTTCGCAGTTGGGGATTAACGGACACCCGAATTCGCAATTGGTTGGGAGATTTTCAAGGAACAAATACCACAAGTTCTGTGGATATGGTAAAGTTGCTGGCGATGCTATCTCGCGATAAATTAGTTTCTGAATCGAGTCGGGAACAAGCTTTAGAATTACTGCGGAACACAACAACTAGAACGCTTTTGCCTTCGGGTTTAGGCCCGGGAGCCGTGATTGCTGACAAAACCGGAGATATCGGCTTTGTGGTTGGCGATGCGGGAATTATTGATATGCCCAACGGTAAGCGTTATTTAGCGGCAATATTTGTCAAACGTCCTTACAATGACCCGATTGTGAGAGATTTTGTCCGTCGGATTTCGCGGATTGTTTACAATTATTTAGACCAACCTGCGGCGAGAGTACCGGATAATTTGCGTTGAGCAGACAATTCGGCGATTGAAATCGCTACTAAACAAACAAAGTCCGCCTTCGCGGACTTGAAGAGAAGATTTTTAATTACTAATGACTATTCTTTGCGCTCGATGGCTACAGTCAAATGAGCCACAACTGCCCCTACTGTAGCAAGTACAGCAGCAATTGGAAAGACTACTGAGCCTGCCACGCCGCCTACTAATCCCGCCATCAGCGGAATGTCTGCCAAAGTCCGCCCTTGCGAGTTTTTGATGACGAGGCGGCGGAGTTTTCCTTGCTGAATTAGTTCTTTGACTTTACCAATTAGGCTGTCGCCGCTAATCTTAAATTCTTCCACTCTGACTTTTTCCTCTGCTGCAAATTCTGAGGCGTATAAAGGAGTTTCAACTGTTGGGTTGGCTGAATTTCCTGCCGCTGCTGTTTCGTCTTGTAGAATTGTTACTTGTTGTTCTTTTTGTAAGTTCATTTTGTGTAAGGGCGGGTGAAAACCAGCCGTTTAATTTCTATACTCTTATCTTCGGCGATCGCACTTGGGAATGACAGGCCAGGAAACCCTACAATGTGCATTCGTACTTTCCACCCCCGCCTTTTTACTCAAAACTTTATTTTTGTCTGGTTAGAGCGGGGCGGGTTTATCTATTCCTAAAGATAGAGAAGATTTTGTTGAAACAACCCGTCTCTAGATACAAGTAAGGTGCGTACTGCCAGCCCGGGTCTTGGTGGCGACTGTCGGTTGAATCTTTAAGTTGGACACCAAGTGAACTAAAGTCAGGGAAAATTATTAAAATTAAAACTTTATATTTCTAGAATGACTTCAAAACTGATTGCTATCTAGGCACAATCGACCTATGTCTTGCAATGCCAGTTCCCAAAAGCATCCCAGAGATAGCATCGCATTGGCGAAGCACAATAAAATCAGAAACTCAAACCGAGTACATCAACTAACATCTGAATCAAGATATTAAATTGGCAGATTTACCTCCATTGCTGGATACGAGTCAATTTCATGTCAGCCATGTATTTAAGCAGTCGGCACATCCCCCTACAAATACCCGATCGCCCAACGGGTAAAACGGGCAAAGCAATTGTTGAAATTTTCTAGATCGATGATGGACATTGCCGTATTGGTGTGAATTCAACAGCCACAGCCATTGGCAGCACACAGTTTCGGCAATTTACGGGGATGACACCGAGAGTCGGAGCGAATTAAGCGAGCGAGGTTTTGTACAGTACACAGTTTGTTATGCCGCTTTTCAGTAGTCCTAATCTTCGTCTCCCCAATCTGGATCAATATCCCCAAAATCAATGCTGACAGGTGTTTTCATCTCCACTTCAACCTCATCTACTTTGACCTGTGCGCCAACCCTTTTAAAATCACCTGCAAATGTAATTAAAACCTCCACCTCCAAATTGTCTTGAGTATTTACGCTATAGCCTCCTATTCCAACATAATCTTTGTCGATATGATCGTAGACATAAAATGAAAAACTGCACTCAACATTGACATCAACACTTAATTTTGATTCAACTATCAAGCTATTGTCATCAAAATTAACAGGTCTAAATATTATGTTAGGAGACTCAAGCAATTCAAATTCAAATTCCGTGACCTTGATTTGTGTTACTTCTTGTTCATAATTAAAAGAAGAGTTAGCCTCTGGATAAATATCCATTTCACAAATTTTATAATCTAAAGCATTAAAGACAGCTTGTTTTACATCTTCAAGAACGCCATTTTCATATTGTTGGGATAAATGTCTACATAGATCATCAGCATTTTGAAACAGTCCTAAAACGCCGGCAAAGTCATCACTAGAGTAAAGTCGTTCAGAGCCTTTGCAGAAATTTTTCCAGTCATTGTCAGATGTAACAACAATAATTTTTGTTTTGTTTTTATTAGCCCAAGTCTCAAGAGAGATTAAAGCAATTGCATCAGGAAATTCATTTTTTTTCTTACCATTTTCAGAAAAAGGGGGCTTGGCTCTAAAATATTTTTGTATTAGTTCGGTGACTATTAAATAATCTTGAGCTTCGAGAATCTCCAGAGATGTAGCCTCTATAAACTGACTAAATCGCTCAGACGCAACTTCTTGTGCTTCACGTCCACCGAAAAGTGAGTTTTTTATGTCTTCAATATCACTATCCTCAACTTGCCAATAATCCTTAGCGTCTTTGAGGGATTTATCAATGTCCCTTTGTGCATCTTTGGTTTTTTTAGTTAAGTGCGATAATACTTCCTCTTTAACCACCTCGGAGATAATCAACTTTGTAGAATTATCTAGAAATTGGTCTAATTGCTTAAGCAGCCCAGACTCTAGCTTTAACCCTTGAGACTCAAAAATTGATGTATCCAAACTAATTGCTCCAAACTCTCCCATTCTGACAAGCTCCTTAAGTTCATTTAGTTCCATATGTTCCATATATTTAAGTCACGAAGATACAAGATATTAATATATAAATTTTATCACATTCTTAACATTTATTAAAGTTTATATCCTCATAAAAATCAAGTTCGCCCTTGTCTTGAAGAAGTTTCATCGGAACGACAGACCATACCGATGCAACCCGAAAGGATCGAACTAAGTTAAACTAAGTCAGGTAAATGACTTTCTATACAGATGACTATTTTTACTCTACGATCGATCAAAAAAGACTTCGGCATCAAGGAACTCTTGACAGATGCCAGTTTCAGCCTGGATGAAGGCGATAAAGTCGGACTCATCGGCACCAACGGTTCCGGCAAATCAACGCTGCTGAAAATGATTGCGGGTATGGAGTCGATCGACTCTGGCGATCGCTGGGTCAATCCAGGGTCTACAATTGTCTATCTCCCCCAACAGCCGGATTTAGACGAAAATCACACTGTCTTAGAGCAAGTATTTGCCGACAGTGGCGAACAAATGGCTTTAGTGCGCGAATACGAGGAAATTTCCGATCAATTGTCCCACGGCAAAGGCGATACAGACAAGTTGATGGCGCGTCTGTCTGCAGTGTCTGAACGCATTGATGAGGTGGATGCGTGGGATTTGGAAACCAAGGCGAAATTGATTTTGACTCAGTTGGGGATTGAGGATTTTGATGCGAAAATTGCCGATTTGTCCGGCGGCTACCGCAAGCGAATTGCCTTAGCAACGGCATTGTTGTCCGAGCCCGATGTGTTGCTGATGGATGAACCGACAAACCACTTGGATGCGCTGTCTGTAGAGTGGTTGCAGAACTATTTGAACGGCTATCGCGGTGCTTTGCTGCTGATTACCCACGATCGCTATTTTCTCGATCGCGTTACCAATCGGATTCTGGAGATCGATCGCGGCGACCTTTACAATTATGCTGGCAATTACGCTTATTACTTGGAGAAAAAAGCCTTAGCTGAAGAATCCGCCGCCAGCACTGTTCGCAAACACGCGGGTGTATTGCGGCGCGAATTGGAATGGCTCAAACGCGGGCCGAAAGCGCGGAGTACCAAGCAAAAAGCTCGGATCGATCGCATTAAAGATATGCGAGCCCAGGAGTTCAAAACAGCCAACGGCAAAGTCGAAATTGCCACAGCGGGCCGCCGAATTGGTAAGAAGGTGATTGAGTTATTGAATATCTGTAAAGCTTATGGCGATCGCACTTTAATTAAAGATTTTACCTACAATTTCACACCCGAAGACCGGATTGGAATTATTGGTAGCAACGGTGCGGGAAAATCGACGCTGATGGATATCATTACCGGACGCATTCAGCCGGATTCGGGTACGGTCGAAATTGGCACAACCATTCATATCGGTTATTTTGACCAGCATTCAGAGGATTTGACGCCGAACGAAGACCAACGAGTTATTGAATACTTGAAAAGTGTCGCGGAATTGGTGCAAACGGCGGATGGGGAAATCATTACCGCTTCTCAAATGTTGGAAAAGTTTCTGTTTCCACCGAACCAACAGTATGCACCGATTAACAAACTTTCTGGCGGGGAAAAGCGCCGGTTATTTCTGTTGAAAGTGCTGATGAGTGCGCCGAACGTGCTGATTTTGGACGAACCGACAAACGACTTAGACGTGCAGACTTTGGCGGTTTTGGAGGATTATCTCGAAGATTTTAACGGCTGCGTGATTGTGGTGTCCCACGATCGCTATTTTCTCGATCGCACGATCGACATGGTTTTCGCCCTAGAACCGGGCGGCAATTTGCGTTTGTATCCCGGCAATTATTCGGTGTATTTAGACTACAAGAAAGCCGAAGAAGCCAAAGAAATCAAAGGGCAAAAAGAAAAAGAAAAAATTACACGCACCGCTGAATCTAATAATTCTAAAAGCCCAACTTCTACTCAAAAATCTACCAAAGTTTCCTTTAATGAGAAGCGGGAATACGAACAATTAGAAAGTCAAATTCCACAGATGGAAGCTGAGAAACAAGAGATTGAAAAGAGGTTGTCTAACAATGCTCCCAGCGGGTTTGCCGAGGTGAAGAAGTTATCGGATCGTTTGGCTCAGTTGACGCAGCAGATCGATCGCGCGACTGAGCGCTGGTTGGAACTGGCGGAACGGGTGGGTTAATTTGGGTTGTCCGAGTGTTGTCTTTAGCTCCTGCTCACAATGACAGGAGCTAGAGTAATTATGGATGAAAAAATTTCCTGCTGAAACGAATATATATTGACAAATTTCAATATTTTTTTCTTTTTGTATTACAAATAGTAGTGTAAAAAAATATTAGGAATAATGCTTGTTTAGCAGACCATTTGGCAACCTTTGACAATTTATTACCTAAGTGTGATGAAGCTATGGTACTATTAAAGTTATAAAATCGGTTGCTTGTTACTACTGTCAAGCAAACTGACCAACAAACTTAAGACGAGTAAAAGTCTGAAATCCTTGTTAAACCTGCAAGGCGATCGGAAACAGCGCCAAAAAACCCGCTTTTTTTGCGAGAGCCTCAAGTAAAGCTGTATGTCAAAAACTGTGAAGACCCGGAGGGTGGGATTGACACAAGCAGTGAATATGCAGTAAAAGTCAGCGTAAGCAAATAAGACTGGCAGCAGAAAACAGGGACTAAAAGGCCCAAAACAGGTAAAAAAAAAGTCGATCGGGCAAAGTAAGTTGGCCGAGGACTAAAAATATGGTGATGAGTGAGATACAATTGACCTGTTCCGAGCCAAGAATTGGTCAACATCACAAGTATCCTGTAGAAGTCAAAAGTTAACAGTCTCAGGGTTGTCGAGCAGCGCGAATCAGAGAAAACTATGCCTCAAAAAGTAATCGCCAAACAGATGTCTTTGGAATCAGCGTCCGATCCGATCTCCGTGGTTGCGACCGTCGAAACAGTGCCAGCCGAAGCAGTGGCAGTAGAGTCCTACGCCGATCGGTTGATGGACGAACTGTTTGAAGGAGTCGATCGAGCATTCGACGGCAGCGACGGACTGCCATCGGAACCAGTGCAGCCTGAATTCGTGGCGCTCAAGTCGATCTCTGTACCTCAAATAGTTTTGTCGCAGTTGGCACCCCCCCAGCCGCAGAGGGGGGAAAAAGACGTAGAAGCGATCGCCCGCCAAGTCGCCCTAGAAACAGCCAAAAAACAGCAGTCCAAACAATCATTCGACAGAATGCTGCTGGGAGCAGCATTTGGGTCGCTGCTGCTAGTCATGGGGTTATGGCTCGCAAGCAGGTCGGGATTGGTGCGCTTGCCCGCCGCCCCCGCACCAGAGACACCCGCAGCAAGTGGCAAAACAGCACCAGATACCCAGTTTGTCGAATATGTGGAACGCTCCCTAGAAGCGATCGAACAAAAAAAAGCACCCCAAGCTAACCCCCAACTTGCAGGAGTTCCCGGAGCCCCCACCCCAGGGACACTGCCGAGCATTCCAATTTCCGGCGCGCCGCCGGCAACCGCAGGTCTTTCGACAGCAGTCAACCGCATTGCTAATGCCCTCGAACAAGCTGCCTCGCAGCCGGGAGCACCAGCACCTCAAGTCGTAGTCATCCCTCCCCCCGCTCAGGTGACTGTGGCTCCGGCTGCTCCGGTAGCTGCTGCTCCGGCTGCTCCGGCTGCTCCGGCTGCTCCTCAAACCGCTGCAGTTTCCCCCTCGCCTGCTGCTCCAGCCTCGGGTCGTGCGATCGCCGCTGCGGGAACTCGCTCTCCCCTCGCCGCTTCGCCTTCCCCCTCGGAGTCTCCCCAGCCAAAGATTTTGGCTCGCGAAACCGAACCGGCACCAGCGCCCCCAGCAGCAGCAGCCCAGCAATCCGCGCCCGCGCCCGAGCAATCCGCACCGGCCGTCAGCAGCGCCCCGACTTCCGCCCACACGTTGGTAGGGATTTTGGAGTTGGGCGATCGATCGGCTGCTTTGTTTGAAGTAGACGGCGTAGCCCGCAGAATTTATGTGGGCGAAAGCATTGGGGCTAGCGGTTGGACGCTGGCAGAAATCAAAAATCAAGAAGCCGTTATCCGCAAGGGAGGAGATGTGCGATCGGTTTTTGTCGGCCAAAAGTTCTAATCAGTCATCAGTTATCAGTCATTAGTCATCAGTCATTAGTTATGAGTTAGGTCATCGGTAATCGGTAATGGGCCGCGATCGGGCTGTATATCACGAGCAGTGACAACAGTTATAATATAGGAACCGCCAAGACGTTCTTAATGGCTGAAACCATTGCTCTTATTACTTCTTGCTTCTATCCGTTAAATCGGTTCCCCCATTCGTTGCCGAACTTTCTTCTGCTATAACTAACAACTCAGGATCAATAATCGATCTCCAGTGACTAAGAACCAATGACTAATAACTAATGACCAATGACTAATGACCCAGGACTAATGACTGAGGAATTATAAAAAATGGGCTTATTTGATGATTTCAGCCGCTTTCTAGAAACCAGATTAGAAGAATTTTTGCGTAGCAATCCCCATCTGGAATTGCAGGCAATAGAAGAACAACTGAAGGAACAAGAAGAAGACACTCTGCGGCTGATTCTCGATATCCAAAAACAAGAGAAAAAACTGCAAGCCGAAATTCTCTCCGCCGCTCAAGAAATTCAGCGTTGGAACGATCGCATCAACAAAGCTAAAGCTGCTCAAAGGCTCGATTTAGCTCAAGCCGCCCAAGAGCGGCAAGCAGCTTTGTTGCGTCAGGGAAATCAGCGCTGGGGTCAAATGCAAGGCTGCAAAGAACGGATTGAACAAGCAAAAGAACTCTACCGCCAAATTCAAGTACGGCGAAAAGAAGTCCGAGCAAAAGCCGCAGAAGCTGCAACTCGAACTACCACTAAAACAGAGCCAAATTGGGATACAAAGGGTTGGAATCAGAGTTCAAATTATAACAGTTTTAATGCGGCAGATCCTTTAGAAGAAAAGTTTCAACACTGGGAAGCTCAGGAAGAACTAGATCAAATGAAGCGGAATATAGGCCGATAGTTACGAAATTATCCCAATTTTTTAGGGACTGGTTCACTCGAAACTCGGATTCCCAACGCTTATATTCGTCAACCCCCCAGACTCTCAGGTATGGCGATCGCTCGCTCAGACTTTATCAAGAAATTGGGTTTAAAACCCCGTCCTTCGCTCGACGGCTTTCTCCTAATGTAGGGGATACGACACGTACTTGTAAAGCTTTGTGAACAAGTTTAGCGATGTTAAGCTAGCGTTGCTAGCATAAGAGTATCGTGATTAGGTCGAAGTCATGCTAGTTTTTGAATTCAAAGCATACGGTAAAAAGCAGCAATTAGATGCTATAGATGAAGCAATTAGAACAGTGCAGTTCATCCGCAACAAAGCATTGCGCTTTTGGATGGACAACCAAAAAGTCGATAAATACGACTTAAATAAGTACAGCGCTGTTTTAGCTAAAGAATTTTCGTTTTGCGATGACTTGAACAGCATGGCTCGGCAATCTAGCTCAGAAAGAGCGTGGTCGGCAATCTCCCGATTCTACGATAACTGTAAAAAGAAAATTCCGGGAAAAAAGGGATTTCCGCAGTTCCAGAAAGACAACCGCTCGGTCGAATATAAGACAACCGGATGGCGTCTGGCAACCGACCGGCAATCTCTCACTTTTACCGACAAGAAAGGAATCGGGAAACTCAAACTAAAAGGGACGCGCGACTTACATTTTTATCACCGTAGTCAAATCAAGCGAGTACGCTTAGTAAAGCGAGCAGACGGATATTTCGTCCAGTTTTGCGTTCAAGTTGACCGCTCTCAAAAGATTGAGGTCACAGGCAATGCCATTGGATTAGACGTGGGGCTCAAAGAGTTCTACACAGACTCAAAGGGCGTTGCCGTCGAAAATCCGCGATTTCTGGGCAAGGGAGAGTACAGATTAAAAAAAGCCCAAAGACGAGTTTCAAAACGAGTCAAGGGTTCGCACAACAGAAGAAAAGCTAGAGTGATTCTAGGAAAGCGCCACCTCAAAATAAGTAGACAGCGTAAAGATTTTGCCGTGAAATTGGCAAGATGCGTCATCCAGTCAAACGACTGTGTAGCCTACGAAGATTTGAGGATTAAAAATATGGTGAAGAATCACTGTTTAGCCAAATCGATTAACGACGCATCTTGGTATATGTTCCGAACATGGATGGAATATTTCGGCAAAGTATTCGGAAGGATTACGATTGCCGTGCCAGCCAATGGAACAAGTCAAGAATGTTCTAGCTGCAGGACTGTTGTTAAGAAAAGTCTATCAACGCGAACCCACGCTTGTCAGTGCGGATGCACCCTTGATAGAGATTGGAACGCCGCTAGAAATATCCTCAAGGAGGGGATTAAGTACGGTGGGGCACACCGGAACTTGGATCTTAGATCCGAACGCTTGTGGAGAATTGACCGCTACCGATGTTGAAGCAATTCTGCATCGGCAAGTCGATTCTGCGAAACAAGAATCCCCTCGGCTTTAGCCAGGGGAGTGTCAAATAATTACCATCCTAAACTTGTAGGGACAATTAATTAATCATCCCTACAATATTCTCACCTAATTAATTAGAATCTATGCCTAACGGCATCAAAAGTTTGGGAATAATAGGCGTGAAGATTAGAGTAAAAAAGAGAGATTCTGAATCAACAAAAAGTTTTTTAATTTAAATCGCTGCGGTTATTCACAACGGTTGCTCTGCTTGAGAAGGTGGCTCTTCTGGCAGCGGAATAAACTCTGTCTCTTGAGGAACCTGAGCAAACCGTCCCTCTCTCCAATCGAGTTTAGCTTCCTCAATGCGCGAGTGGCGACTTGAAACAAAATTCCACCACTTATGCCGCTCACCAACAGGTTCACCGCCAATCACAATACAACGAGCCTTGCCTGAAGCAGAAATGTTTACTTCAGTGCCTGAATGTAGAACTGCCAACCGATGTTGTTCCAGAGGCACTCCATCGATAACAAGCCCCTCTGTTACGCTGTAAACCGCCTGTTCGCTGTAATGGCCAGGTAAGGTAAATTCTCTTCCAGCAGTCAGTTGCACGTCCAGATAAATCATGGGTGAAAATATTTGAACTGGGGAAGTACGACCATAGGCCTCACCGGCAATTAGGGTGAATCCCCAACGATGATAGGATTTTGATGGCTCGCGACTAAAGCAATGGAACCGCTTCGGGTTGCGGGCCTCCCCGAATTCAATACTTCACAGTTAGCGGCAAACTCTTCACCCCTAAATCGGCGATTGACGCGAGCCGATCGCACAAACGCCGCCAGCCATCCCAATTTTTCAGCACCACACAGCCCGCGCTACCGGGATAATTGGCGTCAAAATGCAGACCTAACTCGGCTCGAATTCCTTTATCCGAAACTACCGGGTCGGGCGTGATGTGGAAAAAATCGCCCTCTACTCCCCTTGTCTCTAAATAGTAAGGCTCGGTTGGGATTTGGTATTCACCTGCCGGAATCGGGCCCTTCCCCCTCACCCATTCATCACCGGGGCGCTGCCAGTCGGCACAGCCCGAAGTTGCCACATAGTCGATCGCTCGATCGTCTGGGTAAATTAACTGCAAATTTCCATAAATTAGCTCTGACGATTGGTGCAAATCCATTGTAAAAATTAGTTGGTGCATTATATTTTGTGCTTAATTTGTTCGATTAATGATTGAATTTCTGCAAGTGTTTTTCGCCCTGATACTAAATCGCGCCGACCCGCAATCGTCATACCCTGTATGTATCCGTACTCTTTGCCTAAATCCTCTAAGCAATCTACTAACTGAGATTTACTAGAGTTAGGAATTTCTAAAAGTTGTTTAGCTTTGTCGATTGTCATGCTGCGCTCTCGGGGGGGAAACGAGCAAACCGCCCAACAGTGTTAGAATCGGCGCTAGAAAAGGAATAAGTGCTGTAGGGTTTTCTTTTTGGAAAATTAAGACTATGCCCGCGCCAACTAACATAATTACAGATATATTTAACGAGGCAATAGTGAAACGATACGAGTATTTGTCCACTTATTAAAAGTCTGTATGTTGGGGTTTATTCTCTTCTGGCAAAGAGGGTTTTCGCCGCATATCTAAAACCCTAAAAATGTCATTTACAGCATTTTTTAAGAGCCCGAGTTCTACCATGGTGTGATTGTCATTCTGGATAGATTTTTGGGCGAACCTATTCCATTCCTTAATCTCGTTTCTCACATCTTTCATGTTTGATTCGGCTCGCAGTGTTGCAACGGTAAAGGCTCCCGTTGCAACAGCACCAGCGCAACCGATGGAGATTCCAATAATCTCTATCAAATCTCTAACATTCATTTAATTTCCAGTATATATTTCAATAACTAGCGCGATTTCTTTAAGCCAGCGCACAGGCTCAAACTTGATGCGGTATTCAGCGGTGAAGACGGGCAGCTTTATTAATGTTTGCCTTTTCAATGGAACGGCCCAGCGCGAAGCCTCGAAGTCCGGCCCTGACGTGCTACTGCCTAATAATTGCGTTAGTCGTCCTGCTAACCACCACGTAGGCTTAGCTTGCAAGGATGTTGTATAAGCTCTAATTGTGTGATTAGTGAAGCTTCCCGGAATTAGTATTTTTTCAATTGGATTTTCACCCGCAGCCGAGTAAAAGCCATTGTGTACAACTTCCCAATTACTCTCATCGTCGAGGCTCATTTCTTTATTCGCAATAGTAGGGCGGCAAGGTAATTAAATACCGCCCTAAAAATTACCCTGATTAGGTTGTGGGAGGTGCTACCGCTACCGCTTTTTTCTTGCGGCTCTTGGTACCGGCCAAGATTGTCACTTCGTCGGCTGGAGTTCCTGCCGCGTCGGTGTCGGTGGTGGCCTCTGCTTCTGTCTGCAGCGGGATCGGATAAGTACCGCCGCCTTTAACTGTGAAAAATGGATCGATATCAGCCGCGCCTGTTGTTCCAGTGCGGTTAACTTTTGTGGCGGGGATTATGTCGCCCAGAGCGTCCCCGATTTCAGCAATTGACAGATAACTAGGAAAGGTAAAAGATAGTTTCCGCCGTGTTCCTTTCGCCGTTTTTCTGCCAGTAACTAGGAAAACTGTGCGCGCGTTTGGTTTGCCGCTTGCAAGATAAGTCCGCTTGCCTTCTGGGACTGTGATTTCTCCTTCTGTCCCGTCCGGCTTGGTGTATGCGCGAGTGTAGCCAGCGCGATCGACTAAATCGTCTAGGTTTGGTACGTATTGCTTCGTGTCGATGTCTAGAAATTTGGCAACTCTAGGAATGCAGCTGCAGGTAGTGCGATAAAAATCGGTGCCCGTGCCTGTCTGGCCTTTATCCTTATATTTATAGTCATTTCAAATAAATCTGAGACAAATGCAAGATGATGTAAAATCAAGAAAAATTGTTAACTCGGAGCCGAAAAATGGCATACAGTCTAGATTTAAGAAAAAGAGTAGTGGATTATGTGGAAAATGGAGGGGGTATAACTAAAGCCGCCGCCCTGTTTAAAGTAGGAAGAGCAACAATATACAGATGGCTAGGGAGGGAAGACCTTCGAGCCACTAAGGTAGAACACCGTGAGCGAAAGATAGACTGGGAAGCGCTCAGAAAAGATGTAGAAGAAAATCCCGAAGCAAGATTAATAGAAAGAGCAAGGAAATTCGGGGTGAGAGCGAGTGCCATATGCTATGCCTTAAAGAAAATGAAAATTACGAGAAAAAAAAAGAATATCGTTATAGAGAAAGGAATAGAGAAGAAAGAATACAATACTACCAAACACTGAGAAATTTAATTAAAGCTCATGGGAGTAAAAGCCTTGTATTTATTGATGAGTCAGGGTTTGAAGAGTTTCATGCTTGTGTTTATGCGTGGTCAAAAAAAGGAAAAAAAGTATATGGGGATAGACAAGGAAAACGCGGAAAGAGAGAAAATTTAGTAGCAGGAAGAAGAAAAGGAAACAAGGACTTGATTGCACCTATGGTCTTTACAGGGAGCTTGAATGCAGAAAGTTTTGAAGGGTGGTTAGCTTTATATTTATTGCCATCTTTAACAATACCATCAATATTAATCATGGATAATGCACCGATTCATCGTAAGACAGCAATTAGACTGCTGGTGGAGGAAGCAGGCCATCAGATACTTTTTTTACCAAAATACTCTCCTGACTTAAATGATATTGAGCATGATTTTAGTGCATTAAAGAGAGCTATAATGTATTCGCATTCTGCCACATCTCTTGATGAGATTATTCGCGCTTATTGTGCAACTTAGTGTCTCATTTTTATTTGAAATAACTATAACAAGAAAGCTAGTTCGAGCCATAATGATTCTGACTGGGGTCTTAAGGTTTTGTTTGGTAACTTCACCTTAAGTTTTCCCTTTCAAGCTGTCAACCTCTAAAACCTTTGTCTGGCGAGGGTTTCAGTTATAAAATATTTTGCGGAGGCCTAGGGTTCCGCAAAATATTTTATAGATGGATTTTGCAGAATGTAAATTTTTGTTAAGCCCGAGTTAACCCAGAGGTTTTATCCCCGGTGGCTCTCTGTCAGGCCACAAATCAATTTCGATCCGCTGTTCTTCCCAGATGTTGCCTGCTATATCTTCTCTACCTTGCAAGTCAGCCGCTCGCCTCTTCCAAGTAAGCACCGCTTTGCATGGGTAAACAAGATAGGGTAATGAGCGCCGCCGGGGTGTCGGGTTAATATAGCCAGAGTCACGGGCACCGTTAGGCAATATTTCAGCAGTTGAGAGCACCAACAACTCCTTAATCTTTTGTAGACCTTCGTTTTCTGTGCTTGCATAACACTGCATCTGACGACCATTGTTAAGCCTCGCGGTAACGAGTCGTTGGCCGCTGGTGTACTGTTTGGCGGCCAATTTTATTTCGTCCCACGTTAGACCACGCTTGATATCAGGAATTGTGATTTCACGACAGCGTGCTCTTTTCCCGCTCGGCATTTTCCACGGCGGCGCTGTTTTTTCTCGAAATTCGATAAATAATTGCCGCTCTTGAACGCCCGGAGTAATGTAATCATCTGTCGGGGTTCCATTAATCAGAACTCCGACATCACGGTTATCTAACATTTGATGTGTTGCTAGAACGCTAACAATTGTTGGCCTCAATACCGCTTCAGAACCAGTTAATATGATCCGCTCGTCCGGCGCGCTGCGGTCAGGGGTAATTTCCACAGTCCGATCGGGCCCGAGTACAGAGTTATCTTGCATCGCTTGTTGAGCAAGAAAGGCATCAATACCACCTGCGACGGCAAAACCTGCTTCTATACAAGCCTCTGAACCTTCTTCGAGCATTTCCTCTGTGAAGTTTCGCCAGAAAGCGTCGGGGATTTTTTCGATGGTTTCCTCTACTGCTTTGGCGATCGTCCAAGATTCGCCGCTTCCCCAGTTGTCGATTGTTTTGGAGCCTAGTACAGCCCGCAGTCCTTGCCCAAAAACATTATTTGGGTCTTTGAGTGCGCGGCGCACATCTTTGTACAACCACAAGAAAGTCGCTTGAGTCCCCATGCGAAAGCCTGCATTGATAACCTCACTAGCAGCGTCTAGCATTTCATCTAGCGCTTGCTCGCCAACTTCTTTCAGCAAGTGCGTGCCCAGCGACTGATTGAAACTAAAAACTGTGGCGGCCGGCACTACTCCGCAGCCGAGCCAGCCGATCGCCCGACCGACAGCGCCACCCAAAATTCCTCCAAAAGAATTCCAAAGTCCTTGAATTTGTTTATCGATTGCAGTATCACTAATATTCCAGTTGAAGTTATAAATAAACTGCACGCCGGATACTATCCAACTCCAAAGCTTTGTAAAGCTAAAAGAAATTACACTGGCAATTCCTGAAATCAAAAAATTGCCAAAACGGATAGCACCATTTATTACCGTCTCAAGAAAACCGCCGTTGTTTTGAGTTGTAATCGCGCTGGCTGACCAAGTTCTGATCAGGTTTCCACCCGTTGAACTTGACCGAATTTTTCGCGATGCCAAATCCTTAAGAATCATCCCTATTTTAGGAATTGCTGAAACAGTTGGCATTAGTTATCATCCCCAGCTTGTGAAATGTTATCGCCAATTTGTCGAATCCTTGGGCGACGGTCGGGCGTCTTTCCGTAGGGGTTTTGTATATCTGTAATCCCCGTCGTGTTTGTAAATCCGCTTTCTGCACTGTCAAGGAAGTCTTCAAAGTTTTGGGCGGGGTTCGGCTTTTCCTCGCCGTCTGTTGGCTTAGTGGGATTTTTAATGGAATTTGCCAAGTCAAGACTGCCTTTCAATATCCCCAATAGTTGAGATTTTGTATCTTTTTTGGTGTCAATTCTTTGCCAATGCACCGCACGAATTACAGCAGCAGCTTGCAACAAATCTAAAAGGATATCGCGTAACGTTTCTTTTTCCGTGTAATCCAATCCCTTTAAGTGGATTTCAGACTCTGCGATCAATTCATGTATTGTTTCGGCACCCGGAGTAAAACATGAAGGCACGGTAACATCTATTTCCGTGCTTTTAAAAGCCATGTATTTGATGATTGACTTCGAGGCTAAGTAACCTTTAATTGCCTCTTGCCTAGCCAGCCCCGACTCTACTAGGTTCTTTGTTGTAATAGCAATTAGGGCGTCGAGATTTGTAGTCACTGACAATAATTGACCTTCCATCTCCGCGACAGATTCTGCTAAGTTTGGAAATTTAACAGACTTGCCCTGATCGCCTTCTTTCGTTAAATCAGAATCCTTGACGTTTATTTGTATTTCCCATTGTCCCCAGCGTTCATCATCGCGCCTAAATTGCCAGTCAAGCAAACCCACTAAATCTGTAATCGGTTCCTGTAGTGGCTCTGCGGGTTCCTCTCCCTCGTTCGGCACTTCTTGAATGATAGTTGAAGGAAGCTCACCCGGAAATCTAGCAAGCCCTAATTTTGTATAAATTGCTCTTAGAAACTTTAGGTTTTCTTGACAACAAGTATCCAATTCTTTTCTCCTTGGTGGTGGGTTGGGAAAAGGAGCGAGGGAAGGAGGAAGAGGTGTAATATGCTTTGGTAACGTTGGATCAGTGTTGTTGCGACTGCAAGGGATTTCATAAGCTGAAATATCCCATATTTGATTAGCGGGTCGAGTATTGGCAATATGATTTTTCAGGTAATCGCCAGTACCTGTTAACATGAAAGGCGCTAACAACCTATCGAAGTATTGAAAACTTTGAGGAGAAATTATTATTTGTGGGCCCCCATCAAGTACGCCCCATGCTTTAAAATTAGCGCTAAATTTATTGTAATTTGCAGAAAAAGGATCTCTAGAGCCATTAGGATCAGGCGGCTCATGATAGTCAATAAAAGCGGGAGTTCTACTATAAGGAATCTCTTGATAAGACGCGTAAAACAAAGGAGTTTGTTGAGTCCAATTACCACCACCATAAGGGCTGCTAGGTGAAGATTGACTTATGAATTTAAGGGCGTTTTTATGTACTATATCCCACGTATAAATAGCAAGTGAGGCTGTATGCCACAAAATCACTAAGTGATAACATTTGTTATCTTCGAGCAAGGGTACTATCTGATCGTGCGAAAAAGCAATGCCCGGTATTGAGGGAGTTGGAGATATTGGGGTTGTCGGCTCTTCTTTTTTAGGAAATCCAAATCCGAGGCTTATTTCTACGGGGGTAAATGGAATTTGCAACGTAAACTCAACGCCTACATCTCCCTCTGATGAGGAAACATTAATTCCTAATCCTCCAATCTCTCCCCCAATACTTCCCCCTATAACTTCGCCTGTATTTGTATTAATCTTTACGCCCCCACCGACTCCTAAAAAGCCGCCGGGAACCTCTGCACTGCCGCTGATAGAAATACTATTTTTATTGGGGTCTTCAGCGTTCGTTTCGCCGCTGACATTGACAGCAAGCGGCGACACATCGACGCTCACGCCGCCAGTTACGGAAACGCCCCCAATATTTGCAACTTCTTGAGTGACGCCAATTCCTCCACTCGTTGCTGACGGTCGCGCCTTTCGCCCCATATCAACGCCGCTGTCCTTGCCGAGGTCGATTCCACTCGCCCCCCTGGTAGCGCTTGGTGATAGCCCTGACTTGCGACTGACTCTGCTAGACATAACTAGCTTCAACTCCTGAGAGGCGAGAGGGGCCGCCATCTGCGATCGCCCAAAGTTCCCCCGTCAACGTTTGCTCGGTCAGGTTGCCGCCGCCGTTGCGAGCAAGAAAAATGCCGCTGCCGACAGCGACGCTCGAATTGCCAGCAATCCAGATATCGGTGTTGCCAGTATTGGTGGCATAGAGGATGGCGCGGTTTTGGTTTGCTGTTCGGAATCGTGTAGGTGCTGCTGAAGGGATTTCGATGCCGTAGGGCAAGCCAGCGCCGATCGTCCTAATTTGTGGTTTGGCAATTAGGTCGAGATTAAATCTAAAATCTCCCTCTAAATTGATATAGTCGCCATTTCCGAGAACTCCATGCCCGTAATTAATAATAGAAATTCCAAGCCGATCGTCGGGGCTTAGTAACTTTAGTTGATTAATCGTTAGGTAGGGAATCGTGAAAGGAATTGTTGTTTCCCTTCCCTTGTTCTGAAGCCGTGCGGTTGCTAGAGTTGACCACGCGCCTGTTCCCTTGCGAGCGTGAAAACTCAGACCTACAAACGGATAATCCTTTTCAATAGCAAGCATTGCAGCGATTTTTTCAGCCGCCGACATTTCAGGGTAAATATCTGGATAAGGTGCCTCTTGATAGGATGGCAAGTAAATTGCGCCGCTCAAGGCTTCTAGATAAAAACTTTTGCCTAAGTAATAGGAAGCAGACAACAGATCATATTCAGCAAAAGCATTAGCGCAATTGAGAATTTCAATAATTCCCGTTCCGTCGGCGCTTGTGATACTTCGCCTAAAAGTCCTTGTGTTCCCAAGTTGATTTTCAGCCATCAGGTTAAGTACACCTTTCCTTCGATTACACTGCCGCCACCGGGTAAGCTAATTACTTCTATGGGGAATTCCATCAAAGCGGTGAATGTTGCGTTAGTACCCCCGCTCGCTGCGAGTGTATGGGTGCAGCGGGTGATTACATTTTTGTTATCAGGATTGCGCGATTTATCGAGTTCAATGAGCTTGAGGGCGATGACAGCCTCCATTGCCGCTTGAGCGAGGTTAGGGGCGCTGCTGCCACCCGTGCCACTGGTAAAAGTTGAACCTGTCAAATAATGAGTTGCGTTGTAACTTGTACTGCCACCTACTGCGTTGCTGGCTGTTACGTTTAACAGCAAGTCAATGGCCGCTGTTTTAGTGGATAGATTGGCGGTAATTGTTATGCGATCGGTTCTTTCAGCGACTCGCGTTAAATTATTTTCCTCCTGCTCCAAGAGTGCCAAAATTCCGTATACATACCGCTCCTTGCTTGCTGGGCCGGTAGGGTTGGCGTGAGAGGTTCCTGAAACCGAAGCGCCGGAACCCGAAGTGTGATCCGCCATAAATGATTTAATATAATTCTTACTTCTCAAGTTTAAGTAAGATTAGAAGGCGGCTTGGTAGGCTTTTAAATTCTTAAGAAGTTGCTGAAATAGATAAATTACCAACCTTCCCAAATTTAAAGACAACGTGACACCAACAGTTTGGGGCGCTAGAATAAAAACAGCAACTAAATGGTTGCTGTTTTTACGGTATTTACAGGGAAATAGCAACTGTGAAACTTTTAAGACTAGGACAAGCTACGCCGCTTTGTCACTCGACTTTTAACCAAATCAGCAACCATTTTGTAACAGATGTTTACAGATTATTCTTAGGAATTGCGTGGTACACTGGGGAAAGACCAGGCGCGATATTAAAAATGGATGTTAACCACATCTACCAAAACCCTGTAACACGTCAACCGCGCGAAAAAGTTATCTATCCGGCTGCTAATCGCAAGGACAAACAAACGCGCGAACTAGACATCAACTGGAATCTTAAATTACTACTAAAGGCTTACCAGCCGCCGGAATCAGGCTTTTTATTCCCTTCTTTGTATCGCGCTGATAAGCATTTGAGTTCCCAAGCTGTAGATAAAGCTTTTAGGCGGGCGGTTAAGAAAGCTGGCTTAGAGCATCAAGGATTCTCGCTTTATTCGGCGCGGCGCGGGTTCATCACTCGGTTAAATGAGCAAGGATGCGATATTAAATTAATTCAACGCGCAACAGGTCACAGAAGTCTATCTTCATTGGTGCGCTATATCGAAGTGTCAGAAGCTCAACTCAAAAATGCAATTGATAATTTTTAAATTATGACTTTAGTTAATTTAAGCCCCAGCGCTGTCGCCGTTAATATTGCCGAGGATATCCAAGGCGCTGATACCGTAACGGCTGTCAGTGCGCTTTCAACTGTAACCGTGGCTCTGGCGGCTAATGCTTCAAGGGCTTATTATTCGATTTTTAATGCTGGCACTCAAACAGTTTATTTAAGAGAAAATGCGACGGTATCTGCAACGCTCTACAAGCATCCTATCCCTCCGAACCATTTACTAGAGCGAGAGTTTACAGGGACGCGCTACACGGGGGTAGTTAGCGTGATAACCGCGAGCGGAACTTCTAACTTAATGGTTGCCGAAAGCTCGATCGTTCCCTAACTATGAGTAAGATCACAAATCTCGGCCCGCCTGTAGCGTTGACTGATTCTGATATTCCAACGTCGATCGCCCGCGACGCTGAAGTAGCGACCCAAATAGCCGCACACGTAGCCGCGTCCAGTCCCCACGGCGCGCAAAATTTCACCCTTTCCACCAAGGCAATAGGACTAAGTTTAGGCATCATTCAAAGTAGTAACCCTGTTAATACTTGTGGCTTTGAAGTGCAAGCCACTAATAGCGATAGTGCCGCTTTTCTATCTTTTCACCGTCCCGGGTTTTTTGGCTGTCATATGGGCTTGTCTGCTGATAATCAACTAAAGATTGGCGGCTGGTCATATGGCACCGCTTCCTACAATATTTGGCACCAGGCTTACGGAACGCCTGTCTGGCAAACCCCCAGCGATGCGACCCTCAAAGAAAATATTCGGCCGATTCCTTCAGCACTACAGTTGATTCTTGAGTGCAAACCCGTAAGCTTTCGTTATAACAAAATTATTCGCAATCAAAAAGATTTTTTTGGCGATACTTTTCAGAGAGATAAAATTCATTACGGCTTTTTGGCTGACGAAGTACCACTACAGGATCTAGTCAGTCGGCGAGAGAATGGTTTTTTAGGATTAGATTATTTAGAATTCATTCCTTTTCTATGTCGTGCCATTCAAGAGATGCACGTTCAGATTACTGAGCTAAAGACACAGCTTAAGGATGCCTAATCAAGCGCTACCTACGAAGCGTAGCGGCAATTTCGGCGGGGGGGATTCCTGCTGCTAATTGCGATCGCACTTCGGCAACTTTCGCCTGGGCGATCGGGGAGTCGGTGTTGCCGCCCCTGATGTGAATGTGTCTTACTCGGCTGCCTTCTTTGTAAGACAGTCGGTAATACTCGCCGCTGCGGGCCGTGCCACGTGGGCGGTAAATCGAAACTGCATTGAGTGCTAAATACTCACCCTCGCCGGGGGGATTTGATTCTGTAACCGCAGGCTCAACAGGAGTTACAGAATCATCAGCGGGCGGGGGTGTTGATTCTGTAACGGCAGGCTCAACCGGGGTTACAGAATCAATTTTCTCGGTGGGGGCGAGGGCGAGCCTCACTTCTTCGGGGTGCAGGTAATCCCACTGGCTCGCGAACGGATTCCAAAATTTGAGCAGTCCGTTGCTGGGATCGACTGCGTGGATTTTATAGGTGTGCCCACATTTGACGTGTTTTGCGATCGTCGGCACTTTGCAAATTTTCACCCAATCGCCGGGCTTGTAAAAACTACCGATTTCTGCAGCAGTAGTATCAAAGAGTGAAAGTTGAGCGCTAACCATCTCTGTTGTAAGCTCCATCCCTTGTGCAGCCTGAAGTTTTTTCTATTTCCACAAGTTGCAAATCGGGAAATATGCAGCGCAGTTTGTCGTTGATGTAATCCAATTCCCAGCCCTCTATCTGGAGTTTTGGTTCACCGGGACAGTGAGCGCTGGTTTTAGTAAAATCCACTCCCTGCTGCTTGAGGTTTCTCTCGCAGATTTTGATGTACTCGTTAATCAGGCCGGTGAATTCAATAAATGTGTGGCAGTTGGTGGCAATCGCTTCACGGTAGTAGTTGTTTGCCGCAATCTTCATTGCCTCCAATATCTCCTCTGGGGTTTGGGGGGAGTCTGGGAGTTCTTTTCTAGCTCCTCCCAACAGAGATACAGCTTCCTCTTTCGTCAACATTGATTCCTCCACATTTGGTGTCTAGTGTTGGTCTAGTAGCCGATCGCCCTTCACGACCGATCGCCCGTTTACATATCGAGTTCAAAACCTTCTCTCTCCAGATTCCGCTGGAGCTGGTACATCATCGCAGCACCGGCAGCTAAAGTTTTGGGGTCAATATCTTCATCGCCCGCCATAACTTCCGCCCTCTTGTAGCCAGTGCAGCGGCAGCCGAGGTTTTGCAGAAATCTGTCGCAGAATTCCTCGCACTGTTGCCAAGGTTCCTCCTCGACTCCCTCCGGCACCATAATGTCGGCTTCTGGATTCCAGCCGAGTTCTAGCACTTTGTAAGTTTCGGAATTTTCGCTAAACAGGTTTTGCAATTGTCGCGCTGTGTCGATCGCAATCTTGGTAAATTCATCATCCACAATGCCGGGGTGACGAGTTGCCAGTTGAATGTGGCTGATAATTGCGATCGCTGCTAGCGGTGGAAGTAATACCGTTGCGGGCGGCAAGTCCTGCATCGCGTTCATTTCGTCGGTGTATTTCTTTAGGTCGGGAGGTTTCATTGTGTCTACAAGTTGTTTACAAATTGTCTACAGCCGATCGCCCTTCACGACCGATCGACAGATTGTCTTACTGGTGACTTACAGCATCCCTGACTTCTCTAGATTGGTTGTCTAGTAGCAGCCGATCGCACTTCGAGCCCGCTCGCTCTCAGGGCAAAGGTAAGAACTTCGAGTAAAACCAGCTTAATCGGAATAATAAAAGTCGGAAAAATCCCGGAGCAAACGTTTGAGGCTTCTTTGGTTAATAGGAAGCGCTACATTGAGCGAGCAATGACCTTCCCATTGATTGCTAAAATTCAAACCCAAAGTTAAGGCAGCCATAATCAAACATCCATTGGAGATGTAAGAACTTCGTACAGGAGAAAGCTCAAGTTTTTCCTGAGTACGACGCCACCAATTTTCGGCTCCGTGCTTGTATCCGTAACTAGAGTGACGCCTGTTAAGCGTTTTAGTAAATTCAAGTCGCGAAAGCCAATAGCGAGAACGGTAGACCTGATCCAAGTAGTCCTCATTCTTCCATTGGTTTACATTCCAAGTGGTGTTTGTAATCCGCATTGAGGAGCAATGCCTCAGCCAAGACAATTCGTTATCGAAATATCCGTGATAATTTGACCAAGGATGCTTCTTTGCTGCCGCTCGTACTTTTATCCATTCGGAACGAAAGTCGATTGCTGGCAAAAAAGGAAAGTCATATTCACTGAGATATTTTGTGGTCATGTTACCTCGCTACTAATTGAATTTCTTCAGGTCGGGAGTTTTCACTGTGTCTACAAATTGTCTACAGCCGATCGCCCTTCACGACCGATCGGCAGATTGTCTTACTGTCTTACTGGTGACTTACAGCATCCCTGAACTGCTTGCCTGCTGAAAATGCAGGAATTGTAGTTGCTGGAATTTCCATCTTCTCCCCGGTCTTGGGGTTGCGGCATTCCCTAGCTTTCCGCTCTCTCGCTTCCCAAGAGCCGAAACCTACCAGAGTTACTTTCTCGCCACCGGAGACAGTTTCCATAATTACCTCGAAGCCGGCACTTAACACGGCATCTGCCTGCTTTTTCGTTACGCTGGCCTTTTCTGCTACTGCATCAATTAATTGTCCTTTGTTCATAAGTGCGATCGCCCCTAACGACTAATAACTAATGACTAATATCTAACGCAAAACCAGCACCCGAGGGCGACATTTTGAGCAAATGCGGGCGACTCTTGCTAGTTCAGCAAAATACCAAGTCCAAATCGCTGCACAGGAGGCTAACTAAGCGCTGTTGTTTAACACAATTGGGATATACCTTAAATCCACCGTCCTCTGCTTCAATTTCAATGTCACAAGAGCGAAAAGCATTGATCACATAATTGATAATTTCTGGATCACGCTCTTCTGGGCCCATGAAACATATGTTCGTTAGGCGATCGCCTCTAGTGAATAGTTTTTCTAGTGCAGTTAATGCTTCCAAGGCTTCATCGCAGCAATTGAATGTTCTCATGTGTCTTCGCAAGCTACTAGCGGTTGTGCCGGTCCAGTTTGACAATATAGAGAAGCTGTCGCGAGCTAAATCGCCAAACGGACTATCTTCTTCTAGGTAAGTTCTCAAAAAAGCCCGAAAACTTTTAGTTTCATTCGTTGCCATACGTCTGCTTCACTTAATTCGTTATTAACGCAGTAATGCAAAACCAGCACTCCTTGTGGGGGCGCTGGTTTCTGTTGCGATTATTCTGCGAGGTTTTCCCCGCCGTTAGTGGTGGATGACTGTGTTTGTTGCTGTTGCCGCTGCGCTTCTTGCCAGCGGCGCATCTCTTGCTGTTGCTGCTGCTGCAACTCCTTCAGTTTGATTAAGTTATCGAGCTTTTGCTTATATTCTTCAGCTTCTGAACGATACCAAACGATGCACTCCTGCGACTTGACCCACTGCTTTCTAGCATCGTCGATTAGCTGGTCAATAACTCCCCCAAAGGGGTCGAAATCTCCAATTCCCTCCGTGCCAATTTCTCGATCAAGTGTGAGGGACTGACCCCCAACCCGTGCGCCAACTCCCGAAAGAGCCTCGCCCCCGTCGGCGTGAGAGTAAACATCTTGTTTTTCTTCAGTTCGCCATACTCCAACTGTTGAGCCTTCTTGACTTTGACCATGTTCTTGATGATTCATAACGTCTTCCTTAAGAGATTAGCAAAGTCACATATGCGATGTTGACATTTACACATATGTGACTTTATGATAGACCAAAGTCACGTATGTGACAAGATTGCAGAGTTCACCCCTGATGTTGGCGGGTGGGTAACTCCCACCCTTTCCCCTTATGCACTACACGCTCGAAGAACTGAAACAGAAAAACCTCAAGGAACTGAAGGAAATCGGCTATCAGCTCAACGTACTCCCGGAGGACGATCGGCGGTATGCCCGGAACTGGGTTAAGGCACTCGTTGGCAAACAGCCCCCGCTGCTGCAACTGCTGGAAGCTTCCCCGGTGGCGGAAGAAGTCGAACCAGTCCAGGAGCCGATCGAAATTCAAGCCCAGGAGTCGCCACTAGAATCCAATTTTGGCCGCATCGTCTACCCCAAACCGGCCACTAAGCCGATCGCACAAAATGCAGAAACTCAACCCCAACTCGCCAGAACAGAAGGTGCTGATGTACATCACCGGCGCTCTCATCCCGCCCAATCAGTTCGAGATAGCAATGGCGCTCAAGCTGAAGCACTGGGAAGCGAAGAAGGCGATCGAGTTCTGGCAGTGGCAGGGAATCATCAAGCAGGTCGAGGGGGAGTTTTACCCGATCAGTCAACTCAATTAACCACCCTCACAGAAGGCGAACGCCCGCCCAACCGTGGCGACAACGGCCGCGACAGACTCGAAAATGAGGCAAAAGTGAGCCAAAGTGCGATCGTACAAGCGGCCAAAAATTCCCCCGGTGTTTGCTGCTACTGCACGTCTCCCGAATACGCTTCGCTTCGCAATCAATCGTATCGGTGTTATGTCTGCGAACCTGAGACTTCGCCGCTTACTCTTTCCCCTAAATTCCTCGCCACCTACCCGCCCTACTTCGGGGATGTTCACTACAAAGCAGAGGAAGACACCGGACAACTCAACTTACTCGAACCGGTGACAGACGACGAACCGCCTGACCCCGACGATTTCCCCGGCATCGATGCGTTCCGCGAGGCGATGGCTCGCTGGGATGCCGAAAACGCCGAAGCCCTGACTATATCTATGGATTCGATGTGTGAGTGGGCACCGTGTCCTGATGAGTGGTACGAGCCAGAAGCCGGAATTATGCCGCTAAAACCTTCCTCCATGCACGAAAGTTCCAGCACTTCCCAATTCCTGATTCCTGTTTTTGATGCTTGGTGCGATCGCACAAACCGACAAATCGACACCGACGAACCGCCCGACACAGGGATTTTTGCTCGGTTGCCCAAGCCCAAACCTCCCAGCTTTCCGCCGATGGCGAGTGCTTTAAAGCAAATCGCATACCAATCACACACCAGTCACATACCAGTCACATACCAAACAGGTACTTGTCGCGTCGCCGCTGGCAGCAGTCAGCCCGGGCGAGCTCCTCCGGGAGGTGATGCTATGTAGCAGCTATTTGCTTTTTACAAGCGTTTTGAACTTTATCACCCTTCTGAATCTGAACAGCGCGATCGTCTTTGATACTTTTGGCGATCGCTTCCTCCCTACCAATTACCCAAAATTAAAACCATGACAACTCATCTATCAATCACCATCCCCGTTTATAAAAAAGACCGCTGGGATAGAACTGAACGCGACGGAAAACTTGAGGTTAGCAGCGATGTAGATTCCTTGTCAGAGGGCTATGAGGCGTTAAAGCAACAGTTAGACCAACTGCTGGCAGAGTTAGACGCTCAAAACCGTTTAGCCGAAAATGCCCTCGTGCTAGACCATCAAATCCAGCAAAAAGCCTACACTCTCAAGCGCCTCACCGACGACATAGAGCGAGCAACTCAGCATTACAACGACTTGAAAGTATTGTTAAAAGCCTTGGGAATTGACCCTCAGCAATCTCGCTTAACTTTTGATAAAGATCTGCTGTTAAATGCAGCATCCGTCGCAGAAGTTGAAGTGGTTACAAGCAAGCTAGGCGACGAATTTTAAAACAATGCAACTCACTCTAGATTCTGATTTTTCAGACGAGTGCTGGCAACCCCCAGAAGCGGAATTTCAGCCGCTTCTGGACTTCGAGAACGAAATTCTCGACCAAGCACCCTATAACGATATTTCACTCCTTACCCAGCGGATCAAGCGCAGTTTTCTCGACTACGTGCGCCAAGGCATCATGCTTGACGCCGTGCGCCGTTACCGTCTCTATAAACGGCAATACCGCGACTTTGCCGAATACTGCAAGCTCGCACTCGGGCGATCACACTTCTACTGCAAGCGCATAATTCAAGCGGCCCAAATCTGCCTGCACTTAATCAAATCCAAATTTAAAATCCTTCCGACCTCAGTTGCTCAAGCCTTGCCGTTGGTGAAATTTGCTCAAGTGGACGAGTACGGACAAACCCAATTAGAGGAAAAATGGCAGACCGTGCTTGACGGACTCCCCCCGCAGTTAATCACAGCGGCCAAAATTCAAGAAGCCCTAGACGAGAACCCAGAGGACAGAGCCAAGCAAGTCCGCATTGGTGGCAAAGCCTACCAACTGTTGCAACAGAAAGCACTAGCAGCAGGCATGGCAGTTAGTAAGTATCTCGAAATGCTTATTGGCGCTACCGAACCGCCCGACGATGAACCCGACGACGTGGAGCCGACAGAACTGACACCCGAAAAAGAGGAAATTTGCGATCGGGCTGAAGCCTTCGCCCGTCGCCAAAAGCCAAAACGTGTAGCAGGTTTTGGGAGCAAGAATCTATCAACTTGCCCTCAAAAAGCTATCGGTTCCCCCATTAGATCGGACAAATCGTCCGACTCATCCTAGTTTTTAAAAAAATGACAAACGAAACAAACGAGGCTGCCAAATACCCGACTGTCAGGCCTGAAATTACAGCAGAGACAATCGCCCTCGACTGCCAACTCACCGATTTAATCCTTAAATGCCAAGGCAACGCCCGCGAGCTCGACGAACTAGCAGGAATGCTTGACGCCCACCTAAGGTGTTGCGAAGAAGCCCGGGATTCACTCATGGGATTTAACACCGAACACCCGGAACCGTTAGACATGACAGATTTACCCGCCGACCAACAGCGGCTTATTTTAGAATCCGCAGTTTTCGGGGGATTAGCGATGCAAACATTGCAAAATCTAACCGATAAAGACGTTGCATTTTTAATGGAACGACTATCGGAGGGAGTAAAAACAATTACGGGAAAACTGAACGATAAACAAGTGACGGAAAGCTTGCAAAATTACTTAGAGATGCACGAGCAAAATACAGTCAAATTAGTATTTTATTCGAGTATTCAGCCAGCCGACAACAACTAAAAAAAACAAGCGACTAATTCATAACTTTAGTCGCTCGCATCCAAGCTATCTGACTATTTCACCACAATTCATATACCAATCTATCATGAAAACTCAATCCCAAAGCAAACGAGTCGCCGAGCTAATCGAATCAGCAAAGCAGCGATTCGGCGACTTTAGCGAAGCTAAAAAGCAAGAAATCTTCCTCACAATCAAAGAAGCCAAAGCACGGGGATTGCTGCGAAAACAGCCCCCCGACCGCTGCTTAAGTGAGTATGTCAACGCGGCGAATCATCTCCTAAGAAGCTACGCAACGGATGAATTCACCGCCGCACTCAACCGCAACCTTGACTATATATACGTTTACGTCGCCCTCGTCAGTACCAACTCGATCACCGTTACCGCCTGACGAGCGCCGCTCGGAATCAGCGGCCGAAACTCCCCTTAATAAGGGGAAGTCGCGGATCGATTCCAACCCGACCGCCGATTAAACAGGTTGTGGTTTAGGGCTTTCAGGGTGAACCAAGCTGTTATGGCTTTTTTTCGTTCATAAGCTCAGTCACAACCTAGTTAATTGTTTTATCTCGCGCACTTAGAAGCTTTAAGAGTGAAGTAGGCTCATTTTGTGGCCTTTGGGTGATTCATAAGCTACTGCTGCGGGATTTGGAAACCTCACCTACAAAAATTAAATGCTGCAAATTATTGGGCTAGATATCAGTAAAGCCTCAGTTTCCGCTTGCCTAATTTTAGGAAAAGTGGACGAGCCAAAGGAATTTTACTATCACTACAACTTCCACAAATTCAACGCTACAGCGCATGGAATTTCAGAATTGCTCGCCCTAATCGGAGTCGAAAATTTAGCCAGCACGATCGCAATAATGGAGCCCACGGGCATCAATTACCAAATCCTTTGGGGAACCCAACTCGCCCGCGCCGGGGTAGAAGTGCGCTTAGTCGGTCACAAGGAATTAAGAAGTTTTCGCGAGCATCACCTATCGCTGCCGGACAAAGACGACGACGCCGACGCGCTGGCACTGGCGATTTATGGTTGGGATTATCAAACTAACCCACGTCGGTTTGTGCAAATGCGCGATCGCACAATCGTAGAGATTCGCCGCCTAGTCCTGCGGCTCGCGCACCTCAACCGCATACAAAGCCCCATTATTAATAGGGCAAGGCAAGATTTGGCTTGGCAATTCCCAGAAGCGGCACTGATTAAATCGCTGCGGTCTGGCGAGAAAGTGCCGCTGCTTTGGGGATGGCTTTGCAGCCAGCGGCAGTCTGTAAAATACGATCTACTTTATGAGCGGTCGATCGGACTGGGAATCACGGATGAAGTCCGCCGCCACGCCGCCCGAATTTGCGATTTGCAGCGAGAAGAAATGGCGATCGAGTTTGAGCTTTCCAAATTGGTGGGCGAGGCGCAGTTCTTGCCCTACCGCAAAGTTTTTGCCCGATTCGGTTTTGGTCGCAGAGTCGAGGCGCTGTTACTTTCCCAAATCTTCCCAATCGAAAATTATCTTGCTGCCGACGGCAAACCCGATGTCAAAATTCGCACTGGTCGGCGATCGGGCAAACCTACCAAGCGGCATTTGTCTCTTCGGAGGTTTTGCAAAGCCCTGGGCTACGCGCCATCCCAGGAAAGTAGTGGCGACTTGCAAAAGTCTAAAGTTGTCGGCGGCAGTGATTTGTGCCGGAAAGCCTTATGGCAGTGGGTTTTTACTAGACTTGAAGTTCAACGCTGCCGTATGGCTAACAACATCGGCGATCGGTTGGGGGAAATCATGGATGCAGAAAAACTCAGCGGCCGGCCGGTGCGACTTGTGCGATCGCGCGTGGCAGCAAAAGCAGTCAAGCTGCTGTTTAAAGAATTGGTTCGCGAGCTTGTTCGCTCCCAAAGCCCAAACCAAAAATTACTAGAGTGAACGAAACTCCTGCATCCTCCCACACAGGCAGCTCAGAAGCCGGATGATGCCGAAACCAGGGGTCGGTTTCTTCGTATTCCTCGGGAAGTGCTATCCAGGTTTGAATGCCATGCAGGATGGCTTCTTTGCTGCGCTCGTCGTCAGGCGTGCGTTCGGAGTGGACAATGCCTCGCCCTGCTGTCATCCAATTCACCGCACCGGGACGGATTTCTTGAACGCTGCCGACACTATCACGATGCAGCAAAACCCCTTCAAACAGGTAGGTGACGGTTGCTAAGTTGATGTGCGGGTGCGGCCTGACATCCACGCCCCGGCCGGGTGGAAACACCGCAGGGCCCAGATGGTCAAAAAAGATGAACGGGCCTACCAGTGCTAGAACGTCTGAGGGAAGCAAGCGACGGGCTTGGAATCCACCCAAATCTTGAATGTGTGGCTCAATGAGATGCTGGATGGTATCCGTCATAATGTTTATGAAGTTGCGATCGCTAATTGTCTATGTCAAAAGCGCATTATACAAAAACCTATCCTGGTAGAGGGCGATCGCAATATCAGTGACTGGTCTAAACTTTCCCAATCGAAAGCTGTTGTAGAGTGTCGAGTTCTCAACGAGCTTTCTGCTTACGAGACGATGGAGAGTTCATCACTGACTTGAATCCGACCTTTGACCAGGGAGCGAATCAGACGATCGAGTGAGCCACGTTCTTCTTCACTGATGGACTCATCAAGGATGGCGGCCATCATGCCGTAGCGGTCAGCTTTGGTAACGCGGTGAGTATCCGTGACAGTGGCAATTAATTCGTTGATAGCGCCGGGGAGAAGATTAACTGGAGACATGGGATTATTTTGAACTCGACACCTTAATCATCTCGTGGTTTCTTCTAAGAGCAAGTGATGGTGCTGGTTTTTTTCCGTGATAATACTGAAAATATTGGGTGAACCAAGTCCGTGTTACCAGTGATCGAAGTCACAACATTGAAACCAATGCAGCGGTGGAAAAATTACAACCCACCTTCCGCCCTTTGACTATCACACCGTGATAATTTTCGTCTTTCACGAGTCTGAACTTCCTGCTGTGCAAAAGTTTCAGACCTTCATAGGAAGAACTGCCCCTTCTTCAACTAATTCTCAACAAGTAACGACTGTTGACTTTTTATTTCCTCAAAATTGATGCAAACCTCATGGCTTGGGCAAAAATACCTGAATGTGAGAGTCATATCAAATCCGCCCATGATCGGAATTATTCATCTGTCTTCCCTTCCTCTGTATCCTCTGCGTCCTCTGTGGTTTAATCATTCCGATATAACCGGAATTGATATCCAAGGGCCGGACGTGGGGTGTAAGACACCAGAAAAATAATAATTTGGCACACTAAGTACGCAAGAGTAGGTATTAGGTCTCTTGACGACAGGAAATCAGCTTTTCCGAGTTAACGTTTCTCTGCTTCGCCAATGAGGGTAAAAGCGGCCCAATCTACAGGATTAGGATGTTTGACCAATGTCACCAGCATGGCCTTCCGCAGCGCTTGGGCAATATCAGGCGTTAGCTGCATCTGCCGATAAAATTCCGCCATCAAGTCGGCTGTTGATTGGTCGGTTACTGACCACAGAGAAACTACAACACTCGGAACGCCTGCTGCAATAAACGAGCGCGATAAACCAATGATGCCATCACCTGTAATACGACCGCGACCCGTATTGCAAGCACTCAAAACGACGAGTTCGGCATTCAACCTCAAATTGAAAATTTCGCTAGCAGTGAGTAAACCACTGTCACCCTTGCTTGGAGCAAGTGCGATGACTCCAGGTACCCCCAATCCCTCCACGTCATCCAGGATGCCGTGAGTTGCTAAATGCACGATGCGCGATCGCTCTATTTGCTGTAAAACTGCTAATTTTGTCGCTTTGTCGCCTGTAAGCGGTTCAGCATTCAAAAGCTGAGCAATCGCGATCGCCTCGGTTTCAGCGTGTGGGAGTGAGGACAGTTGTTGAGGAGGTTGGTTCGTCGTAAAGGCAACACTTGGCATGGTAGGATTCCCAACGACTAGCGCACCTTTTCCTGAAGCAAGCTGTTGCTGTTTCTTGGTTAAAGACAGCACTTGAATTGAAGGTGCTGTTAAAATAGTATGTTTTTCTATCAAGTAGTTTCCCGAACTATCTTGCAACGCCGCAAAGGGAACTAAGAACAAAGATTCATGAGGAATAAAGGTAATTCGCGACGCTGGATCTTGAGGTAGAAGGTCAGCAATTGGTTCGATCAGTAGTTGATAAAGCTCTTGCAATGACGGGTATAAAAATCGTTGCTCGCCAATAGGCATGGTTCCGGTGGGATTTGTAGCTGGTTGGGATAGCTGCTTGTTTTCCAGGCAACTGGGAATGAAGCAACGACCTTGAGTAATCAAGGCTTTTAATGAAGTTTGTTCCTCAACCAAACGTTTCAAACTGATGCGACGAAATTCTATTTTTCCGGTCGGCTGCATTACCCAGATATAAAGTTCTGAATCTTGCAGCTTTCTTTGGCCATCAGCTTCTCCAACTTCTTTGATAATCGAGTAAGAAACTAAAGTAGAATTTTGTTCTTTAGCAATTTGCTGAATTTCCTGGATGTCGAGCGGTTTTATTTGAGTTTCCGATGACTTTAGGGTAGCCTGTCCTGACTGGGAAGAAAAACGGTTGGTCAATAATCTAACAAAAGCTTGCGCCCGTCCCCGCTCTGTTATTTCTAGCGCTTTCTTAGGCTGATTTTGATTAGCAAGCACTTCTTGCAATGTACTATAACTTGTTTCTTGGGTTTCAAAAATTGAAACTAAATTGAGGTCGTTATTTTCTAAATTTGACCGCAGAGATTCCCAAATTTCAATGGCTGAAAATAAAACTTTGATAGCTTCTGCTGGTTGCTTTGCTTTGTATAAAGCGTCACCTAAATTTGTGAGTGCGCGGCCTTCAGCGTGGCGATCGCTCAGTTCTCTGGCAATGGCTAAACTTTGTTGGTGAGACTCAATCGCTTGACGATAATTTTTGACAGCATAGTAAGCAATTCCTAAATTCTCTAGAACACGACCTTGAACGAAACGATCGCCCAGTGCTGAGGCGATCGCTAAACTTTGTTTGTGATCATCAATTGCTTTGGCATAATCGGTTAGGGAATAGTGTACTAATCCCAAATTGCTCAAAGCAAGAGCTTCGCCTCGGCGATCGCGCTGCTGTTTAGCGATCGCTAAACTTTGCTCTTGATATTCAACTGCCTTTTTATAGTCTTTTTGGGCATAGTAAAGTAATCCCAAATTTCTCAGAACACTGGCCTCTAAATCAGCGGATTTTAGGGAATGCGCTACTTCCAAACTTTGCTGGTAGTATTCGATTGCTTTTTTATAATTGCCAATCGCGCCGTAAGCAGCCCCCAAACCAATAAAAGCTTGTCCCTTTCCCAATAAATCGGCCCTGGATTCAGCTTGTGCTAAGCGCTGCTGGTGGTAAGAAATTGCTTTTTCATAATCTCCGATCGCGTAGTAAGTCGCGCCTAGATTGTTGAGCGCGTAGCCTTCCCTAGCGGGATCGCGGGAGAGTCTCGCCAGCTCTAAATTTTGCTGGTAGCAGGCGATCGCTTTGCTGTAGTCTTTTGGCGCAGTCTGGAGAGGCAATCCTGGTTGCTGCCCCAGTAATTGTTCCTCAGTTAAGCATTGAGCGGCACTCGGTGTCAGGCTTGCTAAATTTTGCGGTTCGCGATTTCGATCGCCATTAAGCTGGCTCAATTGTTGAGCGGCAAGGGTATTAGGATTTCCTGGCTGTGTATTAGAGACTTGCACTGAGACAGGTACAGTGGCTGCCGCAGTTGGTATTGCATCTGAGTTTGCAAGCGTTGGTACGAGTGGTGTGATGGTTGGGAGACGTAATGGTTCTGGCACGCCCCTTTCTGCGGGCAGCGTAGGAGCTAACCCAGAGGAAGGAAATTCTAATGGTTCTACCACGCCCATTTCTGGTGGCAGCGTGGGAGTTAACCCAAGGGTAGGGGTAGGAGTAGGAGTATCTGGTTGCGATACACCTGAGCCTAGAGGTGCGATCGCAGGGAATTGAATCGCAGGTGGTGCGAGTGCTGCGAGTGCTGGTGGTTCTGGGGGTACGCTGGGAGCATACCCACCACTCCCAAAGCCGAGACCTCGCCACATATCTAATGGTGGACTGCCCAAAACAAGGGTAGGATCGGTCAGAGATATTAATCGGCTGCCACTGGTATCAATGCTGTTGGGGTCATTACTGCTAGTAGCGAGGCGAATCGTACCCTCATAGCTGAGGATAGTACCGGGAGCGATCGCGCCCAAGGCTTGCAAAGTGATGTTTCCATCTGGTATACCCATCGGAGCGACAGAGGTGAGGAAGCTGTTTTTGGCATTAATACTGCCATCAGAGCTAAGCAAATTGATGTTGCCCCCTCCAGAAAGGATAGAACCCGCTACAGTCATGTCTTCGTAGGAGCGGAGTAGAATATTACCGCCAACTCCTGCGCTCGTGCTCGAATCTATTCTGTCTCCGGTGGTGCTAAGACTGGATTCTGCTTCAAGGAGAATCGCGCTACCCCCAGAAGTTATGTTGCCTACAGTAGTTAAACGACCCCCCCTAATCTCAATATTGCCACCCCTCCCTTGGGCAGATGTAGAATTTAAAGCGCCAATATCGAGCGTGATTCCCCCAAGTGGCTCATTCCGAAAACCAATCGCGCTATCGCCGGAAATAATATCTCTGACACTAACATCGGTTCCATAAATCTCGATTGCGCCACCTTTCCCCGTGCTGGAACTTGAATTTATTACCCCACTGACGTTGACTTCGCCTAGGATCGATAACTCGATCGAGCCACCTCCAGAAATGACATTTCCAAGAGTTACAGGCCCTGCATTTACTTTGATCTGGCCTCCAACTCCACCGCTATAGCTGGAATTTAGGGTACTATTGCCAGCGTTAAAGCCGGCGCTTTCGCTCAACACATAAATGCGACCGCCACCGGAGGTTATATTACCAGTCACAATGTCACCCCCAGTATCACCCCCACCAGCTTTGAGTTTGATCGCGCCTCCCACTCCTCTGTTAGAACTCGAATCAAAATTTCTGGCGCTGATGCTGCTGTTGTTGAAGCTGAGACTATTGAGGCTGATACTGCCACCGTTTGAGGCAATGTTGCCGGCTGCAATGCTACCAAATGCCACAAGCCCTACATCGCCACCTGCACTGCCGCTGCCAGAGTTGAGCTCGCCGACGCCGATCGCACCTGCTTGACTGCTGAGGGTAATGTTGCCACCGCTAGAGACAATATTTCCCGTTGCTATATTCCCGTAAGCATTGAGAGAGATGTTACCCCCTCCGCTGCTACCAGTCGCGTTCAGAGTGCTGGCACCGGTGTCGATCGCACCTCGATTGCTAAGCAAGCTGATCTCGGCTGCCGTGATTCCGCTAGTGTCGATGTTGCCGGCACTGATGTTGCCTTCTCCATAAAGGGTGACTTTGCCTCCGTTTCCAAGGAAGCTAGAGGTTGTAATTCCACCCGCGGCGATCGCGTTTGTCCCATATAGGAAAATTGACCCACCGTTACCGACAATCGAGGAAGCGTTCAAGGTGCTGGCGCTCGTATTAATGCTTCCCCCCGTGCTGTAGAGGGTAATATTGCCGGCATTGCCCGTTAAAGTGGAAGTATTCAGGTTTTCCACTGCGATGTCCCCGGACGCTACCAGCGCCAGATCTCCGCCATTTGAAGTAATGGATGCTGCTTGAATGCTGTTTGCAGCGCCTAAAAAAACTGAACCTGCGATCGCGATATTGCCAACTTGAATGCTGGCAGGTGAAGAACTGGCGGGTGCTAGAGTGCTGTTTCCAGCGAGGGGAGTGGGTAGGTTGCCAGCCGTTAAAACCAACTGCGGTCGATCGCTAGATGCGGAAGTGATAGCGAGATCGCCGACTGCGATCGCGCCTTCGGCTTGCACTCCCAGAGAAGCGCCTGCGTAATTACCAAAAGAGACGTTTCCGCCTGAGACGATCGTAGAACCGCCTGAACTTGCCAAGTTGCCGGGGCTACCTTGAAGTGTGGCAATTGAGAAATCGCTGCCAGCTCTGAAGAGGGCATCACCGGATACAGTACCGTTACTGGTAAGTGTGATGCGGCCGTCAGCGCTCAGTAAGCTTTGGGAGTGATTGCGCGCCTGGATGTCTATTTGGCGATCGCCCTGTACGGCTAGGTTTCCACCCGCATTAGTAACAAAAGAGTTAGCCGCGCTGTCGCGGATACGGACAATTTCCCCCGCTTGCAATTTCAAGTCCCCGGTTGTTTGTAGTTGCCTGTTTGCTAGGGTCAGGTTACGCGCGGCTGACACTGTAGCCGTTTGAGCAGACACTGCTACTTTTTGGTTCGCACCTGTTACCTGAGTATCGGCGATCGCCACATCGCCAGCTTCTACCCGCAAGTCTGAATTTGTGAGCTGTACGCTTCCGTCGCTGTTAACTGTAACGCCTGTAGCGTTGTTGCTACCTCCTGTGAGCAGTTGGGACAGGGTGAGGGGACTCAACGGCACAGAAGCAGAATCTAGATTAGAAGAGGGGGAAATTTCTAAACTCAGCAGATGCCCTGCTTGAGAAATGCGGACTAAGTTTTCTCCGGGCACCGATGCGATCGCAATTTGCCCGGACGGTGCTGACAAAGTACCGGGGCTGAAAACTGTTCCGCCTATTAAAGCTAGCGTTTGCCCGTTAGGTACGCGCAGTTGACCGAAATTTGCGATCGCCCCTGGCTGAGCTGTACCAAAATTTAAAATGCTTGGCGTTCCTATCAGCATAGCGTATTCATTAACGCCAACTGCCTGAAACCAATTGTTGCCAAATCCGATGCCGGTTGCTGTCGTTGCCAAGAAGGAACCAGGCACGTTGAGTTGAGCGTTAGAACCAAAAACAATCCCCGCCGGATTCATCAAAAATAAGTTAGAACTACCGCCTATTACTTGAATTAAACCGTTAATATAAGAAGCATCGCCACCCACAACTCGCCCTAAAATGTTGCGGATATTTGGCTGAGAAATAAAGTTAACAATTTGACCGTCTTTGAGTCCAAACTGCTGAAAGCTATGAAAGAGATTAGTGCCGTCTTTTGAGAGCTGTCCCCCGTTGATGTTAAATTGATTGCCGGAGGCATTAACAGCAGTTCCTGTGCCATCGGGAGACGGAGTAATTGGCTGTCCTGTAGCGGCAGGTGAGAACAATAATAAACCTAAAGATACCACCCAAGTACAAGTCAACAGTTGCTGTTGATATCTTTGAGTTATTCTTGTTCTAATCATTAGACTTCTCCGTAAAATAAATTCTTTGCTGAGTGCGCTTAAATTATAATAAAACTTTTTCCTCAAAAAACATGAGTCGAGTTTAAGCTAAGCACGTTAAACAGTGCGCTCGTAGCTCAACTGGCGAACGTTTATAGAATTCATTTGATATCTAAGCGGCTGCAAGCCCGATCGGCATCAGCCTAATAACAATAGTCCGGAGAGTTTTTAGTTCCTAGTCTGAAATCCTTGATTTTTCCTTGGTAGTTCGATTGCCGAATCGCCTTAAAAGCCATATTCTACGGTTGGTTATCTAAAAACTGTCCGAAGTCTTGTAATAAAACAAAAATTAACCTGGGCACTCGCATCAACCAGAGTTCTCTCAAAATTAGTGACGAGGATTTTGCACGTCTCTATCCAAGCATTTGCCCGTTCTCTTCTCCTACCTTGTCACAACCGGAAAAAACAAGGATTCGAGGATGATCCACTCTTCGTCTGTGAGGCGGGTAGAGTAGGGCATAACTGCTGGATACGAATTTTGCACTCACTTTACTTCAATACAGTAAAAAATGTCAAATGGGTTATATAAAAGCGATCGCCCTTCCCACTCCCCCATCCCCTGAAGCCCGTGAAGCGTAGCTATCCCAGAGGGAATCGCCCTTTTATCCAAAATCAAAATAAGTAGACAGACAAAAAAATTAGTCCGCCTACTTAATCGCTAACTACAAATCACTCCCACTCGATCGTTCCCGGTGGCTTAGAAGTAATATCGTAAACCACCCGGTTCACCCCCTTAACTTCATTCACAATCCGGTTCGAGATCAGTTCCAACAAATCGTAAGGAACCCGCGCCCAGTCAGCCGTCATCCCGTCTTCACTCTTAATAAATCGCAAGACGATCGGGTAAGCATAAGTGCGCTGATCGCCCATCACGCCTACACTGCGAATCGGCAGCAAAACTGCAAAAGCTTGCCAAAGTTCACCGTACAATCCGTGCCGGTTAATTTCTTGGCGAACAATGAAGTCAGCATCCCGCAAAATATTTAGTCTCTCGGAGGTAACTTCTCCTATAATCCGAATCGCCAATCCCGGGCCGGGGAAAGGTTGCCGGTTCACGATTTCTTCGGGAAGCCCGATCGACCGACCGACTTTTCGCACTTCATCCTTAAACAGTTTTCGCAGCGGTTCGATCAGCTTAAATCGCAAATCTTTCGGCAAACCGCCGACGTTGTGGTGGCTTTTAATTTTAACAGCAACTCGCTCGCCGCTTTTCGGGTCTGCATTAGTGTCAGCCGACTCAATCACATCAGGATAAAGAGTGCCTTGGGCGAGGTAGTCGAAGGGGCCCAGACGCTTCGATTCTTCTTCAAATACGTTGATAAATTCGTGACCTATCCGCTTGCGTTTTACTTCCGGATCGGTTATTCCTTCAAGTTGAGCTAAAAAGCGTTCGCGAGCATTAACATATTCAACGTCAATGTGGAATTGCTCTTTAAATAATTTTACCAACCGTTCTGGCTCATACTTCCGCATAAACCCTTGGTCGATAAACATACAGGTAAGTTGGTCACCGATCGCCTTGTGCAGCAAGAAAGCCAAAGTAGAAGAATCTACACCACCGGATAGAGCCAGCAAAACTCGTTTGTCTCCGACTTGCGCGCGAATTTCGCGAATCGATTCCTCAACAAAAGTAGCTGTCGTCCAAGTCGGTTCGCACTCGCAAATGTGGTAAACAAAATTGCGAATTAAAGCTATTCCCCCGATCGAGTGAACTACTTCTGGGTGAAACTGAACCCCGTACAAATTTTTCTCGTGGTGAGCAACAGCAGCAGACGGAGTATTGTCCGTGTGAGCGAGGATCTCAAAACCCGACGGCAACTCGGAACAGGAGTCTCCGTGGCTCATCCACATCGTGCTGCCTTCTTCGACATTTGTCAGCAAATCCGTAGGATCGTCAATAAATAGCGATGCCTTGCCGTATTCGGCTAACTTAGCCCGCTCAACCGTTCCTCCGAGCTGCTTTACCATCAACTGCATCCCATAACACACTCCCAACACCGGTATTCCCAAATTCCAAATTTCTGGGTCGCAGTGGGGTGCTCTTTCATCGTATACAGAACTCGGGCCTCCTGACAGAATAATTCCTTTAGGATTGATAGCTTTTAACTGTTCTGCAGTAGTGCGGTAAGAAATAACTTCTGAATATACTTGAGTTTCGCGAATGCGGCGAGCAATCAGTTCGGAATATTGCGAACCGAAGTCGAGAATCACGATCGTCTGGCGATCGCTCTGCCCCAGAGAAGAGTTTGTGAGGTCTGATTCAGTTTTTATTTGAGTAGTCACGGTTATTGCGTAATTGCTAATTGCTAATTGGGTCGAAAGTAGGGGAGGTATTTGTCGCGGCTTCACTACAAGACTGAGGAAGGCGAGCAAGCATTAGTCACTAGGAATAAATCTTATTTATACTAGATTGCAGTCAGCGCTCGTAGTCGATTAATAGGGTCGAGGGCAAGCATAGATTTACTTCAATCCTTACCCTAATTAATTGAACTCTGGCGTCAAAAACTGCGTCCCCAAGCAACCTAGTATAATTAAGGTCTAGGGACAAAGAATTATTACTTGTTAAATATTATCCCTGAGCGATGTTTTAAACAGAATTCAGGGATATTCACACTACATTAACAAATTTGGGTCAAAAATGTATCTCCTATATCACTTTTAACAATAATTTTGCGATCGCGCCCGAACATCACCGATCCCACGGGGATGCGCCGATTAGTGTGAGTAAAAATACAATCCGATGACCGCAAGTCTATTTGTCGGGCGATGTCGCCGTAAATTCGATCGACCCAATTGCTCCCAAACTCGGCGTCTAAAGCCCGCAGTTGCCCGAGAGCCTCTTCGGCTGTCGCTGCGGCAAAAATTGCGGAACAAGCATCGGCAGGCATTCCAGCCTTAGCACAGTAAGCTGTGAGAATTTCCCTGCGCCCGTCAGCGAGGTGGTGGTGAGTGTGAAAAATTCCCGCAGCCAATTTCATCAGTTTCCCGTGATAGCCAAAAAGCAAAATTGACTGCACGCCCTGATATCCGGCTTCTACCAGCAGCGGGCCGAGCCAGTTAGCGGTTTTGACTAGCCTCTCAGGATTAATCCCCAGTTGTCGCGCCAAATCCAAACCGTTTTCGCCGATGCAAAAAACCAAACAGTCAAACAGTTCGGCTTTTTGTTGCAGTTGTTCGCGGTAAACTTCCAACTGTCCAGGGGCACTCAGCGGTTGAGAAATGCCAGTTGTACCCAGCAGCGAAAGTCCTTCTACCACGCCGAAAGCTTCGTTAGAAGTGCGGGTGGCTAGTTGCCGCCCAGACGGCAGAATCAGGGTGACAGTAATTTTTTCTCCCCGTGCGAGTTCTCGGCTCAGATTCGATCGCAACAACCGCATTGCGTAATCATAGATTGCGGCCGCTCCACCGACTGTGTGACGCCCGATACCTTCACCGCCGAGAATCACAATTTGCTCTCCCTCTCCCCGATTCTCTCCCTCTCTCTCTCTCTCTCCCTCTTCCCAATTCCCCAATTCCACCATTGCCCAAACGGGGGTATTGCGAGTCAGATCGAGATTGTCCCCCGGATCGGAGCGAGTCACGCCTAAAGCGGTACCAGTTTTGAGTACAGACGCCTGTTCGATCGGAATTTCTGCAGTTATTTGCGGTTCCAGTAAATATACTGATACGCTCTCTAGAGACTGAACACCCTCACGCAAGCACCGCAAAGCTGCAAGTGCGGCCGCACAGGCAAATACTGGCAGTGTATACCCGGATAAAGGTTGAGTTTTTGTCACGTTCTAATTCAGAAATCCGTAAATTTGCTGGCGATCGACATCACGCCTTAGCAGTGATACCGCTCAAACCCTTAAGCTTAATTCTAGGGTTTGCTATTATCTGCAGTTGGCGTAATTTTTGTCAAGTAATAATTTTGTACTACCAGTTGCCTTGAAGCAAGCAACACTTTTCTTGAGGTGCGTTAGCGGAGTCCTCGTAGAGGATCGCCAAAAACCCACTCCGAAGCCTTACGGGCACGTGCGGGGGATTTCCATAAACAACGCGGAATCTCGCTCGTGAGCGCTGGGACTGAACAAACCGATTCCAGGAATTAGGTACAAATCGTTAGCAGCTATACTCGGCAAGTCGATCGTCTTTCATTCTATAGATTTAGCTAGCCGTAAAGGTTTGAGAGCGGAATGGAGGAACTGGCGCGAAATTTGCTTTGGCCCTTGGGGCGACTTGTTTGAGGCGGAATTCCAGCAATTTTTGGCAGGCGAAATGCTGCGATCGCTTCCTTGTTAAGCGCTAAAACCTACTTTTTGACAATTAGCAAATTTATATCTCCCAAGCGGTTGATGTTCCAGTAATCGCTTGCCATCTATATTAATAACCATTACCCGGAACTGCCAGTCTAGCTTTCAAGCTCACATCTTGAAGGCAGGGCTGGTTTTATCTTAACAGGCTAGCTCAGCAATTTTTAGCAGAAAGATTAAATTTTATTGACACCGGCGCGTGAAAAATAATTTAATGACCAGCCAGCCTCAAACCATTACCAAACGTGGGTTTGGCAGTTTTTAATCTAAAATCTACAATCTACAATCGATTGACTATGGTTGAACCAGTTGCAGAGTTAAATGAACCTCTATCTCTTCAGACTCCAGAAATAGTAGACCAGAAAATATTTCAGCTCGTTCTCTCTGCAAAAACAGCTCTCAAATTTTCTAAAAAAGACGTTCGATCAACCCTGAAAGCCTCAACTCTAGACGGCGTTTTTGCCACTATCTTCGAGTCGGCGACCACCGGCGTGCTGCTGAGCAACTTCTTGCTGCAACTCGGCGCGAGCAGCGTGGAAATAGGTATATTCTCGGCTATTCCTATGGTGGTAAATCTCCTGCAACCACTAGGAGCGTACATCGCAGACCGCACAACCAGCCGCCGCTGGTACAACCTATTTGTATTCGGCGCGTCGCGGCTGCTGTGGCTGGTGCTCGCGGTGGCAATTGTTTGGGGTTCCCAGCACGCAGACCTCCACCAATTGCTGCAATGGACGCTGTTAACAGTCGTAGCAGCTAGTGTGCTGGCAGCTTTTGCCAATTCTAGCTGGTTCAGTTGGATGGCTGCTGTGGTTCCTCAGCGCTTGCGGGGACGCTATTTTGGCTTTCGCAACAGTGCTGTCAGCTTGATCACTTTGCTGGGAGTGCCGTTGATGGGATTGGGAGTGTCAACTTGGGACGGCGGCCCAATTTTTGGCTACGGTATTGTTTTATTTGTGGGTGTTTTGGCGGGAATGATTAGTTTGGGGTGTCAATCCTTCATGGGTGATGTGAATCCCCAGGTATACAAAAAAGATGCAGAGAGCGATCGACTTACAGAGAAAAAAGAAAAGCAAATAACAGATTTTGTGCCTTCGGTGCTGAAAGATTCTAATTTTTTAATGTTTATTCTTTACTTCAGTGTGTGGACATTTGCTGTGAATCTTAGCGCGCCTTTTTTTAATATCTACCTGCTGAAAGATTTAAGCTTGGATGTGAGTTTGGTAACGATTTACACCAGCTTAAGTTCCGGCGCAAATCTACTGCTGCTGATGTTTTGGGGCAAGTTGGCCGATCGCTGGGGAAATCGGCCCCTGCTAATTGCGGTTGGGCTGGTGGTAGCGGTAACGCCTTTGTTGTGGTTGGGTACGGGCAATTACCCGTTTGCCCTATGGGTGTGGCTGCCGCTGCTGCACTTGTTGGGGGGAACGACTTTAGGCGCGATCGGGCTGTGTACTAACAATATTCAAATGGAGATAGCGTCGATCGAGCAACCTTCGACTTATTTTGCGATCGCCGCAGCAGTTTCGGGAGTAGCTGGGGCTTTGGGAACTACCGCCGGCGGCTTTCTTGCTGAACTTCCTGGCATGAGTTTGGGAGCAGTGTTTGCCCTCTCGGCTGGTGTTCGCTTGATTGCCCTTCTGCCTTTGGTTTTGGTGCGAGAACCTCGTAGCCAGTCGCTGCGGTCGATCGTCCCCACTTTGGGACGTTTCAATTTAAACCGCGGCTAGGAAATTTTCGCACAAATTTACTGATCGAGAAACCAGAAAAGCCCACAGATTGTTAAAAACTTCAAGCACATCACAGAAAACCTAAGAGTGCTTGAAACAAATTTTCATCCAAAACATAGTCCCAACCTGCTATGTGTTCTGCCAATACGTCACTATTATCTTGCAGTCAACTGACAAAGCGATAAGATATAGCTGTTTTAAAAGCTGACAAGGCAGAGCGTAAATATGTTTAAAGGTTTGTTAGCTAGGCGTCGGCTCACTACTCCTGTTAGGGCGTTGCACATATATGGTATGATATACAGGGAATGTGTATCAAGTTAAAATATGATTTGTCCTGAATGTCAGTCCACCAATATAAAGAAAAATGGCTTGAAAAGAGGAAAACAGAACCATATTTGCAAGGGCGGCGGTCGGCAATTTATAGAAATTTACTCCAGCAGAGGCTATTCAGAAGAAGTCAAACGACAATGCTTACAGTTGTATGTTGAAGGAAATGGATTTAGACGCATAGAACGTCTGACTGGAGTGTGTCATAACACCGTGATAAATTGGGTAAGAGCTGCGGGAAATAGCAAACCCACCCGAACCCGATTACCAAGACATTCCCGAGGTTGCTCAAATTGATGAGTTACAAACTTACGTCGGTAAAAAAAAACAAAATCTGGGTCTGGACTGTTGTAAACAAAAGCTTTCCGGGGATTTTAGCCTTTGTTTTAGGGGAGCGGTCTTCAGAAACATTTAAACCGTTATGGAAGATTATTCGGGGATGGGAATGTTTCTTTTATGTGACCGATGGCTATGTAGTTTATCCGCAATTTATTAATCAGGGTGAATATAGTCAGCAAAACCTATATGACTCGTGTCGAAGGAGAAAATACTCGCCTGAGGCATCCGGATAGCTCGCCTAGCGCGAAAAACTTTATGTTATTTAAAATCTTTATCCATGTTAGAAATTTCCCTTCGCCTGGTTATTTACTACCTAAAACACAAGACCGTGCCCCTGCCCTCTTGAATCATCCCCCAATTGTGCAACGCCCCTGTTAGCAGAAGCGAGCATTTTTCCAGAACCAAAGCTACTATTTAACGCTCTGAATTTTTTACGTTTTAGGAGAAGCGAGCATTTTCCCAGAAGCAAAGCTACTATTTCACGCTGTAAATATTTTATCTGAGTAAATATAAATAAAATTAACATTTTAATACAGCCAACTAGACTATAGGGTATTTTAGGACTAATATCCTGAGAATTGAAATAACTAAAGATTGCCCAGCTACATAACAATTTCGATCCAAAAACTAGCAGGGAGCGCCTGACTCGATACAAAAACGGGAATTGGCAATTCTCTTGTAACCTATTACTAATGACAGCTCGCTATCCAATTTCAGATTCAAAGAGATAATTTAAAAATGAAACGTTTAATCGTTTGCTGTGATGGAACTTGGCAACAACTAAATAGTAGTTACCCAAGTAATGTGATTAAGCTTGCCCAGGCAGTGAAATCGAGCGCTCGTGACGGGGTTCCGCAGATCGTGTTTTATGACGAGGGAGTTGGATCGGATAGTAACAAGATTTTGGGCGGAGCCACTGGACTGGGAATCGATAGAAATATACAAGATGCCTATCGTTTTCTTTCTCTCAACTATGAGCGTGGTGACGAAATCTATCTATTCGGGTTCAGTCGCGGTGCTTACACAGTCAGGAGTCTAGCGGGAATGATCCATTGCTCCGGTCTCCTAGACCGGCCTCATATTACCAGGGCCTCAGAAGCTTACGAGCTTTACCGTAATCGAGACATTAAACCAAAGGATCGGATAGCCGCCAATTACCGCGAAGAATACGGCGATCGGGTTCCGATTACCTTGCTTGGTTGTTTTGACACCGTTGGAGCCCTTGGTATTCCTACTCTACCCGCCTTTAAGAAGTATGGCGAACAGCTCAATAAGAGGTACAGATTCCACGACACCACTTTAAATAAGTCGATTCAGAATGCGTTGCACGCCGTGGCGATCGACGAAATTCGCGAAATCTTTGATGTTACCCTGATGAAGAAAAATCCTGATGTTGAAAACCAGCGGGTTATTCAAGTTTGGTTTCCAGGGGAACATGGCTGCATCGGCGGTGGCACCGAAGAACACGGCGGCTTATCAGATGCTGCCTTGCAGTGGATGTTGGATTCAACACGTAACCTGGGATTGGGGCTTGAATTCGATCCAAGTGTCATTCCCACAGGTATCAATCCTAATTATGAGATTGATTTTAAAAACGATCCAGGGATCTTCAAATTGGCAGGAATCAAGTTCCGCGAGGTGGGCGATGCCCTTGAGGAGCTTCATGAAAGCACGATCAAGCGTTTGGAAAGCCGAAAGGACTACCGCCCCAAGAATCTAGAAAAGATTTTATCCAAACTTAATTCAAAGCGAAGAGGACAGATAAGACTTCATCAAGATATCGGAATTAAGGCTGGGCAATAAATCGAATCTGCCATAAAAAGGAAAAACAATTATGTCTTCCAAAAGAGACACATCAAGAGACGGGCTGAAAAACAAGATCGAGACTTTCCTTTTAACTAACTTAAAACCGTTTTGGAGCTTTATTCAAAGCAACGAGGGGCTTAGCAAAAAAGTTAACAAAACTCTGATTAACAATGCCATTCTAAAAATTCCAACTCGCCCCTATCCGTTTAGTGCTATGTCTCCCTACACCTCTTGGGATTCATTAAACGATCGCACTTATTCGGGACTCCAACTACCGCCTACGGATTGGAAGCCATTAACGAAGAAAAACTACATAGGGGTTAATTTAGCTCCCACAGAAAATTTTGAAAAGAATCTTCCAGATGTCAAGGAACTGGAGGTCTTGTATCGCAAAAGAGGAGAGACTAAATACTCGCCCAAATCTTCTTTGATTTTCCCCTATTTCGTGCAATGGTTTACCGACAGTTTCCTGCGGACAGATCGGCTAGAGCCCCGCAGAAATAGTTGCAACCACCAAATTGATCTATGTAACGTCTATGGGTTGAACGCAAATATTACGCGCCTGCTGAGGTCTTATCAAGGAGGAAAGCTAAAAAGCCAAATTATTAATGGGGAAGAATATCCTCCTTTTTATTATGATGAGAACGGACAGCCTAAGGAAGAATTCAACGGAATTCCCCATCTAATAGCAGGGTAAACGCATCTTAACTTTAACCCAAAATATGCTACAGTTAAATCCGACTAAATTTTAATGTAGTTTGTTGTAGTTTATGGGTGCTATCGATGGCAAGAGGTTTTAGTAAAGCTGTAACTTCCCTACAAAAACAAACAGATTCATTGCCTTCAAGGAATATTTTAAATGCCAGCTTTTTAGAACATTTTGCCCATTTAAACGACCCAAGAATAGAAAGAAGTAAAGAACACTTACTCAAAGATATTATCGCGATTGCGATTCTAGCTATCATCAGCGGTGCAGACGGATGGGTGGCAATAGAAGCCTATGGTAACGCCAAATATGAATGGTTAAAAAGCTTTCTAGAATTACCGAATGGTATACCATCTCATGACACATTTAGTCGAATATTTGCCCGAATTGAACCGCAGCAGTTTCAAGAATGTTTTTTGAGTTGGGTAAATGCGATAGTCGGGGAATTAGAACTAAACGTGATTGCCATTGATGGCAAAACGATGAAACAATCTTATGACCGAAATGACCAGCAAAAAGCGCTCCATATAGTTACTGCGTGGTCTTCATCTCATCAATTAGTTTTAGGGCAAAAAAAAGTAGATAAAAAATCTAATGAGCTAACAGCAATTCCGGCATTAATAGAAATGTTAGAAATTGCGGGCAGCGTAATAACCATAGATGCTATGGGATGTCAAAAAGACATAACATCTTTGATTATCAAGAAAAAAGGAGATTATGTTTTAGCTTTAAAAGGGAATCAAAAACTCCTCTACAAAGCTGTGAAAGAGTGGTTTGAAGTAGCTCAAAAAGAAGATTATTTAGGCAGAGAGTACAATTATTATGAACAAGTAGAATCGGGACATCATCGAGTGGAAAAAAGACAAGTCTGGACTGTTGATGTATCCGAGTTACCACCTCTGCATAATCAAGAATTATGGACGGGATTAAAAACAGTTGTCATGATAGTTAGTGAACGACGGCTGTGGAATAAAACCACGACTGAAGCTCGTTTTTACGTGAGTAGTTTAAGAAATAATGCTGAGACAATTGCCTTAGCGATCCGCAGTCATTGGGGCATTGAAAATAGCTTACATTGGACGCTAGATGTTACATTTTGTGAAGATGAAAGCCGAATTCGGAAACAGAACTCTCCCGAAAATTTTGCACTTCTACGTCGGTTAGCTATAAATTTACTGAAACAAGAACAAACTTCTAAACAAAGTCTAAAAATGAAACGGTATCGAGCGGCAATGGACAATAATTATTTAATTAAAATTTTAAACTCTGCCAGTTAATACTCGAAATCTAACACCTATCTAAGAAGGAAAATTATCCGGCTTTAAGAAGTTCAGAAAATCTTAAGGTTCTGATTTGAGCTGCTCAAGTCGGGTTAAAATTAAGAATTTTAAGAATGTTTTTTTAGTTATTTAGTAATGCACAAATTCACGTTTTTGTCAAATTAATTTAGATGCGTTTACCCTGAATCGCGTGTGCGACCTCTTAGCAAAGAACTATCCAACTTGGGATGATGAACGCCTTTTCCAAACCGCCAGAAATATCGTGATGGCAGAGTTTCTGAAAATTGTGCTAGAGGATTATATCAACCACATTACTCCCTATAACTTCCAATTCTTCACAGATCCCCCAGCATTTAATAATGAAAAATGGTATCGCACAAATTGGATGTCGGTAGAATTTACTTTAGTTTATCGTTGGCATAGTATGCTGCCCGATAAGCTAATCCATGACGGCAAAGAAATGTCTATGCCGGAGACGATGTGGAACAATGATATGATTATCAACAAGGGTTTGGGAGCTATGTTTGAAGAAACTTGTTCCCAACCAGCAGCGCAATTGAGTTTATTCAATACGCCTGAGTTCCTAATACCAACGGAGACAGCCAGCATTCGTGTAGGTCGTGCGGCGAAATTAAGAAGCTACAATGATTACCGCGAACTGTGTAGGTATCCAAGGGTGACTGATTTTGCTCAAATTACTAGCAATGAAGATGTCCAAAAAGAATTGAAACGATTGTACGGTCACGTAGACAACATTGAGTTGTATGTGGGACTCTACGCCGAAGATCTGCGGGCAAATTCAGCTTTACCTCCTTTAGTAGGACGATTGATAGGAATTGATGCCTTTTCTCAAGCTTTCACCAATCCCCTGCTAGCCGAAAAGGTCTTTAATCCAGAAACTTTTTCACCTGTAGGTTGGGAAGAGATTATGAATACCAAGACCCTCTCGCAGGTGTTGAATCGTAATGTTCCTCCCGGTAAAGAGTACAGAGTTTCTTTCTATAATGAGGGTTGGAAACGAGCTTAAGGATCTGACTGAACACGAGTGGGGTTAAAAATTGTAAAGGGTACGGCTTTATTTCAAATATATAACTCCTATTCAATAATCGCCACCAGTCGCAGTGTTGAGTTGTTCGTGGTTTATAGGATTATGCAATTAACCGCGAACAACTTAAACCTGAGTTCCCTCGACATCCCGTTAAAAATGAGGTGACTTAGAAGGGAAAAATGCCAACAATTATCGCCACAATCAGCTTTTAAAAGGTTATTTATGAGCAAGAAGTTATTTACCGAATATCCCGAACAGGATGAGCTCAAATACTACGATCTTTTGGTTGAGCAAGCCCAGCTTCGGATGGATAATCTTTACGGGGATAAAGAGCGGGCGCTGCGAGATACTCACGCCAAAACTCATGCGTGCGTTAAAGGAACTCTGGAAATTTTTGACTTTGATGAGGAAGCGATTAAACGGAAATTGGGCAAACGCGCTTCGTTAACTTCTTCGCAACTCAATGCGATTTCCATTAAGCAAGGTTTGCTAGCAAAACCCAAACAATATCCTGTTTGGTTGCGATTTGCTAACGGGGCTACCAAAGTAGCCAATGATTACGCCCGAGATTCGCGCTCAATTTCAGTGAAAGTCATGCGGGTGGAAGGGGAACGACTCGCGCAAAGCCACGAGTCAAAAACCCAGGACATCATTGTTCACAATTCAGAGATATTTGTGAGCCAAACCATCAAAGATTACTACGGCTTTTTTTCTGCTCTTGTTGAATCACCAGATACATTGAAAAAGTGGCTAATGCGACATCCCAGACACTTTCTAGCGGTGTCAACGCTTACGGGTAGCCGGACTCCGAAGAGTTTGCTAACAGCAAAATATTGGAGCGGTTCACCCTCTGCTTTGGGTCTCAATCCCGATTTCGATCCCTCCCAGCCTGGTGTAGTTCCTGTCGAATATCCGGCTGTAATTAAGTATGGGTTTACTCCGGTTTCATGCGAACCACCGCACAAGATAATTCCAGAACAATCTCGACCGGGAATTCCTAAAATGCCCTTTGTTGATCGCGCTAAAGCCTTGGGTTTAGATCCCAATCAACCAGACAATTATTACCGGGAGGATCTAATTCAAGCCTTGGCGAAACCTGACGCTCAATACTGTTGGGATTTTGGCATTCAGTTCCAAACCCGCCTAAAAATGCCGATCGACGATGGCATCAATGTCTGGAAGGAAAAGGAATCACCCTTCTTGAGAGTAGGTCGTCTCACCGTCAAGCATCAGATTATTGATTATGAAAAACAATCTGATTTCAACGAAAACCTGCGATATTCTCCCTGGAACGGCTTAGCAGTTCATCGTCCAGTAGGTGCGATCAATCGGATACGCGGTGTGGTTTACCCCGTTGTAGCGAATTATCGCCTTCAAAAGCGAGGTCTTGTCCACCAAGAACCAACCGGAGAAGAAACATTTTAAGGGAATAATTTGAGGCTGGGACATCATTTAATGCCATCAACCAGGTCTCGTCTGAGCACAGGGCTACTCAAGGAAGTTAACCAGGGAAACCTTCAAAAAATCCCATCCCTTTTTAGGGGGTGGGAGTGTTGAAAATTATTAATTTTTAGTGCTCAGTCCTTAGTTTTCATTATTCAGTAGCAATTAATCAATAACTGGGTTCGTACCCAATTATTAATTATTCTGCTAGCAACCAACTGATGACTAATGACCAACGACTGATGACTAATAAATTAGGCTTGCCGTGAGTAGTATTCCACGACTAGCAGTTCGTTAATCTGTAGAGCAATCCACTCGCGTTCGATAACGCCGTTAACTTTGCCAATTAGTTTTTGCTTATCAAATTCCAAGTGATTGGGCAAGTGAGCCAAGCCTGGGTCTTTGAGATTAGCTTCTACCATTGTGCGCGAGCGCTCTCTATTTTTCACCGCAATCACATCACCAGGCTTGCACTGATAGCTGGCGATATTGACTTCACGGTCATTGACAGTTATGTGACCGTGATTTACCAATTGTCTAGCGGACGGAATGGTTGGAGCCATTCCCATCCGAAACACAGTATTGTCCAAGCGCATTTCCAAAAATTGCAGTAACACTTGACCTGTGGAACCCGTGACACGGCGGGCTTTGCGGACGTAACGGAGCAGTTGGCGTTCCGTCACACCGTAATTGAAACGGAGTTTTTGCTTTTCTTGCAAGCGAACCGCATACTCAGAGAGCTTTTTGCGGTTTTGACCGTGCTGTCCAGGCGGATAATCTCGTCTGGGGGTTTTGCGGGTTAGACCCGGCAACTCTTTCAGGCGACGGACGATTCTCAATCGGGGGCCTCGATATCGAGACATTTATTTTCCTCTCTAATATCTGTATGCAATTTTATGCAGACTCTATATTATATGTTGGTAACGGTCAAAATTCCAACAAAGATCGATAAAAAAACGATCGACCGGAGGGCGATCCATAATGTGCGGTAAATTCTGAAGGAAAAGCCGATCGCTCGATCGCCCCAATCAGCCAAAAAAACTCACTACTCGATCTGCCATGCACAACCGCAATTTTTCCCGCACTTCTTCCTCAAAGCCAGCACCGACAGGCTCAAGCCCTACCGCGCGCTGGATATTGGCTTTCGGCACACAGCTAGCAGCACTTGGTTTGTTGGCAACAGCACTGCCAATCTCACCAGCATCAGCCATCACTATTAGAATCCCTCGCTCTAGGAATCCCTATCGCGTCTGCGCCCTGGAACTAATCGACGCCGGAGTGGGAGCAGAGGCCGCCGCCGCCGCTTGTGCTGACGCGCTCCACCCCCGCGACATATCTAAATGCGCCCTCCAAATCAACCGCAAAACCAATATTTCTGGTGTCGAAGCGCTCTCTAGCTGTCGCCGGGTGAGGCGTCCCAAGGAATTGGCTAGTTGCGTAGTAAATATTAACGGCAAAAGTCGAACTCAACCTGCAGCTCCCCTGTTAGTGCTTGATGGATGCCGCCGCAGTTTATTGCCACAACAGTTTGCTGAATGCGTAGTCGGTTTGAGCGGCAGGCTCGACTTTGCCACTGAGCGGTTAATCGCCACTTGTCTTGACCCCAGGGACAGCGTGAGCCAGTTGGACGGGCGCCCTGCACCTACCCCTCCTGTGGAGCTAATTCCACCGCCTTCGCCCCCCAATTAATAACGGTTGACTGTTAACGGTTAACTGTTAACTGATGACTGTTAACGGTTAACTGATGACTAATGACTAATGACTAATGACTGATGACTACTTTTTCCTAATCAAATGTCAGCAATTTTTTCTCAAATTACAGTCGAAGAATTAGGTCGCCAATTAGCAGAAATCAATGCTGATAAATGGCAGCTTGTAGACGTGCGGGAACCTTACGAAATTGAACTCGCGGCGCTGCCGGGATTTGTAGCTTTTCCGCTGAGCGAGTTTGCCGAATGGTCTGGTGAAATTGACGCTAGACTCGATCGCGACACAGAAACCCTAGTTCTGTGCCATCACGGAGTGCGATCGGCTCAAATGTGCCATTGGTTAACGGAGCGAGGATTTACCAACGTTAAAAATATTGTTGGCGGCATCGATGCTTACTCAATGGTGGTCGATCGAACCGTCCCCCGCTATTAACATCAAATCCAGTTCTTAACTATCGTTTTCTTCAGAGTCCGCGCGGGCGGACTTTGTATGTGTAGAAACGAATTATATTTCCCCGGAATGAGCTAATTCACAGCAGCAAATCGAAAATTTAAAAGCGTACTCATAGTGAGCCGATCGCGCCCCTGCCTTTTCGAGTCATAAAGAGCCTCATCAGTCGCCAGTAGCAGCGTTACCGCATCATTTTCCTCGTCCGGAATAACGCTGGCAATTCCTAAACTAATCGTTACCACATAATTAGGCAGACCGTCAAGACTCTCCGGGTTAAAAACAATATTCAAATCTTTCACTTTCGCTCTAATTTGTTCGGCAACAACCACAGCCGCCGACGCATCAGTTTCCGGTAACATTACAGCAAATTCCTCGCCCCCGTAGCGAGCAGGTACATCTGCAGGACGGTCGAGCGATCGGCGAATTGTCTGAGCTACTAATCGCAAACAATCATCTCCTGCTTGATGTCCGTAGGTATTATTATATATTTTGAAATAATCGAGGTCGCACAAAATTAAAGATATCGGAGACCCCTCGCGAGCCATGTGTTTCCATTCGGTTCGCAAGCAACTATCAAAATGCCGTCTGTTGCCAATTTGAGTAAGTTCGTCCACATTCACCAAACCTTGCAGCCTTGGATTTTCTTGCTGCAACTCCTCAAAACCTACCACCGACAACTTGTACTCGCACAAATTTTGCTCTTGAAAATACAGGCGATATAATACGCAAGACAAACTACAGCTATTTCCCTCTAATTAGATAAGTCCCATGCTGTCTAACTGATAAGCCATCAAAGGTTCGAGGTGAATGCTATTTTTAGCATCGACAACTTGTTGGAATGCGGAGGCGAGTTCGGGCTGCTCTTGAATGGCGATCGACTGATTTTGCAAGTAGTCGCTATAAATTCCGCTGTGAGTAGGAGCTGCTGTTAACAGTTCTGCCAACTCTGCTCGCCCCAGTTCCTTCCCGGATTCCTCCCGATCGACAGACAGGCGGTTTTGTTGCAAAATTGCCAGGTGATACAGCGCTAAATGCACTAAATAAGGATGCCCGCCTACCATGTTCATTAATTGCTCTATCGGATCGCGATCGCTCCTGTTTAGTCCGTATCTGCACGCCAAATCTTGAACTTTTTCAACAGTAAATTGTGAGAGTTTAGTCGGCATTCCTACATTAAAGGGAGATTGATTAACATTCAAAGTAATATAAATTGCGGGCGAATGAATAACCACGGTGCGGAGTTTTTGCCAAGTTTTGCTAGCACGAGCTTGTTCGTGCCAAAAACGGATAACCTACAGAAAGTCTTGAGCAATATGGGTGCGTTCAAATACTCGATTGATTTCGTTGATTACTAAGACAATAGGACTGTCAATTTGTTCAAGCAAAGAGTTTTCAAAGTAAATAGTGCAGCTTACCTTGCTGCCCATATCTTCATCCCAGAAGTCATCAATATTTGGTTCGAGTATGAGTTGCCGAGCGACATTGACACAAAGCCAGCGCAAAAATTTATCTAAACTAGCAAAAACCGCTGTGTCGGCTTGCTGAAAGTCTACAGTTACTGTGCGGTATCCACGATCGACTGCCGCGTGAATTATCCGCAGCATCAGCGAACTTTTGGCCATTTTTTTGGGAGCTTTAATGCGAACAAGGCCTCCGGGTTTGCTAATTTCTGCACAGGCCAGGGCTTCGGCTCCTGAGCGATCGATATAAAATCGAGAGTCAAGGGGTATGGGGCCGCCGGGAAATTGTAGGTCGGCAACTGTTTGGAGCAAGTTTGGTGATTTTTGGAGTCCTGCCATAGTCCTTGCACAAGGCGATACCCTGACTGTATCTTACCTTTGTCAGGTTAGGGGGTAGACCGGCGGTGTCCAAGATCGATCGACAATCCTAAAAAATCTAAGTTTTTAGGGACTTCTCGGAACTGACTTTGCTATAGTAGTGTCACTTTACCCAGTCTCAAACCCTGCTTCAACACGGCTCTGCAGATCGACAAAAATTCGACGGTAGCCCAGACGCGCTCATTCTTGGCTTTTACCTGAAAAATAACTCGTTGGTCGTCGATGTCGCGCAGGAAGAGCCCCTATCTAAGGAGAAATAATCATTGTCACGTCGCTACCTGTTTACCTCTGAATCGGTCACTGAAGGCCATCCCGATAAAATCTGCGATCAAATTTCAGATACGATTTTAGATGCCTTACTGACTGAAGACCCTAAAAGCCGCGTCGCAGCCGAAGTTGTCGTCAACACCGGCTTAATGCTGCTGACGGGCGAAATTACCACTAAAGCTCAGGTAAATTACATAGAATTAGCCCGGAAAAAAATAGCCGATATTGGCTACATCCACGCTGACAACGGCTTTTCGGCCAATAGTTGCTCAGTGTTGGTGGCTCTTGATTCTCAGTCTCCCGATATTGCTCAAGGGGTGAATACAGCCCAGGAAAGCCGGGAACAATCGAGTGAAGAAGAATTAGACGCAATCGGCGCTGGCGACCAAGGTTTGATGTTCGGCTTTGCTTGCAACGAAACGCCGGAAATGATGCCTCTGCCCATCAGTTTAGCGCACCGGATTTGCCGTCAACTGGCAGCAGTCCGCAAAACCGGTCAGTTATCTTACCTGCGTCCCGACGGCAAAAGCCAAGTTACAGTCATCTATGAGGACGGCAAACCTGTTGGCATAGATACGATTTTAATTTCTACGCAGCACACTGAAACGATCGGCGACATCACAGACACAGCGGCAGTTCAAGCCAAGATCAAAGAAGACCTGTGGACTGCGATCGTCCAACCGGTGTTTGCCGATATTAGTGTGAAGCCGGATGCAGAAACTCGCTTCCTTGTCAACCCCACCGGCAAATTTGTGGTCGGCGGACCTCAAGGAGATTCGGGTTTGACGGGCCGCAAAATTATTGTGGATACCTACGGCGGCTATTCCCGTCACGGCGGCGGTGCTTTTTCTGGGAAAGACCCCACCAAGGTAGACCGCAGCGCGGCTTATGCTTGTCGCTACGTTGCTAAAAATATCGTGGCGGCTGGTTTGGCCCAAAAGTGCGAAGTGCAGTTGAGTTATGCGATCGGCGTTGCGCGGCCTGTTAGCATGATGATCGAAACTTTTGGCACTGGAAAAGTTGATGACGATCGCCTTTTAGAAGTTGTGAAGCAGCATTTTGAATTGCGTCCTGCGGGAATCATTCAGGCATTTAACTTGCAGAATTTGCCTGCTGAAAGAGGCGGCCGTTTCTATCAAGATGTGGCAGCTTACGGTCACTTCGGGCGCACTGATTTAGATTTGCCTTGGGAGGAAACTGATAAGGCGGAACTTTTGAAAGAAGCTTTGAGCCAGAAGTTGTCGGGAGTAGCTGGATAGTACGATTTTGGGGTGCGCGCAGCGCACCTTATCGATAAATAAGATCGGGTGCTACCAATGAATGTAGGGTGCGTACTCCGCACCTTATCCATAAATAATATAGGCGGTTCTTCGGCGCATCTTATTCATAAATAATACCGGGTTCTACCAATCAATAACGTAGCGGGTTCAGTACCCACCTTCAAAGAAAAAAAGAATAAATAAATGCGACTTTTCACACCTTTCCAATCAGCAATTCGCAGTTTTGCCTCTTCCCTCCAACAGCGGTTGGCGACGACTGGATCTTCGGCACCAAATCCAGCAACGCTGCCCAGTTCGTTTGCGACTAAGAATCCTGGTGGAATTCGCGGCATTTGGATACCCACCACTGACTCCAAAGTTCTCACATCAAAAGAGCGAATTGCTGAGGCAATGGACTTTCTCGCCGATACGGGATTTAATACCGTTTTTCCTATAATTTGGAACCAGGGTTATACGGCTTATCCTTCTAAAATTATGCGAGAAAAATTTGGGGTGGAAATTGACTCGCGCTATCAAGGTCGCGACCCCTTAGCAGAAATATGTGTTGAGGCCAAGAGAGTTGGTTTAAAAGTGATTCCTTGTTTTGAATACGGATTTGTGAGTTCTTACAATCGCAAGGGCGGTCATTTGCTGGCGAAAAAACCTGAGTGGACCGCCCGTGATGCCAGCGGCAATTTACTTAAGAAAAATAACTTTGACTGGATGAATTCTCTTGACCCGGAAGTGCAAGACTTTGTGCGGGGGTTGATGCTGGAAGTTGCTAAAAATTATCCGGTAAACGGGGTTCAAGGAGACGATCGCATAGCGTTTCCGGTAGAAGGTGGTTACGACGAAAAAACGGTTAAACGCTATCGAGAAGAATGCGGTAGAGCCGCACCATCGGATTGTAAAGAACAACATTGGGTGCAGTGGCGCGCTGATATTATTACTGAGTTTGTGGCTCGTTTATACCGAGAAGTGAAAGTGATTAATCCTGATTTGTTGCTATCGATGTCGCCGAGTCCTTATGACTGGGGGCTGGTGGAATATTTGCAAGATTCTAAAGCTTGGGTTGACAAAAATGTGGTCGATCTCTTTCACCCGCAGTTTTATCGCCGCGATTTTAATGCTTACAAACAATTGGTCGATAAAATGATGTCGGGACAGCTTAGCGGGCAGCAAGTAAAGTGCGTGTCGCCCGGTATTTTGTTGGCGAATCGAGGCACCAAATATAGCATAACTCCCGAGCTGTTGTTGCAAGTAATTGCCTACAACCGCTCTCAGGGCATTCAAGGAGAAGTGATGTTTTTTTACGAAGGTTTGCGAGATAACGATAACGCTTTGGCTAAGGTTTTGAAAAAAGGGCCCTATGCTCGTTGAGAGATTGTCCCGCAATCAAGCTGTTTCCGCTTGGCTGCGGTCAACCCCGTCGATCGCTATTTCAAACCAAGTTGGTATAAAATAAGAGGTTGCACCATTCTCAATAAGCTTTATTAACAGGCAAGATGCCTGTTCCACAAAGGGTGAATTTTCTTGTGGAACAGGCATCTTGCCTGTTGCTGACAATGGTGCAAGATGTGAATATAAAATGATGATATAGCAGAGCTAGGCCAGTTAAAAGCGCAGCTATGCCCATCAGCAAGCGCAACTAATTGTCAAGCCGATAGCCCAAACAAACCCGATAATTAATAATTGGGGAGTTGCAAAAATAGGGGAATGAGACATATTTTAGAAGTGGTGCAAGCTTTTTTTGATTAGAAGTAGCGTTTTGTAGATGCCATATTTTTTTTAAAAATAGTTTAAAAGAGCAATCTCAACCGCTCGCCAAAATATCAGGATAAATCAGTGAACTCAGCAGCAACCCTCATCCAACAGCTACCCGAGCTCAGCGATGCTCAATTTCATCAAAAATATTTGAAACAAAAACAAGGGATGCGAACCTTGGCAACAATATTGCCGCAAGTAGAACAGCAAAGTCTGGCTTTGCGGGCAGTAAAATTAGCTCTAAAAGTAAATTTAAAACTCGGCTCGAAGCTAGCAGGAACGGTAAAGCCAGAATTTCAAATAGCCACAATAAAATTAATCGAAAAAATCCCCACTTCGCCTCTGCTCAAAATTCAACTGCTGGCCCTAACAAGTTCGGATATGGCAATTCCGATGCTGGTGGCGGCATTGAACCACAAAGAAAGTGCCGTGCGCCTTCATGGGATTCGAGCGATCGGGAAAATCGGCTCCGAAGCGGCAGTAATTGAATTAGCCCGATCGCTCGAATCCCAAGATTCCCAAATGCAAGCTTGGGCCGCTTGGGCTTTAGGAGAAATTGACTCGAAACCAGCCGCCGTCGCACTGTTCAAAGCCATCAAACACCCAGAGTCCAAGGTGCGCGCCTGGGCTGTTTGGGCCTTGGGCAAAATTAACCCGAAAACAGCCGTCCCCGCGCTGCTGAGAGCCCTCAAACACCAAGATTCCGAGGTGCGCTGGCGGGCGGCGGTCAACTGCGGGAAAATCGGCGTCTCTGAGGCAGTACCCGGGCTGCTGAATGCCCTCAGAGACGAAAATCACATCGTCCGCGCTAGGGCCGCGGCGGCTTTGGGGAAAATCGGCGATTGTGAGGCAGTACCCGGCTTAATAGAATTGCTTCACGACGATCCAGACTCCTATGCAGTTTCTTTGAGGGCCGCCGAGGCCTTGGGACAAATCGGCACGGAAACGGCTGTGGCCGGGCTGGTGCAAGCCCTCAACCATGACGACTCAGACGTGCGCGGCAGTGCAGTTTCTGCCTTGGGGGAAATCAGCAGCGAGGTGGCTATGGTGGCGGTAATCCGATCGCTCTCGGATCGAGATATTTTCGTGCGCGGCAGAGCGGCGGTTGCCCTCGGGAACATCAATACACAGGGAGATGCGAAATTGCAAAAAATGGTGGTCGCCGGACTGGCGAGCGCAATTGGCGACAGCGAATCTTATGTGCGGTGGAGAGTTGCTGCTGCTTTGGGGGAAATAGGGACAGAGGAAGCTGTGGCAGGTTTGGTGCGGCTGCTGGGGGACGAAACTTCTGGAGTGCGCCAAAAGGCTGTTAAATCCCTCGGTCAAATTGGCTCAACGGCTGCTATTTTGGCTCTGGAAACAGCTTTAAATCGCGAATTTGCTGACGTTCGTGCGCTGGCTGCCCAATACTTGGCGGATGTCAGCACTCAGGCAGAAACAGTTGATTTTGAGCCCTCTGTTTCCCCAGATTTATCGAGTGAAAAACTGCCGAAAATCCTGATTGCTTCGCAAGTAGAAGCCAGCGAATACATTGTTGAGCGCCCTGCGCGACGCGAGATTAAATACCTGATCTCGATCGGCAGTCCGGGTGTGCCCGAACCCAAAACTTTTCATCAAATCCCAAACCGAATGTGCCTGGAGTTTAACGACCTCGACACTCCCGTTGACGACCCCGATCAAATCTTGCCTACCCTTGAGGATGTACTGAAAATTATTGACTTCGCCCTCAAAATGTCGTCGCAGGGAGGCAGTTTGCTCATCTGCTGCCAAAGTGGGATCAGCCGTTCAACGGCCACAGCTTTGACTGTTTGTGCTGCGCTGTTGGGTCGTGGCAAAGAACGGGAAGCTTGGGCGTTAGTGCTCGCCGCCAGACCCCAAGCCAAGCCTAATCGCTGGATGGTACACTTGGCCGATGAAGCTTTGGGTAGAGACGGTAAGCTAGCACTGGCGATCGAATTGACCACCGCAACTCCAGAACTGGCAATCGCCAACAGTTGACTGGCCGAAACCGGGTTTCTTTTCACAAGCCCTACAGTTATACTCAACTAACGACACTTCACCTCAGACTTGTCTGTGCGGGGCAACGATGCCAAAAGTCGATCGCCAGGGTGCAAAAGTTCGATCGGCTGCTGCATTTGTGACATTCTGTGCTAAAAAGTCGTCGCATGCTCAACAAAAACCGTCCAGCAATCGTCGCATTGCTGGGAGCAAAACTTCCAAGCTGAGGAATCGGGTGCATTGTCAACAGACAATATCAGCTTTGGGCTACTCACAGGCAAAACAGGTCAGAGAGAATTTTCTGCCTGCAGAATTCCATGCTTGGATAAAATTTTCTTTATTTTGCCTGCTACAGACTTGGACGAGCCGAAAAAGTAATTTGACAACAGCCATCAACAGCCTAATTATCTATTAGACATCCACTAAATTTAAGTTTCTCCTCTGACTCGACAAGAGTTTCAGATGCTTTTTCACAGATGTCTACTGGAAAATAGACCAGATTTCCCGTTTGGAAAACTTAAGAGCGTGGTAGATTTCAACAGAATACAGGGGTTGCATATGTCAAAAATTAACTTGCTAAAAAAAACAGGGAACGAAGCAAGTTTATCGGTTGCCGTTTCGGAATACCAGGGCGAGTTCAATCCAGAGTTAGAACCATTTAACCCGCAGAAAGAACCTATGGCAACGCGAAAGGTAAACCCAAAAAATAGCAAAGTAGGTAAACTGATGCCGCTCTTTATTTCTGAACAAGTTGCTTCTCTAGAAACCCGACATAAGAAAATCCCCAGCCAGGATATTGCAGAAAGATCATACTTAAAACTCCGCAAAATGTTGCCATCTAAAATTGGCGGTTGGTCCATCCATAAAAAAATTGGCGGCGGGTATTTCCTGGCAATAGGAATCGGATTTATTGGCTCCCTGAGCGGGCTGGTGATTGCCGATTACTACCAAGGACAAGGATTAGAACAATTCAATGACGCTCACCTACAAGCGCAATTGCTGGGCAATTTTAAAGATGCAGCGCTGGCGGCACAATTGCAGGGAGCGCAGCTAGATTCTTTTGTAGATAATCCTGCCAAGTTGGAACTGAAACAAGAGCAGTTTGTCAAGAGTATTGTTCAGGCAAAAGAGCTGCGGTTGCGTATAGAGAAGTTTGCCGACAGCAAACCTGCTTGGCGGGCAGAAAAGCCGGAAGTTCTAAAAAGTTTACTGCAAGATTGCACCGAAGATTTAGAATCCTACGCCGATACTCTCAAGCCAACTTTGCAGCAAATCCAGCAATCGCAACTGTCACCTCGGGAGATAGAGTCGGCCAGAAAACTTTTGGCGACAGAAAGCGGAGAAGGTGTAAAACAGCTTAACAGCAGCCTTGAGAAATTGAGCAAAATCCTCGATATTGCCCAGCAGCAAGAGGGGCAAGGCGGTGAAGTGATGGAGGAGGCTCAAGGAATGGAAAAAGCCATAATTATTATTAGTATGCTGCTGTCGGTAGTGGTGGCTGGAATGGTGGCTGACCGCACCAGTCGGGCGATCGCCAAACCAGTGGTGAGCGTCACTCAGATTGCCGAACAAGTGGCCGCCGAGTCAAATTTTGATTTGCGAGCCCCCGTCACCGGACAAGACGAGATAGGGTCATTAGCTGTGTCTCTCAATCACCTGATCGAGCGAGTTTCCGAACATACAAAAGAATTGGAACAAGCTAAGGAAGCCGCCGTCACCGCTAACACTGCTAAAAGCCAGTTTTTAGCAAATATGAGCCACGAGTTGCGGACGCCTTTAAATGCGATTATCGGCTACAGTCAACTACTTTCAGAAGATGCCCAAGATGCGGGATGTGATGAGTTTGTACCCGACTTGGACAAGATTCAGAAGGCGGGCACGCACCTGCTATCTTTGATTAATGATATCCTCGATTTGTCAAAAATTGAAGCGGGGGGTATGAAACTCGAAATCCAGGAGTTTGACATCGAATCCCTGGTTGACAATGTTGCGAGTGCCGCGAAACCGTTGGTAGAGAAAAATGGCAATGTTTTAGACATAGAGTGCGATCGAACTGCGGGTATCATTCACGCAGATTTCAAAAAAGTGCGGCAGGTTTTGATCCACCTGCTGAATAATGCTGCTAAGTTCACCAAAAACGGCAGGGTGAAACTGAGTGTCAGGCGCATTGAAGGCAGTGGCAAATTGAATACAGCAGATCAATCGGCGATTGACGATTCAATGCTTGCCGATGAAACTCATTCTGCGGCGATCGCTTGTCCCCTGCTGAATGTTCAAGAGTCGGATTGGATTTGCTTATCTGTTAAGGATACGGGAATTGGAATGTCGGAAGAACAACAGCACAAATTGTTTGAAGCTTTTGTGCAAGCTGACTGTTCATCAACGCGACCGTACGACGGCGCCGGATTGGGGCTGACACTTAGCCGCTACTACTGTCACATGATGGGCGGGGAAATTTTGGTAGAAAGCGAAGAGGGAAAAGGGTCTATTTTCACTGTCCGCATACCGGCGGGAAATGGGTAATGTGATGTTTGGGCGAGAGATTTAGGGGGTAGGCAGAGGGGCGAAAATTTATGTTTCAAACCTCTGGCGGTATGTCCAAATGCTTTCCCCTTGTCAGTGGGGGCGCTCGCACTCTATTAATTCTAATTGGTTATTTTACCAATTCAAACAGCACAAACCGCTTGCTTTTGAACTCCAACCTAAATCGATTCCGATAAATTTCATTTACTATTATTGAACATTATTGAACCGCGAAGACGCGAAGGACACGAAGGAAGAAGAGGGAAGAAGAAGGAAGAAGTAGATAATTTTCTACCGGGAAGAGAGTAAAATATTGATCGCACAAACTGCCCTCAAGTTTTATCTTGTTTCTCATCCGATGGTGGGGACTGTTTTTGCATTTGTTTTTGACGTTCCCTCACAGCTTGTTCCAAAATGAATGCTGACAAGCCGCTGATTGAACGGCGTTCCTCATTGGCCCACTCTTGAAGTAGGTCATAAATTCCTTCTCCTATCGAGGTTGATATGCGTTTAGACATTAGAAGTTAATTGTTTCTTATTTAAGCCGATCGTCATTGTCCAGTATTTTAGACAATCTTGTCGAGGATGCAGCAAAATGTTGCATTGTGCTGCATTATGCGCTATATTCTTAGAGAGTCAAAAGCCAGCGCTGAACTTTTGCAGGGCCCGCGCTGGCTGATGGTTCCCCAAATACAAGGAGACAATCCACATAAAAGGAGACTATTACTATGGTAAAGCCTGTGAGCGACGGCAGCGAATATAACCGCGGCTATCAACAAGCTTTGAATGATTTTGGCATCACGCAACTGCTGTCGGGTATCCGCAGCTACTCTGATGAGGACTTTGATGCCGATCGCGCGCGCATGACTGGGCCAGAGATCGAAAGCTTTGCGGTGTTTCTGATTCTGCGCGTCGGGGCGAATCTCAAAGGTAGTACGATCGCCCGCTACCTCAACACTCTCAGAAAAGCAAATTCCCCGACGATCGCCGATCGCCCCGCGATCGAACTCAACTCAAATTCGCCAGGGAAAACACCTGAAAAGTCAAAGCAGGGCGAGATCAATTCTTGGGCGATCGTCCGAATTTTACCGAATGCTGAGCATTATACAATTGCGCGTTTTGTCAACCGCCAAGATGCGGACGATCGGCGGAGGGCTTTGTGTCGGTTTATTCGAGGGGGTGTGTTTGAAGTTGTGTGCGATCGGGCCTAATCAATAAACACAAAGGACGGGGACAATTGTAGCGACTCCGTGTTAAGTCCGTCGGGGGTTTTAACCCTCGCCGGACTGTTGTGTGAAATATCAATTGCAATGGACTTTCGCTAAAAGGTCTATCGCTTCAATACCGCTTATACTACAATTAAAATCTCTACTCTCTTTACTAAAACCGATGGAAACTATCAACATCAAAGAAGAAGCCCGCAGCTTAATCGATCGACTGCCTGAAAACTTTACTTGGTATGACCTAATATCCGCAATTTATCTCAGACAAAGGATGCCTTCTCAATCAATTCAAATCAAAGACATCAAACCAGGAGTTGAACCAGAAACTTTCGACGAAGTTGAAGAATCCTCGCCTACACCCCGCCGATTTGGGAGTGAGCGAGGATTAATTACAATTTCTGATGATTTTGACTACCCCCTGGAGTTATTGCCATCGCCGTGGGTCGATCGCTTGCTTGAAAAAGCTAAAAAATTGACTAAAGTATCCGCAGAATTAGCTGAAATTATTACTAAAGTTGAGAAAGAACGCCATATCGATAAACCTGATAATTTTTGGGAAGCACTCCACAACTTTCGTCAAAAAAACAATTTAGAAGCAGTAGGAATTGAGCCAGAAGTTTTTGAGGTAGTCAGGGATTCATCACCGGGGCGCGAGGTTATTTTGTGAGTTGGCGATTTTTATTAGATACTAACGTGCTTTCGGAACCAACTCGGCCACTTCCCAATTCCAATGTAATCGACTTTGGTGAATTATAAAAAAGATGAAACGAATTATTAGCAGTGTTTTGGTTTTGGGTGTGTGTCTGACTCCTCTGACTGTGCCAGTGATGGTGCAACCAAGTTGGGCGCAAAGTCAAAATTTACAGCTTGAAAAATTAAAGCAACTCATAGAACAAGCAAAGCAACAGACACAACAAGGACAAGCCCGACAAGCGATCGAAACATGGCAGCAGGTTATAGCTATTGTGCGACAATTTAAAGAAAGAAAAATTGAAGCTATAGCACTCAATTATATTGCTTTGAACTACAGTGCCCTCTCCCAACTGCAAGAAGCTTTGAAATACCTGAAGCAAGCTTTACCAATTTTTCGGGAAGTGGGCGATAGCGGGTGGGAAGCTACTACGTTGGGTACTATTGGTTTAACCTACCTTGGCATCTCCCAACCACAAGAAGCATTGAAATACTATAACCAAGCTTTACCAATCTGGCGGGAATTGGGCGCTCGCGCCCGGGAAGCTGCTACTTTGAATACTATTGGTTTAGTGTACGACAGCATTTCCCAACCGCAAGAAGCATTGAAATACTATAACCAAGCTTTACCAATCTGGCGGGAATTAGGCGATCGCGCCCGGGAAGCTGCTACTTTGCGTTATATTGATGAAGTAAACAACAGAAGTCAACCGCCAAGCAGAACAAATATCCCGCCAATTCCCCAATAAACCAGGTTATTTCCCTGCTGTATTCCAGGCAATTAAGAACCGCTAAACTCTCCCCCACAAAGCCAACCCGCCGCCCCTTCCCCTAGCAGCAATTATCCCATCTTCTACCAGAAAATATGCAAAAAATGCCTGCTTCCCCACACTCAAACTAAAAAATTCCGCCTCCCGCGCTTCACCGCCGCGAATAAATCCTTGATACACAGTTTTTCCCAACAACTTGATCGCAATTCTGGTAAAATCAAAAGCTAAAATATTATTAGGCAAAAACTTAGTCGGCCCGGAAAGAGTTAGTACGATCGCCCCAACTTGCACCGAATTTTCCACCCGGCCCCTTTCGCTAGGCGCTTCTCCTTCAGCAACAGGTTCAGCCGAATAAGCAATTTGAATTTTCGCCACCCACTCAGGGATATAACGTCCCGCACCTAACACAATTCCCGCTTTTTGTCGAGTCTTTTTCGTGCCGGTGATAAAGCAGAGTTGCCAGTTGCCGATTAATTGCTCGAAAGAATAGCGAATTTTGGTTTTTTTCGCGCTTTTCTCAGCTTCTAGGAGGGCGGCAACTACGGCGTTGGAAGATGGTTTAGAATTAGATTTAGCAGCTTGTTCTAGAAGAGATATATTTTCCATTTAATATACAAACCAGTTTTATTGTTGGTAACAGAGATAATATTAGCTGATGTAGCGGAGAAAAACATGGTTGCGATCGCCCCCACAGACACAGAAATCATCGTCATCGGCAGCGGGATTGGCGGCCTGACTTGCGCTGCAATGCTGGCCCGCTATGGCTTTGAGGTTGTGGTGTGCGAAAGCCATTCGATCGCGGGCGGCGCCGCACACGGTTTTGAACGCGACGGATTTAGCTTCGACTCCGGGCCCTCCCTGTACTCAGGATTATCCTACAGCCCGTCTGCCAATCCGCTGCGGCAAGTTTTGGATGCGATCGGCGAAAAACTCCCCTGCATCACCTACGATACCTGGGGTTGCTGTTTGCCAGAAGGCGATTTCGACACATCCGTTGGTGCGAGTCAATTTGCCGAAGTGCTCGCACAACTGCGCGGCGCGGAAGCAGTCGCCGAATGGCGGCAACTCCAGCGCGTCATGGAACCCTACGCCAAAGCTGCCACAGCCTTGCCATCCCTGGCTTTGCGCTTCGATTTGGGCGCTGTTTTTACCCTCGGCCAATTTACGCCGGCTTTCCTGCAAAGTGCTGGCGACGCGATCGCACTTGCAGGCCCTTTCAGCAAAATTATGGACAAAAATGTCAAAGATCCGTTTGTCCGAAATTGGCTGAATTTGTTATGTTTCCTGCTGTCTGGACTTCCCGCCGACGGAACGATCGCAGCCGAAGTCGCTTTCATGTTCGCCGATTGGTATCGCCCCAATGCAGTTTTGGACTATCCGATCGGCGCTAGTGCAGCTCTGGTAAATGCCCTGGTACGCGGTTTAGAGCGCCACGGAGGGCGGTTGCTGCTAAATTCCCACGTTGCAGAAGTTTTGGTGGAAAACAACCGGGCTGCGGGCGTGCGGCTGCGATCGGGCAAAATTATTCGATCGCACAAAGCCGTCGTCTCCAACGCTTCCGTTTGGGATACACTGAAACTCTTGCCTGAAACCTCAGTCCCGCAAAGGTTTCGGCAACAGCGGCAGGCGACGCCCGAGTGCGACAGCTTCATGCACCTGCATCTGGGAATTGATGCAGCCGGAGTGCGATCGGAGTTGGCTTGTCACTACATCTTCGTGAAAGACTGGGAAATGGGCGTTTCGGCGCCTCAGAACGTCGTTCTCGTCTCGATTCCCTCCCTCCTCGACCCCCACCTCGCGCCTCCGGGAAAGCACGTCATTCACGCATATACCCCCGGAAACGAGCCTTACGATTTGTGGCAAAAGCTCGTGAAGCGCAGCTATCCCGTAGGGAATCGCACCAGCGAAGAGTACAAGCTGCAAAAACAAGCGCGCGCCGAGGTAATGTGGGAAGCCTTAGAGAGAATTATCCCCGATATTCGATCGCGCGCAGAAGTCACCTTAGTTGGGACACCCCTAACCCACGAAAGGTTTTTGCGCCGCCATCGCGGTTCCTACGGGCCCGGAATTCGGGCGGGTAGCGGCTTGTTTCCCGGGCCGAGAACGCCTTTAGCGGGGCTGTTTTGCTGCGGAGATTCGACGTTTCCGGGAATTGGTTTGCCGGCTGTTGCTGCTAGCGGTGCGATCGCAGCCAATACGATCGCACCTTTGTACAAACATTTGCAATTGATTGGGGAAGTTATTAGTTAGTTGTTATTAGACATCTGCCATAATTCTTGTTGAACAGGCACGGTGCCTGTTCAAAATCTGCTTTTTAGGAGATGTCTATTAGTTATTTGTTATTTGTTAACGAAATTATTGAAGAGCTTTCCTAGCGAAGGACGCGAAGCAAGAGTAAACAATAATTTCATATAGTTCGTAAAATGTGACCGATATCTGTCAGCATAGAAATAGATAGTTCGATCGCCCTGAGAATACCGTGCAACCCGTAGACTTTACAACTTTAACCGCCACTTGCAGCGAACTGCGAGCCCAATGGCTGCCAGCGCGCTTAGAACAAGTCTACCAGCGCGATCGCTTCACCGTGTCCCTCGCCCTCCGCACCATGAAAGGGCGCGGCTGGATTGACCTTTCCTGGCATCCTGTGGCCGCCCGCATCTGCGTCGGCGACCCCCCGCCCCGCCTTCCCGATACCTTCACCTTCAGCGAACAACTGCGGCACCAACTCAGCGGTTTAGCCTTAGTTTCCATCGCCCCTGTTTCATCCTGGGAAAGAGTCATAGACTTGCAATTCGCCAAACGCCCCGGAGAACCCGCCCTGTGGCACCTCTACGCCGAAATCATGGGCAAATATAGCAACGTCATCCTCACCGCCCAAGACAACCTCGTTGTCACCTGCGCCCACCAAGTCAGCGCCAAACAGTCCACCGTCCGTCCCATCCAAACCGGGCAACCCTACGAAATGCCCCCGTCTTTGACCGATGCGGTGCCGAGTCTGAGCGAATCTCAAAACCGCTGGCAAGAACGAATTAGCCTGGTTCCTGGGCAATTAAAGGGCAATCTGTTGAAGAATTACCGAGGGATGAGTAAAGCCTTAGTTTTGTCAATGATTCGATCGGCTTCTTTAGACCCCGAACAATCCACCGACAGCCTCAATCCCGACCAATGGCAGCAACTATTCCAGCGCTGGCTATACTGGCTGCAATGCCTAGAAAACTCCAAATTTCAACCGAGTTTTACCCCCGAGGGCTACACCGTCATCGATTGGCCCGCACCAGATGCAAAAGAGGCAGAACCTGCAAAGGAATCTAACTCCTCTGTGCCTTCTTCCTTCTCTTCTGTTCAAGAAATACTTAACAGCTACTACACAGGCCAAATCAATCAAGAAGTATTCGCCCAACTCCGGCATCAGCTTACCCAAAAACTCAACAACGTCCTGGCAAAACTGCGTCTCAAAGCCAACACATTTAAAGAACGCTTGCAGCAATCAGCAGACGCAGACACGCACAAATCCCAAGCCGACTTGCTGATGGCAAATTTGCAGCATTGGGAACCGGGAATGAAATCAATTTCTCTCCCCGACTTTGAAACCGAGAAACCCGTTATCATTGCCCTAAACCCGGAAAAAAACGCCGTTCAAAATGCTCAAGCCCTATACAAAAAACACCAAAAACTTAAAAGAGCCCGCATTGCAGTAGAACCTTTGTTAGCCGCCGTACAGGAAGAAATCGACTATTTAGAACAAGTTGAAGTCGCACTTTCGGTGTTGGAAACCTACCGCCACACCCAAGATTTGCAAACCCTCGCCGAAATCCGCGAAGAACTGATCCAGCAAAAATATCTAGACGTACCAGATTACCGCAGTACCGACAAAAATGCTGCGATCGAATTTCACCGCTACGAAACCCCCAGCGGCTTTGAATTATTAATCGGGCGCAACAACCGCCAAAACGACCAACTCACTTTTCGCACCGCCAACGACTACGACTTGTGGTTCCACACCCTAGAAATTCCCGGAAGCCACGCTTTGCTGCGTCTCAAACCCGGTACTGTGGCTGAAGAAACCGATTTGCAATTTGCCGCTGACATGACTGCTTACTACAGTCGCGCCCGCCACAGCGAACAAGTTCCGGTGGTTTATACAGAACCGAAATATGTATACAAGCCGAAAGGTGCTAAACCGGGTATGGTTGTATACAAGCAGGAGCGGATTGTCTGGGGAAGACCGCAGCAAGCTCCGGCATAGTTTATATAAAGTGAGGTAAAAGGTCGATCGGCAAGCGAAACTTCGTTTTCACCCCAAATAACCTGTTTGGAACCGATAAACCTAGGCAGGAACCGGGTTTTTGAACCCAGGCTTGATTATACAAAGTGACCGAGAGTGCGATCGCCCCCTCAAAATTAAAATCCGTCTGTAATGTAAAGTATTATTACAAAAAATTAAATTTTGTTGTTATAATACCGCTTAAGAGAGATGATATTTCTTTTAGAACCCTTTGCAAAGAAACGTGCAACTTGGGTTTCCTCACTGTGAGAAAAACACTGTGGGAACACAACACAACGGATTTAACTATTTGTGCAGACCAGCTTTAGCAAAAGCTGGTCGTTTTTGTTGAAACCTTAAACCCAAGCTGGGACAATTTTAGATGGGCGACTTTAGATTTTAGATTAAAACTGCCAATCTAAAATCTAAAATCCCCAAGGGCTGCTGCTAGAAAGTAAACGTCGTTCTGACAACCCCAATCACCAAATCAGAATTATTCTTATTGTGGTCGGGAGCAGTCAGCCAAATCAGACCAGGAGTGATAGAAATATTGTCGCTCAACTTAAACTGATAGAAACCTTCAACGTGCAGCGAAGTATCCTTATCTTCCGGCAAAGTTCGATTAGTAGAACTCGTTACCCGCGGCTCCATACCTACGACAATTCCCGCCACATTTCCTTCTTTGAGCAAATCGGGAAAAGCCAAAGTAACCGCCCAGTTCCAGATTTTTTGATCGCCCCGCTGCACAGAACCCGTAGGAGTAGCCAAGTTGGATAAAATGCGCTGGTTGGTGTAACCCGCCCAACCGCCAATTGCAAATCTCCGGTTCAACTGCCACGAAGCTTGCGCCCCGTAGGAATTGCTAGAAACTGGCAGATTGCTATCGCTGTCGAGCCCGAAGGAAGCGAGACGCGCCGGGAAATTAGAAGCATTGCTGCCGGTACCGGTGAGGACGTTGTAGGAATTAACGTAAGTTAAACCTAAAGCAATGCTGTCGCTCGGTGTAAAAGTCAACTGAGCCAAACCGCCGTAAGAGCCGTTAAACAAACCATTTCCCCGCGTCGGGTCCGCAGCATTGCCGGCCATATATCCCAAACTCAGTTCGAGTTTTTCCCCAAACTGATGCCGCATAGCGATGCCAGAACCCCCAATCAAATAGTAAATTGGGTTGCGAGTACCGAAGTTAGAAAGAGCGCCGTAGCTGCCGTCTCCGTCAAAGTAAGGGTTGACAGTGTTAACAAAATCATCAGCAGCGCCGGCATTAGCTTCAAGAATTACAGTAGTGCTTTTGCCGATAGGGAATTGATAAAGCAGCGCATCTAAACCTACCGTATTGCTAGCCTCGGCAAAAGGCCCGGCATTAAACCGCAATTCCCCTTCAGCGGTTTTCGTATTATTAGTCGAAAACGAACCCAAATTTAAAACTTGCAATCGAGTTCTCAGCAAATCTTCTCCAGAGAAACTCGTGTCGAAATTGATCCGAACCCTGCTGCCAAAAGCCGTGGATTTATCAGCTTCGCGGCCCTCGGCATCCTCTCCCCCAGCGATACCCGCCAAACCAAATATGACTTCGCCGTTGAGTTTAGTCGTAGTTGAAAACTGATTTGCTTCTAATTCAGACGCGCGCGCTTCCAAAACATCGACGCGGCCGCGCAAAGTTGCCAATTCTGCCGCAAATTCTTCTTGCAACCTTTGCACAGAAGCCAAATCTTCTCGCGTCGCCAGATTTCTGGAACCGCCTTGAATCAGCTCGCTAACTTTATCCAAACACGCATTTAAACCTGCTGCAAACTCGTAGCGAGTCATCGCCCGGTTGCCGCGAAAAGTGCCGTCAGGATAGCCAGCTATGCACCCGTAGCGCTCTACTAGAGACTGCAAAGCTTGGAACGCCCAATCCGTGGGTCGAACGTCGGAAAGTTGCGACACAGATGTTACTTGGCCGGCCGCATCTTCGCTGCTACTGCCTTCTGTGCTGTATTCATTGATTTGTTCTAAAAGATTAGACTGTGCTTGAGGTTGGGCACTTGAATCAGTGGATTGCGAAATCCGATCGGGCTGTGCGGCGGATTTTTCTGCGTTTAAATTAGCCAGTGGTGCGGCGGGTTGCGTTTCGCTTAAGTTTGCGGGCGCTACTGCGGGGATTTGCTCCGCGACTGGTTGTTCGGGACTTAAATTTGCGGGCGCGACTGCGGGTTGGGTTTCGCTTAAATCTGCTGCTGCAACTTCCGGTGCTTTTGCTTGTTCGGCAACTGGGGCGATCAAATCGTTAGTGAAGCCCTCGTAGAGGTTCGCACTTTCTTTCTCAATAGTTTCAACAGTCGATTTGCTAGCTAGTGACGCTGGTTCGGCTGTCTCAGGCTTTGCCGTCTCAGACTTGGCTGCCTCGGTGGCAGCACCTGCTAATGGCAATTGATGAGCTTGATATGTGATGGCAATTTCTACAGGTTGCTCTGCTGCTAGCGCCGTCGAAGATACGACTAAACTTGCTGCCAATACACCCGGACTAACTAAAAGTCCCTTCCACAAAAATTTGGACATTTTTTCCTCACACCACATTGAGCCGATCGCCGGTTCCGAAGATTTAGGCGCCCGCAAATCACCTTTAGTATTCCGCCTAATAGTATTTCTTGTCAACAATCGGGGAAATCACTGCCGGAGAGTGCAGTTTGGCTGTGGCTGATTTGACAAAAACTCCGTTTATTCCCAAAATCCTTGGTTTGAGCTAAATACCTACCTAGAAACCTGGTTGATGGCTGGATATTGCGTAAGTTATCCCTCAGTAAGACTAATATTGACAGCACTGGCGCTAACAAATCGTTTGATCGGCTACAAATACAAGTGAAAAAACTCAAATACGCCCTAGTTCACGAATGGTTGACGCCGTTAGCTACTGGCGGTTCAGAACTCGTAGTGCAGGAAATTCTCAAACACGTAGACGAGGCAGATGTCTATGCCCTCATCGACTTTGAATCAGCCAATCCCGAAAGCTATCTTTTCGGGCGACAGATTGGCACAACATTTTTGCAGCACTTTCCCAAGGCCCGCAGCGGTGTCCAAAAATATTTGCCATTTCTGCCGATCGCGATCGAACAACTAGATCTGCGAGAATACGACATCATCCTCTCATCATCCCATGCCGTCGCCAAAGGCATCCTCAGCAGTCCCCAGCAACTGCACGTCTGCTACTGCCACACGCCCATGCGCTACGCTTGGGACTTAACTTTTGACTATTTGCGTAGCAGCAAAGCCGGACGGGGCATCCAGGGTCTGCTGACGCGATATTTGTTGCATCGACTGCGGCAGTGGGACGTAATTGCTGCCAATCGTGTTGATTATTTCATCGCTAACTCTCAACACACTGCGCGCCGAATTTGGCGGTGCTATCGGCGGCGGGCCCAGGTGATTTATCCGCCGGTAAATATCGAGCGATTTTCCTTGATGCGACAAAAACAAGACTTTTACGTCACAGTTTGTCGGTTAGTAAGTTACAAAAACGTAAGTGCGATCGTCCAAGCATTCAATCAACTCGGGCATACTCTAATTGTCATCGGCACCGGGCCAGAATTAGAAATGATTCGGCAAATCGCCAAACCCAACGTGCAAGTGCTCGGCTGGCAGCCCGCCTCCATAGTTGAAAAGTACATGGCAGAGGCGAAAGCCTTTGTATATGCAGCTTGCGAAGATTTTGGCATAGCTTTGGTAGAGGCTCAAGCTTGTGGAACACCGGTAATTTCCTATGCAGCAGGGGGCGCTTTGGAGACAGTGCTCGACATTCGCCAACACCCAGAGACAGGGACTGGTGTATTTTTTTCCTCCCAAACCGCAGCAGCATTAGTCGAAGCTGTCAAGGAATTTGAGCAGTTGCAAGGCAAATTTCGGCCAGAAATCTGCAGGTTGCGCGCTCAACAGTTTGCCCCGGAAGTTTTTGGGCAGCGCTATCTAGCTTTTGTGGAACGCTGCTATCAGGAATTTCACTCCCGTGATTTTACCGAGTCTGGGGCTTGAGAGTGCCAGAACCCGATAGCGGGACAATCTTCCTTCTGCCTTGGTATAAGTGCCTTCAGAAGACCTCTGCATAAGTGCCTTGTGCCTTTTTCCTTCTGCCTTGAGAAGCCCTCTTTTTTCTTCCTTCTGCCTTTTAAAGCCTTCTGAAGGCAGAAAATTGAGTATTGGAAACATAATTCAGAGAACAAAGCGTCTTGAGGCTTTATGATCAGGACTGTGTGTGGTGTGAAGTGAAGGAGTAAGATGACTGCCGACAGCCAACTAATCTCCGGCAAGGTAATTCGAGCGATCGCAAGACGCGGTTTTGGGTCTGTCCTGCAAGGAGATAGACGCATAAGTCGTTCTCTACAGAACCTCGACGGAGAACTTTTCAAGCGGTTATTTGACATCCTGTTTTCCTTATCGGTTCTGATCCTGTTTGCTCCGGTTTACCTGCTTTTGGCTTTCTTAATCGCCTTAAGCTCGCCCGGTCCTATTTTTTACGTACAGGAACGAGTAGGCAAAAACCGTAAAAGGTTTTATTGCCTTAAATTCAGAACGATGGTGGAAAATGCGGACGATATATTGCTGGAAATCATGGAAAATTCTCCGCATTTGCGTCAAGAGTTTGAGGACAATTTCAAGCTGAAACAAGACCCTCGAATTACCTGGATTGGAAGATTTTTACGAATGACCAGTTTAGACGAGTTTCCCCAGTTTTGGAATGTTTTAAAAGGAGATATGAGCGTCGTCGGACCGAGACCTTTAGTTGAAGAAGAACTGCCGAGATACGGTCGTCACATCAACAAAATTCTCACCATAAGACCTGGAATTACAGGCTTGTGGCAAGTGTCCGGTCGCAACGACATTCCCTATCCCCGCCGAGTCCAAATCGACCTCTATTACGCAAATGACAAAAACCTTTGGATGGATATGTGGATTGTTTTCAAAACAATTGGAGTTGTGATTTTTCCCAAAAATAACGGCGCATATTAATTTTTGTCCGCAGTCAGCAATCGGTAGTTAGTTTTATTTGTTACTGACCACTGATGCTGACTACTGACAATCAGCCACAAACTCTTTGTCAAAACTAAACAGTTCCTGGATGCCGATCGAAGAATTGTGAGCTTAACTAAAGGGGCAAATAGTTAAATAAACCTACCTCTTCTTCATCTAGAAAGATCAGTTCTTCTAGATAGACTACTTTAGGTTTAGGTGCTAAACTTAACTCTATAACCTTTGGCTTAAGGGGGATAGCCTACTTATCTGGGGATAGCCCACTACCCAACAGCGTAGGAAGTAAACTTCAACGGGCTTTAGGTAACTAAAGTTAAGTTTGAGTAAGTTTTATAAAGCAGTTAACGTAGAGTTTGAGAATACGGCCGGCAGGGAGCAACAGCCTCTGCCAAAAAATTTATTGTGAAATAACACAGCCTGTCAAAGGAAAATCAGATGACGCAACGTAAGCGAGCGCTAATAACAGGTATTACAGGTCAAGACGGCTCCTACTTGAGCGAATTACTGTTAGAGAAAGGATATGAAGTTCACGGCATTATCCGGCGCAGTTCGAGTTTCAATACCGATCGAATTGACCACATCTATGTTGATCCTCACAGCGAGGGTGCGCGCCTGTTTCTACACTACGGCGACTTGACGGACGGCACCACTCTCCGCCGGATATTGGAAGAAGTTCAGCCGGTAGAAATTTATAACTTAGGCGCTCAATCTCACGTTCGAGTCAGTTTTGACTCGCCGGAATATACGGTTGACGCAGTAGGAATGGGAGTATTGCGCCTGCTAGAAGCAATTCGGGACTATCAGCGCCGCACCGGCATAGAAGTGCGGTTCTATCAAGCAGGTTCTTCGGAAATGTTCGGTTTGGTGCAGGAAGTTCCGCAGAAGGAAACAACTCCTTTTTATCCCAGAAGTCCTTACGCCTGCGCCAAAGTTTACGGTCACTGGCAAACAGTAAATTATCGCGAATCTTACGGACTTTTTGCCTGCAACGGCATCTTGTTCAATCACGAATCTCCCCGCCGCGGCGAAACTTTTGTAACTCGCAAAATTACTCGCGCTATTGCCCGAATACTCGCCGGCAAGCAGAAAAAGATTTTCTTGGGCAATCTCGATTCCAAGCGGGACTGGGGCTATGCTAAAGACTACGTGCAGGCGATGTGGCTGATGCTGCAACAAGAGAAGCCTGACGATTATGTCATTGCTACTAACGAGACCCATTCCATTAAGGAATTTCTGGATTTGGCTTTTACTTACGTCAATTTAGATTGGCAAAAATATGTGGAGTTCGACGAACGCTACTTGCGTCCGGCAGAAGTCGAACTGTTGATTGGCGATTCGACTAAGGCGCGCCAGCAATTAAATTGGGAACCTTCTGTAACTTTTCAGGAGTTAGTACATTTAATGGTAGATGCTGACATGAAAGCTTTAGACGCGCAAGGTCGGGGTTCGGGCAACGGATTTGATTAAGTCGCTAAACAAAGCGGTCACTGGGAACAATTTGTAGGGGTAGTGCCCCGTGTCTACCCCCGCGAAAGGCTCGCACCGGGGGGGTTGCCCCTGCACACAGTCCATAAATGATGAGAGGATTGTTACACAACGGATTCAGCTAAGTAGGTGGCGACAAATAAACATTACATGGGAGGACGGGTGAACTCACTGCTCTACTCGCTTGTATTTCGCTATCTTAATCGGCACCGGCCCCTACAAGATACTATGGTTTTTGTCGATCATCTACTCATTAGGGCGAGCGGCATTCAAAAAACCAGCTTAATTGCTCGCAAAATTTTCGGAGGTGCGGGCTAATAAAAACATTAAAATGACAGTTGAGGACTGGCTACTCATAAATCTAACTTTCCGGTGTGCACGCAGCAGTCCCTATCAGCAGCAGCTAAAACAGATTTGTGGGCAACCGCGTCCTGTAGCTGGAGGCTTTTTTAGCTAAAGCAACAATTTTAGAATTGAAATTGTCGATCGACCTTTATTCAAAATCCCGAGGCTAAAATTATGACAAGCTTGGATTTAAGCAGCAAACGCATTCTAGTAACAGGTGGTGCCGGTTTCTTGGGCCGTCAGGTAATCGACCAGTTAGTCAAAGCAGGGGCCGATGCTGATAAAATTTCTGTGACTCGATCGCGTGACTGCGACCTCCGCATCATGGAAAACTGCAAGCGCGCCGCCGACCAACAAGATATCATCATTCACCTCGCCGCCCACGTCGGCGGCATCGGTTTAAACCTAGTCAAACCCGCTGAATTATTTTACGACAATTTGATGATGGGCGCGCAACTAATCCACGCCGCCTACGAAGCAGGAGTCGAAAAATTTGTCTGCGTCGGCACGATTTGCGCTTATCCCAACTTCACCCCAGTTCCTTTCAAAGAAGATGACCTGTGGAACGGCTATCCAGAGGTAACTAACGCACCTTACGGAGTAGCGAAAAAAGCCTTATTAGTGCAACTGCAATCCTACCGCCAGCAGTACGGATTCAACGGTATCTACTTGCTACCAGTAAATCTGTACGGCCCGGAAGATAACTTTGACCCAAAAAGTTCCCACGTCATCCCCGCATTAATTCGCAAAGTCTACGAAGCGCAAGAAAGGGGAGACAAAACACTGCCAGTTTGGGGCGACGGCAGCCCTAGCCGCGAGTTTTTGTATTCCACAGATGCCGCGCGGGGAATTGTGATGGCGGCTCAATCTTACAGTGAATCTGACCCGGTTAATTTGGGAACGAATAGCGAAGTTAAAATTCGCGATTTAGTGGAAACGATTTGCGAATTGATGGGATTTGAGGGTGAAATTGTTTGGGAAACAGACAAACCGAACGGTCAGCCGCGTCGCTGTTTGGATACGGCAAGGGCTAAGGAAAAGTTTGGTTTTGTTGCGGAAGTGAAGTTTAAGGAAGGGTTGAAAAATACGATTGAGTGGTATCGAAAACACGCAGTTTGAGTGTGAAAAACCCGGTTTCTTGAAGAAACCGGGTTTTTTTATGAAAGGTGGTGAATAGAAGTAAATCAGCAGAAAGAACTTTTCAGTAAAGCTTATGTACCCGCTGTGGTGGCAGTTGCAGGTTTTTCAGTCGATTGGCTAGAGTTAGACTTTGAAAGCATCGAGCGGCAAATCACTGCTGGCAGCGGTGAAGGAAGCGTTAGTTTTCCAGAGAGTTGAAGTTACAGTTAAAATGTACTTCCAGGGATGTAATAGATGGCGATCGGGTGAGATTTCTGCTCAAAGTCAAGAACTACAACGATCTAACAAGGAACGTCCGAATACCCCGCATCTGGGTTGTCGTTTTAGTCCTAGACATAGAGATCTTCAGGGCGAAACCTCTGCAAGGGCTGGTGCAAGCGATGCTCACGTGACGGTTGCCGCCAACTTATTGGCACTTTTGAGAAATCATGTTCGGCGTAGTGGCTGTCGTGTCTATATGTCGGACATGAAAGTTAGGATTGAATCTTAGAATATTTACTACTATCCTGACGTGATGGTAACGTGCGATGAACGGGACAAAGCTTTTCAATATTATAAAAAATTTCCTCGTTTAATTGTTGAGGTTTTGTCCCATGTTACTGAAGGATTCGATCGGGGCGATAAGTTGACTGACTATCAAGAATTAGAAAGGCTTCAAGAGTATGTGTTAATTAGCCAAAAACGGCAGCGGGTAGAGTGTTTTCGTTGCAAGGCTGAAGGGTTGTGGGTTTTGTATTCCTATACTCTAGGAAGCGAAATTCACTTGGCTAGCGTAGATTTTCGCACAGGTATTGATACTATTTATGAGGATGTAATTTTTACTAAGGAAGATTCAGAAGCAGAATTTGAGGAACTGCGATCTAGGGGATAAATGGAAAGTGCGATCGCCCTTCAGTCACAAAAGGGCGATCGCACTTGCGGATGTGATTAAAAAAAGGGCGATCGCCTAGTTAAAACTCAATACGTCGTTTTATTGGGTTGTGGTTGTTTGCCACGAGAACCGCTGGTTTTTTTTACAAACATTCTCCCTGGGTATCCCAAGGAATGTTGGCGAAAAAAACCCTGAGTTTCTCCAGATTTATGATAATCTCTTCAATTCGTTCTTTTGACTGGGTATCAGGTGAAGTAATTTCATGCAGATGCTTAAGAGACTCTTTACATTTTGCTTCAACTGCATCCGCACCTTTCTCAAAGGCTGTGGCTGTCTCTTGCCAATACTGGTCGATTCCTTCTAAGAATTTATCAACAATACCCTGTTTTTTGAATTGTTGGTGAATTTCTTTTGCTAACCGCTTCTGCCAAGCTTCCCCAAAACGATTCCACACAAAAGAAGCCAGTCCAGCAGCTAAACCGATCCCTAGAACTATTGGGCCACCAATCGCAGCTACGAAAGAAATTACTGCTGCCGTGCCACCACCGATACTAATACCAAGTGCTGACAAAAGACTGACTAATTTCGCTACTAAGATATAGCTGCCAAGATTGCCAAGGCCTGCTGCCCAAGCGGCTAAGGCACCATAAGCACCTAATCCCGCTATCCCACCAAGAAAAGCTCCTTTTGTATCGAAGGGAATAGAGACTACTGTTCCGTCTTTGTTGGGAAGCTTAGGTACTGGGTATTTTTCCAGAAAAGCGTCAATCTCAGCCTTGAGTTTTTCAGAATTGACACTAATCCGATTTTCTACATGACTTTGTAGCAGATCGAGTAAATAACCGCGAGCGTATTCTTGAGCCTCTTTCTGTTTGTCGTATCTCTGGCGAATCATTTGTTCTATGGAATCTACATCAATCTGTTTTTCCGCATAGGTCTGAAATGATTTGCGAGTATCTTTCTCTAATTCCTTAATTTGTTTGCTCACTTGACTGCGTTTTTGCCGCATTTCTCGCTGACGTTCAGGTTCATTTTTCTCCGCTTTCTCAAGCTCTTTTCGATACTCCTCTATTTTTGCAACAGTTGTTTGATATTGCTCAATCGAGTTAGCGTATTCTTGGTTTTTGTCCTTTTTGACCGCATTAATTTCGCGGTCGATACGAGAGATGACTGTTTTAGGAAGAGTCTCGCAGAGGAGTTGAGTTAAATCATCAAAGAGACGCTGACAGCGCTCCGGCCTTTCTGACCAGAAAGTGAAGAAACGCTTTTGCACATCTTCCTTCGTAATATCCCGCTTTGTTAGCTTCCGACGAAACTCTATAGCAGTTTCATCAAGTTCTTTATACAGTCTGGCTGAAGCTTTATTGAGAATTTTGGGAAGCTCATCGTCAGGGATACTCGGATCTGCGTGTGTCGCCACAATAAAGAAATTGCCTAGCGTCGGAAAGTCATTGCATTCATTCTCTGGGGCCGGCAACAAACGCAGCAAATTCCGAAGTCGCACCATATCTTGACCATTGATGTGACCCTTGGCAGGAGAAGCATAAAGCAAGACATTAGCAATCTTGGTGGCACTATTAGCTTTCTCAACATCCTTTGATACTTCATCTTGTTTATCAGAGTAACCGGGAAGGTCAATCAGGTTACACGCTCTTAACAAAGGAGCATCTACATAAACTATAGCTGTATGTCCGCCGTCATTGCTGTCGTCAGAGTCATCATATTGGTGTACGCCATATTTTTCTAGCAGGTCAAAGGAGCCGAATTGCAAAAAATGCTTCTGACAACGCTCCCGATCCTCTAAATATAGGAAGTCAAAATTTAGCTTGCCGTTTTCATCTTGCCAAAATTTCTCCTCAATAATTCCCACGTTTCCATCAAACCATTCGGGGCGACTTTCCACATGACAAACAATGGTAATGACTCTTGTTGCAGGCTGATAGCCTGTTGGCAATACTTTTTGACCTAAAAGAGTATTAGCAAGATAGGATTTACCAGAGTCAAATGCTCCTGTCAAGACAACATTTGGTTTTTGGTAATACTGGTTAATTTGTTCTTGCAGAGCGTTAGGTTTACGTAGTTCCGTTGGCAATTCTAGCCAAGGTAAAAAAGAATTTTCATCGATATACTGATTAAGTAAATTTAGCCGGCGATAAAGTTCAGCGTAGGGACTGCCTGGTTCAATTCCTGGGAGTGGAGGTATTTCCTCTGACATGGCAGTTGTAATGTCAACACCTAATATTTGCAGCCATTTTACTGCCATTCCCATCGGAACTTTTGCAGGGAAATGCTCATAATTTTTAACCTGATCTACAGAAATGCCGATCCCGCTGGCAACTGATTCTGGACTGATACCTTTCTGTTCCCGATAGCGTCTAAAATTAATGTTCATAGCATTCTGCTACCCGCTAGTTTAACCCACAAGAAGTTATTGGTTTTTTATAATTATCTTCTAATTATAAATTTATCGAAGTAATAAAATGTCAAATTTTATCAGCAATTGAGACGAGCGATATGTCTGAATTGGTCAGAAATGTCAGAAAATGTCATAAAAAGTCTGATAAAATAAGAAAAAACCCTACACCACTCGACCAATGGACGTTAAAGAAGTCTTGAGATTTGCCGAGGAGCTGGTTTTCGCCAAAACAGGAGAACACTTGGACGATCTGCAAGAAGCTATCTTGCGGGGTGCATGGAAAGGTCAAAGATACTCTAAAATTGCAGAAGAATTTCACTGCACTGAAGGTCATGTCAGAAATGTAGCCTCTGAATTATGGCAAGTTCTCTCTAATGTCTTAGGTGAAGAACTCAATAAATCAAATTTTAAAACAACATTAGAAAGATGTCGATTCTCAATTATTTCATCAAAGTTTGCGAAAGACTGTACACAAATTAATAATGTCAATGTTTGTGGAGACACTTTGCAACCTCCCGAAGTTCCAAAAGAACGATCGCCCTCAACCCCCACCTCAGACACCTCCCAACCCCAAACCAGACTAGACTTAGCAGACGCACCTCATATTTCATTATTGTGCGATTCGCCTGATGGCGATAGCTTCGCTTCACGCACATCCGAACTCGCCACCCTCGAAAAATCTATCGTCGAAGACAAGTGCAACCTTGCAGCCATATTAGGAATAAGCGGCATTGGCAAAACCGCACTTTCCCTCCACCTAATACAAAAAATTCAGCATAACTTTGAATGCGTCATCTGGCGAAGTCTCCGCCACTCCCCACCCTTAGAAACTACCCTAAAAACTCTGCTAGAATTTCTCTTAAATAAACCAGCAATCGAACTCTCTAGCAGCATCCCCGATCGACTTTCCCTGTTAATGGAATATCTGCGAAAAAACCGCTGTCTCATCATCTTCGACGACGTGCAAACCATTCTCAGCAGCGGACAACTAGCAGGAAATTACCGCCCAGAATGCGAAAATTACAGCATTCTATTCAGACAAATCGGAGAAACAACCCACAACAGTTGTTTAATCCTCAACAGTTGGGAACCACCCAGAGAAATTACCGCCTTAAAAGGTGAAAATTCCCCAGTGCGCGCCTTGCAACTCAAAGGCATAGGTATAGCCTCTACCGAAATTTTCCGACATAAAAGGTTACTCAATCCCGAAAAATGGGAAAACCTAATTAACGCCTACCGAGGCAATCCATTGTGGTTGAAAATAGTCGCCACCACGATTCAGGAAATATTCCGAGGTAGGGTTGCAGAATTTTTAAAATATGATAGGCTATTCTTAGGGGAAGAATTGGCAGCAACATTGCACCCGCAGATAAATCGTTTGTCAGAATTAGAGAAAAAGCTAATCTCCCAGCTCAGCCACGAAGTGAATCCAGTTTCAATAGAGCAGTTGCTAAAAGATGCGGATTTATCGCCCTCCGAGTTATTCAACGGGCTGCAATCTTTGGGGAGGCGATCGTTCGTTGAAATAGAAGAACAGGAGAATGAAACGCTATTCAGCGTTTGTCCTGTGGTGAAACAATATGTGGTTTCAAATCCAGTTAATTAGCCACGATATCTGTAGGGACACGGCAATGCCTTGTCCCCAATTTTGAGGACACGGCAATGCCGTGTCCCTACCGGCAGCGATGATTTAATATGAAATATGAATACTGCTGAACCTTCATTAACTAAAACAGAATTAAGAAAATCGCTCCTCAACACCCGCAAATCCCTATCAGCACAAGAATGGAGACAAAAGAGCGATCGCATCTGCAATCACCTACAAAACTCGCCCCAATTCACCGAAGCAAAAACAATCCTCGCCTACTTCAGTTGTCGCCAAGAACCAGATTTAAGTCCCCTATTTGTAACTCACCGCAAATGGGGATTTCCACGCTGTGTCGGCAAAGAGCTATCTTGGCACATCTGGCAGCCCGGAGACGCTTTACATACTGGAGCTTATGGCATACTCGAACCCCTGCCGGATGCTCCTAAAATAGATTACTCAGAAGTAGATTTAATCCTCGTACCCGGTGTAGGCTGCGATGTTCGCGGGTATCGCTTGGGCTACGGCGGTGGCTATTACGACAGAATGCTCAGTTTAGCTGAGTGGGAATCACAAATTACGATCGGCATTATCTTTGAATTTGCCTTGCTTGCCCAACTACCAGTTGACTCCTGGGATAAACCGCTGCACGGAATTTGCACGGAAAGCGATTTGACAATCGTACAGCAAAAATCAAGAAGGTCGATCGAGCAATAAATTTTCAGAAATTATCCCTAGATCCATGTTTATATATATTCTATTTAGGACTTGCACAAGTCTTTTTGAATCTAGAATCTAACACCTAAAATCTAAAATACTATGGCCCAGCGCTACGTTCGAGTAAAAACAACACAAGGACACATCCATTACGGTTTACTGCAACTCAGCCACAGCGTTCAAGTATTTGATGCACCGCCCTGGTTAAAAGGACAACCAACCGATTTGGAACTTTCACCAGATACTTACCAAATTCTCGCCCCGTGTTCTCCCTCAAAAATTGTAGCCGTAGGCAAAAATTATGTCGATCACGCCGCCGAGATGGGAACCCCAGTACCGGAAGAACCCCTGCTGTTTTTCAAGCCTCCGAGTGCTGTCATCCGTGCTGGTGCAGCGATTCGCTATCCACAGCAGTCGGAAAGGGTAGACTACGAAGGAGAATTGGCCCTGGTAATTGGCGAACATTGTACCAACTGCACTCCCGAACAAGCACATAGCAAAATTTGGGGCTATACGATCGCCAACGACGTAACAGCCAGAGATTTGCAAAAGCGGGACAACCAGTGGGCGAGGGCCAAAGGGTTCGATACATTTTGTCCGTTGGGGCCTTGGATTGTCCGCGAACTGAGTCCTGCTGCACAATTGCAGACTTTTGTCAATGAGAGCGAGCGACCGGTACAGTCATCCCAGATCGATCGCATGGTATTTTCGCCAGACTTTCTCGTCTCCTACATCAGTCAAGTAATGACCCTAATTCCAGGCGATGTGATACTGACTGGAACTCCGCAAGGAGTAGGGCCGCTACAAATAGGCGATCGAGTCCGCATCGAAATAGAAGGCATTGGCAGCCTTGAAAATACAGTTGTCAGTTGTTAGTAGCTGTTGGGAATTGGAAATTGGTAATTAGAACCAACAGTCAACAGTCAACCGTCAACTGCCAATTGACTAACGTACCTGCATATAAACAGCATCCGAAAGCGGAGGAATCTCTGCATAGCGTCCCAAAAGCGACTGCACGACTGCATATACAAATGCAGCAAAAGCGCCCAAAAACACCATGTTATAAAGAGTTTCCGCAATAAATGCGACTTGGACGCCGTTAGAAAAAATCGGCAAAACCAGACCGCACAGCATCAAAACAATGTCTAAAAGAATCGCCTGCATCGCATTAAAACGAATGAAGTGACTGATGTTTTCGTTTCTAACTACTCCTAAATACAGAGCAAAGAAGATAATCAAGCTAGCAAAGGGCAAACTATAAATCTGCATCAATGGAGCTAGCGGTATCAACAACAGTTGCAGGACAGGAAACTGTTGAAACAGAAACCTGCCAAAGGCAAGCCCGTCAATCAGCGGGAGCAAATAAGGCAAAGAAGCAAAAATCCGGTCTCGAACAGTTGTAGACCCGCGCCAAGTCATAATGAACTCTCCTGAGTCGATCGATTAACTATTAATTCCATTAAACTCAGGATAACGCAGCAGCAGGGTTTGTGTTTCGACTCTGCCGGAACTTGCTTTTCACTCAGCACGGAGCAGCCTCAACTACCAACGGCAGGCTTTCTTATTTAATATTGGCAATGACGAAGCCCATTTGACACTCGTACCGATCGGGCAAATTTTCCGTAGGTTTAGCAACTGGATGTCCGCAGCGAAGCTCTCCACCGCTCCAGCGCGGTTGGCCAGTGCGATCTGCCAGCAAACAACTTTGGCAAACACACTGAGGGGCAAGCATCTGATTTTCCATTAAAATGACTAACATTTGATACCTCCGGCAGGCTTCACACCAGTAATTTCATTGTATGTCAGGAGTTGGGGACAAACCGCTTAACCTGAACACAACGTAATATTTATGTCAATGGTGCGAAATCCGTAGTAGGGTATAAGATCCCCAATTCCCAATCCCAAAATTGTCAAGAGGTTGATTATTGTGACGGACACTAACTTAGAATTCCTTTCCAAAACCGATCCGCTGATTGCCGATTTAATCGGGCAAGAGCTCCAGCGGCAACGAGACCACCTAGAACTCATCGCCAGCGAAAACTTTACCTCCGCAGCCGTAATGGCAGCTCAAGGCTCAGTGCTGACCAATAAATACGCCGAAGGACTGCCAGCGAAACGGTACTACGGCGGCTGCGAATTTATTGACGGCATCGAGCAAATCGCGATCGACCGCGCCAAACAGCTCTTTGGAGCCGCTCACGCCAACGTCCAGCCCCACTCCGGCGCTCAAGCCAACTTTGCAGTATTTTTGAGCTTGCTGGAACCCGGAGACGGAATTATGGGCATGGATTTGTCCCACGGCGGACACTTGACCCACGGTTCGCCGGTCAACGTATCCGGGAAATGGTTCAAAGCTTTTCACTACGGCGTCAGCCAAGAAACAGAACAGCTCGACTATGACGAAATTTTGGCACTTGCCAAAGAAAACCGACCGAAATTGCTAATTTGTGGCTATTCAGCATATTCGCGAATTATCGACTTTGAGAAGTTTAGAGCGATCGCCGACGAAATCGGAGCCTACCTGCTCGCCGACATCGCCCACATCGCCGGGTTAGTCGCCACAGGGCACCACCCCAACCCCCTCCCCCACTGTCACGCAGTCACCACCACCACTCACAAAACCCTGCGCGGCCCCCGTGGTGGCTTGATTATGACTAATGACCCGGAATTAGGTAAAAAGTTTGACAAAGCTGTGTTCCCCGGCACTCAAGGTGGCCCCTTAGAACACGTCATTGCGGGCAAAGCAGTAGCTTTCGGCGAAGCCTTAAAGCCTGAATTTAAAACTTATTCCGCTCAAGTAATTGAAAATGCGCGCGCTTTAGCTGCACAGTTGCAGCAGCGGGGTTTAAAACTCGTTTCCGGCGGCACGGACAATCACTTAATGCTAGTTGATTTGCGATCGGTAAATATGACAGGCAAGCAAGCGGACCAATTAGTCAGCGGTGTGAATATTACTGCTAATAAAAATACCGTGCCTTTCGATCCGGCATCGCCCTTTGTCACCAGCGGTTTGAGACTCGGTTCGCCGGCGATGACCACCAGGGGAATGGGAACAGCAGAATTTACCGAGATTGGCAATATTATTGCCGATCGCCTGCTAAATCCAGATGATGAAAGCGTCGCCGCCGACTGCCTGCGTCGAGTAGCAGCACTGTGCGATCGCTTCCCCTTATATCCCCACTTGTACTTGAAAGTGCCGGCATTAGCTTAATTTTCCTGATCGGCAATGGGAAATTGGTAGTTGGAAGTGTACGGGTAAAAGGGTAAAAGAGCACGAAAAGATTGAGAGTTGCCGGTAGCGATATTGACAAGCGGTTTTCACCAAAAATATCGATCGCCAATACGGTTTTTAGTAAAGATATTTGTCGGGCGGGGCTGGTTTGACTAACGGTATTTGTCGGTTGCGAAAGATACCGCTCAACTGAGCTCGCTCGCCAAATATTGATTTTTTTGCTCGCGAAAGAGTCGATATTTCCAATCGTTAATTCGAGAGTTATGAATGAAAAACCTCACAATTCGCCCCAGGGCAACTGCCATTGCGGCAAATCTCCGACTCCCAAACCCCCAGTCGCTCTTCAAGATGTTTCCTTGTTATAAGCCATCTGAAATGTAGTAGACTCTGCCTGACAGCCTAATTGCCCCGCACTATTTAAAATTGATTTCAGATGCCGTACCAGTATCTGTACCACATACTCGCTTTTCTGGTTTCTGCGATCATCGTCCTCTGGAGTACGCCAATAGTCAAAAAAATTGGTCTCAAAAGCGGGCGAGTCGATCGGCCAGGCGAGCGAAAAGTCCACAAGCGCCCGATGGTGCGCCTGGGAGGAGTTTCCATCTTTCTCGGCACTATCACTGCCCTCTTATTTGTCTGGCTCTCAGGAGGCTTCATCGATGCTAACGGACAAGTTCTCAATCCCAAAGACGAATACGAAATTTGGGGAGTCACCCTCGGTGGCATCGGATTCTTCCTCATCGGTTTAGCAGACGACCTATTTTCGCTCTCGGCATTAAAACGCTTGCTCATGCAAATTGGCGTATCCAGCATCGTTTGGATGGCAGGCGTACAAATTGAGTTTCTCACAGTTCCCTCCCTGGGATTGACTAATATTGGCTGGCTGAGCTTGCCAATTACCGTGATTTGGCTTGTAGGCATGGCGAATGCCATCAACTGGATTGACGGTTTGGACGGTTTAGCTGCCGGAGTTTCAGGGATTGCAGCAGTTGTAATGCTGATTGTCAGTCTGGCGATGCACCAACCGGCGGCGGCCCTGATTGCAGCGGCTTTAGCTGGCGGGGCCTTGGGATTTCTGCGCTACAACTTCAATCCGGCTCAAATCTTTATGGGAGATGGCGGGGCTTATTTTATCGGGTTTACTCTTGCTGGAGTGGGAGTAATTGGGTTAGTTAAAACTACGGCTGTTACTTCTGTGTTGCTGCCATATTTAATTTTAGCTGTACCGATTTTAGATATGTCGGCGGTGATTCTCGATCGACTTCGCAACGGCAAGTCACCGTTTATTGCTGACAAGCGCCACCTCCACCACCGACTTCTACAAGCCGGACTATCCCATCGATTTGCGGTTTTATTTATTTACTCGCTGACACTGTGGGTAGGAAGTTTAGCCCTAGCTTTTTCGCTTCCCAGCGGCGTAATTTACGCTATGGGTGCAACAAGTTTGCTGGGATATGCTAGCTGGAAAGTTTGGAGACACGCTAGGTGAAGGAAGAAGGAAGAAGGAAGAAGGAAGAAGAAAGAAGGAAGAAGGAAGAAGGAAGAAAGAATAAAAATAATTTCTAATGCCCCATGCCCAATTCCCCAATTCCCCAATTCCCCAATTCCCCAATTCCCCAATCTAAAATCCGAAATCTAAAATCTAAAATCTAAAATCGAATAATGGTTGCTGAAATTATTTGTGTTGGCACTGAATTGCTGTTAGGCGATATTCTTAATAGCAATGCCCAGTTTTTAGCCAAAGAATTAGCGAGTCTGGGAATCCCTCACTACTATCAAACAGTGGTGGGGGATAATCCAGAACGCATCAAACAAGTGTTAGAAATCGCTGTCAGCCGATCGCAGCTTTTGCTCTTCACCGGAGGCCTGGGCCCCACACCAGACGATCTGACAGTCGAAACGATCGCCGATTTTTTTGGGGTTCCTCTCATCGAAAAGCCGGAAATTATTGCCGATATCGAATACAAATTTGCCCAGCGGGGACGCACCATGAGTCCCAGCAATCGCAAACAAGCTTTAATTCCAGAAAGTGCGGACATTCTGCCGAACCGCAGCGGTTCTGCACCGGGCATTATTTGGCAGCCGGTTTCTAACGTGACAGTAATGACATTCCCGGGCGTACCGGCGGAAATGCACTTGATGTGGCAAGAAACCGCGGTTCCTTACCTGAAAAATGCCGGCTGGTGCAGCGCAACTATTTACAGCCGGACATTAAAATTTTGGGGGATTGCTGAGTCGGCATTGGCCGAAAAAGTAGATAGTTTTCTGAATTTAACTAATCCTACTGTAGCTCCCTACGCCAATCACGGCGAAGTCAAACTGCGGATTTCGGCCCGCGCGGAGTCGTCCCTGGCTGCGAAAAACTTGATTGAGCCGATCGAACAACAATTGCGCCAAATTGCGGGCTCGGACTGTTACGGTGCTGATAGCGATACCCTGGCTTCGACTGTGGGCCAATTGTTGCTGGATGCGGGGCAAACTCTTAGCGTGGCTGAATCCTGCACCGGAGGAGGATTGGGGGCGATGCTAACTGGAGTTCCCGGCAGTTCATGCTACTTTTTAGGTGGGATAATTTCTTACGACAATCGGGTCAAAGAAGGATTATTAGGTGTTAATCCACAAGATTTAGCGGAATTTGGGGCAGTCAGCCACCAAGTGGCAAAACAAATGGCTGCGGGAGTTCGCGCCAGCCTCAATACCAATTGGGGATTGAGCATTACAGGCATCGCCGGGCCCGGAGGCGGCACAGATGCTAAACCAGTGGGACTGGTTTATGTTGGTTTAGCAGGGCCCCACGGCGACGCAGAAAGTTTTGAATACCGCTTTGGCGATGCCAGAGGCCGCGATTGGATTCGGAATCTGAGTAGCTGTACGGCGCTCGATCGGCTCCGCCGTAAATTATTGTTGGCAAAAGCGTAGAAAAAATCCTACGGTTGGTCAATTGTCAACAGTCAACCCTAAGCTTAAGCTTTATTTAACACTCTCTACTCCGAGATAGTTCGGCAATATTCCGCTGGCCTATTGATTATCTGTAAAGATTCGTTATGATAATAAGATAGGACTGATTGGCCAATATACTGACTCTCTCCATTGCTCAAAATAACCAGCAAGTGAGAAAGCAAGTTTGACCTTTGGTTTCAAAGTCGTGCTTGCTTATTTTCAGATATTTAGCCGTTGGTTTAGCAATCTAGACTATAAAAAAAGGAGCTATCCGTTCAATGGAAGACATTGAAAAGGTGCTGGAACAAATTAAAGAATGGGTTCGCAAGCTGATAGAAGGACTGCTGAGTCCCGAACCTGAACCGGAACTAGAACCGATTCGTATACCTGTCAACCAACCGAGGAATCGCAGGTAGTCGGGACTGAATTAGAAGTTTGAGGTTTGAGGTTTGAGGTGGCAGACTGGTTCTAAATCTCATGTCAAAACTCTCATAGTTTTTGTTGCGCTGGAAATTTTAAAATTGTTAAATATCCTGGTACTTCACGGCCCTAATCTGAATCTATTGGGTCAGCGAGAACCTGGAGTTTATGGTTCTGCGACTTTAAATGATATCAACAAGTTGCTAGAACGAGAAGCGCAAGCCCTCCAGGTGCAAGTCTCAATTCAGCAGTCGAATCATGAAGGGGTCTTGGTGGATGCAATTCACTCGATGTTAGGGCAGCACCAAGGCTTATTGATTAATGCTGGAGCTTATACTCATACGAGTGTGGCAATTAGAGACGCGATCGCCGCAGTGAATATCCCTGCGGTAGAAGTTCATCTGAGCAATATTTACCGGCGGGAAGCTTTTCGGCACCACTCGTTTATCGCAGCGGTGGCGATCGGGCAAATCAGCGGTTTTGGCTCAGAAAGTTATCGGTTGGGGTTGCAAGCTCTAGTTAGTTACCTGATTAAAAATTAAAAATTTACCGATTGTAGCGATCGGATGAGGGCAGGTTTTAGATGGAAAACCAGCCCTTATATGTTTGGGGTGAATTCAAATTAATCACAAGAGTTAGGCAAAGAAGCAAACCAGGAAGAATTCTAAATTACCAATTACCAATTACTAACAACTTGAGTTAAATTCAAATGCGGCATTCCCTGTTGAGCAAGTTTCAAGGAACCATCCTGGGGGCAGTTTTAGGAGACTCTATAGGCCTGCAATACCAAAGGCAACTCGTGGGTATTCCCCCCCAAACAGAAGACTTGCAGCCGATTTTACAACTGACGAAACACCAACAATTGACCTTAAGTGGGGCAACATTGGCGTTGAATTCTGTCAACAGTAAAATCCCAAGTGGCAAAGACTCATCCGAATCCGGGAGACTTGCGGTGGCGTGCGCTCAAAGTTTAATTCGGTGTAGCGGTTTAGATTTAAAAGATTGGCGCGATACTTGGGAAGCATTTGCCAAGTCGGAAATCTACCATCGGCCAAGCACTGAGTTTGAAAGCATCCTTAATCCTTGTGAAGCTGCCGTTGCGACGCTTCCTGCTGCGATGTTTTTTCACGAAAATAAAGCCAAGCTGCGAGAAAAAATCATGCTGGCGATAGAGGTTTGGCCCAACGAAAAGCAGCCAGAATGGGAAACAGCAATTTTAGCAGTAGCATATATGCTCGCCCGAGCTCTCAAAGAAAGACTTGACCCGGCAACAGCGATCGAGCAAACAATTGCCTACGTGAAAACAGATCATGGCTTAACAGAGCTGCTACTGCAAGTACAAATACTATTAGAAAAGGGAGCCGATTTAGAAACAGCCACAACTCACCTGTGCAAAAGCGCCACAGCTTTGCGAGAAAGACAGGACGAGGGCAAGAAAAAATCACACACCAACTCAATTATCAACCCGGGAATTTTCATTCCCATTGCCGTAGCTTTCTACTGCTTCTTGAACACCCCAGAAGATTTACGCTTGTCAGTGGTGCGGGCGGCCCGCTGCGGCATAGCCGGGCAACTCACCTGCGCTTTGACGGGAGCTTTGTCTGGAGCATACAACGGTGTTGCTGCGATTCCTGTAGAATGGCGACAAGTATCTTCGGCTGCGCTTACATCGGTGCCGCTAGCTGAGGGCCCTGAACCCTCGGTCTGGGAAACCCGCAGCGATGCAAAAATTGTAGAGTTAGCAAATAACCTGTTTGCTGTTTGGGCGGGAGTTTACAGGCCCGATGCCACCCAGGATTCCGCAGCACTAGCCCGAGCGGTGGCTGCACCTTATGTCATTAGACCTCGTAATATATAAAAAAGTTTTGAGCTTTTCATAGGGAGGGGTAAGCAGAAATTAGCACTTAGCAATTAGTAAGCCAAAAGCGCAAGTGGAAGGAGAGCGACAATTAAATATTAAAAACTCAAAAATTAAATCGGACGCGCCTGCCCCAAAAAACAGGGTTTCAACGAGAATATGGGGTTGGGAAACGAAGCATTTACGGAGAAACAGGGTTTGTAGGCCTCGCGCGCGAGTTCTGTTCAAGATGGACAAGGGAAGGAAAAAAGGTGCTTGCGTTGTTGGTCACAGTCAGGAAACCCAACTGCTGGCCATAGTCAGGCAAAGTAGGCTGGGGGGTTGAATATTCAGCCAGGGTAGTTCGCATAAAATCAATCAAGATGCATAGTCAGAAATTCTGACAAAGCTGCTGGATAACAGTGATATATCTTCGACACAAATGAATACGCTCTCCTCATTGATGCGGCAGATTGAGCAGCTAGGGGCTGCGCGCTCACTGCGCCAACACATTGCTAAAGTGCAAAATGTCGGCAGCAAAGCAGATACCTCACGCGCTGGCGGGTCTCTCCTGAGCCGTTTGTCGCGCCAGAAATGGGATTTGCCCGAGACTTTTACTACTAGATTTACAAGTAAAGCCTCCAAATCAAGCCTCAAAAATCAAGCTCGTTCCCCTATGTTGGCGCTGGTCGCGGTAGTTTCCCTAAGCAGCACTCTGGGCCACCGCTTCTACAACCAGCCGAAACTGGATGTGGGGACGAAAGCTCCTCAGACGATTAAGGCTCCTGCTAGTGCTAGCATCCCTGATTACAAAACTACTGAAGAACAGCGGAAAGCAGCGCGGATCGGAGCTGTAGCGATGTTAATGCTCGATCCAGCAGTTGACGGACAAATTTATCGAGAATTACAACAATTTTTGCAGCAGGGAAGCGAGCTGCGGGAAGCGGTAGGCCCGTTTCCGTTTGCGAGTCCCTCGGTGCTCTCAAATACGGCTCAGGTTTACTTGCGGGGCTGTCCGGAGTGGGAGTGGCGATCTATTGTGGCGCAAGCGGGTGACACAAGTGCAACTTCCGAGCGATTGAGTTTGGATTCCCCCGCAATTGCTGCGGCAACAGATAACAAGTCTCAGCAAGATGCTATCGCTCAACTGCAAGCTTACAGCCGATCGGTCCGGGCAGCAGAGTTTCAAAGCCTGACAGACAGTATTTCCTCTGCTCGCCGCCGCTATCTCCATGCTGTGGAGGCGCTGGGAGAACCATCGGTTTTGGGGCTCCCACAGATTTACGATACTTCGCTGTTTGATTTGTCGGATGCAGCTTGGCAGAAAACCCAAACCGGTATGAGTCGGGCGGCAAAAAGGATGGTGGCTCAAGGTATCCCGCAGGGGTTGCCAAAGGAGATTTTGAAAGAAGCTGTGAAGTTGCAAGTGGCTGAGGAAGTGCCGTTAGAGTCCCAAGCTTTGGCGGTTGAGGGTTTAACAGCCATTTTGCAGCCAAATCTGGTGAGAGATCCGGAGGAAACCAAAGAGTTAGCTGAATTAGCGGCGCAAAAGGTGAAACCGGTGATGATCGCAGTCGATCGGGGCGAGATAATTGTTGCACAAGGACAAGAGATCTCGCAGCAGGATTTCGTGTTGCTGGACTATTTTGGTTTAAGCCGGCGGGGGGTAAATTGGCTGGGGCTGACGGGTTTTGTTTGTTTAGTCGCGGGGGCAATTGCGATCGTACTGCTGGTGGAAAGGCACTACCGCTTGCGCCGCAGAGATCATTTGCTATTGCTGCTGCTGACTTTGAGCGCGCCGGTGCTGGTGAGTTTGGGGCTGCCTTGGACGAGTTTGCCCGCGATCGGGATTTTAGCGGGCGGCTTCTACGGTTCGGCGGTAGGAGTGACTGTGGTGGGGCTGCTGTCGGTGGTGCTGCCCGTTGGCTTAAATGTGGAGTTGATTCATTTAGTCGCTAGCGGGGCGGGGGGATTGCTGGGCGCTTTTATGGCCGGGCGGCTGCGATCGCGCGAGGAATTGGCTCTTTTGGGCTTGGCTCTTGGGTTGACTCAGGGCACGGTTTATCTGGTGGGAACTTTGATTGCCAGCGCCGCTGTCGGTGCGATTTGGTACGTCGTGCTCGGTACTGTGGGCGCGCAAAGTTTGGCCGGTTTGGCTTGGAGCGTTGTGGCGATCGGCATCAGCCCTTATTTGGAACACGTTTTTGACTTGATTACGCCGACTCGGCTGGCGGAACTTGCCAATCCCAACCGCCCGCTGTTGAAGAAATTGGCTGCCGAGGCTCCGGGGACTTTTCAGCACACGCTGTTTGTGGCGAGTTTGGCGGAGGCTGCGGCCCGGGAACTCGGCTGCAATGTTGAGCTGGTCAGAGCTGGGACATTATACCACGATATTGGAAAAATGCACGACCCCCTCGGATTTTGTGAAAATCAAATGGGCGGGGGTAACAAACACGATGAAATTAATGACCCTTGGGCGAGCGCGGAGATTATTAAAAAGCACGTTAGCGAGGGCTTGGTGATGGCGCGGAAGCATCGATTGCCGAAGGCAATTCAGGCGTTTATTCCCGAGCACCAAGGTACAATGTTAATTGCTTATTTCTACCACCAAGCGCAGCAAATTGCTGCAAAAGAAATAGAAGATTTAAAGATTGCTTTGCCAGATGCGAATAATTCAAAGTTAGCAATCGCAAGTCGCCAAGTGAGGGAGGAGGATTTTCGCTACGATGGGCCGATTCCGCAGTCGCGGGAAACGGGGATTCTGATGCTGGCGGATTCTTGCGAGGCTGCTTTGCGATCGCTCAAGGATGCTACTCATGAAGAGGCTTTGAATATGGTTAATCGGATTTTGAGGGCTCGCTGGCAGGATAATCAGTTGATGGATTCGGGTTTAACGCGGGAGGATATGTCTCTAATTGCGGAGATTTTTGTGCGGGTTTGGGAACAGTTCAATCACAAGCGGATTGCTTACCCTAGTGCAGTTTTTACTCCTAGGTAGGAGGAAATTTTTAGTTAGGGAAAATCAGCTCGCATTTCAGTTGTGAATGAGATTTCATTGCGATTTGCCCCGCGAATAACGATGCACTTCAGAATTGTCGCTGACAATTACCACAGGTTGTTTGATTCCTCAAAACTCCGAAGAGTCGATATCTCTTTCGCCGGCTAGGTGCGATCGCAATTTTTGCCAGTCTTCGGCATCGATCGCATTTGCAAAAGCGATGATAGTATCTACAACCGCAGCGCCGTCAACAATCCAGCGGATTTGGGGCCGTTCCTACATCACAAATAAATTTGGTGAGTTGTGAGTTCAAAAGATTTTAATTTTTAACCGCCGATGAACGCGGATAAATGCCGATTGTTTATCTTAATTCTATCCTTTGACTCCCGCAGCAGTTTCTGTTGGCACAATGTATTTTTGCAAGAGCAAAAATAGCCCTAAAACGGGAACAATAGAAATAATAGAACCCGCCGCAACTAAACGCCAATCTAAAGAAAAGGTCCCGGCTAAATTGGCTACCCCTAAAGGTAAAGTGTAATATTCCGGTCTGTCTAAAACTAGCAGCGGCCACAGAAAGTCGCTCCAAGAACCGATAAATACGAAAATTCCTAGAGTGACTAAAGCTGGCTTAATTGCCGGAATCATGACGTGCCACCAAATGCCTAATTCACTGCAGCCGTCGATGCGGGCGGCTTCTTCTAGTTCTTTGGGAACTGCTAGGAATGCTTGTCGCAATAAAAATATGCCGAAGGCTGAGGCTAGTCCGGGAAAGATTACCCCTAAATAACTATTTTTTAGTCCGAGTTGTACAGTCAATATGTATAGGGGAATCATGACTATTTGGAAGGGAATCATGATTGTGGAAATGATTGTGATTAAGATGGCTTCGCGGCCGCGAAATTTGAGTCGGGCTAAGGGGTAAGCGGCGAGGGCGCAAAAGAGGACGTGGATGCTAACTGTGAGGCCGGCAATTAGGGTGCTGTTGAACAGGTAACTGCCGAAGGGGTTGGTTTGCCAAACTTTGATGAAGTTTTCGAGGGTTGGCTGTTGTGGCCACAGTTGCGGGGGAAATTGAAAGATGTTTTCGTTGGGGGATTTGAGGGAGGTACTGAGCAGCCACAGCAAGGGAAACAGCATTAAAAGTGCGATCGCGCTCATGATGCTGTACGTCCACAGGGTGCTCCACGGCGAGGGAGTGTTGTTTGGGGAATTTGGTTTTTTAGTTTTGAGATTGTTCATTGTTGGGATATGATAATAAGTCCTTGCTTCGTGAGAAGCCTTGTTGTCCATAAGGGGATTATTGCCATGAAACCGTTTATTTACGAAACTATGTACATTCTGCGCCCTGATTTGGGTGAGGAAATGACAGACCAGGCGATCGCTAAATATCAAACTATTTTGCGCGATCAAGGTGCTGAAAGCATCGAAACTCAGCACCGTGGCAAGCGCCGTTTGGCTTACGAAATCGGCAAGCACCGGGACGGAGTATACGTTCAAATGAACTATACAGCTCCGGGCGCTGCAATTTTTACCCTGGAGCGCGCGATGCGTCTGAGCGAAGAAGTGATTCGCTATTTGACAATCAAGCAAGATGTGCCCGATGCACCTGAAGCGGAAGCGGAAGCTGAAGTCGCCGAGTAGCATTCGTGTCAACTTAAGGTCTTATGTAGTACCACTCTACTGTGTGACGATTAGGGCCGCTTATGCCCCGGCACGCCTTTCTTAAGGGCTACCCTGTACACACAACTTGAAAAACTAACGTCAGAGCCTTTCCCTCCCCCTGGCATCCTCCTGAAAAAGAGGCTAGGGGGATCTCTGTAATTGTGGGTACAGCATAGTTTCTTAAGGGCGGGACTTGATGTTAATTGAAATTATAAGTAGGTAAGCGGGATTAAACCGAGCTATGTAACAATATGTAAACAGGGCTAACTTAGCCATGCTTAGGGATAAGGATACTTTACAATCCTTAATATAAGTGTGTTTTACAGCGCCTACCTACTTACTAGATTTACAAAATTACGAAAGTGCTTTAATGTTTAAACAGTGAGGATTAAATGCTGCCTAAAAAGACTTCATGATTAGAAAAACCCTTCATAGGTTCATCACGTTAGTATTAGCAGGATTTCTATTGGCGATTAGTGGCGAGTGCTGGACATCGCAAACTTTAGCACAAATCCCTCCTCATGTTTTTTATGTTGCACCAAATGGCAGTGATACAAATAACGGTTCACTTGAGCATCCTTGGTCAACAATTAATCACGCAGCGGGGGTATTAAAAGCGGGTGAAACAGTTTATATTCGGGGGGGAAATTATCGCCTCACCGAACAAATTCAAGCTAAAAATTCAGGGACAGAAAAGGCTTGGATTACTTATCGAGCCTATCCTGAACAACGGGTTATTATTGATGCGGATGCAGTTAAAGTAGAGCCTCCCTCTGGTAAGAAATCCCATTATCCTCATGATCAAGGTGCATTTTTGTTACAAAATGTTAGTTATATTAAAGTCGAAAATTTAGAAGTTATTAATTCCCATAATTCTGGGATTACAGTTAGAAATAGCCATTTTATTAACCTTTATAATAATAAAACAGAAAATACATTTTCCCCAGGTATTGGTGTTTGGTGGGGTGATCACTATAAAGTAATGGGAAATACGGTTATTAATGCAAACGATCTGAAGATGGCTGACTTTTTAAATGATTTCCCAGAAGCTCCCCATGAAGCAATTTCAATCGGTGGGGTTGAAAATTTTGAAGTTGCTTATAACTTAGTTAAGGATGGGAAAAAAGAAGGGATTGATGTTAAAGAAAAGAGTAAATATGGAACCGTCCATCATAACTATATTCACCACATGGCACGACAGGGATTATATGTTGATAGTTGGTTTGGAGTCTTAGAAGATGTTGAGGTCTTTAATAATGTTGTTCATGATTGTAATGGAGCAGGATTTGCTTTAGCAGTAGAAGGAGGAGCAGAAGCAAAAAATATTCGATTTCACCATAACTTAATTTATGATAACTGGGGAACCGGAATTCTCTTTGCCCGATGGGGAAATGATGGGTTACGGCATAATATTAAAGTTTATAATAATACGGTTCATCATAATGGTTATGGTAAACCGAACCTAGGAGAAAGCTTTTTTTGGATTACTGGAGGGTTATATTTATTTTCTGATAATCTTCAAAATGTTGAAATCAAAAATAATATTTTTAGCAAGAATAGGGGATTTCAAATCGGTTATAGCGATCGCTATTTGGCGGCTAACTCTGACATCGAAAAGATTTTTCGTCAAAAAGATATTGAGATTAGCCAGAACTTAATCTTTGGAGAAAATAACACCACCCGTCCGATTTATGCTGGATGGCTTCCTGATAACTATGCTAATATCTATGGAACGAATGGAACTGCTGCAGTCAGAGAAGAACCTCAATTTGTTAATCCTGAAGAAGGGAATTTTTACTTAAAATCTCCGGTCAGTAACCCAACCCCATTAACTGCTAATTCTAAAACATCTCAGATGAGAGTTGGAGCTTTTCCCAATGGAGAAAAACCCCATTTTTGGTGGCAGGGTAAGTTCCCACCTCAATTTCCTGATTTACCCCAATAAACCCTTCATTAAAATAAGTTGTGTCTGTAATAATTAATTGTTAATAGTTGTATTAAGTACCTAAACAAAATTAATTACACAACTCAATAATAATGATTTAAGTAGGTAAGCGGGATTAAATCGAGTTATGTAACAATATGTAAACAGGGCTACCTTAGCCACGCTTAGGGATAAGGATACTTTACAATCCTTAACATAATTGTGTTTGACAGCGCCTACCTACTTAGCTACTTATTAAGTTTACTGTTAACTAAGGCAAATTCTACTTTCTTGAGAGGCAAAATTCTGCATCTATAACTCTGAACCAAACTATAAAGTTATTTTTGCCCTTGGCAATTAGGTAGCCGCTAAAATGTGGCTCTTAGAAGTGGAATATTGTCAAATTTTGCCAACTGCTGCTTGAGGTTGGGTCTGAATCAACTAGCCCAAGCTCGATCGCACTCCCTGCAACCTCGATCGAGATTCTCGCCCCATAGCCCCATTGTAAAGTTTTGTTACAATTTTAATTTGGTAGCTTTAGATACAGAATTGTCTGTTATAGTGATAGAAGAGAAGAAAAAACCAGCCCAACATTAATCTAAAGAATACCGAGGAACTCCCTATGTCTACCGAAAATCAAGCTCGCTCTCTGATGATGCGCCACCACCAACTGGTGAAGAACCGCCAGCAATCCATGCTCAACCGCACCGCCACCGAAGTCGGGATGGAAGATACGCATTACTGGGGTCACATACAAGGCAAACCGCAGCCGAGCTTTCAAGCCAGTTACGATCGCAGCAACGCCACTATGAGCTAGGGCAAGCTCAATTTCGACAATTGTCTACGAAGTTATTACCTATAATTGGGAGAAATCAGTTATGTCAACTCAAGAACAAGCCCGCACCCTGATGATGCGCCATCAACACCTCGTCAAAAACCGTCAGGAATCCATGCTGAGCCGTGTGGCTGCTGAAGTTGGTTTAGAGGCTGTCTCTCCAGCGAGTATCGATCGCAAATAACTCCTTTTTTCAACGGCGAGATAGTTGAATCGAGTTTGTTGTTTGCCAGCTAAAAATTAATAATGTCAATTACAAAACCGTCGCGACTTCTTCTTGAGTTCTAACTCTAGATTGGAAGTCGCGATTAGTTTTATGGGAATTGGGAATGGGGAATGGGGAATGGGAAATTGGGCTCCAAAGAATGGGGAATCTAAAATCTAAAATCTAAAATCGTTCGACTGAGCGCTCACGCCAAAGTCTAAAATCTAAAATCTAAAATCTAAAATGGTATAATCCCCTTTCAGCAGATTGAAGGCTACTAGGGAGGTCATCATGTCGGACTGGAAAGAAATTGACGGCGGAGTTACAGCACCCAGAGGGTATCGAGCCTCGGGAATTACAGCGGGCTTGAAGCCTTCAGGCTTGCCAGATTTAAGTTTAATTTTGTCAGAGGTAGACGCGATCGCCGCCGGAGTCTTCACCACATCGACTGTCCGGGCTGCTTGCGTGGACTACTGCCGCCAGCTTTTGCAAGCTAAACCCAGCGCGAAAGCAATTTTGTGCAATGCGGGACAAGCTAATGCTGCTACTGGCGAACAAGGTTGGGCAGATGCCCTCGAAAGTGCCAAATTGTTGGGAGAAGCGCTGAATATTCCTCCAGAATCTATTCTTTTGGCCTCCACTGGCGTCATTGGACAGCGAATTAAAATGGAGCCGCTGAGGGCGGGAATTCCGCGATTAGTCGCTGAGGCATCCGAAACTGGTTCCGCTGCGGCGGCTAAGGCTATTTGTACGACGGATTTAGTGCCGAAAACGATCGCCCTGGAAACCATGTTTGGCGATCGACCTGTCCGCATCGGCGGCATTTGCAAAGGTTCGGGAATGATTCACCCGAATATGGCAACAATGCTGGCATTTGTAACTTGCGATGCAGCAGTGTCATCGCATTTGTGGCAAGAAATGCTGAGTCGGGCTGCTAACAGAAGTTTCAATCAAATTACTGTTGACGGCGATACCAGTACCAACGATTCGCTAATTGCTTTGGCGAATGGTCAATCCCGCACACCGGCAATTACGGAAATGGGGGCAGATGCTGAAAAATTAGAAGCGATGCTGACAGAAGTTTGCGTGCATTTAGCAAAGGCGATCGCCCGTGACGGCGAAGGTGCAACTTGTTTGGTAGAAGTGCAAGTTAGTGGCGCGCTGGATGAAGTTTCTGCGAGTAAAATTGCCAAAACAATTGTCGGTTCTTCTTTGGTAAAAGCTGCTATTTTCGGACGCGATCCGAATTGGGGCAGAATTGCGGCGGCGGCTGGGCGCGCTGGTGTACCTTTCGATCAAGAGAATTTGCGGATTCAATTGGGGGATTTTTTGATGATGGAAAACGGACAACCTAAAGAGTTCGATCGCGCTGCTGCGAGTAATTATATGAAAGCGGCTGCGGAGGGGGAATATTTGAAGGCTGATACGGTTTTAATTCAGGTTAGTGTCGGGAATGGCAGCGGTTTTGCGAAAGCTTGGGGATGTGATTTGAGTTACGACTACGTGAAGATTAATGCGGAGTATACGACTTAAATAAGTCCAGGCGGTTAGAAGTCCGGGCGGTTAGAAACCGCGCCTACACAAACAAAAACAGACGAGAGAAAGTTGAAGGCAAATTTCACACAATTTAAACTAAATTTCCCCCCTTGGGGGGAAATCCAAAAATCTCAAACCTTTACTCACCGAGTTAATCTCAGCTTTTTTGCTCCTCATTTTAAAATCGCTAAAGCCCTTACAGAGATCAGCTTTTTATGATTTTAACAAAAGAGCGCTAAAAATCTTATTCAGACTAAGTTTCAAGACTTTTTAAGCTTATTATTAATAAGTCTAATATAAAGTTTGAAAACACGCCCTAACCAAAACTATCGGAGACAAACACATAGCCACCACCATACCCGACAGCATTATCCACTAATATTAAGCCCTCGTTACCCTGTGGCTCGCCACTTTGGGCAAGTCCATAATTCACCAAGCGCAACAACCGCTGCGGCGTAAATGATTCTAATTCCACAAAATTGCCTGCATCCAGCCATGCTAGTTCTTCTGTTGTTAAACTTTGCCTTACAGCCTCGGGTAATTGACGGGCGATTTGTGCCATTGTTTGAGATTGTTGCACAAACATATCACGGGTTGCTAAGATTTGACGGGGAGAAATTCCCAAATCAAAAATGGTCACCGCTTGATTCGTAAACCACTCGGGATTAGTCCGCAGTTGATTTACCAAACCAACCCCACCAGGACTCGCATTGTGCAGTGCATACACTTTTAAATCGGCATTGCGGCGCAGCATTTCAATCACGGTGTTGAAGATGCTTTGGGGATAGCCGCTGATGCTTAGAATGGCGCAGTTGTTTTCAAAATGGACGTTGTTGGCAATGAGGAATTGAGCTATTTCGTCACTGTCACAGATAATTGCGCGATCGAAGCTGTAGGCGCTAACTTCGGGATCGATGCTGGCGCGTAAAGCTTCTTGGCGAGGTGCAGGCAGCAGTTTTTCTAGTGTACCGTTCACTCTTTGCCAGCGTTGTAGCCACTCATCATTCTGCGCTGCATTGACAATAAATACTTCACTAATTTCGTGTAGGCGATTTTTTTGTGAAATGCCGAGCCAGTAGGAAAATAGCCCTAGTGTAATCGCTACGATGTATCCTGAAAAATAATCAAATATCAGGCTTCCTGAAATGCCCAGAACTAAAATAATTCCCCCTAAAATCTGGAGGAGTTTAGCATTATTTTTTCGACCGCGAATACCTTGAGCAGGAGATTTGCTGTCGTAGAAAACTCGCCATATCCAAATCAAATTGTAGAGAGCGAAGGGAATAACCACTGCGAATTGTGACGGAAAAATAGCAGTAGCCCAGGTAAGGGCGAAGATGCCCACAACTCCGCTATAAAAGAAGTATAAAACAATCCAAGTGGTTGGTGGGACGCGATATTTAAGCTTTTGGTCAATAAAATACAAAAACTGTTTGTGCGTAAAAAACAACATATTTTGGCTGGAAATATTTTCGATCGCCTTCTTGAAAAAGGGATCGGTGAATGCCAACTTTTTATCAGTGACGGTAGTCGGTTCAAAGACAAACGGATGGTTGCACCGTTTACAGCGACCTGAGTTCCTGGTACGATCGCTCAAAATGTTGTCGGTTTGACACTGGACGCATTTCATTCCCATTTCGCTTACTCCTGATTAATTTAATGGATTTATATCGTTGGCGGTTGTTTCGGAATGATTTAAGCGCAGAGGCCGCAGAGGCCGCAGAGGAAGAGAGAGATGAATAGTTTGGTTTAAAAGATTTGCCCGTTCAACAAGATAGAATAGTCTTCTCGCTGTCGAATTAATCGATCGCCCTTAGCATCAATCAACACCTCAGCAGGGCGGGGGCGGTGCAGAAAATGCGACGACATCGCATAGCCGTAAGCCCCGCTATCCAAAATCAGGATCGCATCTCCAATTTTGAGTTTCGGTAGCCAACAGTTGCGCCCCAAATAATCCCGCGAATAAGTAGTGTTGCCACAAATATCCGTTTCATGTCGCGATACATCGCCAGTTTCCCAAGTTGCGATCGCCCGATAGCCCCCGTGCACCGCAGGCACCGATAGATTTGATACAGTCGTATCGACGCCGACAATTTGCCGTAGCTTGCGGGGCGGGACGCCATCACCCAACCACTTCACCGACACAACTTTTGCAAGCAAAACGCCACAACCTGCGATCGCCGATCGTCCCGGTTCAATCACCAACTCGATCGGGCGAGATAGCGCACTCAATCGTTCAGTAATCGCCGCACCAAACTCCCGCCAGTCAAACACTGCACCGCCTCGATAGGGATAGCCAAAACCACCGCCAAAATCGAGGGTTCGCCAATGGGGCAACTGTTGGGCGATCGCAATTAGGCGATCGATCGCCTGCGTAAAAGCACTCGTGGCGTTCGTTCCTGTCCCCCGATAAAAATGCAATCCGGTAATCCTCAACCCCTGCTGCTGCGCGATTTCGTTGGCTTTCTCGAATTCGGCGGGACGCACTCCAATCCGACTGTCTCCCGTCAATTCCGGTGAGTTGAGGCGCAGTCCGATTTCGGCACGGATCGATCGCGGTTGACTGCGCGAATATTCGCAAAAATCCTGGAGTTGCGACAGACTATCGAAATTGAATCGATCGATCTTCCATTCAATCAATTGCTGAATATCCGCCCTATTGAGGTTACTGCCGGTGTAGACAATGCGATCGCTCGTAAAACCCGCTTTCAGTCCTAAAAAAACATCCCCTGGTGTATTCGCGTGTAGCCCCCAACCAGCCTGCTGAATCAATTTCAACAGAGCAATATTGCCGTTAGTGACGGTGGCAAAATGAAACTGAACGTGCGGATAGTCGATCGATCGCGTAATGTGCTCAAGGGTTTGATGGAGGCGATCGGCCTGATACACATATAAGGGCGAACCATAAGTTGACAAAAGTCGCTGGGCTAATGCTTCCGAGAACGGCGGCGAATGTATTTTGGTTTCATTCTGTAGCAAAGATTCAGTCATATAGAAGAAGGAAGAAGGAAGAAGGAAGATGGAAGAAGGAAGAAGGAAGATGGAAGAAGGAAGATGGAAGAAGGAAGAAGGAAGATGGAAGATGGAAGATGGAAGAAGAAAGATGGAAGATGGAAGAAGAAAGATGGAAGAAGAAAGATGGAAGAAGAAAGATTGTAAAATCGAGGGAATAGTAGTCAACAGTCAACAGTCAACAGTCAACAGTCAACAATCAACAGTCAACAGTCAACCTCCTTCGATATTTCCAAATGCGCTGCCCGATCGCCGGTGGCAACCAAAACACATGATCCAGCGATCGCTTGCCCGGAATTTCGCCTAAAACCTCGGTTCGCCATGCCTGCCACATCAGCAGCAGCCAGAGATTATTGCCAATATAGCGATCGCGCATAGCAACTCCGAGTTGTCCCGATAACATTGAGTCGGGCAAATGGGGCTGCCAGCAATTTTGCGATCGCAACAGATTCGGATTCAGCCGATCGCCGATCGCAGCTCAAAACTCCCGGTAATACCAAACCTTCAACGGCACACCCATCCCGCGCTTTTCCCGCCAGACAATTTCCGGCGGCAACCAGCGTTCAGAGGCTTTTTTGAGGATGTATTTTTCGCACGCACCTTGCAGCAGCAGCTCTCCTGGCAGTTGAAACGTCCATGCTGTGAGGTCGGGGTCGCAGAAGGGCGATCGCACCCACAAACCGCAAGCAAACCCCAATGCCGTTGCCCTCGGCTGAATATTTTGGGCACCTTTGAGCATCAGCGAAGCGCGCCGCAGCCTCGCTAGCAGGGAAGGACAGGTTTCGGGATCGATCGCGTCTTGCAGGTAAACGCTTAAATCGTGAGACTGGATGCGATCGAGCATTTCTGGCGAAAAAATCTGTTTTTCATAACCATAAAATCGCTGAAACGTCCGCAAATATTGCTGTTCAAAAGTTTCTTTTCCGGCGGGATGCTCTGCAGTGTAAACTCCGTGTGCAATCAAAGGCTTGTTCGTCCATCCAGCAAATAGCTGATCGCCATTCTCGCCATTGAATACAACTCGCACGTCTTGCGCCGCCGCCTGTTTGAGCAAAAACAGGGCGGCTGTTGTGCCATCTCCATAGGGTAAATCGAGGGCTTTGGCGGTTGGCGCGATCGCCCGCAACACTGCATCGCCCGTCGCCGCCACCCGGATCAGCGGAATCTGGAAAAAGTCCGCCACCTGTTGGGCGTAGGGCAGTTCGGAATAGGCTTCGACACCAAAATCGAGGGCATAGGCGCGCACTTGCAAGCCCGCTTTCACTAGCAGCGCCGTCACTAGGGAAGAATCGATGCCACCGGAGAGTAAAACGCCTACGGGTTCGTCGATCGGCAAATCGGCCACTTGTCGATCGATCGCCTTTTGCAACAGCCCTTGCAACTGTGCGATCGCCTCATCCTCACGGCGCAGTAATTGGGGCGCTTCTTGCCAAGCCGATTGCAGCGATTCCCTACAGGATAGCTTCGCCGCGCGTACTTTCGGCCGATCGTTAACATCGGCGATTTCCCAAATCATCTCGCTTCCGGCTGCTACGGATGCTATTTGCTCGATCGGCGTTAACGGCGTGGGTACGTAGGAAAAACAAGCATAGCTGTGTAGGGCGATCGGGCTAATTTGAGGGGAAGCAATCAGCGGTAGCAGCAATTGCAGTTGCGTCGAAAACCAAATCGTTTCTCCCAACTGCATCCAGTAAAGCGGCACTCGCCCAAACGGATCGCGCCCCAGCCGTAGCTGTTTCGCTTCTACCGCCGCCCAAGCATCTCCCGGTAAATCGGTTGGCTGAAATCGCCCGCAAGCATTCAGCGTCACTGTGTCAGCCGTGAGTACAGATGCAGAGGCGATCGCCCACTGGGATAATTTGCCCTGCCGAATGCAGTAGTCTGGGACTAAACGGCTGAGCGTTTTTGTGCGATCGTCCTCTCCCCAGTAGCCGATAAAATGTGAAGGTTTGTCGATCGCACCCATTAGATGTCTCCAATAATTATTGTGGAACAGGCATCTTGCCTGTTCAAAACAGGCTGTTTTTGGATAAGTCTATTTAGATATCTCCCATAATCCTTGTGGAACAGGCATCTTGCCTGTTCAAAACAGGCTTTTTTGGATAAGTCTATTTATTTCACAGTGAAAGGTTCAGTGCTGATCGCGCGCCCATCCAGGGACATCCGAACTTCCCATTTGCCTGGGGCTGCTGCAGAGCCGAGATCGTAAAAGCAGTGCGTATTCCAAACCGCAGTATCGATCGTGCGAGTTTGATACCTCCCCTGATGCACAGTTTGACCGCTAGAATTAATCCAGTCGCATTGTAAAGACAAGTCACGACCGATCGGAGCATTTTTCAACGTCACCTGGTAGTAGATGCGGGGGTTGATTAGACGGTTGACTTGAGTAAGGCTGTCACCACCTTTTTTCGATAGCGCAATCCTGTCTTCTCCTCCCACAACTTGAGCAGTTTTTTGTTGCTGATTTTGCCCGAACAGCACGCCTATACCGATCGCAGAGATGACAACGGCTGTCGAGGCGATCGCGATCCAACGGTTGCGTCGCTGCTGTTTTTCTAGGACTTCGCGGCGGCGCATTTGGGCGATCGCATCTTCTAAAAGCTCATCAGGAAGATTCAACTCTCGTAAAATTTCTCTTACCTGATCTGGGGCCAATTCTAACTCGCGCTGCTGCGATAACTTGTCGATTTCAGCGACTACCTGTGCTAACTGAGTTTGAGTGAGCCGAGTTTCCATAAAGTTCACGATTAGTATCTGTAATGTTCTTTCCCACTAGAAAGTTAAATATAGCGATCGCCTCTCTCTTCTCGAACTCAGCGCCCTCTGCGCTCTCTGCGGTTAAATTACTCATATTATTCAATAAACAGCTCTCTAAGTCAATTCATAAAAATCATAACCTTAACCTCATAAAATTCATATTTATAGTCTTGGACGCATCGGGACTCATGCAAAACCGGGTTTTTTGTGTGAGTGTGTCTAGGACTGACTTATATAAAATCCAGACTAGAAAACTCTTCTACTTTTTGGGAATCAGTTAAATTAAACTTTCCTGAATCTATTTTTTCCTGTTGGCGATTCAACCAAATTGCGTTTAATCCCGCATTTTTAGCACCGCAATAATCTGCTTTGAAGCTGTCGCCGATATGCAACACCTTCTCGGCAGTGCAGTTGTGCTTTTGCAAAGCAGCGGTAAAAATTTTAGAGTCTGGTTTTGCTGCACCAACCTCGGTAGAAATTGTCACTGATGTGAAATAATCAGCTAAATTTAGTGCTTTTAATACTGGATAAATTCTGGAATCGAAATTCGATACTACTGCTAATTCAATTCCTTGTTGCTGCCACTTATTTAATGCTGGCAATACGTCGGGATAGACGGACCAAGGTTCGGCGGTGGCAAAATGAGCGTAGAGTTCCACAAAGAATGTGGAAAAGTCGGAAAATTGGTGAAAAATTCCTGCTATTTGGAATGCTTTTGCGGCAACTGTTTGCCACCACTCAAATTCTAATTCGGGAATTTTGGCTGTTTCTATCCCTGGAAATGCCATCGGACTTGCTGAGGCGAAGCTTTGGGAAAATGCTGCATTTAACTCTTCACTCTTAACTGTTACTCCAAACCTCTGGGCTATTTGTCCGTATACCTCGCCGACGCTACCGCGAACATCAAATAGTGTACCGGCGGCGTCTAAAAAAATTACTTTGGTCATTTGTTATTTGTTATTGGTTTGTAGTAAGAACTTTAGTCTGGAGTGCCTAGGATTTTAGGTTTGAGGACTGAAGTCCTCACTACAAACTTTTTCAGTTGTGAGTTGTTTGCGGATTCACCACGCCAGAATGATTGGCAATGTTGCCCGCAGGTTCAAATCTGCCTCCTAAATATTTGGCTAGGAATTCTTCGGCGATCGCATAAAAGTGCAGGCGATTTTCTGGTCGCGCAAATCCGTGTCCTTCGTCTGTATAAAGCACGTATTCTACAGGTTTGCCGGCTTGCTTCATGGCATTGACAATTTGCTCGCTTTCTGATTCTTTTACTCGCGGGTCGTTAGCACCTTGGGCGATTAGTAAAGGTTTCTGGATGCGATCGACAAAAAATAAGGGCGAGATCGATTTTAGAAACTCTGGTTCTGTTTCCAGGTTTCCGACGCGGTGATACATATTTGCTTTGAGCGGTTCCCAGTAAGGGGGAATAGTTTGCAGCAGTGTAATCAAATTGCTTGGCCCGACAATATCGACGGCACAGGCAAAAACATCGGGACTAAAAGTCAATCCCACTAAGGCAGCATAACCACCGTAAGAACCGCCCATAATCGCAATGTTATCGGGTTGGGAAATTCCTGTTTCTACAAGCCAATTAACCCCATCTAGTAAGTCGTCGTGCATCGAGGCCGCCCATTTGCGATTGCCGGCATTGAGAAAGGCTTTGCCGTAGCCGGTGGAACCGCGAAAATTGATTTGCAAAACGGCGTAACCTCGGTTTGCCAGCCATTGGGCTTGTGGATTGTAACCCCAGGTATCGCGTGCCCAGGGGCCGCCGTGAACAAGCAAGACTGTCGGTACGGGTGTTGAGACACCAACAGGTTTTGTCAGGTAGCCGTGAATGGTTAAACCATCTCTTGCGGTGTAAGAAATGGGTTCCATTGATGATAGTGGTAGCCGTTCGAGTTTGGGTTGGTTGCTGAACAGGAAGGTGAAGGTTTTGGAGGCGCGATCGTACGCATAGTAGTAAACTGGGCCGTCGTCTGTCATGTAAGCGACTAGCCAAGTTGTATCGGCGAGGTTGCGGCTGGTGATGGAGAATTCGCCGGGGCGGAATTTGCCGAGATCCTCAAAATCCTCTGCTATGCTTTGGTCTAAAATCTGCCACTCTTGCTTGTCCTTGTAGAAGGAAACCGCCTGAATCTCTCGCTTGGTGGGGTGTACGACAATGCCGCCGACATCGTATTCTGGGTCAGAGGCGAGATCAGTTTCTTGTTTGGTTTCTAAGTCTAATGCGATCAAACGTTCGGCGTTAGCATCATGATTGCCCATGATGTAAAGAATTTTGCCGTTTTCTGAGAACATGACGGCACCACCTTCCTCATCGGGCCCCCACCTTCGCAGGCTTTCCCAAGACTTGTCGGGAGTTTCCCGAAACACCAATTCTGAGCCACCGTCGGCAGTGGTGGCTGTGGCCGCCCGCACTTGGAATTGGGCGTCAGCAGTCCAACCGACGATGTTACCTGGGTTGTCGGTGTCAAATTCAACGGCACCATTTTTGAGGTTGATGCGGTAAACGTCGTGTTTGCTGCGATCGCGGATGTTCATTCCCACTAATATTTCATTGGGGAAGTTGCGGTCAAAAGCGATCGGCTGAGCTTGAACGCCTTGAAATGGTGTCAAGTCGCGAACCTGATTTGACTGGATATTGACTGAGAATAAATGCCAGTTTTCGTCACCCTCAGCATCTTGGAGATAAATTAGCTCTTCGTCGCTGTAAGTCCAGAAAAAGATGCGGATGCCTCGTTTTTTATCTGCTGTCAGTTGGCGATCGTCTGCTTGACCGACGGTACGCAATTGCACTTGCAAGACGTTGTGTTCATCTGGTGCAATGTAGGCGAGATACTTGCCGTCGGGTGAAAGTCGGGGGCTAGTTTTTTCGGGATTTCCGAACAGAATTTCCCGCTCTATCAACGGTGGAAGTTCAGTTTTGGGCTGTTGAAATGGGGAATTTTGCATTTTATATCGTGCCTAATATTCTCTGAATCTACACTCCGACAGAAAAAACCAGGTTTTTACCAAATATGCGGGTAGTAGTGAAGTATTTTCGTGAAAAACCCGGTTTCGTGACCGCCATCATAAGTCCTACTATCAACAATCAACCGTCAACGGTCAACAGTTAACAGTCTACAATTAACTAACTTTTAAGCAAATCCTGAATCGGCTTGCTAATCCAATTGAAACCAACTTTTAGTTGATGGTCAAATGTTGGCATCCGATAGAGATAAGCTAAGCGGCGAGCAATGTGGGCTAGTTGTCCGTCGAGTTTAATTCCTAAACCGGCCAGGGTGGCGTTGTCAATTCCTAATGTCATCATTTCTCCTAGCGGCTGATAGCGGAAAGGAAGTAATGGGCGGCCGGTGAGGGAGGCCCAAATGTTCCAGGCGGTGTAGTCAGCTTGCTGGAAGGCTGTTTGGGCTGTTCCGGGGACTTTTTGACCAGTTGCATCGTGACATTCTGCTAAGTCTCCTAAGGCAAATATGTCTGGATGGTCGATAATTTGCATTTGCGAATTGACTATTAATTGACCGCGGCGGTTTTGTTTGAGGGGTAGCGATCGCACTGCTTGACTAACTTGAGTTCCTACTGTCCACAGCACTATGTCTACGGGGAGAACATCTAATTGTCCTTTGTAAAGTAAGGATATTGTCTCCGCTTCGATCGCCTCTACTTCTGTTTCTAGGTCGATCCACACTTTCCGTTTTTCTAAAGCTTGGCTGGCGGCTTCGCGGTTAAACTCCGGTGATGTCCGCAGAATCATGTCCCCTTGCTCAACTAACCGCACGCGACCTTTTTCTCCGAGTCGATCGGCTAATTTACAAGCTAATTCTACTCCTGAATAACCGGCCCCGACGATCGCCACCCGAATTTTGTCGTTGTTGCTGGCTTCTAAAAACCGCAGTCTTTCTTCTAAGCGGTAGGCGTCGTCGAGAGTGCGAAACGAGTAAGCATATTCAACCGCACCCTTGACCATATCTAGGGGCGTTTCGCCGCCTAAAGCTAAAACTAGGCGATCGCACGGAATTTCGGGCCCGTCGTGCAACTGCACTCGCTTTTCCTCCACATCGATGCCGGAGACAGTACCTTGACAAAAGCGCACACCTGTTTTTTGCAAGAGTTCGGCAAACGGTGGGGCAATTTCCCAGGTTTGGAGTTCGTCGGTCAGCAGTTCGTACAGCAGGGGAACGAACAAAAATCGATCGCGACGGTCAACTAGGACAATTTCGGGTTTTTCGGTTTTGGAGAAGGGTAACTGACTCAAGCGCAGGGCTGTGTAGAGTCCGCCGAAGCCTCCGCCGAGAATGCAAATCCGGGGTTGTTGTTGAGTCATGGTGTTTTGTTTGAGGGGCTCACGGTAGCAAGGCAACTTATCTTATTGTAACGAGAGTGAGGGAGTGGGGAAGGGGGAGAGTGGGGGAGTCGGAGAGTGGGGGAGTGGAAAAATCTTCCCTCTTTCCCTCGAACCTCAAGATCCATCGGTTAAATCCGTTCAACTCACATCTGGCACCATTCTCAATAAGGCAGGACTTACGCACTCAAGGGCGTTAAATCAAGGGTTTGAGATTGCTTCACTACGTTTGCAATGACAGAAAATCCTAGTACCTGCGTCCAGGACTATAAGGATTTTAGGGGAGGGATCTCCTGCCCAACCCCTACTGCCCACAAGAAATTCATTCTTTGTGGAACAGGCCGTCGGGCCTTTTAAGCAAGGATGGTGCAACATCTCAGTTAAATCCGTTAAATCCGTTGTCGAACTTTTTTCTACATCTCTAGCCTTGATTAGCTCTACCTATTAGCCAACCTCAAATTTTCTGAATGTTCGCAGAACTAATTTTGTACTATATTAGTTTATAACGAATTGTTACGCAAATTAAATTCACTTTTTATAGGGCCATCTACTCTAACACTTGCCCCCGCACTCACAAGTGAAAAAAAACCATGCAAATTTCTTCCAATTCTTCTACATTTAAGAACGGCGAGCACAATAACGAAGACGGATCATCGTTGTTAAAAAGCGAAGAACGATATAAAAATTTAGTAGCTAATATTCCCGGTGCTGTCTACCGCTGTAGCTGCGAGTATACGGACGGCGGGGAATTAACACGGACAATGGCGTTTTTGAGCGAGGCTGTTCAAGAAATATCAGGCTATCCCTCTTCTGATTTTATCAACGATCGCGTCCGTTCCTTGGCAAGCATTATCCATCCTCAAGACCGCAAAAATGTGGATGCTGCTGTCAAAAAAAGTGTAGAATCGAAAACTCCGTATATCCTTGAATACCGGATTGTCCGGGCGGACGGCCGAATTAGCTGGGTTTACGAAAAAGGCAAAGCTATTTGCTACGAGGCGGACGAGGCTAGAGGAAGACAAGAGGGACAAGGAGAAATCGAGGGCTTTTTGTCGCCTGTGGTTTCGCCGATCGCAAATTCTCTGTGTCGGGTTGTTTATCTCGACGGAGTGATTTTGGATATTACTGAACGAAAGCGAGCTGAGGAAAACCTGCGAAACACTCAAGATTTTCTCAATGCGGTACTGCAAAATCTGCCGATTAGCGTCTTTATTAAAGATGCTGTAGAGCAAAAATTTATTTATTGGAATACTGCTAGCGAAGAATTGTTTGGCTATTCCAAGGATGAAGTGCTCTTAAACACTGCTGCTGAGTTGTTGAAATCAGAGCAGGCAAATTACTTGCAAGAACAAGATTTAGAAGTGTTTGCAACGAGAAAATGTGTCGATTTGCCAGAAGAAACTCTCCAACTTCCGCGCCGGGGAAAGCGGATTTTACACACTAAAAAAGTTCCTTTGTTTGACGATTATGGCGCGCCTAAGTACATTTTGGGTATTGCTGAAGATATTACGGAAAGCAAAAAAAATGAAACTGAATTGTCACGCTTAGCCATTGTGGCTCAAAAAACGCAAAATGGTGTGATTATTACTGATGCTCAAGGCTGCATTGAATGGGTGAATGAAGGATTTACTCGGATTAGTGGTTACGTGCTGGCAGAAATGCAGGGAAAAAAACCGGGTGATGTGCTGCAAGGCCCTCAAACAGACCCGCTAACTATTGCTCAACTGCGATCGGCTTTGGCTGGGGGCGTGCCGTTTAATCAGGAAATTTACAATTACAGCAAGGATGGAAAGGGTTATTGGGTGGCGCTTTCGATCGCTCCAATTTATCAAGAAAATGGGGAACTCGAAGGTTTTATTGCGGTGCAAACTGATATTACCGATCGCAAGCAAGCAGAGGAAACACTGAGGGAGAGGGAGAATTATTACCGCTGCATTGTCGAGACGGCTTTGGAGGGGGTTTGGATGTTTGACGCCGAAAATAAAACAACTTTTGTCAACACTCCGATGGCCGAAATGTTGGGGTATACAGTTGACGAAATGCTGGGGCGATCGCTATTTGAATTTATTGAGGGTGAGGAGAGGGCGCTCGCCCAAACTTACGTGGAGCGCCGCAGGAAAGGTATTCGGGAACGCTACGATTTTAAGTTTACTCGCAAAGACGGTTCTCACTTGTGGGCGATCGTGTCGGCGACGCCAATGTTCGACGCTGAGGGCAAATTTTCCGGGGTTTTACGGATGATTACTGATATTAGCGATCGCAAACAAGCCGAAGCCGAATTGCGCCAAACTCTCCAAGAGTTGGAATTTGAAAAATTTGCATTGGATCAATCTGCGATCGTTTCGACAACCAACGAATTCGGCCTCATTACTTACGTCAACGCTCAATTTTGCGAACTTTTTAAATACGCCAGAGAAGAACTAATTGGCAAAACCCACAAACTTGTCAATTCTGGTTATCACTCCCCAGAATTTTTTAAACAGCTTTGGTCAACCATCTGCCAGGGTAATGTGTGGCGGGGAGAAATAAAAAATCAAGCTAAAGATGGTACATTTTTCTGGTTGGATACTACGATTGTACCTTTCTTAAATAGTAGTGGGGCCCCCTATCAATATGTAGCAATTCGCAAAGATATTACCAACCGCAAACACGCAGAAGAAGCGGTGCGACTTTCTGAAAGTCAATTGAGGGCTAAGAATCAAGAATTGGCAAAAGCCCTACGGGACGTGCATAAAACTCAAAGCATGATGGTTCAAAATGAAAAAATGGTAAGTTTGGGGCAATTAGTCGCTGGGGTTGCTCACGAAATCAACAATCCAGTTAGTTTTATTTACGGCAACGTCATGCACGCTGACGATTACTTTAAAGACTTGCTAAAAATGCTCCAACTTTACCAGCAGGAATACCCGCAGCCAACACGGACAATTCAGCAAGAAATAGATGATGTCGATTTGAATTTTCTGCTCACAGATTTGCCAAAGCTGTTAAATTCGATGAAAATGGGAGCAGAGCGAATTCGCCAAATTGTGCTGTCACTGAAGAATTTTTCGCGATTAGATGAATCCGAACAAAAGCAGGTGGATATTCACGAAGGGATTGAAAGCACTTTGTTGATTTTGCAGCACAGGTTGAAAGAAACGGCAGGGCGTCCTAAAATTCTGCTGCTCAAAGAGTTCGGCAACTTACCCCGCCTACAGTGTTATGCAGGACAGTTGAATCAGGTTTTTATGAATATTATTGGCAATGCAATTGATGCTTTGGAAGAGGCAATGGAGACTGGAAAGTGGGCGGAGGGGGAACAGGCGCCTATTCCTTATTGTCCTTCGCCGACGCTGCGGATTTGTACGGATGTAAAATATGAACAGGATGCTTTGATGCAGGCAGATTCTGCTGTTTCTGATGCTTCGATTCGGCATCCTTCTCATATTGTGATTCGGATTGCTGACAACGGCCCGGGGATTCCGATCGATGTTCACGAAAGGCTGTTCGATCCGTTTTTTACTACCAAAGAGCCTGGTAAAGGTACTGGTTTGGGGCTGTCTATCAGCTATCAAATTGTGGTGGAAAAACACGGCGGGCGGCTTAAGTGCGATTCTGCACCGGGTCAAGGCACGGAATTTGCGATCGAGATTCCTGTCGGCAAAATAGTTAGTTAGTAAGGTGCGGCCGTAAGCACCCTACAATTAGTAAGTAAGGTGCAATTCCTGCAATAGTTCATCCCAAACTTAGGAAGTGATAAAATGAATTACAACGTAATTTACGACGGCAAGTGCAATCTCTGTGTCACCTTGGTACAGTTATTAGAAAACTTAGACCAAGGCAATAGGTTTGAGTATATTCCCATGCAAGATTTAGAGCAATTAAATCGCTTTGGGATTACGTCTGGAGACTGCGAAATGGGGATGATTTTGATAGATGGCAACACCCCGGAACGGCGCTGGCAGGGCAGCGATGCGGCGGAGGAAATCGGGCGGATATTGCCTGGAGGTGAGGTGTTTGTGGCTGCTTACCGGGCAATGCCGGGGATGAAGTGGATGGGCGATCGCGTGTACGAACAAGTCCGCGACAACCGCTATACTTTATTTGGCAAGCGATCGACTACTTACAAATCTGTTTATCCGGTTGGCTGTAGGTCGATCGACAATTGCGATAATAGCAAGGACTAAAGTCCTTACTAGAAACAGGTTCGCAGTGACAACTGAATTCCTCAAAAAGATTGATTAAACAAATCGAATATCTGCTGGCAAAAGTCTTTGAGTTTTTGCGCCGACTCCACCGCAGGTTCGGTTTGGCCGAGAAAATTCCAATTTTCCACGGTAGAAAAGTGCCACTGCTGACCGCTATGATCGTAACCGGCGGCCTCAACTCCGATCGCCCGCCGATATCCTTCCACCGGATCTTGGTAAAATCGGATTTGAATCAAAATGCTGCGGCTTTGCAGCAAGCGACTTCTACCGGGAAAATGGAAGCCAATGTCGATCGAATCTGGATCTACAAGTTCTCTGGTATCCTCGTCATTCATCCAAGGTTTCAAATCGACTTTTGCATCCGGGAATTCCGACTTGAATAAGTTAACAACCGCAGCAATTTTGCTGGCAACTTCTATATTTTTGGCTTGTTCGGCAGCGTTCACTCGAAAAACTCCTATCAAATACAGTTATTACATGATTTAGCTAACAATGTAACTGCATACTGCCTGCTTTAAACAGTGAACTGTGGACTATTTGATAGATATTGAGGAATTGACAAATTTCCAAGTGTGTGTTAAGCACAAGTCATAACATTTGAGATTTTAGATTTTAGATTAAACCATTGGCAATGACTGATTCGGTAAGGGGGGTGAATAAATTTTATCAAAGCGGCAGGGCGATCGCAAATTCCGTACCTTCTCCCAGCACCGATTCGCAAGTTAGTTTACCGCCGTGGGTTTCTTCTACAATTTGCCGACTGATAGACAACCCCAAGCCCGTACCTTTTCCTACTCCTTTGGTAGTAAATAAATGGTCAAATATTTTCGACTTGACCTCTGATGACATCCCTTGACCATTATCTTTAATTTTAATCACCACGCTGTTGTTATCCTCCCCGAGATGAGTGATAATGGCGATCGTATTCGGTAAAGCTTCTATTTCAGCGTAAGTGCAACCCTGATTGAATTCGTCAAAACACTCGATCGCATTTGCCAGCAAATTCATAAATACCTGATTCAGTTGCCCAAAATAACATTTAACGGGCGGGATATCTCCGTATTCTTTGATAATCTTAATCGCCGGGCGAGTATCTGTAGCTTTGAGGCGATACTGTAAAATCATCAAAGTGGTGTCGATGCCCTCATGAATATTTGCTAACACTTTATTCGCACTGTCAGCGCGGGAAAAAGTACGCAAAGACGTGCTAATATTGCGGATGCGCTCTGTACCTGATTTCATAGATAAAAGCATTTTCGGCAAATCTTCGATCAAATATTCTAAATCGATCTGCGATGCTTTATCCTGTAATTCATCTCCAGGATTAGGAAATTTTTCTTGGTAAAGTTGTAAGCAATCAATCAAATCTAAGCTCGCCTCAGCAGCAGCATCAAGATTGCCCGCAATAAAACCAAGCGGATTGTTAATTTCGTGAGCAACCCCTGCAATCAAGTTGCCGAGAGCCGACATTTTTTCGCTTTGAATGAGTTGCAGTTGCGCCTGTTGCAATTCATTGAAAGATTTTTCTAACTGTTGAGATTTTTCTTTCTCGCGCGCGTACAAACCAGCATTTTCTACAGCAATAGCAACTTGAGAAATTAACACTTTGAATACTTCTACTCTCTCTACTGTAAAAGCTCCTACCGTCAAAGCATTTTCTAGATAAATTATTCCGCGACGCTGAGATTGATAAAGAATCGGCAAACAGAGAATTGATTTGGGTTGATTTTTCCGAATATAAGCATCCACATTAAAAGGTTCGGCGACAGTCGCATTGTCTAAAACCAGATGCTTTTGACTGCTGTGTACGTAATTAATCACAGACAGGGGAACATCTTGACGATTTTCTACGGGAATAGAGGGTAAAAGTGTCACTTTATCCTCCGCAAAACTGCCAGTAGCTTCTATGCAGAGGATATCGTTTTTCAGCAGCAGCAACACTACTTTTTGAGCTGCGGCATTTTCTAAAATAATTTTGATTAATTTGGTTAACAATTTTTCGAGAACAATTTCACCGTTAATGGCTTGCGCCGACTTAATAAAAGTAGCTAAGTCTAAGAAATCGCCTAAACTACTACTGGTAGTATTTCCCGTGGTAGTGCTGGTGATATCGAGGGTTGGGGTTTCTGTTGTACGCGTTTGTGCTACTAAGAAAGGATATCTCAATTCCAAGTCTTTAACTTTGGCAATTGCTCCCCAGCGGATGTAAGCATAATAAGCTTTGGTAAGGTAGGCTGGATAAATTATGTGTTTTCCCAAAGATTGATAGAATTCTCCTGCTAATTCATAAGCTAATGCTTCCTCTGGGATGTAACCGTTTTTGGAGGCTCCCGAAATAGCGCGATCGTAATAATCCATTGCTCGCTCATTCTGCCCTAACACTCGCGCTTTCTCGGCTTCTACCAAATCATATTTGTGTTGGTGGTTGATGGGAGCGTGATCTCCCCATTTTTTCATCTTTTTTTGTAACTGTATCACTTTTTTAAGATATTGCTTTTGCTCACCTTTGCCAGCTTGGGGAAACAAAGCGAGGAGACTGAGAGAGTAGTAGAAGTTGCTGATGGAAACCACATAAAATCCCGCAGCGGCTTCTTCATATTTTTCAAATAACCTTGAATTATCCAAGGCTTGCACGTAGTTTTTGAACAAAAAATTAAGCTGAGCTTTGGCGCTATAAATCGAACAAAGTAAAAGAAAGTTTTTAGAGTCTCTAAAAGCGGGGAGCGTTTCAACTTCATTAAAACTCTCGCCGACTAAATGGCATGGTTCGACAGCTTTTCCGCATAAATTGAGACCTGTCTGCCTCCGTATACTTATATACGGTACAGCCATTTCTAATTTAAGTTGCTGCATTAATTTCACATACTTCCCAGTTTCCTGTTCAACCAATTCTAGAGGCTCTCCCATCCATAGTTTGTAACAACAATATTCTCCTATAGAATAACCAGCAAATTCTAAGTCTCCTGTTTCCAGGCCGGTTTGAAAACCTTCGATAAGATAGCCTAATATTGAGTAAAGGGGGGATTTCCAATGTTTAATAAAACCACTAAAGAGTGTATAAACTTTACTTTGGATCGAACGGGAGGGAAATTTGTCTAACAGCCTAATTGCCAGTTCGCCGAATTGGTATCCCGAATTGATATCCCCTAGCCTGCACAAAATAGCGCCATAATAAGCGTAGGCGATACTAGCATAAAGTGAGTTACCATATTTAACGCCCTGCTGGATCATCATAAATGTCAGCAGCGGTACCAGTTGCGGTTTTGCTTGAACAGCACTGCTGAGAATCCCTGATAAAATCCCCATGATAGCTTGTTTATTAGGATCGGTCATTTCTGGCAAATTAGCTAAATCCTCAACTCGTTTCGTTCCCAAACTTAGTTTGGTCTTAATCAGTCCCGCCACAATATTTAGCAAAGTGGGGTTGGGAGGAAAAGAAATACCTAATAATTTCAGTACTTCCATTCCTGTATTTAGTGCTTCTAACGGTCTATTTTGAGAATTGTAAGACTGGATTTGAAGTTTGTAAACCTTCACTTTTTCCAGTAGAGTTTTAGCTTGGGGTAGGATGATATAAACCAGTTTTGTTGAGTCTTCAAAGTTGATGTTTAAGTATTCAGCTTCCGCTGTTAACTCGTAGATAGAGAGCGTTAATTCATACTGACTCTGCCAGCTAACCTCTGGTAATAATCCCATACCAACTCGCAAATACCTAACAGCAGCTTCATAAGCAGCAGCCGCTTTTGCCTTGCGTCCAGCCGTTAAATTTAATTTTGCTAACTGCGTCTTTTCTGATTGCTGGCTAATCGTGTCAATTCCGACATTCAATTGATTGACGATATCAAAGATGTTTTCTTCTAGCTGGTCTGGTGGAGTATTGTTTAACAGTAATTGACCGATTTTTAAATGGGTAAATTGCTTTTTGTCTTCGGGAATTAGCGAATAGGCGGCTTGCTGAACGCGATCGTGCAAAAATTTATAACTAACCCGTGAAGTGTCTAACTTGAAATTAATTGATTCGGCTCGATTGAAAACTAAAGGAATGCGATAAGCATCGCTCAAGGGTAGAATTAACCCGGCTTGCAAAGCTGAATGAAGTTCAGTTGCTGTAGTATTAGGTGACTTTTCGCTAACAAGTGACAGCACATCTAGAGCAAATTTATCTCCCACGCAAGCTGCTAGCTTCAACACTTCTTGCGTGGGTGCGGGCAGCTTTTCAATGCGAGAAGCTACCAGTTCCACCACACTTTTATCGGTAATTCCAATGGCTTGGATTTCATCGATACTCCAATACCAGCCACTTTCACTTCCCTCATTTGTAATGTTATTAAATTCAAATTTCAGAAGATAGTCTTGATAAAGTGCTTGAAGTAATTGAGTCAAGAAAAAAGGATTGCCGCCCGTTTTATTCCAGATTAAATCGGCTAAATTTGTTACTTTTTCTGTGCAAGTGTTAAGTGTTTCAGTCACTAATTCCGTCACATTTGCTAAATCCAGCGGTTGCAACACGATATTGTTGACTATTGTACCAGTTTTTTCAATCTCTTCTACAGTCTGAATTAAGGGGTGGGTCGGACTAACTTCATTGTCTCGATAGGCACCAATTAGCAACAAATATTTTTGATCAGGGTCAGTTATCAGTATTTGCATCAACTTTAATGTTGCTGAATCTGCCCACTGCAAATCGTCTAAAAAGATAACTAGGGGGTGTTCTTTTTGGGCGAAAACGCGAATAAATTCTTTGAATACCCGATTGAATCGATTTTGGGATTCTACAGGGGCGAGTTCTGGGACTTCTGGCTGTTTGCCGATGATTAATTCAACTTTTGGAATTACGTCGGCAATTACTTGGCCGTCGGTTCCCACGGCTGTTAAAATTTTAGTGCGCCATATTTCTAAGGAAAGTGCACTTTCTGTTAGCAATTGCCGCAGCAAGGAGTTAAATGCTTGGATTAATGAGGCATAAGGAATGTTGCGTTTTAATTGGTCAAATTTGCCGCTGATAAAGTAACCTTTTGACCTAGTAATTGGTTTGCTAACTTCGTTGACTACGGCTGATTTACCGATGCCTGAGTAGCCTGATACTAGCATTAATTCGCTGCTTTTTGATGGGGGCGACTTTTGTTCTAAGGTGGCGGGTTTTTCTAACAAATTGTTGGCTAAACCCGCTCTTACACGTTCAAATGCGGCTAGCAATTCATTAACCTGATTTTCCCGACCGTACAATTTTTGGGGGATTAACAATTGGCTGAGAATATCTAAGCGTCCGGGGATGAAGTCGGCAATTTGTCCGGTGGTTTCTAACTGATGCAAAGAAATTTCTAAGTCGGCTAACAATCCCGCCGCACTTTGATATCTATCTTCGGCATTTTTTGCCATCAATTTCATCACTATCTCAGAGATGGCGACAGGTATTTCAGAATTGATTTTATGGGGATATATTGGTTGAACTGCAATGTGGCTATAAACTATTTCTAAGGGGTCGGTGCTGGAAAAAGGCAATTTTCCCGTCAGCATTTCATACAAGGTGATGCCGATAGAATAAAAGTCGGTGCGGTAGTCGAGGGTGCGGTTCATTCTCCCGGTTTGTTCGGGTGACATATAGGCTAATGTGCCTTCGACTGAGTTGGGATTGTTAAATTGCGGATTTTCTTTGTTGAGTTTTGTAGCAATGCCGAAGTCGGTGAGTTTTACTTGTTTAGTTTGCGAGTTAATTATGATGTTGCTGGGTTTGATGTCTTTGTGAATAATGTGCTGAAAATGCAGGTATTGTAAGGCTTTGACTATTTGGATGGCGATGTTTAAATTTGCTTGCAGGCTCAAGGTTTCTCTTTCCAGCAGTTTTGCGAGGGATTCGCCGCCAAAGTCTTCTAAAACCATTCCTAATCGGTGGTCAAATGTTTCGAGACTGATGGCTTTGACGATTTGTTCGCTGTCTAAATTTTGGCGGATTTGATATTCGTGTTTGAGCCTGGTAATGGCTTCGAGGGTGGGATATTCGGCTTTGAGGACTTTCAGAATTGCTGGGGGCGCATTTGTCGGTGTTTGTCCGCGATAGATTATTGTTTCTACGCCTTCGTGCAGAGTAGAATTTATTTGGTATTCTGATAAGGTTAACATCACTTAACTTATAAATTACAGGGTCTAATTATTATTAATAGATTAACACTACTTAATCTGGATTTTGTGTGATTCAGATCGTGTATTTTGCGATTTCCAATCACACGGAATATACAATAAGTGAAAATGTGGCCTTGCTCGTTGTGTCAACAAACATCTTATAGCAACCGTCAAGGCAGTTAGGACGAAAAGCGCAATACATCTTCGATCGCATCTCGTAAACAATTAAACCGATCAAGTTGTTTGCGGATGCGACTTTTTAACCAAGACCAGCACTGTTCAATGCAAGTTGAGGTCTGGGGAATAAGGGGGTAAGTACAGCAATTGACAGTTTGCATCCTGTATCAGTTGGAAGATGCGACCCCCTTTATGAAATGTGGCATTATCCATGACTAAAACCTGTCCAGGTTCGAGAGTTGGAAGTAAACAAGTTTCCAGCCACATTTCAAACACTGTTCGATTACAGGCTCCTTCAACTGTAAAAGGAGCTATCAGTTTTTGGTTGCACAGGGCAGCAATCATGTTGACCCGCCCCTGGCGCCGTCCTGATTTTAGGCTGTGAAAGCGTTCCCCTTTTTGATTCCAGCCATAATCATACTCGTCTCGATTATCCATGCCAGACTCATCAAGGTACACAATTTGAGATGGGGACAAAGTTGACAACTGCGCTATGAATGCTTGCCGTTTCTCCTCATCTCTTTCACGGTAGCCATAGGTCTTTTTTTTCGAGTAAAGCCAATTTTCTTTAATGCCCGTGAAATAGTGCGATCGCTAATCTCTCCTTCCCACAGTTTTGCCATCTCCACTTGGGTTTTATCCCCGTAAGTTTTAGCAAACTCTCGGAATTTTTCCCAGTCGGTAATTTTATGACCATTACCTTTTGGTTGATTGGGCAATGCTTCAAAGCCCCCTGTTTGGGCTTGTCGTTTCAGCCATAGACCGATCGTGTTGCGGCTAATATTGAACAGTTGACTGGCTTCGGTAATCTTCAAGCCATCGAGCTTTATAGCGAGTATAACCTTTTGGCGAAGGTCGTAACTGTAGGGCTTGGGCATGAGTTGTGCGATCGCGCTTGGCAATTGGGACTACTTACAGTTTATGCCCTAACCGCCTTGGCGGTTGCTATAAATATAATCTCGGTCTTGTGTGTGAGTCCGGAATGCTTTCGTTTTACCGTTTTTCAGGGGGGAGGAGTGCGATCGCACTCTGCCTCAAACAGCAGGAGATGGGAGCGATCGCACTCCGCCTAAAACAGGCAATTGAACGGGTTCTCAATCGCTGACTACCGTAACTTCACAGATAGTAGAAATAGATTCCGGTTCAGGCAAAATACGCACCCGGGCGAATTTTAAACCGCTAACTCCTTGTTGTGATTCTACCATGCCCGTCTGAACTTTTGGCTCTACCCAACCTTCGCGAGACAAGTAGCGCAAGTATTGCTGATACTCTTCCCATTCCTCCTCGGTGGAATAAACGACAGTCAACATCCCCGACTGGGTAATCCGCTCTTGTGCGTCTTTGTCAACGGCTTTTTCGATCCGCTTTTTGACGAGTTCGTAGCGGATGTCGCGAGTGCCTTTGACATCAAACATTTTTTCGGTATTTTCGTTGTGAAAAATGTCGATGGTGGTATTCTGCACTAAGACTAAATGTGCGAGTTCCATGTTAATTTGAGACTCGGCTTGCAGGCGAAAAACAGTGCGGCAGCAGTCGCAAATTGCTCGCAGTTGTTCATACCGCAAACTGTGTAGGTGAAACTGGCTAAATTTGGGGTCGATCGATTTTCCTACATAAATCATGTGATCGAGCCCGTCGGTGCATTCGATGTCGCAGTAGTGGGGAAGAATTTGCTGCATTTTTTCTTGCCAGCGGGCCCAAGTTTCTTGGAGTTTGGTGCCGATTAGGTTCAGCATTTGGTCGTAGCGGGTGCGATCGCTGTAAACACAGTTGTGTTCGTTGTCACAGGCTGCTTGGTAAGCTTCAACGGCTGCCTGAACCCTGGGGCTGCACTGCACAAAATAGTCAAAATATACTTCTAAATGCTCGTTTAAATATTCGGCTGCTCGCACCTCCATATCGACGGTTACTTTTTGTTTTAAACGCTTGATGTAGTCGAGCAAGTCGAGCCGCAGTTGCTCGCCGAGGTGGGTAGTTTGTGTTTCGCAAACGGCATCAACTATGACTAAACCTAAGCGGAATTGTTCGAGCAAATCAGTTTGAATGGCTCGGTTTCTTTCGTCGCTAGAACCACGAATGTCCGAAATGCCGTACAGCGGATGAACGTCAGCAAATACGATTGTTTCTGGGGGCAGTCCCCAACTTCGCCTTTCTGCTTCTTGGGCGAACCGCCACTCGACTGCGGGGTGGATGTTGTGAATGTGGGTAAACCGCTCGTGGATGGCTTGCCGCAGGGCTGCAATGAAAGCGGGAATGAGTTCTTGGGCGTGTTGAGCGTCAATGCCGTTGAAGTGGTTGGGCCGATCGCACAACAGCCCCACGACGCCCAAAACCCGCTGCCCGCAACCCTCACGGGTGACGGATTTGACTACCAGGGGCACCAGCAGCATCGATCGAGTCCCCATTTTCCGCAAAGTTCGATCGCACTCAGTTTCGCACTCCCTACGCAAGTCTGGCACGTTCCAAACTTGATTCGCTGCTGTGGCCTTCAAAAAGTGAGAAGCTTCTAGGGAGTACATTGAATAAATAATCGGCTGTAAATGTTGGCCGTCTTTTGCAACTAATAGCTGTACCTGTTCGCCGTCGAGGCGCAGCAGCAAAGTGCCGTCAGCATTGAAGAGTGATCGCAAACACCGATCGATTCTCTCAAATTTATCTGGCCGTAGCATCGAATCTCGATCGATCAATAACTGAGTCAGACGGCGAATTTGCTCCTGCACGGTGACATCAAAACCTTCTAACAGCAGCAAACCTTCTACGCGGTAATTATCCAACTGCAATCGAGCGGCTAAATTTTCCAGTTGATTCGGCTGCATCAGCCAAGCTTCCCGTTCCGTAACAGGCATTAATTTTAAAGGAATATCCGCAAATTCATTTATTTTTGAGTCAATTCGAGTAATTTTTAACTGTTCCGAACCGAGCCAAAATTCTATAAATCTTGGTTCTCGGTGTTTGGGGTTTTTTACACTCGCCGTGACAGGTTCGTCTAGCACCCGCAAACCGTCGATGTCAATTTGATAATATTGCTTAAATACCCAGTGCAAAAGGTGGCGGCGGTACAATTGTTCTGCTGTTTTGCCGTCCCCATCCTCGAACATTTGCAGCAGAGTGATGTCGGTTTCTGCATACAAACCGTTGGTAGATTGAGTTGCCAAGGACGTTTCCTCCCAACCGGCCAAGCGACAAAATGCCGCGTTAGCGTACCGTAGGGCAAAAGTTCCTGGTTGCATTACTGCGATTAAAACGCGGCGGTCACCGAGAAATTGAAACAATCGCTGTAAATCTTGTTTCCACGTTTTCAAGGGTTCAATTTCAGCAGATTGAGTGGGTACTTGGCCCGCCAAAGCTTCCAGTAGCTGTTCTATACTTGGTTCGCTGGGCAGGTTGTTACTGTCTTGCTGTGTTGCGACGATATCTGTCGCTGGCGATTTTACCGAGTTGTTGTTGTTTTGAGGGGAAGACGATTTAGGAGTAGACATGAGTAAAACACCTGAAAGCAGTGGATTTTGCCAAAAATGTCAGCGATCGGCGATTATGGCTTTGTAAAGAGCTTAGATCCTGTTGGTAAAGTTTGTGTATTGGTATCGGAAACTGGGTTTTTTCTCGGACGATGGGCCCAGGGACTTTTACTTTTATTCACAAACAACCTCTCAGTCTCGACGTTATAGGTGATATTAACCGGTTTACAGCCTGGGGGGTAACACCCATTATAAGCGGTAGACAGTAGCGGATAGTGTCAGCAACTAATGCTATTTGACTCTGAGGCGAGAGATATAGCAGCTTTGGGTTGAATGAGGCACAGCCCTGGTAATTGGTATTTACCAATTGGTAATTACCAATTGGTAAACAGGTTGCTGGTCACTCAATTAGCCAAAAAACTTGCGACCAAAGTTCCAATATTACTTGCTATTTGGCAACGCAAGAATTAACATATATAATACAGCTAACAGGATTTTTGAAAGGACATAGTTATGGCTTTAACGGTTAACAATCTCATCGGCGATGTGACGGGATTTCCTGTATTTGCTGGGGGTGGGCCACGTCTTTTGGGATTCGCTACACCCGATGAGATTAACGTAGGGAATGGAAATTTGTCGTCTTTTCCCTGGGGAGTTTGGGGACTCGACGGCAACGATACTATAGGAGGTTCGTCGGATTCCAACGAACGGCTGCTAGGAAATAATGGCAGTGATATTATCGGCGGTGGTGGCGGAAATGACATAATTTACGGCGGGAAAGATGACGATCGCCTGGATGGAAATGATGGCAACGACGTAGTTAGGGGCGACGCCGGAAATGACCTTATCTTCGGAGGGTTCGGGAACGATCTCCTGCGAGGAGGGCAAGGAGACGACGATTTAGAGGGCAATGAGGGCAACGATTTCTTAGCAGGCGATCGGGGAGTTGACGTGCTGACGGGAGGTCTCGGTGCTGACATATTTGTGCTCAGAAGCAACGATGAAGCATTTGGTATAAATGGAGCAGATGTCATTACCGATTTTAACTTTGACGAGGGCGATCGCATTGGTTTGACGGACGGTTTAACAGAACTAGACCTTTTCTTTGAAGACGACAATTTGATTGCTTACGATAACGACGGAATTATCAACGACATGGTAATTGAAAACATAATTAACGGGCAGATTGTGGGGATAGTTTTAAACACGAACAACTTTGAACTTACGGGTGCATTTGAACAAGCGAGTCCGTTTGCATTGGCAGTTAACGGTTCTCAATTCCAGTTTTTAGCTTAGTTATGTGTAGGGAATTAGACAGGCTATAGAGCGAGTTCCGGGTAGGGGACACGGCAGTGCCGTGTCCCTACAGATAGCGGGCAATCTATCTATACGCAAGCGTACTTGACCGAATTGATATTAAAACATTTATCCCTTTAGAGATTTTTTAGGCTCATCATTCCTCAAAGCCGTCGAATCCTTGAGAAGGAGGTCATTAATTGAAAAAGTCGAAAAGGGCGATCGCACCATCTTCACAGTCCAACCAGCGATCGCAGAATACATAAAAACTCACATCTTATAGCAGTTTTAGGAACAGACAAGATGCCTGTTCCACAATAGATGAGTTTTAGGGCAACAGTTTTAGGAACAGACAAGATGCCTGTTCCACAATAGATGAATTTTGTGGCAGCAGTTTTAATAACAGGCAAGATGTTTGTTCCACAATATATGAATTTTCTTGTGGGGTGGGCTTCTAGCCCGCCCTGAAAGGATTATTCAAAAATTAGCAAAACATTAATCCAAACATCCGCATTTAGCCTTAAAATTAAAAAGACTGACTAGCCAACAATGCCCTATGTTTGAAGCCCTTGCCGATCGACTCGAATCCACCTGGAAAAAACTGCGCGGACAAAATAAAATCTCCGAGTCCAACATCCAAGACGCGCTCAAAGAAGTCCGCCGCGCCCTCCTGGAAGCCGATGTCAACCTCCAAGTCGTCAAAAACTTCATCGGAGAGGTAGCGGCAAAAGCACAAGGCGCAGAAGTCGTTTCAGGCGTCCGTCCCGACCAACAATTCATTAAAATCGTCCACGACGAACTCGTGCGCGTCATGGGGGAAACCAATGTACCCCTCGCCACCGCAGACTCCGGGCCCACAGTTATCCTGATGGCTGGTTTGCAAGGAACCGGGAAAACCACAGCTACCGCCAAACTAGCGCTGCACCTCCGCAAGCAAAATCGTACCGCACTGCTAGTCGCAACCGACATTTATCGACCAGCCGCGATCGACCAATTGCTGACCCTCGGCAAACAAATCGACGTACCAGTATTTGAATTAGGCAAAGATATTGACCCCGTAGAAATTGCCCGCCAAGGCATCGAACACGGCAAACAAATCGGCATTGATACCATCATCGTCGATACAGCAGGCCGCCTGCAAATCGACCAAGACATGATGGCAGAATTGGGCCGCATCAAACAAACAGTACAACCCCACGAAACGCTGTTAGTTGTTGATGCCATGACTGGCCAAGAAGCAGCAAATTTAACCCGCACCTTTCACGAACAAATCGGCATTACCGGCGCAATCTTAACCAAATTAGACGGCGACAGCCGCGGCGGTGCAGCCTTATCCGTGCGACAAATATCCGGCGCGCCGATTAAATTTGTCGGCGTCGGCGAAAAAGTGGAAGCCTTGCAACCATTTTATCCCGATCGCATGGCATCCAGAATACTTGGCATGGGCGATGTCTTGACGCTAGTAGAAAAAGCGCAAGAAGAATTCGACATCGCCGATGCCGAGAAAATGCAAGAGAAAATGCTGACGGCAAAGTTTGACTTTACCGACTTTCTCAAACAAACCAGACTGCTAAAAAATATGGGTTCCCTCGGTGGCATCATGAAAATGATTCCGGGGATGAACAAACTCTCAGATGAACAAATGCGGCAGGGAGAAGTGCAGCTAAAACGCACCGAAGCCATGATTAATTCGATGACAGTTGAAGAACGCCGCAATCCCGAACTTTTAGCAAGTTCTCCATCCCGCCGCCGCCGCATCGGCAAAGGCGCAGGCTACGCTGAAAACGACGTAACTAAGCTGGTGAGCGATTTCCAGAAAATGCGTACCATGATGCAGCAAATGAGTCAAGGCAACTTCGCCGGCATGGGAGGATTGCCCGGAATGCCCGGAATGCCCGGAATGGGCGGCCCCGGAATGCAGCCCGGTTCCCGCGGCTATATGGGTGCCCAGCAGAAGAAGAAAAAGAAAAAAGATAAGCCTAAAAAAGGTTTCGGACAGTTGTAGAAAGCGTCAAACATATTGCACCATTGTCAAAAATTTCTAGGGGCGGGTTCACGGATCATAATTGCGTAAAACACACAATCTCGTAAACCCGCCCCACCCCGTGCGAGAGTCCTTTAACTTTTTTTTGTTGCCGAGTTCAATCTAAAAAAAACTGGAATTGAAGATGGTACAAATATTTACTGAACCAGAAACCATCTCTATAGAATTGCCAAACGCGATCGGCCTTTTTGTCACCCCAGAACAATTCGAGGCCCTAGCATTGGCAAATCCCGACTTGAGATTAGAAAGAAGTGCACAAGGAGAATTAATAGTGAATCCACCCACCGGAGGAGAATCAGGCAGTCGCAATCTCAGTATCAGCGGGCAAGTTGATCGCTGGTGCGAAGCACACGAAGATTTAGGAGAAGGCTTTGACTCTTCTACCGGATTCATCCTCCCCAACGGTGCTCGCCGTTCTCCCGACGCTTCCTGGGTGAGTCGAGCTCGCTGGGAAGCACTAACTGCAAAAGAACGTAAAGGCTTCGTTCCCCTGTGTCCCGACTTTGTAGTAGAATTGCGCTCGGCATCTGACAGTCTCTCCACCCTCCAAACAAAGATGCGAGAATATATTGACAATGGTGCGAGATTGGGCTGGTTAATTGACCCGCAAAACCAACGGGTAGAGATTTACAGACAACAGACAGAAGTAGAAATATTAATTAATCCAACCGAGTTGTCGGGAGAGGATGTATTGCCAGGATTTGTGTTGAATTTAAGGCGAGTGTGGCGTTAGAGAGCTTTTGATACAAAATCCGCACAATCCCACATTCCGCACCCCCCAACGGGTAGCATACACTGCAAGAGTGCGACTCGAAGTCGATCGTCCGAGACAATAGTGAATCAAAATATCGGAAATTCTGTGTTACGAAGCATAAACCCGTTAGGAATTCCTAAAAATTAACCTTCGGGCATGAGGTAAATTTTATTAATTCATAAAATATCAAAAATCCCAGCCAAACTAACTCTTAATTCCCAGCAGAATTGAGTTCGCATTATGAGAGTAGGGTTTGGGGCTTTTCCCACCAAAGATTCATAAAATTTATTGCGGCCAAACTAGATGGCAGGTCAGCTTACTACCCCTACTTTTAGGCCTAATAGTTCGGTTGCCTTTTCGCTGTCTACAGGCTCAGAAAATAAATATCCTTGCCCCAACTCACACCCCAACTCTCGCAGTTTCTGTAGCTGTGTGGGCGTTTCTATGCCTTCGGCCACGATATCCATACCTCGGCTGCGAGCCAGCGTCACAATTGTCTGGATAATTTCTACGCCACTGTTGTCTGTCCCAATGCGGCTGACAAAAGAGCGGTCAATCTTTAAGGTATCAATGGGAAACTCGTGTAAGCGGCTTAAAGAAGAGTAACCGGTGCCAAAGTCGTCGATACACAACTGAATGCCTAGAGCTTTTAGCTGCTTCAACATCTTTTCTTCCCTGGATACTGTTTCTAAAATACAACTTTCAGTAATCTCTAGTTTTAGACAGTAACTGGGAATGCCAGTCTGCTGCAAAATGTCCTCAATTCGATTGAGTAGGTTTACTTGCTTAAGCTGCACGCCGGAAAGATTGACATTAATCGCCAAGGGAGGTGTTTGGGGAAACTGTTGCTGCCAAATACTGATCTGGTGACAAGCTTCCTGCAAAACCCACCACCCTAGTTCATTGATCAAACCAGTTTCTTCAGCCACAGGGATAAACTCGGCAGGCGGGTAGATTATGCCAGATGGGTGATGCCAGCGCACCAAAGCTTCAAAGCCACTCAGTTGCCCGGTAGAAAGGGAGACAATTGGCTGGTAGTGAAGGCAAAATTCTTGTAGCGCCATTGCCCTTCTCAAGTCGTTCTCCAACTGCAACCGCGTCATCGCAACAGTTTGCATCGCTGGATCGAAAACTTCGTAACGCCCTCTGCCTTGAGCTTTAGCATAATACATTGCGATATCCGCATCTCTGAGCACGTCTTCGGGGCGATCGTAACCCATTGTGCTAAAGATAATGCCAATGCTGATCTCGGTAAATACTTCATAATCATGCAAATTAAACGGCTGCCTTAATTGATGTTGGATGCGTTCAGCCACCCTGTTTGGTTCATCAATATCTTTAATATCTTCCAGCAAGAGCACAAATTCATCTCCTCCAAACCGCGCAACTGCATCTGTATGGCGTAAACAAAGTTGCAGTTTACGAGCAACGCTTTTTAGTAATTCATCCCCAACCAAATGCCCGAGGCTATCATTCACTACTTTAAAGCGATCTAGGTCAATAAATAGCACCGCATATAGATAATCTTCACGTCTGTACGACAAGTCGATCGCCTGTTGCAGCCGATTCATAAACCAAGCGCGGTTAGGCAACTCCGTTAGAGCGTCGTGAAACGCATCATGTCCTAATTTTTTTTCTCTTTCCAACAACTGAACTTGAGCGTGTTGAAGCTCGTTGTACGCTTGTCTAAGTTCAGCCGTTTGAGAAGCCACCCGTTCCTCTAACTCAGAAGTGAGTTTCTGCAAGGCCGCTTCCGCCTCTTTTCGCGCTTCAATTTCCTGTTTGAGAAGCACATTTTGCTCTTCCAGCGTCTTGGTCAAATTTCGCAGTCTCAGGTGTAGTTGCACACGGGCTAGGACTTCCTCTTGCTGAAAGGGTTTGGTGATATAATCTACTGCACCCATTGACAGACCTTTAACCTTATCCACGCGATCGGTAAGAGCTGTCATAAAAATCACAGGGATATCTTTCGTTGCCACCGATGCTTTTAAGCGGTAGCAGGTTTCAAACCCATCTATCCCCGGCATCATCACATCTAACAATATGATATTTGGCGAAACTTCTTGTAACTTCTCAATAGCACTTTCCCCATCCTTAGCTACTAAAACCTTGAAGCCTGACTCCTTCAAAAAATCGAACAGAAGTTTGAGGTTATTCGGGTTATCGTCAACAATTAAAATTACATTGTCTTTTTGGTTGAGCATTTTATTTTCCCAAATGTTTTTTTACAAAAGCTAGTAGTTCTTTTTCTTCAAAATTTTTCGCAAATTGCAAGATTTTATTAGCAAAGGGTAGATAGTTGCCGTCTATCTGCTTTAGTCTATCTGCTTCCTGCTCAACCACTTCAATATCGCCGATCCGAGCCGCATTAAACAGCGCTACCAGCTCTGTTGATGGTGGTATCACAAGCTCACCACTCTGAACGTTTAATAAATCAGTGAAACCTTCCGGCTGTGCGTTCGCCAAATCCGCAGGTTGGTCGTAAATCCATTCTATTTGTAAGTATTTTTTTAACACTTCTAGCAATTCTTCTACTTGCAGAGGCTTTGACAGGAACTCGTTACAACCTGCTTCTTGGCTATTTTGCCGATCAAATTCAAACACGCTGGCGCTGGATGCTATCAATATTACATCCTTAAACTCTGATGACTTTCGGAAGCACCGCGACATTTCAAATCCATCCATTACTGGCATCACTAAGTCTGTGATAATCAGATCGGGTTGAAAATCAATGGCTTTATTTAAACCCTCTTGTCCATTACAAGCTTCCATGATTTTAAAACCTAGTGGTTCTAAAAACTTTCTAATAAAACCTCGATTTTCTAATCCATCATCTACTAACAGAATTTTATTTTTATTTCCTTTAAAACCCTTTAAATTAATTGAAGTATTTAGCGAAGGTTTATCAATAAATTCCGAGGATTCAGTCAACTCTAAATCAAAGCAAAAAATGCTGCCTTGACCGAGTATACTTTCGACTTTTATTTCGCCTCCCATCATTTGAACAATTTTCTGTGCGATCGCTAATCCTAATCCAGTGCCTTCTGCCTTCTGCTGGCTATTTCCTACTTGTTCAAACGGTAAAAATATTTTTTCTAACTGTTCTGGTGCCATTCCAACCCCAGTATCTTGGATATGGAAACGAATTTTAGTAATAGGTGAGTGGTTGGAGTCTTCCCCCTCACCTATTACGCCTACCTTAAAAATAACACCTCCTTTTTCTGTAAATTTAATAGCATTGCCCAAAAGGTTAATCAAAACTTGGCGCAGTCGTTTTTCATCAGCATTGACTGCCTTAGGAAGTTGATTTAATACTTGATAATTAAATGTAATTTCTTTTTGTTCGGCTCGGATGCGGCACATTTCCACAACGCCCATCAGAAAAGAAGAAAAATTAAAAACTGAACTATAAAGCTCCATTTTACTTGCTTCAATTTTAGAAATATCTAAAATATCGTTAATCAGAGTGAGTAAGTGGGAACCACACTGGTGAATAATTTGGATAGTATCTTTTTGTTTAGGAGTTGTACTTTTATCGCGTTCCATAATTTGAGCGTATCCTAGAATCCCGTTCAGGGGGGTGCGGAGTTCATGGCTCATGTTGGCGAGGAATTCGCTCTTGGCATGGTTAGCAGTATCAGCGGCAATTTTTGCCTCTTTTAGCTCACTTGTTCGTTCTTCTACTCGATTTTCTAGCTCTGAGTTGGTCTTTTCTAAAGCAGCAAAAGACTCGCGCAATTGCTGTGCCATTTGGTTAAAAGATTGAGCGAGAACTCCCAGTTCATTTATCGCATTTACGTCTACTTTTTGGTTTAATTGACCGCTAGCGATCGCTCTACTCGCTTTACTCAAAAGAAAAATAGGATAGGTAATCCAGCGGGAGGCGAGGATTCCTAACAACGTCGCTAGCACTAACGCTAAAACGCAGAGTAGGATAGTGCTGCGGGTATTGGCATTGATTTGCTCCATAAAGTCGGCCTCTGGAACGACTACAACAATCAGCCAATCAAGACCTCTACCATCTTGGAAGGGGGATACTTGCACGAATTCTCGCTGACCATTTAGCATGAATTCGAGTTGCGAGTTGCTATCTATTTCCGTGAAGTTACCAAAGCGTTCTATTAAATGCTGCGCTGTTCCCTGTATCAAAGGCACTCTGCTTTCAATCGCTTTTAATCTTTGCGTTTCTTTGCGATTTTTTTTATTTATAAATGGCTTCTCGGGGGTGGAAGAAGCCACTAGAAAGCCAGAGCGTTCTATGATGAAAGTCTTTCCGGATTTACCAATTTTTAAAGTTTGGAGAAAGTCGCCGATTTTTGAGAGAAACAGATCGGTACTTACAACTCCTCGAAAAGTGCCATTTTTATCGTAAACAGGTTGGCTAGCGGAGATTCCTAGGCTAGGTTGAATATAATATTGATAAATTTTATTCCATTGGGGTTTGCCTGCAACTTTTGCGGCTTTATACCAGGGTCGGATGCGGGGATCGTAGTCTGGGTGGGTTTCCTTAAACTGAGTCGGGTTGCCCTCTCTATCTACGCGGACGATCGTATTGATAAAATTAGTAGATCGATCGGTTATTTCAATAACCACACTGCCATCATCCTTATATCCAGCACCCGCGTATTCTTTTTTTTCCCCTCCAAAACTGATGTAACTAACAGTGGAAAATTGATTGAGCTGCCAGAAGAAGTAGCTTCTCATAGAACTCATATTGTCTGGATTCCATAATCCAAAGCGGCGAATGGCATCGACGCTGATGGCATTGACCAAATGGGGGGTTTCCAAGTAAGTGTTTAGTTGTTGATTGATGCGGGCGAGTACCTCGGTTCGTAATTGGCTAGTAACGTTGTTGACGGCCGTTTTGCCGTTGCGTAGCGAGAGCCAACCTGTCAGTCCCACAGCGACAAAGATTTGCAGCACGAATGGTACGACTAAGACGAGGCGCAGCGGGATTTTTTGAGGGCTTTTTGCAAGTTCATGCTCACTTGCGATTAGTGTCATGGCGGAGTTATTTTAGTATTTGGATTGTATCAATAACAACAGTCGCTTACCCTTGGTCATTTAAAGCGATCTCTAGGGAAATTCTTGATTCCCTCTATATTAAGTACACTTCCATTTACTTGTAGGTCAAGACCTCAATATGAAGTTATCTAAGCATACAATTATATTCAGGACTTAGGCACTATACGGTCTGAAACCCAGAGCCATCCTGACCCCCAGAGCCACCCTTAAAAAGGCGGGAACCACTCCCGGGAGAAACCGCTTCAAAAAGGGGGAACCGCTCCCGGGAGCCACTTGAAAGCCCCTTGGTCAAGGCATTGGGGGGATCTGGTAAGTCCTCATACTGTTGAGTGCATAGTGCCTAAATCAACCCTAAACTCAAGTTTGCCATTAGTTCAGGTTGAATCAGATGCGAAGCTTAAAAAGATTTGGCTGCAGGGGCGATCGCCGCAAACGTAGGGGGCTGAGCGAGATAGCGTTGAAATCCGCTGTTTGGCAGTTTCGTTTTTTCTTCCAGGCATACGTCTAATCTCTCACATCCCATCTCAAAACGAAAGCCACACGCCCGGAGGCGAGAGATGCAGTTCAACAGCCTTAAACTCTCTCCAACTTAATCCGTCAATTAAGATAGGTTCATCAAGCCTTTCTAAAATTGTTTGTAAATTTGTTGTTATCCCAACCCCTGCTTACTCAATCTAATCTTAATTAGATTTGCGTTTATGGGTGTTCATCTGCCCGCATCTGCGATCGCAATTATTGCTGTCCCAAAGTTCCCTTGTACTCGTCGGGTACAAATTCCGTAACCACTTGGCCGCCACCACCGTCGCCTTTGACAATCACAGTTTGATTTTTCAACTCTCCCGCCGCCCTCGGCCCAGTCAAATTAAACACCGGATTTAGTTGCTTGTAAACAACATTTCCTTCGGCGTCGAAAGTCTGGTTAGTTAAATACCACGTTACGCGATCGGTATTTAATTGAGCTTGACGTTTTTCCCCAATCCCTACCACATTTCCCGTCAAATAAAAAACTTTTTTCTCTAAATCTCCGCGCCCCGTATCCCCAGTCATCGTCACCTTTTCCACGCGGTGAAAAACCTTCACAGGCCCGGGCGATATCACATATTGCGCCGGAAAATTCCAACTCATCAAACTGCTTTCTATTTGTAGCGGCGGGTCTGATGGCATCAACTGAGCGTTTTGCGTTAGCGTCGCTATCTTAGTTTTTAAGTCTACATCTACTTTGTCGGCAAAACCGCTATCTGTTACTATTTTATTTTTGTATCTGTCAATTTGAGTCGGTTGGTCGCTGTTTACCTTTTGTTGATCCACAAACCACACTAAGTGCTCGGTTCGCAATTGCAAAACCGGTTCTTTAACATTCGCCACCACAGAGCCGAATAACTCCATCCTCTTAGCCCTACTGAAAACCCGCGCTTCCTTCGCTGAAGCAGTGACCTGTTTGTTCTCTCCGGTCAAATTGTTGCGAACAACTAAAACATCTTCCTTCGGTCGCCACTCCAACTCATTTCCGCGCAAGACCACTCCATTTTTTAGGTCTGTAGCGACTATCTTACCTTTGAGAAAAACCTGATTTCCTTCCTGAAATACCTGCCCGGTTTCTCCCTGAATATCGTAAATTTCTTTGCCGTCCTGAAACAATTTGCCTACTGGTTTCTGAACGTTAACTATCTTTTTGTCTTTGCTGTAAACGGCATTTTCCGAGTTTACTTTCCAGAACGTCTCGCCCTTTTCGTTTGCTTGTTCTAGAGTTACTTTGTTCAAAGTTAAAGTGCTGTTTGACTGTTGAGCAGTTTTGAGATCCTCAGCTAATTTGTTTTTTTGAGGCTCTTGCGGAGCCGCACAAGCACCAATCCCCAAAATCAATGCTGCTAAAAATACCAGCATCAATTTTGGGGATTTGAAATTGGGAATTAGGGATTTGAGATTAATCATTGGGAATGGGGAATTGGTAATCGGTAATTGGGAAGGGGGAATTGGTAATTGGTAATTGATAATTGGGTCTTGAAAAACACTTAATCAAAAATTAAAAATGTGTCATGCTTTGTCTAAATTTTTAACTTCTAATTCTTAATGATTCAACCCATCAACCATCACCTATTAACCGTTACCAATTACCAATTACCAAATCCCTATCTGTCGTCGTGTTCCTCCATCAAGCTCAGACCCGACAAAGGGCGGTAAGCATAATTAGGGCGCGATGTTTTTTGGATGTCGTCCTTAATCATTTCCAAATCGATATAGCGATCGGCTACATTAATCAAACTGTCGCTCGTCATCGATCGCAAACTTACCACCTCCACCCGCACACCGCGATAGCTCACAGCATCTACAGCATAAGCCAAATCGCCGTCACCGCTCACCAGTACCGCCGTGTCGTAAGACCCCACTAGAGCCATCATATCCACAGCGATTTCTACATCCAAATTCGCCTTCTTAGAACCATCTGGCAACTGTACCAAATCCTTAGAAATCACCCGGTAGCCGTTGCGGCGCATCCACAGCAAAAACCCCTGCTGTTTCTCGTTAGTGCGATCGACACCTGTGTAGAAAAAAGAGCGCAGCAGCCGCGAACCCGCAGTTAAACGGCACAGCAGCTTAGTGTAATCAATCTCAATTCCTAACTGCAAAGCCGCGTAAAAAAGGTTAGAACCGTCAATAAAAATTGCTACTCGACCGCGATTTTCTAGAACCTGTTCCGGCGTAAAAAGATCGTTGCTTTCTATTCTATTCAACATGATTGTTATGCCTCAATTTTTATGAAAGATTGGTAAGGAAATAACTGCTAATTCGTAGTCTGTCATAACACCCAGAGCGCTGGCTGCCAAATATGAAGGTACTGTTTACAGCAGTTCGAGCCGCTTAAAAACAGGTTGGGGTTCCCCCAGAGTTTGGTTTGCCGGCAAAGCGCCCCAGGCAGCATGAGCTGCAAAATTCGCTAAACTGTTAACTGTAACTCGATCGTTAAAGTCAATTGAAAAACCTAGCTGTTGATAGATAGCGTTGCTGATATTGGGAATAATCGGCGATAAAAGGTAAGATGCTAGTCTAACAGATTCCAGAACAGAATATAGCACTTGTTCGACACTTTCGATCTGTCCCTGCTTGTACAAACTCCAAGGTGCTTGCACGTCAATAAACTTGTTACCGGCTCGAACTAATGCAAGCACGGCTTCGGAAGCCTTGCTAAAAGCCAACTCTTCGTAAAAACCCGCTACTTGAGTGCCCAAATCCAGGCTCATAGCCTTGAGAAGGTTGTCTCCGTCAATGTTTTCTCCCAACACATTTGGTACGCTGCCACCGCAATATTTTCGAGCCATGTTTAAAGTGCGGTTAAGCAAATTTCCCAAATCGTTTGCTAGCTCAGCATTCAATATATTGATAAACCGAGTTTCGTTAAAATCGCCGTCCTCTCCGAACTCAATTTCTTTGAGGAAATAGTAACGTACTGCATCAGCGCCGTATTTGTTGACCAATTCGACAGGGTTTAAAGTATTACCCTCCGTTTTCCCCATTTTTTTGCCGTCTTTGGTCAAAAACCCGTGTGCGAAGACACGACCCGGCACCGGCAGATTCGCTGACATCAGCATTGCCGGCCAGTAAACTGCGTGGAAGCGAAGAATATCTTTGCCAATCAAGTGCAAGTCAACCGGCCACCATTTAGATAAAGCATTCTCCAACATCGGGTCGCTGTCCGGATCTAGCAATGCGGTGACGTATCCCAGCAAAGCGTCAAACCAGACGTAGATGCTGTGACTGGGGTCAACTGGCATTGGCAGACCCCATTCGAGATTCACTCTAGAAATCGAAAAGTCTTGCAGTCCAGAGTTGACGAAACTAAGCACTTCGTTGCGTCGGCTTTCCGGGGCGATGAAGTCGGGACGTTCTGCGTACAATGCCAGCAGTTGGTCTTGATACCGCGACAGGCGGAAAAAGTAATTTTCCTCGTCGCGCCACTCAACTTCCTTGCTGGTGTGGACGGAGCACCGATTTCCCGGCAACAATTCCCGTTCATCCTTAAATTCTTCACAGGAGACGCAGTACCAGCCTTGTTGCTGGTTCAAGTAGATGTCGCCGGAGTTCCAGACGCGCTGGAAAAATTCTTTGACAATGTACTCGTGGCGCCGCGAAGTTGTGCGGATGAAGCGATCGTACTGGATGTCGAGTTGCTCCCACAGCGCCTCAAACGCCGGAACCACTGAATCGCAGTGAGCTTGGGGCGATCGTCCCAAACTCTCGGCTGTCCGCTGAATTTTCTGCCCGTGTTCGTCCGTCCCCGTAACCAGCAAAACAGATTTGCCCCGCAGCCGCTCAAATCGGGCTAGGGCATCTGCAGCCATAGTCGTGTAAGCACTGCCAACGTGAGGTAAATCGTTTACATAATACAGAGGCGTTGTTATCGCAAAGGTATTTTTAGTTTTATCAGTCGATTTCATTGAATGCTAAAAGAAAATTCCCTAAATTTCGTTTCGATCTTAACTCAGCGGTTAAATTTTTTATGAAGTGGCAATCAAGCCAAATTTACTGCAAGTTATTTGCAATTGTCTAACCCGGGCTATTCCCAAAAGAAATATTGCTTTCATATCAACACTAATCTTTTTTAGTTCTTTTTGACGAACTCTCTAAAATGTCTTAATATTTTGACATTCTGCTGCCTTGGGAAGCGACGATCGCGAGGTTAGCACCTCCTCAATTTATTGGTCGCAGCAGCTATCCCTAGAGCGGGCGATCGCCCTACCCGGTTTGCAACAAAACTCATCGGTTAGGCTGCTAAACCCGCCATTCGACTAACACTCCGCGACCACTTTCTGTAAATGCGCGATCGCTCGCCATCGCAATCTTTTTCTCCCAATCGCTGGAAAGTCGCTCCCCCGTAACTCCTGCCACTTTCCGCTCCGCTCATGGACGCAGAAACCGTGTTGTTTAGGAAACTCTCTGGTCAAGCGCGAAGCTTTAGTTTCTTACCCCAAAAAGAGTATAAAACCCACATTTCCCACCCTCTGTCACTATCGGTTTTTACTTATTTTGATCCAGAAATAAAACTATAAATTCTACTATTATACCGTAGATTAACGGATAAATAACTCTTTAAAGGCATAATTTGTTACTTTAAAGATATAGTTTTCTCCGTAATTATACTGTGTACTACCCCTGGGTGCGGAATGTGGGATAAAAGCCTAGCTTTTTTGTCACAAAACCCGGTTGATAAAGGTTGCGAGTACGTCCACAGACAATAAAACCCCAAGCCAGTTAAGCTTGGGGCTATCAAATTAGGGTGCATCTAACAAGGGATGATCCGATCGCCCTCGATCGCCATCAGGAAAACTCACTCGATTTCCGCCAATAGCTTCTGACAAATAATCCGCAGCAGCTTCCACAACCGCGATCGCATTTTCATAAACCATCCGCGTCGGCCCCAAAACCCCAACACTACCCACCGGCACTGATCCCCGGCGGTAAGTCGAAGAAATCAGAGTACAGCCACGAATTGGTTCTAAAGAATTTTCCGAACCAATACGCACCGTTACTCGCTTCCCGGGGATGTCCAACTCAGGCGATTCAAAAATCAAAGGCCAAAGCAGTTCTTGCTCTTGTTCGAGCAGTTGCACCAGGGTTTGAACTTGCTGCAACTGCGAAAACTCAGGCAAGCGCAGCGCTTCTGCTAAACCGCCGATCAGAATCCGCGTGTAGGTTGGATTGCTTTGGCGGCTGCTCAAAGCAGTCAGCATGGTTCCCATCCACTCAGCGTACAGCTCAAAGTCCCGGTCTAACTCGCTCCAGTCTACAGTCGAGAGTTCCGAGAGCGATCGTCCCCGCAACTTGCTGTTCAAAAAATTCGACAAAATCTGCAATTGGCGATCGACGATTTCGACATCAGGCGTGTTACCTTCTGCGTCCCTCGGCAACTGCACCAAAACCGACTGAGTTTCGTAGGCATCCGTCACCACGATCAGCATCACCTTTCCCGGCTCTAGCTGCACCAGTTGCAAGTGGCGCAAGCAAGCCATATTGGTTTGCGGTATGGTGATCATGGCTATGTAACCGCTGATAGTTGCCAGGATTTGAGCCGCGCCGCGGAGTGCCGCGTCCATGCGGCCGTCCGACCAATTGAGCTGGTCTAGTACCTGTTCCACCTTGCGGGCCAGCGTATCAGACGGCTGAATCAACTGGTCTACATAAATTCGGTAGCCCGAGTCAGAGGGGACTCGTCCTGCCGAAGTGTGGGGCTGATAAAGCAGTCCAGCTTTTTCAAGAGTCCCCATCGCATTGCGAATTGTAGCTGGGCTGACGCTGAGGTTGAATTCGTCAGCCAAAGCTTTTGAGCCAACGGGTTCCGCTGTAGCTATGTAGTGGCGAACCGTTGCCCAAAGGATGTGTTGTTGCCGATCGGTGAGGTTAACGCGCACAGATATTTAAGCAGAATTAGAATTTAGAGTTGAAAGCCACTATTTAATCGAAACGTCTGTCCGAAGAGGGCGAGCGGGCAGACTTATCTATTTAAGATAACAGATTTAGGCGAAGGCAGAAGGAACAAGGAAGAAGCAAGAGGTAAGAATGAACAACGAACAGGGAAGAATGTTTTAACTTTTAACTTGTATAGCAACCGCCCGGACGTTTAGGACGTTCTTAATTGCACTTTCCCCATCCGGCCAATTACTTCCCTCTCTCCTAGAGAACAACTAAAGCCTTCTTGCTTCTTCCTTCTGCTATAACTTTCTATTTGCGAGCTTCGTTTCCCCGAACCGGATCTCGGCCCGATGCCCGATTCCTCGGCTTTGTTTTGCCCAATTCCCTTTAAGTGTGTTCTTGCAGAATATTTTGCAGATAACTAGCCACTGCATCCGGCTGTTCCACCATTGCCAAATGGCCACAATCGGGAAGCTGAAGGACATTCTCGCCACAACCTTGGAACATCCAGTGAAAGCTAGCCAAATGCAGCACGTATTTTGGTTCCATAATTTTATCTTTAGTACCGGCAATAAAATAAACAGGCTGCTTGAGTTTGGAGACAATTTGTGGTAATAGGTGAATCTCCGCTTCTGTGGTCGAGTCCAACAAAGCCCCCAAAGCTGCCTCTGGATGAGCTCCCACGAAATCTATTAAGCGCTGCCGTCCCCAGGAACGGCCGATCGAGCGGGCTACAGAATCGCGGGCAAACAGGTAATCTGCTAACGGCAAGTGAGGCAGCCAGCCGGGACGCATTGTCACTAGCTGCTTGCCGACCGCTCGAAACCGCTCGAATTCTTCCTTAAGATAGATGCCCCCTCCTGCATTGATGCAGACCACGCCTTTAACGCGATCCGACAATTTGCTGGCTCCCCATAGAGCGATCGTACCGCCCAGAGAGTGTCCCACGAGCCAAGCAGAAGATATATCGAGTTTTTCGAGTAAAAGTTCCAAATCGCGAGCGTAAGCTGCGGGAGTGTAGCAGGAATTTAGCGGTTCGGAACATGGGCGATCGTCGCCTGCGTCCGATTGAGACTCGCCAAACCCCCGCAAATCATAGGTAAGGCACTGATAGTTTGATGCCAAGCGATCGGTCAAAGGTTGCCAGTAGTGGCGGCTTAACAGCCAGCCGTGGACAAATACCAGAACCGGGGAAGTTGCAGTCGGAGCCGTCAAATCGTAAGTGTGCCGAACCCCTAGGATGTCGATTGTTGCCATACTTTTATCCTACCCGTTCCATAAGACCTATGTAAACCTATGTATAGCCTTTCTCAGAAAGCTGGAGTAAGCCGAAACCCTGTGTTCTCAAGCTTTTTCAGTGGAATTGTTTACCTCATCTAGCCAAGAAGCGCTATAAGTAAGTCAAAAAGACTCAACTTTATCGATTTACCGCTTACTTCCTGCTGCAACGCGCGGTCTTAAGTTGACGCTACAAGATTTTTGTCCACTTCACTGGCAATCTTGGCCTAGCTTGCCCTTTTATGCGATCGCCCTGGAATAAATATTCCTTCAAACCAGCGTTCTATGGTTTTTGCAGTATTCAAATTTCTGTCTGCTGTACGATCGCAAGGGGGACATACATCAGCGCGATTTTTTAAGAGCATTTTGCGGCAATAATTTTCCAAATTTTAGCCGATTTTAAAGTCGTAACCCATCGGGATATCAGTGTCAATTTAGACCAACAAATATTTTTGTATGCTAGTTACCAATTAAATTAGTAACTCCCATATTCAACTATTAAAGCCGCACCAAAATATTGAAATTTTAACAATTTTTCCAAAAATTAACACTTACTTGTATCTTGTTACTTTGCCATGATTTGGGGCTAGTAATACGTAATTTTATGGAGCGCATTTGTGCGGATATTTGCGACTTTTGCGTGTAGTTGCGCGAGCTTATTTACTGCATTTATACGGTTATAACATAGGGCTTTACGACTCACCACGCGCTGTTTGCGCTTCAAGTTAAAGTACGCCATCAAACTTAAAAAGCTTGACAACATCGTTTCGGCGTGTCTCATGTTTATGAGAACCGCTATCTACACTCGTTTGTACGAACAATGTTGCCGAGCTTTTTATCCTATCTCACTGGACAACTTCAGCAAACTAATGTCTACTTATAGAAATCTAGTTATTTAGGGAGCATCGGCAGCTTGCCCTAAAATCGCTCGCCTAGCAATCTTTGTCGCACCCCCTCAGCGATTTTTTGACCCAGATATTCGGGAATTAAACTTTCATTGGGCCCCAACAAGTAGAGAATTAGGCGAGTTCGCCCCCGCCAAACCAGCAAATTAGCATTTACGACCAACAAATCCTCTTGCCAGATGGCATACATAACTTTGTAAAAAAGTCCAGGTTGATTATCTGCTTCAATCAGCAAAGCTGGCAAGTGGAAAACCGGATCGACGTAGAATTCAGTTGCCACATCTTCCAAACCCGCGTCTAAATTAAATTCCACCGCCAACATCTCTTCAACCTCAAAATGCCCCGCCAATGCCTCTCGAACGGCTCTACAGACGTTTTCTGCTGTTTTATCTGCCAGTACCTTGCCACCGCGAGATACGACCAATTTGATAAATACCAGCATGGGCGGGTAAATTTGACCGTACAGACTCAGACTGTGAATCGTCAGTCCGTAGGCCGCGAGCACTCCAAAAATATCGCTCAATAGAAAAGACTGGTTCCGGTAAGCAAAATGCAGGGCACTTTTGTTACCTTCGGCTCTGATTTCGATGACTGCTTGCCGAGTTTTGTAAAGCTGGTAAGCTAATTTGAGGTTTTGCAACTGGATTTCGCTGCTGACAAATTGCTCATAAAACTGCGGAAACGCTCGGTTAAAGCGCTTGAGAAGTTCTAGTGTAGATGGTTTTAAACCCGAAGCCATAATTGAGGAGAAGGTGCGGGAGATATACTAGGTATTGACTCTCCCATGCCTTATGGCAATGGGATTTTCGATTTGACGATTCGACTTAAATTGTCCCCGTCTCCTCACTAAAAGCAAAAGTCAAATCTGTCTGGGAACTGATCACAAGAATGTCACCGTTGCGGCATTCCAGTGGTATTTCCCACCAAGGGTATAAGTTCCGGCGCGATCGGCGGCACTCAAAAGAAGCAATTCCCAAAATGCCTCTGTCCTGGTTCGGCAATAAATTTTACCTTAAAAGCGAGTTGTACGGACACTGGCTAGCAGAACAGTTCTACCAAACTTGACAAGAATCAAGAATCAAAAAAGGGCCGACCCAATGTTGGACGACAAATCCCTGTTTTCGGCGTAAGATGAGTGTACCGTAAACTGTTCATCAAGAGGCTACCCGCAATTCATCCTACGCCAATCGGAGTGGGTTGATCTTTGGGATTCTCTTTCTCGTCGTCCAACTTCTACTACCTTAACCGCGCCTGCATGGGTTTTTGGAAAAACTTATTTAGTAGTTCTGAGTCTGCCTCTGTACCCCAAACAGCGGAATTTGAGGAAGATGTGGCTGTTGGGTTAGGCGATCCGCTTTCCCCAACGTTTCGCAAACCCGCCAGCGGCAACGCTCGCATCTTTTTCAGTTGCGATCGGGACATTGACCTCTACGAACTCGAAGAACTTTGTAATGCAGTGGGTTGGTCCCGCCGTCCCCTGCGTAAAGTCAAAAAAGCTATTCAGCACAGCTTCCTAGTCGTCTCTATGTGGGAGATGCGGGGCAGCCAGCGACGGCTGGTGGGTTTCGCCAGAGCGACTTCAGACCATGCTTTTAATGCCACGCTTTGGGATGTGGTAGTTCATCCCGACTACCAGGGCAAAGGCATGGGCAAGGCGCTGATGAAATACATCATTAAAAAACTCCGCAGTGAAGATATCAGCAACATTACCTTATTTGCTGACCCTCAGGTGGTGGATTTTTACCGCAATTTGGGCTTTATGTCCGATCCAGAGGGGATTAAAGGTATGTTTTGGTATCCAGATTAGCCCAGAGGTGCAGGTCGGCGTTGATTTGTTGAGGATATACAATACAATATTGACGCTGCCAACACCGAATGCACCTGTGCGCTGTGGTCAGTTAGGCTTTGATGTATCTCGGCACCAGCGCCGTTATGAAGTTGTGCAAGTATTGTCAGTCAATTGGAGATTTGAGACTGTGGCGTGAGACTTCCGCGATCGCTCAGACCATCGGCGCTCAGTCGAGGGGTCAAGTGCCCGTCAGTCGAGTTGCCCTCAGTCGAAGGAACTATTTGAGATTGGAGATTTATTCCACAGATGAATCTGGGAGCTTGAACTAGGGTCTAAAATTGTGAGCAGCTCACGATAGCAGTCAGGGGCTGGTATCGGTTTTTGGGTGGGGTCAAACCGCACAACCTGAAAAAAAACTTCGCCTTAGCTACATCGAGAGCTAAATATTTAATAAAGCTTGACAAGCAAGCGGTTTTGTGTGTTAATGGTTAGAGGTTAGCTAACTATACCACCGGGATGTAGCGCAGTTTGGTAGCGCGCCTGCTTTGGGAGCAGGATGTCGCAGGTTCAAATCCTGTCATCCCGATCGCACAATGTTAAATAATAGATTGAATCAGAACTGTCTCTGATGTTTACATTTCGTCAAAATGAAAACAAATTGAGGCAGTTTTTGCCGACCGTGTTAAGTCGCCAGTCTTTGCGTTAATGTGTTTCAGGATCGCTCCTGATGGAAAAAACATGAAATCATTAGTTCGTTTGGGCGCAATATTGGGAATTGTCGGCTGCACTCTGGTGGGCCCCTCCCCCATTGGCAAGATGTCTGCACTGGCACTGCCGGAGCCGCAAATTTTGGAAAAATTGCGCTCGGTGCCAGTATTTACGATTACAGACGCTCAGGGTGCCCCCCTGATCGCTTCTGTTCCCAAGCAGGGCCAGGGTCAAACTGGTAATGCTTCCGTGGCGGGAATTTTCATCAGCCAGAAAGATGCTCAAGCTTTTGTCGATCAACTGAAAACCAGAAATCCTCAGTTGGCCGCCTCGGTGCGCGTGATGCCAGTATCCCTGGGCGAAATTTATCAGATCACTCAAGCAAATAAAGGCAAGCCGGAGGAAGTGCAATTTGCTTTCGTTCCGGCTCCGCAGCAGGTGCAGTCGGCAAAAACTGTACTTCAGCAGACTGGTCAACAAGTTAACGAGTTCAACGGTGTACCTCTGTTTTTGGCAAGAGGCGGCGCAGAAAATGGTTATTTGACGATTCAGCGGGGTCAGCAAGAGGTGATTCCCTTGTTTTTTAACAAGGAGGATTTACAGGGAATGGTCGATCGTTTTAAGCAGCAGCAGCCCAACGTGACAGCCACAATTAAGATTGAGGTGGTGAACTTGGAGAGCGTTTTGGAAGCTTTGCGTACTGAGAACGACCCGTTTTTGACCCAAATGATTTTGATTCCGTCGCGGGAGTCGCTGGAATTTGTGCGATCGCTCCAACCTGCAGGTGCGGGCCAAAATCCACAGCTTGCTCCGGCTCCAGCTCGACCGGCTCCTGCCTCTCCGGCTCCTGCTCGGCCGGCTCCTGCCTCTCCGGCTCCTGCTCGACCGGCTCGCTAATAGTTAGTCAGCAGTCATTAGTCATCAGTTATCACTCATGAAATAGTAGGTTGAGTTTCTAGACTCAGCCTACTATTTACCAATTACTAATTACTAATTACTAATTACCAGTTAGCAATTGCTAATTACCCATTAACAATTACCGATTACTAAAAAGCCTTATGTTTGTTTCTGGTTTAGAGCTTTGGCAGTGGGTGAATCAAGCTAAAACAGAGGCGATCACCTATGACATTCCCCTAGCAGAAATTGACTGGCTGCTGCAAGAGCTGGCTGGTTTGGATAGGTTGGCTCTGCGTTTGGAGTCGTTTAAAGATTTGCCAAAAATTGAATTAAAGTTTTCTTTATCTGAACTTGCTCAATTGTGGCAGCGGCGCTTGCAGGAACGGGTGCCGGTGCAGTATTTAACGGGAGTTGCACATTGGCGGCATTTTTCGCTGAAAGTAACGCCGGCGGTGCTAATTCCGCGTCCTGAAACGGAATTGCTGATCGATTTGGCTGTAGAAGCTGTTAAAAGCCGTTTAGAAGCAGAAAATATCAATCAAAAATCTACCCCCCCCAACCCCCCCTTACTAAGGGGGGGAGAAGATTTAAACTTATCCGAGCTTCGGGGGGGAGAATTTGGCAAATCGCATTGGGTGGATTTGGGGACGGGCAGCGGGGCGATCGCGATCGGCTTGGCTTCTGCGTTGACAAATGCTAAGGTTTATGCAGTAGATTGCAGTTCGGAAGCTTTGGCAGTTGCTCGACTGAATGCTGAGAATTTGGGTTTTGGAGCGCGAATTAATTTTTATCAAGGTTTGTGGTGGGAACCGCTAGCATTTCTCAAAGGTCAAGTGAGTGGCATGGTGTCTAACCCGCCTTACATTCCCAGCAGCACGGTGTTGACTCTGGAACCGGAGGTTGTCCGACACGAACCTCATCTGGCGTTAGACGGCGGCTTGGACGGGTTAGATTGCATCCGGCATTTGGTAGAAACGGCTCCCGATTATTTAGAATCCGGGGGAGTTTGGTTGGTGGAGATGATGGCGGGACAAGCTGAGGCGGTAGCTGATATGCTGCAAAGTCACGGGAGTTACGGTGAAGTTCAGATATTTTCTGATTTAGCAGGAATCGATCGGTTTGCCTTAGCCTACCGTCTTTAGGTTTCAAGAATATGCCGCAATTCTCAAATCATAAATCTAAAATGGCATGACACAAGTTTTGATGGATGCCCTAGTTCAAGGGGCAATTTCTGGCAATCATATCGTCAGTTTTCCTACAGATACTGTACCCGCTTTGGCTGCGCGACCCGATCGCTCGGAGTTGATTTTTGCAGCTAAACGTCGCAGTCAAGACAAACCGCTGATTTTGATGGCCGCATCGGCCCAGGCCTTGTGGCCCTACGTGCAGGGAAGTGCAGCAGAGTTAAACTTGTGGCAGCAAGTAGCCGAATCCTATTGGCCGGGGGCGTTAACTTTGGTGCTGCCGGCTTCGCCAAAAGTCCCGGCGGCGATGAATTCGATCGACCCCACTACAATCGGAGTACGAGTGCCTAACCTTCCCCTTGCGCTCAAAATTCTAGAACAGACAGGCCCTTTGGCTACTACCAGCGCTAATTTATCCGGTCAGCCGCCTCTGGAGTCTGTGACAGAAATTGAGGCTGTGTTTCCCGAAGTCTTGACATTAATGCCTTCTGAATTAGCAACAGCGACAACAGCTTCGAGTTTGCCTTCCACTGTGGCTAAATGGACTGGCAGCGATTGGGAAATATTGCGACAAGGCGCTATCGAGTTAGAATGCTAAAAGCTAAACTCCAAGGCAAAGCAATATGGCGCCGATCGGCTGGAGCGACTTTATATATTTAGGTATGGGACTGGGGCTGGGTTTGGGAAGCAGTTTGATTTGGCGCCTGCGGCAAAAAAGCTCGCAACAGCCCGAACCTGCGCCCGAAGTGCCACCTCCTCTTCAAGAAATTCACTTAGAGAAGTTTGATGCCCTTTCCGACAAACTTAAGCAAACTCAATTGGCTTATCAGATGGCATCGGAGATGAGCCAATTTAAGGCGGGTTTTTTGGCTCGAACTTCTCACGAGTTGCGATCGCCCCTGAGCACTATGATTGGTACCCTGCAATTAATTCTCTCGGATTTGTGCGACGATCCTGCTGAGGAACGAGAGTTTGTCGAGCAAGCTCACGTCGCGGCACTCAAGCTGGTGAAATTAATAGATGAAATTATCTCTGTTGCTAAAACTGAACACGGCACTGAAAGGATGGATATTGAGCCGATTCAGTTAGCTAAGGTTTTTGACGAGGTTGATGATTTAACTTACTTGCAAGCTGCTAATCGCGGCATTCGTTTGGAGATATTGCCGCCCGATCCCGGGATTTATGTATTGGCAGATTTGCCGAGGTTTAGGCAAGTTTTAGTCAATTTGGTAGATACTGCGGTTGCTCAGATGGAGGAGGGGAGTATTTCTGTGTGTGCCCATGCTTCGCCGGAATCTGGATACGTTCACATTTGGGTGGACGATCAGCGTTCAGTGAGTGCTTGGAGCGAGTCTTGGGATTTGCTGAAGCACGATTTGAAGTGTGATGTTACCAAGAGCAGCGATAATTCTCAGGTGTCTTCTGGAATGAGGTTATTGATGAATCAGACTCTTTTAAGTTTGATGAGCGGAAAGTTGGAGGTTCTGGCTGTGCCTTCTGAGTCCGAAGAGTGCAATTTTAACCGGACTCAGTGTTCTATTCCTTTGGCAACTTTGTGATCAAGGAAGTTCGGCCACGAGCAATCTACGGGATGTAACGGAGGTCGGGAAAAGGGCAAAGGGTTTAACAGATTTAACGGAGGTGGGGAAGAGGTTCGAGGGAAGATGAAAGAAGGAAATTATTTATAGGGAGTAAGGTGCGCCCTTACGCACCCTACATATTATAGATTTTGGTGCCAATCGGGTGATTATTTAACAATTAGCAGTTAGCAATTCGCCGTTGCTAATTTCTAATTCCAGATTCTCTTCTAGAAGCTGATTTTCAAGTACCATGGTGGTGCTAGCGTTTTGCTGAAAACCGATGCGCTCGTAGAAGCTTTGTTTGTAAGTTGTCATCAGGTAAACTCGCTCTACTCGGCACATTCGAGGGTGACTCAAGACGGTTTGCACTAATTTACGGCCGAGTCCTGCACCTTGGTAATCTGGGTGGATGGCGACATCCCAGATGGTAGCTCGATAGATCCCGTCTGAGGTGGCTCTGGCAAAGCCGATCGCCCGTGAGCCGTCCCAAACTGTAACAACTGGTTCGCTGTTGGCGATCGCAATTTCCCAATCTTCTCTCTTGCGTTCCCTCGCCCAAAAGGCGGCGGCTTTAAATAGTTCTTGGATCTGTGCGATGTCTGCGCGATCGCGACCTATACAAAATTGAATGTGACTGGAATCCCTAGTCGTTGATGTCATGCTCAATCTTCCTTCAAGTTGTATCTAAACTGTGTTACTTTTACTGTCTTAGCGGGTATAGTTGATTTTGCTTGGGAACAATCAATGATTTAATTCCCGATTTACAAAACTATTTTTATTCATACATATTTTCTAACTAATTTCGGTGATTATTAATACTTTTTGGGGTAAATTTTGTAAAAAAGTCTTTGACTCAAAATTCCCAACTTATAATTTCTAGCATTTGAAATTTTAGATGGGAATGACTGATTTGGTATGGGTTTAGAGTTCGCTTACAGAGAAACCAATTTTTTTGTAGTTACAGCCCACTGCACTGACAAAAAACCCGGTTTCTGAAAGTCTTAATGCGTAAGTGAGAGCTTAATATATGCCGTAATGGCTCAAAAATCATCTATCGATCGAGAGAGGTTTTGACTCCACGGGAACACCCGAAGATTGTGCTGTGGAGTCAATTCTTTAATCTCTAATCTCAAATCAAGTGAATCAGTTTTTCAGCCAGCGGGCGGCGTCTTTGGCGTGATAAGTCAAAATCAAATCAGTACCAGCACGCTTGAATCCTGTCAAAGTTTCCATCACTACTCTTTCTTCATCTATCCAACCGTTGAGGGCGGCGGCTTTCACCATCGCATATTCTCCAGAAACGTTGTAAGCAGCAACTGGCAGGTTAGTTGCTTCCTTCACGCGCCAGATGATATCCATATAAGCTAAAGCGGGTTTAACCATGAGCATATCTGCGCCTTCGGCAATGTCGAGAGCAATTTCTTTAAGAGCTTCGCGACCGTTTCCGGGATCCATTTGATAGGTGCGCCGATCGCCAAATTGCGGAGCAGAATCGGCCGCATCCCGAAACGGGCCATAATAAGCTGAGGCGTATTTTGCCGCGTAAGACATGATGGGAATATCTTCAAATCCAGCGGAGTCCAATCCTTCGCGAATTGCTCCGACAAAACCGTCCATCATTCCCGAAGGCGCGATAATATCTGCACCAGCTTTAGCTTGAGCAACTGCGGTTTTCTTCAGCAATTCTAGTGTGGGGTCGTTCAAGACGCGGCCGCTTAAATCTCCGACTTCCAAATAGCCGCAGTGACCGTGACTGGTATATTCGCACAGACAAGTATCGACGATGACGATTAAATCGGGTACGGCTTTTTTAACTGCTTCCGTCGCTTGTTGGACGATGCCGCAGTCGTGCCAAGCACCTGTCGCATCTGTGTCTTTGTCTGCGGGAATGCCGAATAAAATAATCGCGGGAATGCCGAGGTCGTAGACTTCTTTTGCTTCTTCTACTATTTTGTCTACCGATAGCTGGTAAACTCCCGGCATCGATGTGACTTCTTTAGCAAAAGCTTCCCCCGGTACGGCAAATAAGGGGTAAATTAAATCGCTCGTTGTCAAGATATTTTCCCGTACCATCCGGCGGAGTTGGGGATGGTTGCGGAGGCGGCGGGGGCGGTGAGTTGGAAACATAATGTTTTTTTTACGGTAGATAAAGCCCTGTTTTTGAGGACTCGTGGCGTTTCTTTAAAAGTCTAGAGCTTATTGTTGGCCGATCGCCCTGTACTTAAGTAAAGTTCTGTAAAAGCCAGGATGTCGATTGTTTGTAGTAACTGAGATGTTGCACCATTCTCAATAACCATTTTATGAGCGGGCTAGAAGATCCCAACGTGTACTCCCCACAAGAAGTTCAGTCTTTGTGGAACAGGCCCGAAAGCCGGCTCTTGAGAATGGTGCAAGAATTAAGTAGTAAGGAATGCAAGTCCTTTCTAGCTTTTCTCGTTTGCAGACTCAGGCCTAACTGTGGTTGGATCGGTTGGTACGGATATCTCGCTGGCTTCATACCTATAACCAGGCTGCCCAGAAGCGAGGATAGACTGTAAATTATAAATGTATCGAATAGTAACGGTCTTATGTACAAGCAACTAATTTCAAAGATGAAACCGCTTTTGAAATCACTATTTGCGATCGGTCTGGTACTGACGCTAGCCCTCGGTAACGCTGATGGAGCTCTGGCTGCCCGCAGCGGAGGACGCATCGGCGGCGGATCTTTTAGAGCTCCGGCGCGCAGTTACTCGTCTCCTAGTCGCACTTACGCGCCGTCGGGAGGAGGCTACTACCCGGGTGGCGGCTTTGGAGGTGGCTTCGGTTTCCCGTTCTTGCTGCCGTTTTTTGGCTTTGGGGGCGGGTTTGGCGGCCTGTTCTCGATTTTGATTTTTATCTCTATCGCTAATTTCCTTGTCCAAAGCTTCCGCCGCGCCGGGGGATCAACTGACGAACTCGGCAACAGCGCCCCCACTACCACCGTATCTGTTGCCCGCTTGCAAGTTGGTTTGCTAGCAGAGGCCCGCGGTTTGCAAGCCGAACTCGACACCCTAGCGCGCAAAGCGGATACCGATACAGCGGCCGGTCGCGCTCAAGTGGTGCAAGAATCTACTCTGGCGCTGCTGCGGCATCCTGAATACTGGGTTTACGCGGGCGCTGAATCTGTGCAAACTCGCTTGGAAGCAGCCGAAGCTAAATTTAATCAATTGTCTTTGGCAGAACGCAGTAAATTTACTGAAGAAACGCTCTCGAATTATAACAATCAGCTCCGGCAAGCAGGGAACAGCAATGTCCTGCCAGGTGTGCAGGAAGATGGTGCGCTGGTTGCTTCTGATTTGAATTCAGATCCCGGGGAATTTATTGTGGTGACGGTGATTGTCGGTACTCAAGGTAAATTGCAATTGCCCGCAGTGAAAAACTCTGAAGATTTGCGCCAAGCTTTGCGTCAGATTGGGGGAGTATCAAGCGAGCAGTTGCTGGCGGTTGAGGTGCTATGGACTCCTCAAGCCAACGGGGACACTCTGACTGCTGACGATATGTTGGCGGGCTATCCTGATTTGCGATCGATTTAGTGAGCAAGACTGGGCGCGGAGCATTGTCTCCCGCGCCCCATCCCTCAGCAAAGCTGGGCGGGTGAACCCAATTGCTTTTGAGACGCGAATTTTACACGAGTTTTTTGAGGTCGCTCAAGTTAAAGAAGATTGTTTAACAAATGCTAGTATTGAGAAATTATGATTCAGCCTGATTCATCTGCTATGGGCAAAGCCGGCCTGAGATGGGTTTTGCAAAGAAGTTAGGCAGGATAAGAAAAACTGTATTGAGCGAGGACTGCTTCGGAAGAAGTTGCGACCGCGCGCCATCTAAATTATATATGAAAGAAGAAGCGATCGAGAGCTAAAACTTATGGCCGACAGCAGCAGAAAAAAAGCACTTTTTATTTTGAGCCAGTTAAATAATGACGATATCAACTGGATCGTCCAAAAAGGTAAAAAGGAAGTTCTCGCTCCGGGTGGGGTTTTGATCCATGAAGGAAGACAGATCGATGCGCTATATATTGTTTTAGATGGAAGTTTGAGCGTTTTGATCGAGGCTGAGCGGACTAGAGAACTCGCTAAAATAGCCAGCGGAGAACTGGTGGGAGAAGTCTCTTTCATTGACGCTCGCCCTCCTTTGGCAACGGTGAAGGCGATCGAAGAAACTCACTTGCTGGCAATTCCTAGGCGACAGTTAATAATCAAACTTCAAAACGATATGGGCTTCGCTTCCCGGTTTTATTATGGAATTTCACTGTGTCTGGCAGACAGGATGCGCGGTACGATCAGACATATAGAATACGGTCGCAATATAGAATTAGATCAACCAGAATTTGAACGAGAGGATATCAATCCTAACGTCCTGGAAAATTTGGCGCTAGCTGAGGCTAAGTTTAATTGGCTGAGGGAAAATGTTAAAGCTTGAGGAATTTTAAGGCTTTTTTGAGCTGGGTCGGAAAACTTGCCGATTGATACGGTAATTGAGAGATGTACGATGTAACCTCTCAACTCCAAAACAGATGTCCAAAACAAAACAGGGGGGGTTTGTACCGGAAATATCGCTCGATAACTGCCGGAACTATAAAAACCCGCCCCTTTGGTTTGCAGTTGCAATTTCGCGCGCTGAAACGCAACTACCAACCAACCACACAATCTAGAGAATTCCCGGCCCTTTGCCGCGGGTGTCTGCATCCATTGTCAGTTTTCCTTCCTCGCCTTTTTTATCTTTGATTTCTGCGAGAATTCGAGCGCGTTCTGCGGCTTCGGCTTCTTCTTTTGCTCTCAAATCGCCCGGTTCGTTGATGTACATTTCCGGTTCGATCGCGTAATTGTTAACCAGACCTTCTTGGTCTACTGTATAACCATCTGTAGTGTGAATGCTTTCGTCATCGGTTTGGTCATCAGTTTTTGCACTTTTCTGCTTCCCTTCGGTGGTTGTGTGCATGAAATTAGCGCCTTCCCGGTCTTGCCGCGCTGCTGTCTCAGCAGGAGTAATTCCCCTGTCGTAGTGGGGGGCTTCCATATTGGCTTCGATTTGTTCGTCGGCCGGTGTTGATTTGCTAACTTCTTCTTTGGGGGGTATTGGTTGACGATTAGTCATGATTTATTCCTGGGTTATTTTTTCAAAAAGGTCTTTGCGTTATGTTTAAATATTAGACCAAAGCTAGCTCATTCACAAACTATCTTTGGTTATAGTTGGCTAAAAATTGCTGTTAGGGAAAATACCTTGAGTGAGTCTTCCTGAAGACTGATAAAATTCTGTTTTTATTTAAATTTTTACTATCTGCGACTATTTGGCATCTATCTAAAGATAGGGAATTGGCAGTTGCCGGTTGAGGATTGGGAATTGGACTAATGACTAATGATAGCAGTTTAGAACCAGAATTTTACGGTAGGCCAGTTCTCAAGCCAGATAGTCATCAGTCATTCCCAATTATTCAATTCTTTAATCTAAAATCGTCTGACTTTACGATTCTTTAAAGAAGCGGATGATTTCGCGGACATGGTTGAGAAATTGTCCGTCATCGGTGAGTTGGGCGATCGCACTTTCTGCATCTCTTCTGAGTTTAGTGTGTTCTGCCTGATTTGTCGCTTGCAAAGATTGTAGAGATGCGGATACAGTAGTTAATTCTCTTCTGATAGCTTCCCGTTCCCGATTTTGGACAGCCGCCCACGAATTCGGATCGTCTGAATTTAATTGAGCGGTCAAATTTCTAACTGTAGATTCTAACCCTGCAAAGCGGCTGCGGAGTTCGACAATATCTTCGCGGGGGTACAAAAATTGGCTGCGGATAGTTGTCAGCCGCTGGGCTAAATACTGATAACCTCGGATAGCTGGACGCAGTACAGTTAACAGCAGTGCAGCACCGGAACTGAGATAGCCAACAGCACTAATTCCGGCGGCCGCTAGGGCGTAAAGTGCGATCGCGCTAAACAGGTGAAGTGCGATCGCCGCAAAGAGCGATCGGCGAACTAATACAGTAACGTATTGGAGTTGTTCCCGATCGACAGCAATGTTTTTTTTAGTCGATTCTGCGGCTTGCGCTAAAACTTCTTTAGCTTCAAAATGGATATTCCAGGGAACTGTAACTATCAGCAACAGCCATTCAAAAATAGCAATGGCAATTACCCAATCAATAAAACTGCCGGCCGAGACGTGCAGCCATTGGAGAATGGCAAAAACTAGCAGCAAAAATATGCCTGTGACGGCACCAAAACCTGCGAAAGTGTAATACATAGCGATGCCTTGGTGGAATGTTGTTTTGATTGTGGGTAGGTGCTTTAGGTCTGGAGTAATAAACTGTGACAGTTAAGTGAGCGTCCTATTAATCCCGGTTCATTAGTTATGAGTAACAATGCAGGCCAAGGGTTGCGCTCAACCTGTTTTTTCCCACAAATACTTCCTCTACCTCAATCGTGGAAGGTAGTTGAGATTTGGGGTAGGTTGTTTAGGTATGGATTCATAAGGTGTGACAGTTAAGAAATCGTCCTATTGAACCCAGTTTATTAGTGATTAGTAATACTCCGGGAGACAAGGTTTCCAGACGCCTGGTTTGTTCCAAGAACATACACGGGCTTGAACCCATCCATAATATTTAAATGAAACGGTTTGCTGGTTTGGGAGTGCGTAAGTCCTTAATAATTACTCATTGGCGATTAAGTAGAGCGACACACAAAAACTTGACAATGTAACAAAATGTAAACGAATCACAACCTCTGGGATTGCTTCATTGAACTGGCAATGACATACTTATGTTTTTCGCAGTTCGTCTACTTCGCGATCAGGATGAAGTCACTTTTTCCCCGACTCATATCATTTGAGATTTATTTCAAATTTGAGATGGGCAATAGCTTATTATGTATGACTTTGCAGCTTGTGTAGAGTTGCATTCATTTTTTGAACTGCTATCACTAACGGCGTTACACGCTGCTAGCAACCCAGCAATCTCAAAACGCTGCCCTCTATCCATTTTTATTTTCCAGAGGTGCTAAATCACCTGTAGCTGAGATAAACTGATTTGAAAGTAGATCGCGCGTTTTGCAAGTTGCCTCTGTGTAACCGAGACACTGCTACTGCAACCTGTCATCAGCTACAGCAAAATAGGTGCCAAAATTAACTCTACAGTCTCCAATTTCCCTTAACAGCGCGTCTACAATCTAAAATCAAAAGTGAGCAGCAAGGACAAACCGATGGCGAACTCAACTCTTGGCCTAGAACATCAACTTTACGATTATCTGTTATCTATTTCTCTGCGGGAGCCCGATATTCTCGCTTCACTACGGGAAGAAACTGCTAAACATCCTATGGGTATGATGCAGATTGCTCCCGAACAAGGTCAGTTTATGGAGCTCATAGTGCAGCTTATGGGAGCGACCAAAACCTTAGAAATAGGGGTTTTTACTGGTTATAGCTCGCTGTGCGTAGCTTTGGCGCTGCCTCCTAACGGTCAGATTATTGCTTGCGATGTCAGCGAGGAATATACTGCGATCGCACGACGCTATTGGGAAGCTGCGGGCGTTGCTAATAAGATTTCTTTGCAGTTGGGCCCAGCCATAAATACTCTGGACAAACTAATAGCCGAGGGACAAGCAGGAACCTTTGATTTTGCTTTCATCGACGCCGATAAAGAAAATTATGAGGCTTATTTTGAGCGATCGCTGCAACTTGTACGCAATGGGGGTTTAATTGTAATTGACAATGTTCTGTGGTCAGGACGAGTTGCTGACCCTCAAGTACAAGACGAAAGTACCACCGCCATTCGTACTTTTAACGACAAATTGCGTAACGATCCCAGAGTTACTCTCAGTGTTGTCCCCATTGCTGACGGGCTGACTTTGGCATTGAAACGCCGCTGGGCTACTATGATGGAACCGGAACAGGATAATTAAAGAGTTATTTGCGGTTTGTGGTGGATTTCTAAGGACTTATAGAAAAGCTATGAAGAAACCGGGTTTCTGAGTCAAGCTTCTGGGATAAAACGGATAATTTTTTTTCATAAACCCCGTTTATGCGTTCAGGACGGTTTTTATTTGCTGCAAACCGCGAAGGAATAACAATTTAATAATATTCTATCTAAACAACGTAATTAATTGATTTGAGGCGTAACTTCGGGTGTCTAATTTACAACTAAAATTACCAATTCACGAAACTTTTCAGTGTACTGTTCAAGGCGAAGGTTACTGGACGGGGACTTTAGTTGATTTTATCAGATTGGCCGGTTGCCCTGTGCGGTGTCCTTGGTGTGACACAGGCTACGAAAATGGGGGCAAAGGTTTGCCGTCGGTGCCGCAGTCGATCGCACAATTGCTCGCTCAATTGCAGTCTCCGAGGGTTGTCATTACTGGTGGCGAACCTTTCATTCACCGCGATTTGCCTGAGTTAGTGGAAGCTTTGTTAGAAGCTGACAAGCAGGTGAGTATTGAAACTTCGGGTGCTTACTGGCAGGATGTTTCCCCACAAGCTTGGATTACTCTTTCTCCGAAGGAACACGTCAATCCTAAATATCCGGTGCAAGAGCTTTTTTGGACTCGAGCAAATGAAATTAAGTTAGTGATTAGCACTGGCGAAGAAGTTGAGTTTTATCACAAGCATTTGGAAAATAATGTGAACATTCCGGTTTTCTTGCAACCAGAATGGAACTCAAAAAAATTAGCGATTCCCATTATTTTGGAATTGCTGAAACAAAATCCTAGTTACAGGCTATCTTTGCAAACTCACAAGTTTATTGGCGTGCAATAATTTGATGATTTAGCCCGAGCTATTCGTCAGGTGGGCGGTGCAGAATAAGGAGTGCATCGCCTTACAAGATGTGGGAATATGTACTATAATTAAAGCAGCAATTTATGATAATTTGAACGTAATGGAAACAACTACGGAAACCCCAATGGGAAAAGTGATCGCAACCGTAGTAATTACGAATTGGCTGGATTAAGCTAAAGCAGAAGATGGTCTGATTCCAATCTAGCAAGTCAGGTCTGTTACTCTAGAAAATGTTTTGGTGGATACGGGCGCGACAACTTTGTGTTTACCCAAAGATGTCATCGCCAGACAGGGTTTGAAAATCCTCAAGCAAGTGGTTGTGAAAACAGCCACGGGCATTAGTGAGGCGAGGATTTTTCGGGATGCTTCGATTTGTCTGTGCGGGCGCGAAGAAACTTTTGAGTGTTGGGAATTGTCCGAGGGGAAAACGCCACTTTTAGGCGTGATTCCGATGGAAGCGCTGGGAATTGAAGTGGATTTGAAGCATCAAAGTTTGAAGGTTTTGCCCGACGGGCCGACGGAAACTTATTTGACAATTCTTGGATATTCTTGAGTTTGGATGCCAGCAATTCGATCGGCAGCGCTAAGATGGTTAAGCACTGTTTTGCACTACTCTCATGTCCCAACGCGCCAAAACCTCAAACAGCCAGCCAAGTGCATCCCGCAACGGGCATAATGTGACGAATTCTCACTCTAACAACCAAAATACGATTCGGGTTCGCGGTGCGAGACAGCACAACCTGAAAAATATCGATCTGGAACTGCCGCGCGATCGCCTGATCGTTTTTACTGGTGTCTCGGGTTCTGGTAAGTCTTCCCTCGCTTTCGATACAATTTTTGCCGAGGGACAGCGCCGCTACGTCGAGTCTCTCAGCGCTTACGCGCGCCAGTTTTTGGGACAGTTGGACAAACCGGATGTGGACGCGATTGAAGGCTTGAGTCCGGCTATTTCGATCGACCAAAAGTCAACTTCTCACAACCCGCGATCGACTGTTGGCACTGTTACAGAAATTTACGATTATCTCAGATTGCTCTACGGCAGAGCTGGCGAACCGCACTGTCCGATTTGCGATCGCTGCATTGCGCCGCAGACAATTGATGAAATGTGCGATCGAGTCATGGCACTTCCCGATGGCACTCGCTTTCACCTTCTGGCACCAGTTGTGCGCGGAAAAAAAGGCACTCACCGCAAATTATTGTCGAGTTTAGCTGCGGAAGGATTTATTCGCGTCAAAGTTAACGGAGAAATTTTAGAACTTTCGGAAAATATCGAATTAGATAAAAATCTAACGCACAATATCGAGATAGTTGTCGATCGGTTAATTAAAAAACCAGGTTTAGAAGAACGTTTAGTGGATTCTCTGGCAACTTGTTTGCGCCATTCTGAGGGGATTGCGATTATTGAAGAGTTACCGAATGATGAAAATTCCGAACCACAGGGGCCGATCGTATTTTCCGAAAACTTTGCTTGTCCCGAACACGGCGCAGTAATGGAAGAACTTTCCCCCCGGTTATTTTCGTTTAATTCGCCCTACGGCGCGTGCCAGAACTGCCACGGTTTGGGGAGTTTGCGGACTTTTGCGCCGGAGTTGGTAATTCCCGACGAGAAAGCGCCTCTTTATTGTGCGATCGCGCCTTGGTCAGACAAAGACAATTCCTATTATCTCTCTTTGCTTTGCAGTATTGCTGATACTTGCGGGTTTGATATCGACACTCCTTGGTATCGATTAAGGCCCGAACACCAGCGCGTGATTTTGTACGGCAATGAGCAAAAGCGCAGCGCAGAAGGTAAAAAGCGCGAGGGCAGCACTGATTTGAGGAGAGATTTTAATGGCGTGATTGCCATGTTGCAGCGCCAGTACGACGATACTGGTTCTGATTTGATCAAGCAGAAGTTGGAACAGTACCGGGTCGATCGCTCTTGCGAGGTTTGTCACGGCAAACGCTTGAAAACCGAGGCGCTTTCGGTGCGGTTGGGACAGTACGGAATTGTGGATTTAACCAGTATTTCGATTCGCGAATGTCGCGAACGAGTAAATAATTTGGGATTGAGCGATCGGCAATTCCAAATATCCGACTTAGCCCTGAGAGAAATCAAAGCAAGGCTGCAATTTTTGCTCGATGTCGGGTTAGATTACCTGACTTTAGACCGCGCAGCAATGACGCTTTCTGGCGGAGAAGCCCAGCGAATTCGGCTAGCGACTCAAATCGGTTCGGGTTTGACGGGTGTTCTCTACGTTTTGGACGAACCGAGCATCGGACTCCACCAAAGAGACAACTTTCGCCTGCTGCAAACCTTAACAAAATTGCGCGATTTAGGCAATACTTTGATTGTCGTAGAACACGATGAAGAAACCATGCGAGCGGCCGACCACATTGTGGATATCGGACCCGGCGCCGGCGTTCACGGTGGCAAAATTATCTCGCAAGGAAGTTTAGCAGACTTGCTGGCGGCCGAGGAATCTTTGACCGGGGCTTATTTGTCGGGAAAGCGAGTAATTGAAACCCCTAGTGAAAGGAGAAAAGGCAACGGCAAAGCTCTCTCAATCATAAATGCGACGCGCAACAATTTAAAAAATATCGATGTGGAAATTCCCCTCGGAAAACTCGTCTGCGTGACCGGGGTTTCCGGTTCGGGCAAATCCACTTTAATCAATGAATTGCTGTACCCGTCGCTGCAACACTATATCACCAAAAAAGTGCCTTTACCGCCCGATATGGACGCCCTCAAAACTAAAGGCGAACGCTCTCTAGAGGATGTGGTGGATAAGGTAATTGTAATTGACCAATCTCCCATCGGCCGCACTCCGCGTTCTAATCCCGCTACTTACACGGGAGTCTTTGACGTGATTCGGGATTTGTTTGCCGAAAGCATTGAAGCGAAGGCAAGAGGTTACAAAGCGGGGCAGTTTTCTTTTAACGTGAAAGGGGGAAGGTGCGAAGCTTGTGGTGGCCAAGGCGTGAACGTGATTTCAATGAATTTTCTGCCCGATGTTTACGTGCAGTGTGAGGTTTGCAAGGGTGCACGGTACAACCGGGAAACGCTGCAAGTTAAGTACAAAGGGAAGTCGATTTCTGATGTTTTGAACATGACCGTAGAGGAATCTTTGGAAATGTTTAAAAATATTCCCCGGGCGGGCGCTAGACTGCAAACCTTGGTTGATGTTGGTTTGGGTTACATTCAGTTGGGACAGCCGGCGCCGACGCTTTCTGGGGGCGAAGCGCAGCGGGTAAAATTGGCAACAGAACTGTCGCGCCGCGCTACTGGGAAGACGCTTTATTTGATTGATGAACCGACGACAGGTTTGTCGTTTTATGATGTTCACCATTTGTTAAATGTGCTGCAAAGATTGGTGGATAAGGGGAATTCAATTTTGGTAATCGAACACAATTTAGATGTGATTCGGTGCTGCGATTGGGCGATCGATTTGGGGCCGGAAGGGGGAGATAAGGGCGGCGAAATTATTGTGGCGGGGACGCCGGAGGATGTGGCGGCAAATCAGAGGTCTTATACTGGGAAGTATTTGCAAGCGGTTTTGCAGCAGCATCCTTTGGGGGAGGCTGTAGCCGTTAGTTAATAGTAACAGGAATTATGCAATTGGCATACTAAAATCAAATTGTAGGGTGCGTCAGGTGAGCTTTGAGAACGATTGATTATTGAGAGTTAAAATATCTGACGCACCTTACAACTGCAATTCCTACTACTCCAAGGGCGCAATCGGTTACAGTTATTGGTGCGTAACATTCGGGTATAATATGTACTAATAGTGTCCGATGTAAATCCTTGGGTAAAATCTAAAAATGGCAAAGGATCTCTTCCACAACACGGTCAAAATCGCCCTACAAAAAGAGGGCTGGAAGATAACCCACGATCCCTACCAGTTACGTTATGGTGTTGCTGATGTCTACATCGATCTTGCAGCCGAAGAAGCGATCGCCGCTGAAAAAGAAGGACGTAAAATAGCTGTAGAAGTCAAAAGTTTTGCAGGTGGCTCCACCATTTCTGAATTCCACACCGCCCTCGGTCAATTCCTCAACTATCGCATTGCCCTCGAAGTCTCTAGCGAACCAGAACGTATACTGTATCTGGCAGTGCCCACTGATACCTACCAAATGTTTCTCAGATTTGAACCTGCAAAAACTGTCATCGAACGTTATGAAATCCGACTAATTATTTACAATCCAACTCGTGAGGCGATCGACCAATGGATAGACTAAACGAATACCGCAAAATTGTTTGTGACTTTCTCGAAGACTTTTCTAAAAATGACGCAAATGCTCAGTTAATCTTCGATATTGCCCGCGATAGATATCTCGTGATGCACAACGAATGGCGCGACGAATATCGCATCTATGGGTGTGCCATGCAGCTCGATCTCATCGAAAATCAAATCTGGGTTCAACACAACAGTACCGAAATCTACATCGATCGAGAACTGATTGAACGCGGCGTGTCTCCTCAAGATATCATTCTTGGGTTTCGCTCCCCCAGCATCCGAAAACTCCTTGCCACCAACTATTCCTAGAGACAAAGGTTTGGAACAGTTAGATGGATATCTGGCTAGATTGGGACAAGATTCCGGTTGGTTGGTAATATTCGATCGCCGAGAGAATGCACCCGAACTCGAAGAACGGTTGAACACTGAGATTCATATTACTCCAATGGGGCGATCGATTACAGTAATTCGAGGGTGAAATCCTGGTATATTATGTACTAATAGTAGATGCGATATTAACTATCTTGAATTGTGGGAGACATGGCCATATTTTGCGCTTGTTTTTGCATGAATTCAATATCGGACAGCGACCAAGTGCGGGGCCCGCTGCACTGATGAGCAATTAACAGCCCCCACAGTCCTTTGTTCGTTAAAATTGGCACAACTAAATTGGCACGAACTTTCAGGCTACGCAGGAAATCTCGGTGGCATTCGTGGATTGGTTCTACTTCAATATCTGTAATTGATTTAACTCTGCCGGCTTCGTACAAAGCAGCGTATTCGTGGTTAAAACACTCGTCTGGCCCTGTTGAACCCAAGATTGAGAGTTCGATCGCACTCAACATCTCGTAAGTCACTCGACCTTGCCACTGTTTGTAAAAATGATAAAGCACTGCCCGATCGCTCTGCAAAATTTCTCGAATGTCGTAGAGGGATTTTTCAACTAATACGTCGCGCTTTAGACGATCTGTCAAGCGGTTAACAATGTTTTGCAGCCGATCGCCCGACATAGTATTAACTCCTTTAATTCCTGGTACACTCGCCCGATCTTAATTATTGAACTGGCAGCATCCCAACACCTCAAAATGTTGCGCTTCGGGATTTTCGCGCGCTCAAAAAGAAGTAATTTTGGGCTTGACAGTTGTTGATATGCCAGCAATATTATACTATTATTTTGCCTGAGATAGCAATCTTTTCGGGAAAGGGGCGATGGCGTCTAGCCCTCGCCCGTGCTACGGCTTTTTTTTACGCAGCCCTTTTGCTAAGAACCACCGACGGGACGCCTGTTCCACCCAGGAACAGAAAAGGAAGAGTTTACAAGTGCTGGGAGAATTGCTAGATCTGCCTAAAGTTGGTTCCTCTCAAAGAGAGTAATTGCTAAGATTTCTCGAAAGCTAGAGGAAGCATCAAATATGTCAGTGCTAGAAGCTGCTTGGAAACACGAATTTATCGCTACGAACGGCATTAAACTGCACTATGTCACTCAAGGTTCTGGGCCGCTGATGCTGATGCTGCACGGATTTCCTGAATTTTGGTATTCTTGGCGGCATCAAATCCCGGAATTTGCATCAGATTATAAAGTTGTCGCTGTGGATCTCAGGGGTTACAATGACAGCGACAAACCTCAGGATAAATCTGCTTACGTGATGTCAGAGTTTGTGCAAGATGTCAAAGGAACTATTCAGGGTTTGGGGTATGAAAGTTGCGTCTTAGTTGGTCACGACTGGGGAGGCGCGATCGCCTGGAATTTTGCTTATGCTTATCCCCAAATGGTAGATAAATTAATTGTGATGAATCTACCACATCCGGCAAAGTTTGCTGAAGGGTTACGCACTCCCCAACAATTGCTGAGAAGTTGGTACATCTTTTTGTTTCAGTTGCCAGTTTTGCCGGAGTTGTTAATTCAGTTGGGCGACTATCAGGCAATTTCGGCTGCTTTGGAAGGTATGGCAGTTAACAAAAGCACCTTTAGCCCCTCAGATATCGAAGCTTACAAAGATGCGGCGGCCAAACGGGGCGCTCTGACTGCTACTATCAATTATTACCGCAATATTGCTCGCGGATTTCTCGATCGCCAGAATTGGAGCGTGCTGCAAGTTCCGACGCTGATGATTTGGGGAGAAAAAGATGTCGCCCTCGGCAAAGAGTTAACCTATGGAACCGCAGATTACGTGCGGGATTTTCAGATTCAGTACCTTCCCAATTGCAGCCACTGGGTACACCAGGAAGAGCCGCAGTTAGTGAATCGGTACATGAGAGATTTTTTGGCAAGTAAGTTGATTTAATATCATATCCAGTTTGATCGGAATGCTACTGAGCCTGGGAGTAGGACGATCGCGATTCACTCAGAAAATTATTATTCCCATGCCACCAGAGACATTCACCGACTGCTGATGCCCTCCGTCGTGCGCCCGCTCATTTCGCTGGGGTGAATGGGGTAGATTGCAATTACCTCCGCACGTCCCAGCGAGTCAATCTAGGTGCGATTGATGGCGGGTGAAAGCGTGGGGTTGTGTTCTTTGACCAATTGCATCGCGCGATCGATGTCTGGCTGTTCCGTGAGGCGTTCTGCTCGCCCGTTCACATTAAATATAAATATAATCTGTGGTATAAAAACATCAATTCTCCAACAAAAAGATGGAAGGTGAAATGATATAATTTTTGCCATTCCCAACCTAAAAAATTGGGAGCAAGCAAATCAAATCTTCGCAGTCAGTTTTTATGACACCAGACATCTCCGCAGCGCAGCAGCCAAGAAACCACCGCATAATTCTCTGGGTACTGATTGGTCTGACGCTGCTGGGACTGGCATCCCGCCTTTATTTGGCGTGGGGCACCAACCAAACTCTCCCCGATACTCCCGCCCGTCTCAGAGGGGATGAATCGGGCTATGAGGGTTTGGCATACTGGTTGCTGAATGGTCACTTTTTTGAGTGGCCGGGCCGGACACCAATTTATCCATTTTTTGTGGCTGCATGCTATGCAATTTTTGGTCGTTCTCCCGCATCTGTAGTCTACGTACAAGCTTTTTTGGGGACGACAATCATCCCGCTAACCTTTATCCTAGCACGGCGTTTTACTGGCGCTCAAAGTTCCTTAGTAGCGGCTGGATTAGTTGTGCTGCATCCCTCCCTTATTTTTCATGTCAGCCGGGTGCAAACAGAGGTTTTATACGCGCCTTTAATACTTTTAACAGTGCTGGGTCTGCTGCGGGCATTGGAACAGCCGCAGTGGCAAAATTTTTCATTAGCAGGTGCGCTGTTGGCAATTACAAATCTTTGTCGGCCGACAGCGATGTTGCTTCCAGCAATTGTGCCACTATTGATGCCGCGCCAATGGCATTTGAAGCGTAAGGTAGCTTTGTTTCTTGCTTATTTGGGCGCAATTATCATTATTACTGCACCTTGGACTTACCACAATTATCGAACGCACAAAACTTTTTTGCTTTACAGCGTTTCTACGGCGCTGCTGTGGCAAGGAAGTCCAGAGTTTTATCATTTGGCTTATGAACAACTGCCAAAACGCCATATTGTTCAGATTTGGCAGGAAGAACTAAATCCGGCTCGGAATGGGGGACACGATCCTTTTACAATTGAGGGCGATCGCTATTTTACCAAACGGGCGATCGCTTCCATCCTCCGCGAGCCTGCTGTCTATCTCTGGTATTGTTTGCAAAAGGCAGTTTTTTTCTGGTTGGGAAACCCTATAAGTGATTGGCCTGATCACGCTATGTTTAATGTGGAAGCAATGCGGTCAGTCTTTTCGCCACAACGGATTGTCGGCATTTTAGCGTCACGAATTTTGCCTGTATTTGCTGCTTTGGGCATGATAGTTTTGCGGCATCGCTGGCGGGAGTTTTTGCCACTGTTGCTAGTCTGTGGATATTTTACTGTGATTCATGCGCTCACTTATGCAGAAGTTCGCTACAGTGAGCCGCTGCACCCGATATTGGCGGTCGTAATTGCTACGGCGGCGGGCGAACTTCAGCGTCGCTTGAAGTTAATTAGTCAGTAGGTATTAGGCAGTTTGTCATGAGTTATTAACCCAGTGTTATCGAAAACAATTATTCGGAATTTTACCATCGCCATTTTAATGGCTCTTGGCATAGGGTTGTTCAGCGTCACGACTACTTTTGCTCAAAACATCGAAACAATTAAATTTTCCGGTACTGCTGCGGGTGTTAGCACTCGCTACATCGGTGCAGTCGAGGGCAATATCAATTTCGACATCAAAGATTTGCAAGAGTTGGGAATTAATACCTACCGCATTTACGGCGGGATGTCCCGGTAGGAACCCGAAGATGATGATGGTAAATACGGCTGGCCAGAAATATGCCAAATTCAGGCAAATCCAAATATAATTAATTGGGCGCACTGGGATCAGATTATGACTAATCGGCTCTCCTGAGTTTATGGTGTAAAATAGATCAACCAATACAGTTAGAGTGATGAGCTTTCATTTAGACTATCTATTAGACTTGCCTGGAGTCAAGGTTGAAACTTGGACTCAAATTGAAGGACAAATTTACTTTCGCCTCAGTGCTTTAGCATCAGGAATAGTTTGTCCTCACTGTGAGAATTATACAGAAGAACTCCATCAGAATCGACCTATATTAGCCAGAGATTTGTCAGTTTTCGGTCGTTCTGTGTATTTACAAGTACCTCGTCGGCAGTTTTACTGTGCTAGCTGTCAACGTTACGTTACAGAAAAATTAGAATTTTTGGACAAAAAAAGACGGCATACTCAACGATACGAACAAAATATTTATGCGCGTGTTCAACAGTCAAGCATGGAACAAATTGGGCGAGAAGAAGGATTGAGTTATGACGAAATTAAAGGTATTTTTACTCATGTAAATTCCGCTCAAAAAAAAGCTGTTGGGACTCAGTTAAACGAGTCAGTATAGATGAGATAAGTATGCGCAAAGGAAAAGGAAGTTTGGTAACTGTTGTCAGTGACATTGAGGGGGGTAATTTGATTGAAATGATTGACTCTCACCGTCAACAGGATATAATTGAAGTCCTTATAAGGCAACCATTAGAGGTTCGAGGACAAGTTGAAGAAGTGAGTGTTGATATGTGGGGAGGATTTCCAAAAGTTATAGAACAAGTATTCCCAAATGCACAAGTTGTTATTGACCGTTTTCACGTGATGAAAGCAGTTAATAAAGACTTGAATAAGGTGCGTCGCGCAACAGGAATCACAGATAAAGGCAGCAAATATTTATTGTTGAGTAATCGAAGCAACCTTAATTCCGACCAAATCGAAAGGTTAGCAATCACATTGGAAAAATCAGAATGCTTAAGAATTGCTTATGAGATGAAAGAAGAGTTTCGGGAAATATACGAGACCAATATGACTGTCAAAATAGCCCAGACAAAGTTCAAGAATTGGGTGAATTATGCGAGGATATTTTTTAAAGAATCATGTTCGACTATTGTCAATCATTTTGAAGGAATTTGTAACTACTTTCTTAATCGTACAACAAGTGGAGTGATGGAAGGGATAAATAATCGAATTAAGTTAATTATGCGACAAGGGTATGGCTTTTCAAACTTTGATAATTTTCGAGAACGCCTATTAGCTTGCTTCTCTAATTAGATAAAAATATCACCATAAACTCAGGAGAGCCGACTAATCCGCCCCAGGGTAGCGATTATTGGTGGTCGGGAGAACCCGGTACTGTTTGGCAAGGCAATGCCAGGACGATTTTTAATACTCTAAAAAAAGCAAATATTCGCCCGGTTGTCAGTATTCGTAATGTGGATAATAGCTGGCGGCCGAGTTGGGCGCTGCAACTGAATCCGCCGCGCACAGGAGAAGATTGGAATGAGTGGTGGGAAGACGTTTTTGCTACGGTTTATTGGCTGAATGTTGGCAATGATTACCGCGTTGATGATTGGGAAATTCACAACGAACCGGATAATCGCAATCAGGGTTGGGGCGGGACTAGGGCTGACTATTTTGAATTGGTTAAGGTGGCAAAAGATGCGATCGACTTTGTTTACCAAACTTATTTGCCTTCGCGCACTTACCGCATCCACGGCCCGAAAACCGTAGGAGGCAGCAATTAACCAGCTAGTGCTTTGCAGGAAATACCGAATTATTTCGATACAGTCAATGTCCACAACTACGATGCATATATTTCTAACTTGACCCGCAAAGTGCGCCGCTGGATGAACGGTACTGTCCGCGCTAACTCGCAGCTTTGGGTAGGAGAATGGGGCAGTTACGAGATTAGCTACGGCGATTTATCTTGAGCTTTAAATTTGATTAAGAATTTGATTCGAGGTTCCCAACCGGGGGATAATTATATTTACGGCAGTCACATATTCTGTTTGTACGACTGGGGAAAGCCGGGACTGCCAGAAGGCTTGCTAGGTGATGAGGGAAAACGGCGCGCGGGCTACTATGCTTGACGGATGGGAATTAGGGCATTGCAGGGCGGTAAAAATACATTTTTTGCTATCACTAACAGTTCGGATTTAATGGCAGTTGCAACTGTCGATGCTAGCAAGAATGTTTACTTGCTGGTTGTCAATGACCGATCAACATCTTACACTGTTAATGCTGATATTTCGGCTCTGATAAAAACTGGTAATGGTACGGTGCGGGAGTTCAGTTCTAAAAAAATGGATGAGGTTGTTACTCGCTTAAGGCTGAAGGGCGGAAATGCGAGTTTTGCACGGGCGGGGAACAGCGCTATTCTCATCAAGTTCGATCGCCAGAATTGAAGCTCAAATCCTCTGGGCCATAATTGAGATAAGATAGAATTAGTTATGCTCAAAATTATTTATTTTCTGCCTATTTGGCCATCGAACCCTCGAACCCTCGAACCCTTGAACCCCTAATTGCACAGTTACCATACCTAAGTCGTCCTGTTGTGATTCCCCTCCTGTCGCTGGTAAATTGGTAGCGTGCAGGTATCTTGCCTCAAACAGAATGCGAGCGAGAGTTCCGTTGAGGGCCAGAAAGTAGGGTGCAGTCTAGACAATCCCAGAAATTCTTGCTCGTAAACCCGCAGCAGTTAGGCTAGGCGAGGAATTGCCTGCCCGCCTTCGTGTCCGCCGTCTGGCAGATAGCATTGGTTCTGAAAGTCAGAAGCCGTCAATTATCAGGATATGGCACGGAATTAATTTTAAATGCCAAGATGCTGGAAGTAGGGGTGAGTTTAATCGTACAGAAACTTTGAGCGCGCTTGGAAATCTCGCGGGCAAAGCCTCTCAATCAATCTGCTGCTTGCGATCGGGTTTTTCCAACAAATATCACTTTTATGCCCCCTGATGTTTATTCCCTCCCTCAGTCAGGTCATCAACCGCAATCCCCTCACCGTCACCCCTGAGACGCCCGTAGAAAAGGCGATCGAGCTGATGAGTAGCACAGGAGCCAGTTACGTCCTCGTGGTAGAACCGCGCGACAATTCTCAACTTGGAAATCCCATGAACGGGACTTCCCCACAATCGCGGGAACAGTCGGGTTTCTACAACGGTGTACCGCGTGCGGTACACGCAGGAGGCAACGGGCTGCGTCTCAACGGCTCAAAAGCTCCCTATCCGAGCAGCCAGACAGTCCTGGGAATTTTTACAGCGCGAGATGTCGTACAGCTAAATTCGATCGGCGCTGCTTTGAGGGGATTTGCGATCGAGCAAATCATGATCCGAACCGTAACTGTAGCCCGAGAATCGGAAATTCCCGACTTTTTTGCCTTAGCAAATCTCTTGGAGAAAAGTCAGATCAGCCATTTGCCGATCGTCAGCGAGGCTGAAGAACTTGTCGGTTTAATTAGCTCTCAAAGCTTGGTGCAAATGTTGCAGGGAATTGGGGAATCCACACCAAAAGCAATTAGCAGCGCCTCGCCACCTGCGGCTTTCGCGTTCCCTCCGCCGCTGCCAATTGTGAATCAGAAATTAGAGCTACCCGCAAGTTTAATTAAACTTTATCAAATCCCTCAAATAGCAGCCTCACGAATAATTCACGCTCCTTCTAATTCTTCGGTTCGCTATTTGGCGCAACTGATGTTTAGACACAATGTTAGTTATGTATTAATCACTGAAACCCCCGATCAACACTCGACTGGTGCGGCTCACAATTCCAAATTTACAAATCCCAACCTTCACAAACTGGTTGGGGTGGTAAGTTCGCGGGATATTGTGCAGTTGCAGGCGCTGGGTAGAGACTCTAACAAAATTAAAGCGGGATCAATTTGCAGCAGTTCGCCGCCGCTGGTGCGATCGCACTCTACCCTCGAAGCAGCCGTCGCGCTGCTGCAAAAACACTACTGCCAGTTGCCTTTATTAGTCATCAACGAAACAAATCACCCGATCGGGATTATCAATCCTAAAACTATCCTTTTACAAGCGCTTGATTCAAAATCTCTGCATTCTGGCTTGATCGCTTTGCAGCGCCAGCTAGAATCTAGCAACGCTCAATACAAAAAACTCTCTGCAGAAATACAGCGGACACCAGCAAATAGCCACGAGATGGCTGAAATTTCTCACCACAGTTTCGTAGAGCGACCAAATCTCCCCCCTGCAGTCAACAATCAGGGGATTTGGGATTGGAACCTCGAAACAGATGAGTTTTTTTATTCGGCCCGGTGGCAAGAAATGCTGGGCTACCAAGAAGGGGAAATCTCGAATCGCCGATCGGAATGGTGGAGTCGCATCCACCGAGATGATATTGACTCGGTAAAGGCAGCTTTAGAAGAACACTTCGCCCAAAAGACACCGGATTTTGCAGCAGAATATCGGATGTACTGTAAAGACGGCAGCACTGTCTGGGTGCTGAACCGAGGTCAAGTTTTACGCAGCGCTACCGGCAAACCGCTGCGGGTAGTAGGAACTCATACAGATATTACTCCAAACAAGCAGTTTGAACTCAAAAACCGCGAGCAGGATCGAGAACAATTCCATCTATTTGACTCTTTGAAAGCAACAGTAATTTTCCACATAGATGCGGCGGGGGTTTGGAAATTTATCAACCGCGCTTGGACGGAAATTACGAATTTTTCGGTGTCCGAAAGTTTGGAAACTAATTTTTTAGAGTGGGTGCATCCAGAGGAGCGCGAGCAATGTGCAAATTTATTGGAGTCTTTGCTGTCGGGGAAGTCGGAATTTGAACGCCGAGAACTGCGATTTAAGTCCAAGTCGGTTTCGGGGAAAAACTCCTTGGGAATTCAGAGTAATTCCGGCTTTGTTTCCGTGGAACTATTTGCCCAAGTCCGGCGGAATTCCCAAGGCGAAATAGCGGGAATTTTCGGGACTTTGCACGATGTCTGCAACCGCCTCGAAGGAGTTGAGGATCTGCGGGAAAGCGAGCGGGCAATTCGATCGCTCTACGAGGTAATGGTGACCTCGGAAGGCTCTTTTGACGATCGAACGATCCGGTTGTTGGCAATGGGCTGTAGTCAGTTTGGGATGGATATCGGGCTGTTGGGCAGGGTTTTGGGCGATCGCTACGAAGTGATTGCGGCTTATGTACCGGAAGATTTTCCCTTTGGATTTGCTAAAGGAGACGGTTTTGCTTTGAGCAGAACCTTTGAGCGAGAGGTTTTGCGATCGAGTGAACCTATTTCTGTCGAATCAGCCGGCACTACTCAGTGGCGCAACCACCCCGCTTACAGCGTCCGCAAGTTGGAGGCTTTTGTGGGGACGAGGGTAATAGTGCAAGGACGAATTTTTGGCACTTTGAGCTTTACTTCCCGCACCACTAAATCTCCTTTTAAACCGCTGAATTTTGAAATTTTAAAGTTGATGGGCAATTACATCGGCGCAGAAATTGCCCGCGAAGAGCGAGAGCGAACTTTGCAACGTCAGTACCAGCGCGTTTTACTACTCAAACAAATTACCCAAAAAGTGCGCTCGACCTTAGATACTCAAGAAATTTTTCAGACTACCGCCACCCAAATCGGCCGCGTGTTTGGTGTCAATCGCTGTACAATTCATACCTATCTTTCCGAACCTTATCCCCACCTTCCTTGCGTTGCGGAATACTTAGAACCCGGTCACGAATCGGCTTTAGATTTAGAACTTTCTGTCACTTATAACCCGTACACCGAAAAACTCCTCGCTGAAGATATAGCCTTGGCATCTCCCGATGTGTTTGCCGATCCTTTGCTGGAATCTTCGGGGCCGATGTGCCGCCGCATCGGATTAAAATCTATGTTGGCGGTTCGCACTTCCTATCAAGGAGAACCAAATGGAATTATTACTTTGCACCAGTGCGATGCAACTCGCCAGTGGAATCCGGACGAAATTGAACTCTTAGAAGATGTGGCCGCTCAAGTGGGCATTACCTTAGCTCAAGCACAACTTTTAGAAACGGAAGTTCAGCGACAGCGACAGTTAGCCGAGCAAAATGAAGCTTTGGATCAAGCACGACAAGCGGCGGAAGTTGCTAATAGAGCTAAGAGCGAATTTTTAGCGACTATGAGTCACGAAATCCGCACTCCCATGAATGCGGTAATCGGGATGACCGGCTTGCTGCTGGATATGGAACTAACTCCTGAACAGCGGGATTTTGTGGAGACAATTCGTACCAGCGGCGATGCTTTGCTGACTATTATTAACGATATTCTCGACTTTTCCAAGATTGAATCTGGAAAATTGGATTTGGAACGCAGCCCCTTCGAGCTGCAAAACTGTATAGAAGAATCTCTGGAATTACTGGCTCCGAGAGCCTCAGAAAAAGGTTTAGAGCTGGCTTACTTTATTGATGATTCTGTTCCGAAAAACATTTTAGGAGATGTCACGAGGCTGCGCCAAATTTTGGTAAATCTGCTGGGCAATGCAGTTAAGTTTACAGAATCTGGAGAAATTGTGGTGTGCTGTACGGCTAGGCAAATTGAACAGGTAGCTGCTAACAGTTCGCCAGATAGAATTAATATTCTAGCGCCACAACCGCTAGCAATTAACCAAGGAGAGTTGGCACGTAGCAGACAATACGAGATTCAATTTGCTGTCCAAGATACGGGAATTGGCATTCCGCCAGACCGGATGGATCGCCTGTTTAAAGCTTTTTCGCAGGTGGATGCTTCGACAACGCGACATTACGGCGGGACGGGTTTGGGATTGGCTATCAGCCAGCGTTTGAGCGATATGATGGGCGGTACAATGTGGGTTGTCAGCCAGGTTACTCCGGGAAGTTCTAAGTCTCAACCGGCCGTTTCTGCGATCGGACAAAGTATCGCTGGAAGGTCGCCTGCAGAATTTACTCCGCCGTCGATATCGGGTTCGGGTTCGATTTTTTATTTCACGGTGACTGCTGAAGCGAATGACATCCGGGCTGAGGAAAAAAGGCCCGAATTTGCCGCTGGTAAGCGCTTGTTAATTGTTGAGCATCATGCCATTAATCGGCAAGTTTTGATCCGGCAGGCAGAGTCTTGGGGAATGATACCCGTGGCTGTAACTTCGGGTGCTGAGGCTTTGGAAATCATCAAAGGAGACTCGCCGCTCGATTTAGCTATTTTGGCGATGAATCTACCAGATATGGACGGTGTGGCTTTGGCTGTGGAGATTCGGAAATTTGAGCTGAGCAATTTGTCCGGCGGCGACGGTCTAAATCCGAATGGCATCGTTAAAAACACTCGCAAAATAGCACTACCTTTGGTGCTGTTTACTTATTTAAGTAAGGCGGAAGTTTGGAAAAAACTTGAAACTACAGAAGTACATTTTTCTGCTTTTTTAACTAAGCCTTTAAAACAGTCCCAGTTTTATAATGTGTTGCTGCAAGTTTTTGGATATGTTACTGGCAGAAGCGGCAGGGGAGAAGTTTCAAATGTGGCGACTTTGACTTCGGGATTGAAGTATTTTGAAAATTCTCAAGAACAGCACCGCGTGCAGCGGACGCCTGCTGTTTTGAGGCAGGTTGCGGCGAATTCTGCCGGACAGGATGCAGCTAATTCTAGTCAGATTCGGATTTTGCTGGCTGAGGACAATGTGGTGAATCAAAAAGTCGCTACGCATTTACTCGACAGGATAGGATATCGGGCTGATATTGCAGCTAATGGGTTGGAGGTTTTGGAGGCGCTGAAGCGGCAATCTTACGATGTTGTGCTGATGGATGTGCAGATGCCGAACATGGATGGGTTGGAAGCGACGCGCCGCATTTGTCAGGAATGGCCTGCTAACAAGAAGCCGAGAATTATTGCAATGACTGCTAATGCGATGCAGGGCGATCGCGAAAAGTGCCTGGAAGCCGGTATGGACGATTATATTACTAAGCCGGTACGCCGGGAAGAGTTGGCGATCGCCTTGAGCAAGTGCTCACCTCTGATTCGGGATGAATTGGATGCGGTTACTGAGCAAAACAATCAAGATATTTCTGATCAAGTTGACAGGGATACTACGGCATCTTCGAGCGTTCAACCGGGAGCAGATTCGCCGATTGATTTTCATATTTTGCAAAATCTCCGCGAGCTAGACGATGATGAAGACCCAGATTTTTTGGGGGAGCTGATTAAGATATATTTGGAAGACGCACCGCAACATTTAGAAACTATTAAGGAGGCTATTTTTCTCGGCGATGCTGATAGTTTGAAGCTGGCTTCTCACACGCTGAAGTCGAGTAGCGCCAATTTAGGAGCGGTGTCTTTTTCTGCTGTTTGCAAGGAGTTGGAGTATATGGGTCGCGTGGCGGTTGAGTCTGGAGGGGAACAGGTTTTTGATGTGAGTACGGCGCGCGATCGCCTGTTGGAAGCCCAAGCGGAGTGGGAAAAGGTGCGGGCGGCTTTTGAGACGGAATTGGAAACGGGAAAGTTGCGATCGCAAATAGGGTAATTGGTTATATCAATTCCGGTTGCACTCCTCCGGAATTGTTGACTGTTGACTGTTGACTGTTGACTGTTTGAACAATACCGATGCAACCGGAAACGATATTATTTGTTATTTGTTGGTTTTTGGTTGTTAGTTGTCACTTTCAATAACCAATGCCCAATGCCCAATGCCCATATTTAACTTTCACCTAAATATGCTTTGCGAACAGTTTCATTTGACTGCAAATCACTAGCAGTACCAGCGACTACAACCTGACCGGTTTGGATGACATAGCCGCGGTGGGCTACACTTAAAGCCATACGGGCGTTTTGTTCCACCAGTAAAATAGTTGTTCCTTCAGCATTAATATCGCGGACGATCGCAAAAATTTGACTGACTAACATCGGTGCCAACCCCATACTGGGCTCGTCCAATAATAACAAGCGGGGGCGCGACATCAAAGCCCGGGCGATCGCCAACATTTGCTGTTCGCCACCGCTGAGAGTTCCCCCTTTTTGACTAATTCTTTCTCGCAAACGAGGAAATAAATTTAATGCTTTTTCCATATCGGACTTGATACCGAGAGTATCGTTGCGGAGATAAGCACCCATTTCTAGGTTTTCTTGCACCGTCATTCGCGGAAAAATCAATCGGCCTTCGGGACTTTGAGAAATCCCCAAACGGACGATCGCCTCTGTAGATAGTGCTTCTAAAGGCTTTCCCTCAAATAATACAGTGCCCTGGCGCGGGCGCAGCAGTCCTTGAATTGTGCGGAGAGTTGTAGTTTTCCCCGCCCCGTTGCTGCCGATTAATGTCACAACTTCTCCCTGCGAGACTGTTAGCGATACTCCTTTGAGAGCGTGGATATTTCCGTAGTAGGTGTGAATGTCTTTAATTTCCAACATAATTACTCTTTCTGCTTTGTGCTTTATTGTATTATCCAGACTAATTATAAATTTTTATTGCATTTATTGAAAATTAACTTTTTTAGAGTAAGCAGTAATTTTACTTATAGGAAGACTCAGCCTTAGCTCCCCTACGATCTATTTTTAGTAGTGGGGCGACCAACTTTACAGAAATTTTAATCAAACAGAAGATTTCTTGACACTAGCTTTACAAAAATCTCTCAGTAAATAGGTAGTATTAATTCGTAAGCGAAACCAACCGCTACAAGTTACCAATAACCGAACTTAAACTTTTTCAAATTTAAGGAGATTCACAATGAAATTACATCACAGTACCGGAGCGATGGCATTTTTATTAGCAACTCCTTTAGTAACCGGCTTGACTGTAGGCATTGCCCCTAGTAGTGCTGCAATAATCGCAGGTTCTGCAGCAGCAGTAACCCTTGACAACTTCAGTCACAGACCGAATGAGATAGGTACAGTTACTAACACTTACACTGAGACCATAGCTAACACCGGTTCAGTTATTAGCCAAGCGAACGCTGATGCAGTTTTTATATCTAACTGTCACGAATTGCTGGCAGCAAATCTCTCGCAAAGTGAAGTCATAGGCAGCGGGAATAACTATTTCGGTTTAGCCCAAAGTGAAGCAGCAGTGATCGGTGATTTCTCTATTAAGGCTCAAGAAACTTTTTCCTTCACTGTGGAGACTATTTTACATCTTTTAACATCTGTTAGTAATCCCCAATCAGAACGGGCTAGCGCCAAAGGCAGTATATCTTTTGCATTAATTGACACTGTTTCTAACCTTCTTTTAGAATCCTTTCAATTTGGGATCGGTGTGCACTCTTTTAAAGCCCCGGAAGTGAGTTTGTCATACAACCTCGCTGGAAGCTTTAATCCCACACAAATTAATTTTGCTTTTCTCGCTCAAGGTAATACAACAAGCCTGAGCTTGTATACTTCCGGAGTGTATTCGCGGACTTTTGACAGCACCACTAATTTAAGATTAGTAGAAGTTAAGAACAATATGGCAGTGGCACAAGCGCAAGCAGTTCCCGAAGCAGAACCAGTTCCAGAACCTACTACTATATTAGGCACTGCCATGTTTTTCGGTTTCCTGACCAAGAAGAGAAAACTTAAGAATAAATTGTCTGAAGTTAAATCAAAAGTTTAGGAATGACGCAAAACATCTAACTAGGTCAACTATCGCTGTTAGATACCAGACTTCTTATTAAAGAAGTCTGGTATCTAGTTATTCTGTATTACCCATTGCCTTCTTCTTCTTTTCCCAAATATGCCTCAATCACGCGAGGATCTGCGCGAACTTGTGCCGGAGTGCCCTCAGCAATTTTAGTACCGTACTCCATAACACTAACGCGATCGCTAATTCCCATCACCACCTTCATATCATGTTCAATCAGCAAAATACTCAACTTCAACTCATCGCGAATCCGGTAAATAAAGCGAGTTAAATCAGCCGTTTCGTTCGGGTTCATCCCGGCCGTCGGTTCGTCCAAAAGCAACACTTTCGGATCGGAAGCCAAAGCCCTGGCAATTTCCAATCTCCGCTGGTCGCCGTAGGAAAGGTTCTTTGCCAACTCCGGCGCTTTAGAAGCACCTAAACCGACAAAATCCAGCATAGTGAGCGCTTTTATTTTAGCTTCCCGTTCCTCAATCATCGCAGCCGGAGGACGGAGGATTGCGCCCAACAAACCTGTTTTTAATCGGCAGTGTCTGCCTACTAAAACATTATCCAGGACAGTCATGTTGTTAAACAAACGGATATTTTGAAAAGTTCTAGCAATGCCGAAAGTTGTCAGGCGATCCGGAGGCAAACCCGTGATATTTTTATTTTCAAGTACCAACTGTCCCCCACTCGGTTTATAGATCCCCGTCAGCATATTAAAAAAAGTAGTTTTGCCCGCACCGTTGGGGCCGATCAAACTGGCGATCGATCCTTTTTCCAAGGTTAAACTCACCTGGTTGACCGCAGTCAAACCGCCGAATCGCATTGTAAGTTGCTGTGCTTCTAATAATGACATTTTGCTTCTGTTTCCTAAGATTTTATAGTAGTGCGATCGTCCGGGTCACAAGCTTTCACGCACACAAATCAATTTGGGATGGGAGATTTTAGGACATATTCTCTAACGTACAAACAAAATAGAACTTAAAAAGATTAGATTCTAGGGAACGTCGAGGGCGATATTGTGCGTGTAAATCGGCCGTCGAAAAGTTTTCAATAACTTTGAGATTGAGTTCGTCAGCCAAAGTTGCAATCTTTTCAAAGCCAGTAATCCACGGTGCATACATACTTTCGTATTTATCTATGTAATCATTGATATCTTGGTAACCCGTCGTTCTCAAAATCGCCTTTTCCGACATATAATCAAAGGACAATCGAAAATTATCAACATTGTCGCGAATTTGTTCTAACACAAATATTACCTCTTTTTTGGCAAGCAAGGTTGTGTTGCCTTCCCACAAAAAATAGGTCGGTAGACTGAAATCAAATTCACTCTGTTTCCGCAAGGAGATTAAACCGTCTTTTACGTAATCGCCGGGAAGGTAGCGAACATTAGCAGCAACTTTGTTAGCTTTGAGAGTTTTTTCTTTTAATTGAAGAGTCGCCTGGTCGTCTATTTCAAAATAAATCACTCCTTCTCCATTAATTCGAGCAGCGCGAGTATCCAAACCAGAACCTAAAATAACTACTTGTTTGCAACCTCCTAAAATTTGATTTGACAAAACATCATCAAAATATTTAGTCCGCAACTTAACCATTTCTTTAGCGGCGGGAGAGTTTTGAGCTAGTTGGCTAGCTAGTTTTTTTGTTTCCTCATTGAGCCATATTTTTACTACATGATCAGTATAGAGAGGAATGGTCTCTTCATTCTCTTCTGCTCTAAATTCCCCAACGATAAAAGCAGTACCAGTTACATTTTTCATGGCTAATGTTTCACCCTTACTAAGTAGTTGGTTACAAATAAACATTAGATGGGGACGGGGTGTTTACACCCCTAAACTCCCTTGCATCCTAGATTCTTAGCTAAACCCGCCTACAAAATACTATGGTTTTTGCCCTTACCTATTTATTGACTTCTCGCATCGGCTAAAGACTCATTGCTCGCTTCAGCATCCGAATGCAGTTCAGCTTGGCGTATCTTATCAGGAATCAGCCCCTCTGGCCGCACGAGCATCATGACAACAAGAGTTAGGCCGAATAGAAATAAGCGCATTTGAATTGGGTCTAAACTGGTTGCCAGAAAGTCTCGCAACTGGGGAATTGCAATCCTGGGGAGTACAAAAGTATTCAGAAAACCCTTGAGGACTTGCGCTAATTGTGGCAAATAAAGTCTATCGGCAGACATGATAATGATCGCGCCCAAAATCACCCCCGTCATATTCCCCAAACCGCCTAAAATCACCATACACAGGATGATTACCGACACCGAGAAATCAAAAACGCTAGGGAAAATCGCGCTGATATAGGCGGCGTAAAACGCGCCTGCAAAGCCCGAAAACGTCGCTCCCATCGCAAAAGCCGAAAGTTTGGTTTTCACCAGGTTAATGCCCATCGCACTCGCCGCTAATTCATCTTCGCGCATGGCATTCCACGCCCTGCCCAAGCGGGAATCTCGCAGCCGCGAAATCATGAAGTAAGCAAAGACAACTAGCAGTAAAATTAGGTAGTACCAGGGAAAGTAGTTGCCGGTGCTGAAAGTGCCGACGATGGGGAGAGATGGACGCCCGATCGGGTTTATTCCCGCTTCGCCGCCGGTGAGGTTAAAAGGTCGATCGCACCCAACCAGACACAGCACCAACTCGGGTTTCCCCAACAGGGAAGCGACAATCTTCGAGACTGGTTCGTCGATGCGAATCGCGGTTAAATTCCTAAAGACAACCGGGATAATTTCGCCAAAACCGAGGGTAACGATCGCCAAATAATCGCCCCTGAGTCGCAGTGTCGGAATACCCAGGATTACGCCCGCGATCGCAGCTACACCCGCGGCGATCGGCAATACCACCCAAAAATTCCAAGCAATATTTAACTGTCCAGAAGATAGCAAAGCCGTCGTGTAAGCGCCGATCGCAAAAAACGCCGCATATCCCAAATCCAACAAACCCGCAAAACCCACAGTAATATTCAAACCCAGCGCCAGCATAATAAAGATTTGAATCTGTACTACAGTAGCAATCCAGCCAGTCTGAGCCTGAATGTCGATAAACGGAAACAGAATTAGAATAAAAGCTAATGTCACCAGAGTTGCCAGCCGCTGGCGTTCCCCCGGCAAGCCCTGCAAAGCACCCATTAACGTAGCTGTCAAAATTGCGATCGTCAAACTGCAAATCCCGTACAGCAGCGTCGTCGGCAAAGCCACAGCAGATTGACCAGACAAAGGTCTAATCAAAACCCCTTCTAACACACTCGCAACTAACAGCCAAACTCCTAATCCCAATCCCGCTAAACTGCCGATAGCCGCACCCATTTTCGGGCTGTAAACCTTCTGACCCCGACCGATCGTAAAACCCGCCGCCGTACCCATCAGCCAGCCGATTACGGTGCCGCTCCAACCGCCGAATAACAAAACAGTCAAAGAGGCGATCGCCCCTAAAATACCGCTCGATTTAATTGCTTTAATTATTTCTTTTGACATAGGAAGAAGTTATTAGTCATTAGTCAGTAGTTAGATGAAAGAATGCTAGGAATCGCAGTTATAGATGCGACTGACGCGGGCCGTGCCAAATTCTGCCTCAATGAATGTGATCGACTGCTTATCGTGGAAACGGTCGATCGGGCTAGCTACAGTTTAGAGTCTTTTGAGTTCGATTATTGCACCAAAAGTAACGAAACTTCAAATATACTGGAACTGTTACCCCAACACACTTCAAACGGGCGATCGCTATATGGTACAAGCACCTCAAAAAACTATCAGCCTCGACGAGTTTTTGCAACTCCCAGAAACCAAACCCGCTAGCGAATACATCAAAGGTGCGATCGTACAAAAACCTATGCCGCAAGGAAAACACAGCACAATTCAGGGAGAACTCATCACGAGGGTTAATGCAGCGGGCAAACCTCAGCGGATTGCTTGGGCATTTCCAGAACTTCGCTGCACCTTTGGCGGACGTTCCATTGTTCCCGATGTCGCGATTTTTGTTTGGAATCGCATTCCCCTAGACGCTGACGGCGAAATTGCCAATACATTTAATGCTCACCCAGACTGGACAATAGAAATTTTGTCCCCAGCCCAAAGCCAAACCAAAGTCACAAACAATATTTTGCACTGTTTGAACGCCGGTTGTGAGATGGGTTGGTTGGTCGATCCGGATGAAAAAAACATTTTAGCCTATCCCGCAAGGCAGCAGCCGATTTCATTGCAAGAACCAACAGATATACTTCCGATGCCCAAATTTATGCCGGAAATGCAGTTGACTTTAGGCGAAGTTTTTGGCTGGCTCAAACCAGGGAATGTTTGATTGGGCGTTGTATAATGAGGTATCTGCATCTGGTGAGAGCAAAAGGTGAAACTATTGTAATGACCTGTTTTTAGCAATTTAGCTAGGTTTTGAGGTTGTTATCTGCTAGGGATCTTCATATAATACACTAGAGATGACTTTGATCGTTTAGCTTTATTCAGCAACGCCATTATTGAACTACACCCACTGTTACCGGAGATCAGACACGATGAGTAGCGACGATCGCCTCGAAACCTTAGAGAAGCAGGCAGAAGAACTCGTACAAGCAAAGAAGTATGAGGAGGCGATCGCTATCTTCGAGCAGATGCTGAGAGATTTTCCTCAGAGTGCTAAGGTATGGAGCAAATATGGGCAAACTCTAGCTCTACCAGAGGTTAATCGAGATGACGAAGCCTCTATTTCATTTGAAAAAGCACGTCAAATTGATCCTAATGATAAAAAAGTTTTGAGTAGGTACTGTAAATTCCTGCAAGATCCAAATAGGTTTAATAGGTCTAAGAATCTTCTAAGTATATATGAAGATTTACTTCAACTTGAACCTTCTAATGTTGTTACACTAACGGGTTATGGAAAAGCTTTGGTTAAAGAAGGAGAATATGAAAAAGAGAAAGGAGAATATGAAAAAGCCCAAGTAAAATATGAAAAAGCTATTGGTATTCTTGAAAGTGCGCTTAAATTTGAACCCGGCAATAAAATTACTTTAAATGTTTATGCCGAGGCCTTGATTAAAAATGAAAATTATAGAAAAGCATTTGATATATTGGAAAGGTTATTAGTGATTGAACCTACTAATAATACAACTGTCCGCACGTATGCTAATGCTTTGGCTTCAAATGGTCAGTTCGAGAAAGCTCAGCAAATTTTTGAGCGAGCGCTACAGCGTGAACCTGATAATCCGATAACACTTAGTCAGTATGCTAATGCTTTGGCTTCAAATGGTCAACTCGATCAAGCTTTAGAGTTCTTTGAGCGCTCGCTACAGATTCCACCTGATGATGCAGTAACCCTTAGTCGGTATGCTAATGCTTTGGCTTCAAATGGTCAGTTCGAGAAAGCTTGGCAGTTTTTTGAGCAATCGCTACAGATTAAACCTGATAATGCAGTAACACTTAGTTGCTATGCTAATGCTTTGGCTTCAAATGGTCAGCTCGAGAAAGCTTGGCAGTTTTTTGAGCGCTCGCTACAGATTGAACCTAATAATCAGAGAATACTTAATCAGTATGCTACTGCTTTAGCTTCAACGGGTCAGCATGAGAAGGTTGTTCAAATCTTGGAGCGATCGCTACAGCTTGAACCTAATGATCCGATAACACTTAATCACTATGCTACTGCTTTAGCTTCAACGGGTCAGCATGAGAAGACTTTGGAATTATTGAAGCGCTCGCTAAAGCTTGAACCTAATGCTCCGATAACACTTAGTCGGTATGCTAATGCTTTGGCTTCCACGGGTCAGCATGAGAAGGCTTTGCAGTTTTTTGAGCGATCGCTACAGCTTGAACCTAATGATGCGATAACACTTAGTCGGTATGCTAATGCTTTGGCTTCAAATGGTCATCCCGATCAAGCTTTGCAGTTTTTTGAGCGATCGATACAGATTAAACCTAATCATCCAAGAACGCTGAGTTCTTATGCCCATACTTTAGCTACAACTGGTCAATATGAGAAGGCTTTACAATACTTTGAGCGATCCCTTCAAATTCAGCCTCAAAATTCTAGGATGCTCAGCAGTTATCTTGATTTTCAATATGCTCTGGTATTAGAGAAAGTAGGTAAACATCAAGAGGCAATCGACCAATTAAAAGCCATCAAAATCGAAGCTCTTACTCCATACCAAGCTAATGTAATTCGAGTCAACTTAGGTAGGCTGTACTACCAAATTAAGCAACCAGAGAAAGGTAAAGAATATTTCGAGGCAGCAATCGCAAACTCGGATGACAAAGAGCGAACCGATGACAAAGAGCGAACCCTCCTCTACATTTCCAGAAGTATTCTTGCCCGTAATCCTTATAGCGAAACAGCAGTTGAACTGCTGCGGCAGATTAAAGAAGATTCTCCACGCTATGCTCAGGCACTGGAGATGCTAACTTTAAATCTCAGTGAGGAAGGCTATTTTGAGATGTTCAACACTAACACCCAAACAGGGTTGAGTGACACCGAAATGCTCAACAGGGCGATGTATCACAAAATTGCCAATGAGATCAGCATCCTCAAAGGAATTGCCTATAGAATTTTGCGCCGTTCCGAACGGGAAGATCCCTTGCTAAGTGGCATCATTCAAGATATTGAGGATGTTTTTGCAGAGGTAGATAGACGACGGGTAGTGCAAAAGTCTGAAATTGAAACTATTCCTCACGATGACTATTGCCGCATTCTGGCAGTCATTTCTAAAACAGCCCATGACATCTCTGATTTCGTCAATAATCAGCTTGCTGTCATTGAATCTAAGACACGACGAGCAATGCGGAAATTGCAACCAAGTGATGCTCACTATTCCCAATTTGAAAAGTTACTGACGCAACTAGAACTCACCCAAACTGCCCTCAGTGACTTAAAAGCAATTAACGAAGGTATTACCATCAAAAATCATCGCTTTAAGGTGAAAAAGCTATTTGAAAAATGGGAAACAATGCCTCAAATTGATCGGGCTCAGATTCTTCTGGACATTCACAACGGTGATTCTGAATTTAATGGAGATGAAGAAAAAATAAAAAGTGCCTTAAATGAACTTGTAGAAAATTCCCTCAAACATAATTCAAATCAACAGAATCTAACCATTCGCATCACTTCTCAAGATGTCATAAATCCACCAGAAATCAGAGGAAGAACGATGCCTGGTGAGCAAAAATATCTGTTCATTGAGCTTGTTGATAATGGAGAAGGGGTTCCCGAAGATAAGAAAGACTGGATTTTTCAACCTCTAAGAACTACCTCTCAGGAAGGAAAAGGGAGTGGCTTAGGGCTATTCATTATTCGTAAAACCTTGACCAAGATGAATGGGCACATCCGTGAAACTGGGTATAATAAAGCCCAATTTGAAATTTATATTCCCTATAAGTAGGTAAGCGCAAAAAAAAAATAATATTCGATCGCCGACCTCTTTCAACATACAAGGGGCGAGTTTAGTTAGGGTCTATATTAAGAGCGAGTTTATTGCTGCAAAACCTGCTCGATTCATGTTAGATTTATTTGTACCTACTTACTGAGGGAGAGAATAGGTAAAATGCAAACCGAAGACGTTCATTTGTTGGTGGTAGAGGACAACCCCCGTTTTTTAAGTGAGTTGCTCGAATGGTTGAAAGAGTTTGGTTATCAGCAGATTGAAACCGCAACGAGTGCAACCCAGGCAAAGGAAAAGTTGAACGCTCCCTTCGATGTGATTATTGCAGATATGCGAATGGAGGAGGACGACAGTGGCTTTGCTGTTGTCAATGAGGTGAAAGCTCGAAATCTTTCTTCTGTAGTCATTATTTTGACAGCAAACGATACAGTGACCGATTGTCGAACTGCCTTCAAACTGGAGGCGTGGGACTACATTTCCAAAAATATGCAAGGTAATATTTTTGATATTTTACATGAGTCGATTCAAGATGCGATCGCGTATTTCAACCGTTGGGGCAATGTCCAAAACGAACAGTGGATCACCGAGAATCTGGAAACACTGGAACAAACTTATTTTGGTCAATATATTGCTGTGATCAACAAAACAGTCATTGATGCAGCAGATACAGAGGAATCCTTAAAGCAACGAATTGAAGACAGGCAACTCCGCCGATTTTTAACCACAATCCGAAAACTTGGCGATCTGCGTCCTATTTCTGAGCTGATAAAGTTGCCTGAAAGTCCTCGGTTAGAATACAAAAGCACTTTTCAATGGGATGTCAAACGAAACTGTAAAAACGAGGATCTTAGGATAAATCTTTTGAAAACTATTGCTGCCTTCCTAAACAGTGAAGGAGGAACATTAATTATTGGTGTTGAAGATAACGGCAATATTTTTGGCTTAGAAAAAGATTTATCCTTACTTTCCCAAAAGAGTCTGGATCAGTTTGAGCAGACAATCATACACTTAGTCGGCGATTCCATGGGTAATAGCTTTACACAGTTGCTCAAAATTCGCTTTGAAATCATTGAAGGTAAAAATGTTTGCGCGATCGAGGCAAAAAAGTCAACCAAACCAGTTTTTGTCAAGAGCAAAAAAGGTCGGGAATTTTATATTCGAGCAGGTAATACATCAAAATCTCTTGATATCCAAGAATTCTACAATCACCTCTAATGCCATCTGTTTCAAGATTACAAAAACCCTCCTGGTCATCTTCAATTAGTCAAGATTCATCGGTTCAAAACGATGCGAGGAAATTACTACTTCAACTTTCGTCTCGACTTGGGTGGCGTTCGGTGTACTCCAAAGTATTTTTCACTGCGGTAACGAAGCCACACCCGCAACACCTGTGGAATCTGTTCTTTTTGTTCTTTGGTCAGCGTGTTGTAAAGGGTTAATGCGCGCTCGCGCTCTCCCCGACAGGCAGCGTTATTATGAGCATCCCAGTAGCTATGGGCAACCCGAATCCGCCGACAGACTTCTTTGATTAGTGTTTCTCCAGTGAGGGGATTTTCCTGCTTTGCCATACTTCATTATGATAAATGTCTCTTGCCATCAATTCCACCCTGCAACTTCAAACCTTTTCCTGAACATTCTCGCCCAACAAGCCGCCTGGCCGAAAAGCCAAAATCACCACCAAAACGCCAAACACCCAAGCATTAGTCCAGCGGCTTGACAAATACTGATCACTCAAAGACGAAAGCAAGCCAATCAAAACCCCTCCTAACATCGCCCCGACAATATTGCCAATTCCCCCCAAAACTGCTGCCGTAAAAGCCCTCAAACCTGCCGTAAACCCCATCGTAAACACAATAGTATTGTTGTACAAACCAACCAGAATCCCAGCCGAACCAGCCAAAGCTCCCCCAATCAAAAAAGTCAGAGCAATAATCTGATCCACATTAATTCCCATAATTTTAGCAGCATCGCGGCTTTGAGCCGTTGCCCGCATCGCCTTTCCCAGACGAGTGTATTGCACAAACACATGAAGCAAAACCATCAATACCACCGCCACCACCAACACAATTAAATCTTTCGTAGTAAATACAATACTCGTTTGAATTCCCAAAGCTTTGAAAATATCAACTCGCGGTAACAAATCGGGAAAACTTTTCGGCGCAGCAGAATTAGAACCCATCACCGGAATAAAAGCTTTCAATCCTCCCCAAAACAGGCCCATATTTTGGAAAATAAAAGAAACTCCAATCGCTGAAATTAAAGGAGCCAAACGGGGAGCATTTCGCAAAGGCCGATAAGCGTACTTTTCCACAACAATATTCAGCCCAGCACAAAACACCGAACAGACAATTAAAGCGACTAACATCACCGGTATAGCAATACCTAAAGGTGCGCCATCTTGCATCCCAAAAGCCCCGAACACAGTTAGGGAAGCAAAAGCCCCCAACATATATAAATCGCCGTGAGCAAAATTGATTAACTCAATAATGCCATAAACCATAGTGTAACCCAAAGCAATAATTGCAATTAGCGCGCCGTTGACAAGACCAACTAATAATTGTTGGATAAAAACTTCAGGACTGCTGACTATTTCTCCAACGATTTTTGGCAAATCAAATCCTGCGATCGGACCTAATAGCAAAACTATATAAACTACACCTAGATATAAGAGAATACTTTTCCAGTTCTTCATGTTTTTGGGTAATTGGGAATTGGTAATTGGGAATTAGGAAGGCGAAATAGGGAAGGGGAAATTGGAAAGGGGAAATTGGGAAATCAAACAACTTGAATGATTTTTCTCCCTTCTTCCCTCTTCCTTCTTCCTTCTTCCTCTTCCCTCTTCCTTCTGATTAATTATTCGAGCTTGAGCGCATTCACGAACTCCCACTTGCCACCTTTAACAACATTTCCTGACATTGTAGTCAAGCTCGTGTCGCCGTTGGTGTCAAAACTCCAAGTGCCGAGTACCCCGTTAAAATCTTTAGTTGCCAAGACAGCTTCGCGGATAGCAGCGCGGTCATTTTTGCAAACTTTATTAATGGCGCCGATCGCAACTTTAGCAGCTTCATAGGCGTAAGCTGCATAAGCTTCCGGTTCAGCATTATATTTTGCCTTGTAATTTGTGTACCACTTGGCGCCCGCACCAGTCAATTCTTGAGGAGGCAAGCCGCCAAAAGTAGCGTAAATTCCTTCGGCATCTTTGCCCGCCGCGTCAATTAAAGCTTGCTCTTTAATGCCGTCAGGTCCCATGAATTTAACTGCCTCAGGCGTCATTCCGACATTTCTCATGTCTTTAATTATTTGTCCGGCGTTGCTCTGAGTAGTGCCACCGAAGTAAATCATGTCGGGATTTAAAGCTTTGATCTTATTCATTAACGCCTTATAGTCGCTAGCTTTAATATCAATTCCCTCTCTTCCGAGGACTTGAATTCCCAACTTTTTAGCAGTTGGTTCAAAAACATCAGCGATGCCTTTGCCGTAGAGTTCTTGGTCGTCGAGAATGTACACTTTTTGCACGCCTAAAGATTTCGCCCAGTTGCCCGCTACAGCCCCTTGAAGGTCGTCAGCGGGGACAACGCGGGTGAAATTACGAGTGCCAGCGGGATAATAAACGTTCGGTTCTTTGGCTTCGCCTTTTCCTGGTTTAGTCAGTCCCGGATAAGTGTTGGCCGGACTGATCATGACGATGTTAGCTTGGTTGAGCACGGGAATGGAAAGTTTGGCGGCACCGGAGTTATAGTGACCGATGACGGCAACTACCGAACCGTCAGCGACGGCTTTGTTGGAGTTGGACGTTACTTGGGCCGGGTCCCATTTGCCGGCGGCGGCGGTGGCGTCATCGTAAACTTCGTATTGGATTTGGATTTTGCCGTCGCAAGCTTTGGAGTTGGTTTCTGCCAGTGCTTGTTGGATGCCGTTGACGAGTGTTTGAGCTTGACCCAAGGCGCTGCCTGTCATCGGCAGCATGGAGACAATTTTGACAGTATTTGGATCTCCGGGGCTGCTGACTGCGACGGGAGTGGCTGCGGGACTTGTTCCGGGGCTGCCTCCGGGAGTTGTGGCGGTGGGTGCTGGAGGATTTTGACAGCTAGCGCACAGAGAGGCTATTCCGGCGGCAAAAAGTAATTTCCGCAATCCTGCGGCGCCGAGATTCTGTGTTGAGTTGGTTTTTGGGCGTGTGGGACTTTTGCCCCCTGACTTCTGGGAAAAGTTCATAGGTTGGTTCGTTTGTTGCTTGCGTTTTAGCATATTTCCACTCTCTAAGTCTGTAAGTCAAGAGTTAGCACAGATTTTCAAGTTTTACATGAACTCTTAAAGATACACCGCTGCAACAAGCTTCTTCTCTCGTTCCCGTGACTTGGGAAGGCGTACCAGGTCAGGAAACGAGGCAGAGCCTCGGTCAATGGGTTTCCAGGAGCTTCCGGGGAACGAGTTAAAACCGGTTCAACCAGTTAAAAACTAAAAAGGAAAGGAAAATACAGATTTCCTTTCCCTTTCTCAACCCTGCAGCGTCAAATCAGCTTGATTGCGAGATTAAAGACGAATCGCTTTTTTCTTTTGAGCGATCGACACTAAAGTCTTCATAGTACGATCGCTCAGTATTCACATCCCACAAATCGTGCTTTTCGCCGAGAATATTTCTCACAGCCAGCATCCCCGTCAGCATGGAATGGTCTTGGTTGTTGTATCGGTGCATACCGTTTCGCCCGATCGTCTGCAAATTCTCAATTCCCTTCACAAAACCTTCAAGTACCTGCAAGTGTCCTCGATATTCGCCATCATAGACTGGATAAGCTTTGGGTTGCCGTATGACAACTCCATCTTCAACCTCGGCAGTTGTTGCTAAACCCAAACCAACCAACTCGCGAGTTGCTAATTCGATAAGTTGCGCGTCCGACATTTCCCAAACCTCGTCGCCTACGCTACAGAAATATTCCATTCCCAAACAACTTTTGCTGGCGTCGGGAACTAAAGCGGCGCTCCAATTCTTAAAGTTTTGAATTCGTCCCACTTTGACTTCAGGGGAGTGAATGTAAATCCAGTTGTCAGGAAACAAATCCTTGCGATTGACAATCAGTGATACAATCAAAAAATCTCGATATTTGAGCGATCGCGCGGCGTGCAGCACCTCTTCGGGCGGCTGCGGTTTCATTCTTGCTACCAGTGCCGATATCGGCATACTCGTAATGAAATTATCCGCCGAATATTGAACTACTTCTCCGTTTTGCTCCGCAGTAATACTTTTAATCTTATTACCTTCACGCTCAAAGCTAATCACTTTAGTATCCAGATAAACTTTGCCGTCTTTATTCTCCACAGCTTCCGCGAACTTTTCCCACATCATCCCCGGCCCCAAAGCCGGATAATCAAATTCTTTGATTAATGTTTTAGTGTCGTTGCTGCCAAACAAAGCATTAATAATTGCTGTCGTCAGTGACAATCCTTTAATCCGCTGGGCCGCCCAATCTGCTTGAATTTCCGAACAAGGAATGCCCCAAACTTTTTCAGTGTAAGTCTTAAAAAATGTTTTATACAAGCGTTCGCCAAAACGATTGATCACCCACTGTTCAAAAGTTTTTTCTTCCGTAAGTGGCCAAATTCTCACTTTCAGATAACTCAAAATAATCAGCGTACTCTCAATTATGCCCAAATTAAAGAGAGTATTGAAGGCACTGATCGGATAGTTAAAAAATTTACCTCGATAAAAAATTCGCGACAATCGTGGCACTTTAATAAACTCATTTCCTAATACCTCTTGCCACAACTGCTGCACGGCTTCAACTTTAGTATAAAAGCGGTGGCCGCCAATGTCGAAACGATAGCCTTTGTAGGTTTCGGTGCGAGCTATTCCCCCAACTTTATCACCTTTTTCTAGTACAACAGGGATAATGCCTTGCTTGACGAGCTCGTAGGCAGCAGTCAAGCCCGCAGGACCTGCACCGACGATCGCAACAGGATAATGTTTCACTCAGCCTACCTCCAGCTTTTTTATCGAAACTATACAGTTATTTATAACTTGTCAAAGGGATAGATGCACCCGTGAATACCCTGAGAAACTCTCGATCGACCTGATGTTTAAGCACAATTTGCCTTGATTTATTGAGCCGATACTGGCAAGCTAACTTTGCCAGTCACAGGCTTTTTTTGGTATAAGTAGCGACCAGTGCCGATCGCGAATGCCAGTCCGCTGTAAAAGTAGAAAAGCCAGTGCCACGGAATAGTTTTCAGGGCAAATAGGATACCGTGTTTACGGTGAAAAAATCTGTAAAGTGGTGCATTAATTGCTACCAGTGGTATGGCTAGCAAACCAGCCAGTAGGAGAAAGCTCAGCGACCAGCAGGTTCCCAAAATTGCCAGCAAGACGGCATAAGTTAAAATCACGCTGATGCGGTTTGAAACTTGCAAGTTGAGGTCGTTATTCAATTTCCGATCGCGCCAAATCAGTTCTGTCCAAGGCAGTGCTCGGTAGAAAAAGTCAGCTTTTACCATACCCATCGGTTTCCACTGCTTTAAATGTTTCACCTGCAATGTTTTGCACAGCCGAATGTTATAACCTGCTTGTTTCAAACGGTAGCCGAACTCAATATCTTCGATCGAAGCTTGGCGGTAACTCTCATTAAAGCCGCCCATCTGCAAAAAAATTTCCCGGCGAATCACTCCGCAAGCGCCCCAAAAAGTCGAAGCTTCTTCGTTACCTGTTTGGTGCACGTAGTGGTGCAGCAAGTTCCTGTACTGCGATAGAAAATCAGGATCTCCAGGATCATCGTCGTAAGAGCCAATGAAAGCAGCTAAGTAGGGATTATTTTTGAACACCGATATCGCATAGCCCACAGCTTCTGGACAAACAGCGACATCAGCATCCACAAAAAACAGAATATCTCCCTTTGCAGCTTGGGCACCCAAATTCCTTGCCCGCGCTGGCCCCCCGCATTCGGGAATCCTGATGACTTTGGCGCCGAATTCCTTGGCCAGACGCCAAGAACCGTCGCTTTCGCCATCTGCTACTACAATAATCTCGATCGGCCTGGGCACAGCTTGAGCCAGTTTTGACAAACAGGTGCGGAAGTAAGCGCCCCCGTTGTGGACTGGGATAATAACGGATACAGTGGGGTCGGCGGTAGAAATCATTACCTAAATTGTTTAAATTCTAGGGGCTAAAATTTGCTGGAATTTTATTGGTGCTACTTTACGAAGGGTAAAATCAGCTCTACTTTTTTATTTATAACTCGATTTCTGTTTGTCTTCAACTAGATTTTTTGCTGGTATTCTCGATTTGATTTCCCCCATTCTTACCTCTATTTTAGGCCAGATCTTGCTGAGACTGACGAGAGGTAGACAACAGCTTTACAAAATCTTTAAATATATCATTGTTTGTGTAAACTTGGGAAAAAGCCCCAGCAGCATTTTGGTGTGGCTGTGTTGCAATGCACAAGACTTTGATTTTATAAGTAGGTAGATCGTATAAAATCAAACAATGTTTATACGGACACCCCGGAACTGTCAGCACTTGCGCGGTACAATTTCTTTTAAAGACCTCATCCGCGAGTGACTCCTGCACCAAGTCTCGATCGCGACGGCAGACTTAATGCACATTTTATAATTTTTGGCAATATATATTTTTAAAGATACGTCTTAAAATTTCCGACGCTGTACGATCGAGCTTTGGTAATTTGCTAACATACCCTTAGCCAGCTCCCTGTGAACCAAAAGTTTTATCTAAACCATTTTTTACATTACATGAATACCTCACAAAACACTTTAAATCAGCCATTAGTTTCAGTCATCATACCAGCTTTCAACGCTGAAAATTTTATTGCTAAAACCTTAGAGTCTGTCTTATCTCAAACTTATCAAAACATACAAGTTTTAGTAGTTGATGACGGCTCTACAGATACAACAGCCGAAATAATCACATCTTTTGTTCAAAAAGATAGCAGAGTCAGCTTATTCCACCAGCCAAATGCCGGCGTCGCCGTCGCCCGCAACTTAGCAATTGAAAAATCAAAAGGCGAATATATTGCTCCCATCGATGCCGACGATATTTGGTATCCCCACAACCTAGAAAAACAAGTGAAATGCCTGACTTCCTCAGCACCATCTGTCGGAGTTGTCTATTCCTGGTCAGTTGATATAAATGAAAAAGACTTGCTCACAGGTGGATTTTATAACTCCACCATCGAAGGAGAAGTTTACACAGCATTAATTTATAAATATTTTATAGGCAATGCCAGTTCATCTCTAATCCGCCGCGTTTGTTTTGCAAAAGTCGGCGGTTACAACTGCAAACTTAAACTAGAAAACGCTCAAGGCTGCGAAGACTGGGAACTTCACCTCCGCATAGCCGAACATTATCAATTTAAAGTCGTGCCAGAATACTTAGTTGGCTATCGGCAGATTGCCAGCAGTATGTCTAGCAACTATGCAGCAATGGCAAAATCTCACTCTTTAATTATGGCCGATGTCCGGCAGCAACATCCCGAAATTCCCAGCAGCATTTATCGCTGGTCTAGCAGCAATTTTTACATTTACTTAGCTGTTAAAAGCAACCGCAGCGGCAATCACCGGAGTACATTATCTTGGCTTTATAGAGCTTTCAAAGAAGATTTATCAATGGCACTTTTGCGACACAATTTGTATCTGCTCTTTATAGAAAGTATATTAAAAATAATAGTTACACCGCCACCTGCATCAGAGTTAGAGTTAAAACCAGCATCTGAATCGAGTGAAGGAACGACACTTGCTAGGATTGAGACGCGGACGAAGGCTCACAGAATGTTACCCTCGCAAGTATATGAAAGAATGCGATTTAACAGTTTAGGAAATCTAAAATCTAAATAAACCGAACATTGAAAAACCCGGTTTTTTGAATAACCGGGTTTTTGAGGAAGCTAGAGGGTGTTTAATTATGTCAGCTTGCTAGATCAAGAATTAGGAAAGAGGGTTAAATAAAAAAAATCTAAATTTTCCCTTCTTCCTTCTTCCTTCTTCCTTCTTCCTTCTTCCTTCTACTTAATGTCTCTAAGCGTGAGAAGCTGTAGGAGTTTGAGCTTTCGGCTGCTGGCCGTCTGGCGCCAGGGATTCGCCTTCAATAAACGAGCGCAACATCCAAGCCATTTGCTCGTGCTGTTCCATCAAACCAGTCAAAAAGTCTGCGGTGCCGTCATCGTTAAACTCTTCACCGCACTGTTGGACGTGTTGGCGGAGATTGCGAATAACTAATTCGTGGTCATCCACTAAACGCGATACCATTTCCGTAGCCAAAGGCAAATCGCCGATATGTTCTTTAATCGAGCCATACTTCAGAAAACCCTCAGCAGTACCAATTGGATACCCACCTAAAGTTCTCACCCGTTCGGCCATAGCATCGATATTTAGTGTTAACGCCTGATAGTGTTCTTCCCACAACTGGTGGAGCGATCGAAACTGTGGGCCCACTACATCCCAGTGATACTTTTTGGTTTTGATTAACAGCAGATAAGCATCTGACAGGTCGTGATTCAACAGTTCGATAACGCCTGCACGTTGCTCGTCAGATAGACCTATGTTTAACTTACGCATTGAAAATTGTTCCTTCAACTCTAACTTTATATTTATTAGAACAAATTTCGCCAGCGACTTACATCAACCCAGAGGACGATCGAAGACGATCGAACTTTAGTAAAATATCGACATTTCAGGTTAAAGTAATCGCAATATTGATACCCTTAGATAGATGCAACGAAACTTAGTGTTCCGGATCACCTTTGCTTGGTGAACACAGCGATTGGGCCGCCGGTAATTTCCTGCTCAATCTTGCTAGAGAAAAAGGGTGGAGGCTGATAGCCCTTACAAATCCAGGAATTTCTGCGGAAGTTAAGCAACACCCCACCGCCGGTTAACCAAAATCCACACACTTAATTGTGCGGGCTGCTTTAAAGGCCGGCATAAGGGACTTGTAATTAAATATAACCCTGTTATCCTAGAAGGCTAGGAAAGAGATTTTCTGACATGAACAGTTCTGACCTCTGTGATTGGGACGCTATAAATGATATCGAGTGCAACCGTTAAATCGACGTTCAAGGATGCTGCCAAGAAACAGACGGGCGATCGCCGTCGAGACTTTATGGCAAAAGTGGCTGAAGATTACTTTAATGGTTTCAGCTCCGAAAGTATAAATATTTCTAGGATGGAACCCTTGATAGTGTTCAAATTGGCTTACATGAACACAGATAATCTTGGGTTTGTTAAATAGCGATAAACCGAATCAAGGAGATGTATATCATGACCTGTGAGGCAGCCGATAATCGCTGATCATCCTTTCTCAACCCTCGATACTAAATTGAGCCAAGCAAAAGTTTGTTCAACCAAGGCTCTTTTTTTCAGAAAAACAAAGCCTTCGATCTTGCGATCGTAAAACCACCTGAATCATCCATCCCAAGCTATCCATCACCGATTTGAGAAACCGTTCGCCACTGTCACCTCGATCGACTCTACCAAATACAGCCACGCAACCCTTTGTCCCATCTAGTAGACCACCGGGAGAAGCTGTGTGCTCGCTTCACCTTCAGGAACACTTGCGCTGCTGTGACCCCCACAGCACTAAGCCGAACCTATCAACGGCAGTGTCGCGTTTTCGCCCCGCAGGAAGGCTTTGTTAAACCCGACACTTTGATGAACCATCCTTGTAGTGCCAACTATTGAAACCTAGTTTTGGGGGGATGGCGCGTCCAAGACAGATAAAAAAAAGCAGTCCTCTGTGTTTGCACTGAGGAGGAGATAGAGCGCCTTGCAGTTTGTCCTCTCAGGGAAATACGGGCTAAAGTAGCGGTAGGAAAGATTGATCCATACTTTTACTAACTGTGCTACTTTCATTGTTAGCTGTAAACCATCATGCGGGAAATCTGCCAGAGCGTGGAAACCATATTTGAACTGCTGTTAGACGAACTTAAAAAGTCCACTCGCGCGTCTGAGCAGAACTGCCAAGATGTAGCAGGGCGACTCGCAGCAGAAGTCAACAGGATATGCACTGAAAGCCAGCGGATTCAAGCCTCCGGAGATATAGAAGGTTCAGCCCAGAGCCTCGCTCAGCACCGCTTGCAACAATGCCTGCATTATTACAATTTAGGCTCCGGGCCCGGGCGAGTAGAATTGCACAGTACCCTCAGCGCGATCGTCTATCGCTACATCACTCCTCCGCAGGTGCAGTCTAGCTATCAGGCGCGAGTAGAACTGATCAAAGATTTTTTGCAAGGATTTTATCTCGAAGCTTTAAAGGCATTCCGGCGCGAAACCCAACTGCCACCTACCTACAGTCCCCGCACTCGCTTAGAACTAGCAGAGTACATGGCCTTTGTAGAGCGCTTCGGCAAGCGGCGCATTCCTTTACCTCGGAACCGCAGCCAGCAACTAATTATTTTACGGGCCCAAACCTTTTCCCAGCAGCAGCCTAAAGAAACCTCGGTAGATATGGAACAAGCCGCCGACGGCGGGGCTTCAGATTCCGACCAAACTTGGAACGACACCTCGGTGCACTCGGTGCGGGAAGCGATGGCAGGACAGGGTTCGGCGGCAATTCGTCCGCTAGGCGACGAGTCAGAATCTCTGCGGCAAAACGTGATTGATGAATTAGTCGCTTACTTGAAAGAGCGCAACCAACAAGACTGCGCCGATTACTTCGTGCTGCGCTTGCAAGACTTGCCGACTAATGAAATAGAGTCGCTTTTGGGCATAACTCCCCGCCAAAGAGACTATTTGCAGCAGCGCTTCAAGTACCATTTGCTCAGGTTCGCCATGTCGCACCGCTGGGAACTGGTTCACCAGTGGCTGGAAGCAGACTTAGACCGCAATTTGGGTTTGCTGCCTTCTCAGTGGCAGGCGTTTGGCGAGCAAATTGGTCCAGAGGGACAGCGTTTGCTAAAGTTGAAACAACAAGGTCTGTCAGAGTCAGCGATCGCGCAAAGCCTCGGCAGCACGGTAGCCCAGGTACAGAAACGGTGGTTTAAATTGCTGGAACTTGCCTGGGAATTGCGAAATCGTTCAGATTCCGGAGAAGGGGCATCTAGTGATGAATAACGAAACGAACAGGGATGCAGAGGCTTTCGATCGCCATTTTTTAGACTGGATATTGCAGGCGCCGATCGCGAATGCCTCTAGCGAAGATGAGGACAACCTCAATCAGTCCCCTCGCTCACAAGAGTGGGGCGAAACAGAAGAGAATTCCGGGGTGGAATACTGGGAATGGGACGAACCAGACCCGCTGGACTATCAAGTGGGGGCGCACAGCAATGCACCCGCACAACCGCAGACAATTGGAGAAATACCGACCGTGCAAGACCGTTTTCAGACCTTGTTAAAACAAAGGCTTAGAGCCGAAATTGAATCCAACCCGCCGCTGTTCCCCTGGGAAACAGAATTCAAAAGCTACGACCACGATTACCCAGACGATGTAGCCCCGCAATGGGTTCCCCCCCTACACCTCTGGACTCCCCAACTACAAAATATCAGGTGGGGCCGCCTGCCAATTCCGATCGCCCAAGGAGTTTTTGCTCAACTGCTAGAACCTTGTCAGGAACTGGTAATGTCGTCGCTGCGGGAAGGCTCGAAATTAGTTCGCGCTGTAGATGGCTTGTTTCCGGGCCATTCTCAGGAACTCAACGAGTTAGCTGGTTTAGTGCTCCGAGGTTCTTTGCGGGGACTTCTAGATTTAGAAGATTTCCCGACTTACGAAGCAGCGAGTACCGATCAACAAATGGTGCTGTCGCTGTTGGCCGCCAAGGAAATCATTGAGTCTCTAACTTTGGATTGTCCTGTGAATCAGCCGCCGGTTTCGCGGGAGTGGCTGACTGGTTTGGGTTCGCTGACTCTGGAGGCTCAATACCTGTCGAACCACAACAGAGAACAGCCAATGCCGTGTTTAAGAGTTGAGTGCCAATTTCCAGGGGCAGGAAGTTTGGAACTCAAGGGAGGAGATGCCGAAGCAACTGCACATCGTCCGAATTCCGGGCATTTAAGTGTGGAGTTGTTTGACGCACAACCTGACAAAACTTATGCCCTAGAAGTTCGATTCCAAAACTTCGAGACCAGACCTTTGATGTTTGCTATTCGTCCAATTGGGACAGGACAAGATAGCAACTAGAAAGGTCTAATTAGAGTAAATAATTTAGGTTTTTACTCGCTGGTTTGACCTCACACAAAAACAAATGCAATTCCTCGACTACTGTCGTGGAAAGCCAAAAATTTTAGATCTTAGTTCAAGCCCCCAGATTCATCGGTGGAGTCAATCTAAAATCTAAAATCTAAAATCTACAATCTACTGCTAGTTGACTTGGATGGGTGCACATGACAACTGATAACCTGCGAAATATACCTGTTTTGGGTAAACTGTGGGAGCAGATCGAGGCTATGCCTCCGCCGGTGATTGAGGATTCTTTACTGCTGCGAATCCTAGTTCAGTTGTTGGTAATTGTGGGAATTGTAGCTACTGACGTTGCTGCTGAAGAAGCCCAGAACCTGTGGGCTGTGCCTGTTAGTATTGTGGGAGCAACTTGGAGTTGGTACCGCCGCCGCGATCGCAATGTAGCTGCTAAGTTCTGCATAGCTATTGGAATGCTGGTGGCGCTGTTCGCTTTTTTTAGCCGCTTGGTGGGAGAATTGAATGATACGCGGTTAGTTTTGGCGCAACTGTTAATCCAACTTCAAGTGCTGCACAGTTTCGATTTGCCCCGCCGCAAGGATTTGGGCTATTCGATGGTAATCGGGCTAATTTTGTTAGGGGTAGCAGCGACTCTCAGCCAAACCTTGACTTTTGGACCGCTGCTGTTGCTGTTTTTGGCTTTAGCGCTTCCGACTTTGGTGTTGGATTATCGATCGCGCTTGGGGTTCTCAAAGGTAGAAGATAGAAAGCATTCGGTAGAAGGTAAAGAGAAAAAAAATAACTGGTCGTTATTTGCTGCTACTTTATCGCCAAAGTATTTTGGTTGGCTGCTGCTGATAACTGTCGGGTTGGGGCTGACTATTTTTGCGTTTTTGCCACGCCTCCCTGGCTATCAGTTGCGGACTTTTCCAGTGAGTGCTCCTATTCAATATCAGGGGGAGTTTGACTCGCGCAGCATTCTGAACCCGGGGTATGTCAGAGGGGGAAATGAAAAAGGGACTGGCGGAGGAAGGGGGAGAAACCCAGACAAAGGGCCAGGAGAGGTGGACTCTACTTTTTATTACGGTTTCAACCAGCGCATCAATCAAAATTTGCGGGGGGAAATGAAACCTCAAGTGGTGATGCGGGTGCGATCGCAGGCTGCGGGTTTTTGGCGAGTATTAGGCTTTGACAAATACACCGGTCAGGGTTGGGAAATTTCTCGCAACGAACAAGCTCAAAAGCTGACTCGGCCTCGGTGGTCTTATCAATTTTATCTGAATCCGTTTCCCAATGCGCCTCGGACTCAAGAGGTGATTCAAAGTTATACTATTGTTGCTCCAATGCCGAATTTGATTCCGGCTTTAAACAAGCCGAGGGAACTTTATTTTCCGAGTCCAGAGGCGGCGATTGATGCGGAGGGGGGTTTGCGAGCGCCTGCGGAATTGGGAGAGGGTGTGACTTATACAGTTATTTCTAATGTACCTTTTCGCGATCGCTCTTTGTTGGGGAAAACTGGTACTAATTACCCGAAAAATATTCGCAACTTCTATTTGGATGTGCCACCGGAAATTGCCCAGAAGGTGCGAGAAAAAACAGAAGACATATTGGCGGCAAGAACTAGAGTATCCCAGTCGGACAGACCGATCGATTCTCCTTACGAAAAAGCTTTGTATTTGGCTCAATATTTAAAGCAAAATCCGAATTACAAAATAGAAAAAGCTTTGCCTTACTTAGAAGAAGGTGAAGATTTAGTCCAGGCTTTTCTGTTTGGCTACAAAAACACCCAGGACGGCAAAAAAGTTACAGGTGGATATCCAGACCACTTTTCGACGGTACTGACAATTATGCTGAGGTCGGTCGGGATTCCGGCGCGGTTGGTGGGCGGTTTCGATACGGGAGAATTCAACCCGTTTACTGGTTACTATATTGTGAAAAATACCGACGCTTTTTTGATGACCGAGGTATATTTTCCCAATAATGGCTGGTTTGCTTTTAATCCGATTCCCGGTTATCCGCTGATTCCGGCTTCGGTGGAAGACAACCAGACTTTTAGTGCGCTGCAATCGTTTTGGCAGTGGATCGCGGGTTGGCTACCGACTCCTCTCAGAAGCGGGCTGGATTCAGTTATAGGTTTTGTAATTGGCTGGATCAGCTTGATTGTGGGCTGGTTTCTGGGACAGTTTGCTAAGGGTTGGGTGGGGTTATTTACTGGCTTGATTGCTGCGATCGCCTTTGGCTTTATTGGCTGGTTAATTTGGCAAGTGTGGCGCAAGTGGCGCCACCGCCGCTGGCTGGCGAAGTTGCCGCCGGTGGAGGGGGTTTATCAGGAAATGCTGAAGGATTTGGCGAGTAGGGGATTTGTGAAACCTCGCGCTCAAACGCCTTTGGAGTATGCTGAGGCAATGCGCGGGAATCATGCAACTGATGAAGCTGAGGTGATTGATGAAGTTTCGCAAGCTTACGTGCGGTGGAAGTATGGCGGCGAAGCGGGTAATTTGAGTCAGTTGCGGGGGTTGGTGGAAAATTTGAGACGATCGCACTTGAAGAAACTCAAAAAGTTAAGATAAAAATCGGTGATCGAAATCGCTTCTACACAAGTAGGAGTTACGGAGAAAAACCAAAGAAACCGGGTTTTTTGCGCCCTTAAAGGGGTGTAACGCCTCTTCTGGCCCAAAACTCGGTTTCTGCGCTCCCATGCGTAATCAAATCCGGTGGCCTCGGAATTGATATTACCCACAGTTAGGACACCGCGCCCGGGATATATAAGTATTATGTTTTTTTATTTAACGTGCCGATGGAATCGTGATTTCGACACCAGCCTTTTGAGCTAAATCGGTGACATTGTTGGTAAAATCTGTCATGTTTGCGATCGGAGAAGCAATACTCGCCGCGAGCGCTAAAATAACACCCAATTTTTTCGCAATGAGTTTCAGATTGCGCTTTTCTGTGGGTTTCTTTAGTTGTTCTTCCACGTTGCCAATTTCCATCAACACTTCTTCGCGTTCGTCTTCGGGGAAGTGTGCGGCGGTTTCACGCATCGATGAAATCAGTTGCAGAAGTTCGGCGGTATTGGCGTTATTGGTTTGATTGAATGTATGGCCACTAGCTTGGGCATTATCTTGAAGTTGGTTGGCGTTAATGCCGGAGAGATTAGCGCCTTGCAAGTTGTTTGTTTGGGAAGAATCTTGATTCATGCTGTTACCGTCGATGTACAAGTGTAAATTGTTTACAGTTTGCTGAGTTCTAGAATTATCTACCGTATCCGATCGATCGCTTCCAGGAACTTTCTCTTGGGAATAGTCGGGAAAATCCTCGATTAAGCGCCGCACCTGGACTTCTTCATATGATGGCGGTTTGCCACATTCCACTGTGTACTTGCCATTTGCCAAACGGTCGCGCAAATCCTCAAAGTCATAGGAATAGGGATTTTGGCTACCTTTGCATTGGGAACAATTGCAGGGAATTAATTCTTCGTATTTGAGGCGCTTATCGTAATCATCATGAATTTCCCGGAGTTTGTGACGAATGCTATTTAGGAGATAGTTTTTCGGGGTTCCAGATACGCGGATGCGGATTTCTCGTTGATGATAATTCTCGATGACTTCGGCTTTGGCGTAGTTGTCGGCGAGGAGAACGCCGTCACGCCAGACAATATCCCCACTAGCCGCACCTGAAGAGGGAGGGGTATTCGGGCGGCAAATCAAGCGGTGCATCTCTACAATCAGCCTGGTGATGATGCCTTTGGGCATGAAGTCGTATTTGTAGCGCACAATCAGGTTGTCGGTGTCGTCCCAGTCGTACTTTTGTCCTTCGAGGGGGAGCCGTTGCGGGGCGATGTAGTGTCCCCGTTGGCCGGGGATTGGGTAGCAAATTTTGAAGTTTTCCATGAGCTCAAGTAGCTCATCGTGGAGGCATTCGTATTGTCTATCGCTCCAGATTTCGCTGAGGTTTTCGTCGGTGAAGTATCCACAATTGGCGATGACTTGTTGGTTATCGGTGACTTTGTAGACGGCGTTGGTTGCCCATTCGGGACGCAGGATGACCCAGTTGAGGAGGATAGATTTTTTCTTGTCAGTATTTGTTTGGAAGTGGAGGATAATACCCAAGTCGTGCAAATACTTGCTCAGACTCAGCATGGCCTGTTTGTCGGACTTGTCGAAGCCTTGGTTAGCGCAGATGTCGTAGAACTCAGAGACTTCGATGTGGGTTTTGCGTTGGGCGTAGTTTTCCAGGACGTGGCGGACTTTTGCCCAGTGTTTGGGGATGGGCGTACTGATGTGATCCAGGGTGGTGATGCGGTTTTGTAGGGTGCGCTGGAGGGTTTCGAGTCCGCGATTGTCGGCGAGGTTGGTGGTGAGGAGTTTTTCTAGGTTGTCAAAGTCACCGCGCAGTTGGGAAAAGTTGATTTCGCAGCGGCGGTCTTGTTTTTCGTTCTGGACGAGGAAGACGGGACTGCTGTTGCTGAGGAGTTCGATGATGTTCAACCAGTAGCAGAGGTTGGGGTTTTCGCGGCGGTTATCGACGAGGAGGATATAGAGGGAACGTTCGGTGAGGAAAAATTGGTGCGTGGCGTGGTAGATTTCCTGTCCGCCGAAGTCCCAGATGTGGACGCGGAAAGGTTTGCCGTTGGCTTGTGGGAATTCCCAGCGGATGACATTGATGCCTTCGGTGCTGGGTTCTTGTTCTTTGAGTTCGTAGTCGGGGTTGAGGAGTTTGTTTGCTAGGGTAGTTTTTCCCGATTCGCCTTCGCCGACAATCAAAAGTTTGGCTTCGTTGAGTTCTTCGGTATCGTTGGGATCGCGGGTTTGGAAGTAGAAGTCGAGGATGGTACGCAAATCGCCTGGTTCGGACAATTCTTCGCCTTGGAGAATTTCGGGAGGAATCGGGATCGGATTTCCCCGCAAGTCGAGTTTTTCCAGCTTTTCCATGCCGCCAATCGCCTCTGGGATGGAGGTAATCTGATTGTTACTGAGGGAAAGGTCTGTCAGATTCGACAGTTGCCCGATCACCTCTGGGATGGAGGTAATCTGATTGTTACTGAGGGAAAGGTCTGTCAGATTCGACAGTTGCCCGATCACCTCTGGGATGGAGGTAATCTGATTGTTATCGAGGTGAAGCAGTGTCAGATTCGACAATTGCCCGATCACCTCTGGGATAGAGGTAATCTGACTTTCACTGAGCAAAAGCAGTGTCAGATTCGACAGTTTGCCAAGCGATTCTGGGATTTCGGTAATCTGATTTAAACCGAGCAAAAGCACTGTCAGATTCGGCAGTTTGCCGAGCGCATCTGGGATGGAGGTAATCTGATTGCTATAGAGCCAAAGCTGTGTCAGATTCGACAGTTTGCCGAGCGCATCTGGGATGGAGGTAATCTGATTGTTATTGAGGTTAAGCAGTATCAGATTCGACAGTTGCCCGATCGCTTCGGGGATTTCGGTAATTTGATTGTTATTGAGGTAAAGGTGTGTCAGATTTGACAGTTGCCCGAGATCCTCTGGGATGGAGGTAATCTGATTGTGGCTGAGGTTAAGCAGTATCAGATTCGACAGTTGCCCGAGATCCTCTGGGATGGAGGTAATCTGATTGTTATTGAGGTTAAGCAGTATCAGATTCGACAGTTGCCCGAGATCCTCTGGGATGGAGGTAATCTGATTGTAACTGAGGTCAAGCCGTGTCAGATTCGACAGTTGCCTGAGATCCTCTGGGATGGAGGTAATCTGATTGTGGCTGAGGTTAAGTATTTTTAAGTTGGTTAATTGAAGAACAGCATCAGGAAACTTAGTTAACTTATTCCCAACCCATTGCATTGTCTCTTCATCGAACTTCGCCAACACCAGCATCTCAAGCTGCGTACACTTGCCAATCTCCGGCGGCAATTCCTCCAACCCCAACCCCGACAAATCCAGTTGGGTCAATTTTTCCTCGGCTGCCCGGTGAATTCGCCGCACTGCTTCCTCTCGCGTCATGCCCTTTGTCTCTCGGTAGGATTCATTTTATTGTGACAGTCAAAACTCAAGAAACCGGGTTTTTTCGAGTTTCTACGACTGCATGGCGTCTTCTGGGCAAAAACCCGGTTTCTGGCCACCCGCGCGTCATCTAAGAAACCGGGTTTTTTTTCGGTTTCTACGACTGCATGGCGTTTTCTGGGCAAAAACCCGGTTTCTGGCCACCCGCGCGTAATCTGATGGCGATCGCAAAATTTTCACTCTTAATACAGCCTCACGCTTTCAATCATCGGTTTGATGAGCAACAATGAGGCGATCGATTTCTTCGTGATGGCGATCGTAATAACGCCAAGCATTCTCTCTTCTCGAAATCAGGCACAAGAAGCACTAGCTGACAGTGAAGCCGAAGGATTTGGACTATGAAAAGATTGCTGAGAGCGAGGAAGTGCGAGGGATAAACTTTGAATTACTGTTGTGCTGCATTAATCTGGTTAATCATGTTGATGCTATCAAAACTTTTCAGCAAGCACTCAAGAACGATAAAAATAAGTAACGGTTTTCAACTCAGATTGAGTATCAACCCAAATAAAAAACACCCCCCCGACAATAGGCTGGGGTTGTGTGTTTTACTATAAAAATTTTAAGTGCGGATAAAAGGACTTGAACCTTCACTCCTCTCGGAACCAGAACCTAAATCTGGCGCGTCTGCCAATTTCGCCATATCCGCATTTTGACATTTAAATACTATAGCACACAACAGAGCGATCGGTCAATCGATTTTAGATTTTAGATTTTAGATTTTAGATTGAAGGAAGCGACCCACTGATAAATCCGCAGGGTGATGACCCAATTGCTCGATCGCCCAATCGATTTTAGATTTTAGATTTTAGATTTTAGATTGAAAAAAGCGACCCACGGATAAATTCCCAGGCGGATTACCCAATTGCTCGATCGCCCAACATCGAGAAACCCGGTCATTTTTGGACACCGGGTTCAATCATGAGTTATCGCCACAGCAATTTTCCGTATTTTTCACTTGTCACTTACTTTTGGCCGAGCGCTTTCCAGGTTGTTTCGTCCACCATGCCGTTAGCCGTCAAACCCTTAAATTTCTGAAAGTTCTTGACAGCCGTAGTAGTGCGAGCGCCAAAAATGCCGTCGATCGGGCCCGGATCGTAACCCTGTATTTCCAAACGCACCTGTAGCGTCTTCACCTTGGAACCGACAGCGCCTTTATTTAGAAGAGTTGGAGGATTGCCCGGAACAGCAGCATTGCTCAGAATTGGAGGATTGCTCTGCACAGTTTCAGGAGCTGATGCCGGATCTGCTGCTAAAGCTGTCCAAGTTTCTTTGTTCACAACCCCATCGGCCTTCAAACCCTTAGACTGCTGAAAGGCACTCACAGCCGATGTGGTGCGAGAGCCATAGGTACCGTCGATCGTCCCTACCTTGAAATTGTGCACCTGCAACCGTTGCTGTATGGCTGCAACTTCTGGCCCGTCAGCTCCCGCCGAGATAGTTTTTTCCTTTCTCACTGGCTGCTCGCCCGCGTAAAAAGGCTTGTGAAACATATCTCCTTGGGAATTTCCCTCGGGCGATGCTGACGCACCCGGATCGGCGGGAGCCGTAAAGTCTCTGCGGTACTGTTCCTGCACCAAGGGTTCGGAGTCGAAAGCAGCAGTTGCCTTTTTGGTCAAGGCGGGAACGAGCAGAGCCATCAAGCTGAAAATCGTAACAGTAGTCACACGCATAAATTTCATCCTGTTAGTGAGGTTTGACAAGGTTTCGCTGATTTCATGTTTCTAAATCTAATTGTATTACCCGGACTGCTTTCTGAAACATATAGCAAAAGGAAGAAGGAACAAGGCCATTTCACTTGGCGATCGGGTAACAAGAAGTCCGAGAGAAGGGGTAATAGACCGCATTGGTTTGGGCCATTAAGAAAGTTCTAAGCGTCTGGCGCGGTTGCTATATCTGCTGCAGCTTCTAGAAGTTCGGCAATGGGGACAGACGCACTCAGGATTTACGAGTTGGAAGTTACTTGTTAGAAGTAGGGGCCGGTTCGCACTATTCCTAATAAACCCGGTTGATTCCGAGATGTTTAGTTACCAAAGCCCATATTTTCGTATAAACCACGTCTTTTAGCCTCAGTCTTATGGTACAAAACCTGCCGTCCTTCACAAATCTTTACAGGCAGATTGTGTACAAAGTTGATTTATGAAAGGCGAAGTTTTTTCCTTCTATCCCCCCCCGTAATATCAATTTCGGTAGTATCGGAATTATTAAACCCCTCTTGACGCAGAAGATATAGAGAAAGGGAAGAGAGAGATGAATAATTCCGATACTACCGAAATTGATATAAAAAGCAAAATTCGGCAGTTATCGATTTGCGTGTTCTGCCAATAAAGCCTTCGCTTTCGGCTTGTAAATCAGATAAAACAGCGATTCTATGTAGCGGAGCATATCTTCGCGGTTTTCCTTGGACGAGTAGTTCCAAAAACCGTAAGTCCGCGCCAGGGTCAGCAGCTTGGTAGTGTGAATTTTCCAGGTATACGTGCTGTAAACTCGGTCAATTCCTCGCGTTGAAATTTCATACCAATAGTTGGGATTGTGTTCGCACTTCGATAAAAAATCTAGAATTTTTTGGGCAGTGTCCTCGTGGTTTGTCGGGTTGATATAAAACCCATTTACCCCATCTTGAATAATTTCCAGCGGACCGCCAAACTGCGTCCCGAAAGTGGGAATACCAGTAATCATTGCTTCGAGAATTGTCAATCCGAAAGCTTCAAATAAGGCTGGCTGAACAAATATACCTTGGGTGTCGGCGATTACCCGGTAGATTTCGCCGGACAGGCTTTTGGAAAGCCTCACTCCCAACCAGCGAATTTTACCGTGAAGGTTGTATTGGTCGATAATTGCGTAAAGCTTTTTAATTTCTTCTGCTTCTTCGTAGTCTTCGGTTTCTTCGACCCGCAGCTTGCCAGCTACTAGAATTAAGTTGCATTTTTCTTGCAATTCTGGGCTTTTGCCAAACAATTCTGCTAAGCCTGTCATGTTTTTAATGCGATCGAGCCTGGCCATGGAAAACAAAGGGCGCTTGTGCGGGTCGTCGAGTTTTCCAAAGACTTGTTCGGGATCTTCTAGAGTAAACAGCAGTTCGTTGAGCCGATCGCGATCGCCTTGAACCCGGTCTTCGATCCGCGTGTATGGAAAGTACACACTTTCATTAACTCCCGGTGGCACTACGTTGAATTTAGGGCTGAACAGTTCAATCCCGTTCACAACGTGGTACAAATCCGGCATGGTAAAACAATGGTAAGATTCGTACTGACCGACACTATCGGGTTGGCCCACAATCTCTTGATAGGTGCTGCTGACAATACAATTAGCGGCATTCATGGCAATTATATCAGCCGTAAATTGCAGCGAAAAATGGTATTTGTCCTCTGATTCTTGCCAGTAGAGATTGCTGAACAAATATTTAGATTTTTCCAGCGCATGGGCAATATTGCACTGAGTAGTTTTGAGTTTGCGAGACAGCAAAAACGCTACCAAATTGCCGTCGGAATAGTTGCCGACAATTAAATCGGGCTTGCCCTGAAACTCAGCCAGCAGTTCTTTTTCTGAATCGAGCGCGTAAGTTTCCAAATAAGGCCAAATCTCGAATCTAGAAATCCAATTTTGAGTCAGTTTGGGATTGAACTGCCGGAAGGGAACCCGCAAAATCCAAGCATTTTCTGTGGCGTGAACTTTTTCCAAACGTTCGTTGCAGCGCGTACCGTCGCTGTTAGGAATTAACCGGGTGAGAATAATTACTTTAGGTTTGACTCCTAAACTATCGAGACCTGCAAGATGAATGTCTTCTTGCAATTGTTTCTCTAAACTCTTGGCTTGATCAAGCACATAAACTACCTGCCCTCCCGTATCCGGCCGCCCCAAAACTCCTTCTTGGCCGAACCAGCCGTGAGGAGAAACTAGAACGATTTTGAAAATCATCGGAATGCGAGAAATAAATGCTTCTAGGGTTTGGGGATCGGGCGAATCAATTAATTCGTCAAGAATTCCTAGGGTTTCATGGACGCGGGCTGCGGTATTTCCCCAACCTGCCTCAAAACCCATCATTTGCAGAACCAATCGAAATCTCTCGTAGCCTTCTTCTTCAGAAAGATCGCTGACAAAGGTGAGGGCTTTTTTGACTTGTTCTGAAAGTTGTTCTTGGGATTTTATGCGATCGTTAATTAGCAATTGTACGCCGTTGTAGCGGTGAAGGCGCAAGAAATTAAATAGAGTTTCCTGCCACTGTCTGGCGTCTTGAAACAGTTTGCTGGAGAGATATCGGTTGAGGAATTGTACTCCTTTGCCGATGTTTTTGGGGTCGCGAATTGTGGGGGAGTAGTCGTAAAACGGGCCGAAATCTAGTTCGAGAATGTCGCCTTCTTGGGGATGAAAGTGGTTGACGAAGCGATCGCGCACGTCCAGCAATTCTTGCACTGTCATCTGCTCAACAGTCAAGTCGTCTGCAACTCGCACTATTTCCATACTAGCAATTTTTGGCCGCAGCAGGACGCAAAGGCTGCCATCTTCAAGAATAATTTCCTGAACGTAGTAAATCAGTTTGCTTAAAAGAGAAGATTGATGGAACTGTTCGGGCTTTTCGTATTTGGTGCAGTAGGCCGCAAAAGCGTTAACTATGTCGTTTCGCAGTAAATATTTGTTTCCCAAAGCGCGTAAATCGCTGACAAACTGACGCAACTCGGTTTTTTCGTCGCTGGCGATCACAGCCTGAAAGAGTTCAGACATACATACTCCCTTATTTAAGACTTTTGATTTCCGCTCTGAAACTAGGCGATACTCAAACAGTATCGCCCTTTCTTTTAAGCGGCTACTTTTTTTGTAATTTTAAAGTCGGCAAAGTGAAGTTGCTATCCCTCAAATGACATAAAACTCCCCGTATTTGTGGCGAATGTAACGGATAAAGGGATCGATAGTTAAAGGTGAACCTGTAACGCGATCGATCAATTCGACAGCGGTGTATTTGCGGCCGTGCTGGTAGATGTTTTGTTTTAGCCAGTCGTGGAGTACGGTAAAATTGCCCCTTTCTATTTCTACGGGAATTTCAGGATTGTTTTTTACTGCTGTTTCGTAGAATTGAGCGCTCATCAAGTTGCCGAGGGTGTAACCTTGGAACATTCCGCCGATCGTACCAACATACCAGTGAACATCTTGCATCGCGCCTTCGCTGTCGGTGGCGGGGACAACCCCAAGGTCGGTTTTATAGCGTTCGTTCCAGGCTTCGGGGAGGTCTCGCACTGCTAGTTTTCCCTCTACCATTGCCAATTCTAAGTCAAAGCGGATGGCGACGTGGAGGTTGTAGGTTACTTCGTCGGCGTCGGTGCGGATGAGCGATCGCGAGACTTTGTTAATTGCCCGGTAAAATGCGTCAGTGGATACGTGTCCTAACTGTCGCAAAAATACGCCTTGGAGTTGCGGGTAGAAACATTCCCAAAAACCGCGGCTGCGCCCGACCATATTTTCCCAAAGTCGCGATTGACTTTCGTGCACGCCGGAGGAAATGCCACCTGCCAGAAGCGTGCCTTCAAATTCCGGGGAATTTCCGAGTTCGTAGAGGGCGTGTCCGGCTTCGTGGATGCTGCTGAACAGTGCTTGATCCAAGTGGTCTTCATAGACGCGGGTGGTAATTCGCACGTCGTCTATGGAGAAGTTGGTCATGAACGGGTGCAGGGTGGTGTCTTGCCGTCCCCGTTGGAAGTCGAACCCCATGCGTTCTACAACTTTGCGAGTGAATTCTAGTTGTTGGGATTCGGGGAAGTCTTGGTGCAAGCAGGAGTCGTCGGCGGGAGGTTGGGAGGTGATTGCTTCGACTATCGGCACTAATTCTTGACGCAGTTGGGCGAAAAGCGGGCGCAGCAGGGATACTTTCATGCCGTAGTCGCTACGATCGATCAAAGGATCGGCGATGTGTTCGTAGCCGGGGAAAAAGTCGGCGTATTGCCTGCTTAATTCTAGGGTTTTTTCTAGATACGGCTCAACGGCTGCGAAGTTGTTGGCTGCTCTGGCTGTTGCCCAAGCTTCGTAGGAGTCGGCTTGGTGGCGGCAGAGTGCGGACATGAAGGTTGCTGGGACTCGGGCTGCGCGATCGTAGTCTCTGCGGGCAATGCGGATCAGGCTGGCTGCGGTAGAGTCATAGGGGAGCGTCTGCTCGTAGAAACGCAAGTCTTCTAGGAGTTCACCAATCTTTGGATCGGTAAATTTTTCGTGGGATATTTGTTTGAGAGTAGCCAACTGGCGGCCTCTGGCAGTTGCACCTTTGGCGGGCATATAAGTTGATTGATCCCAATGCAGCAACGACGAGGCTGATTCGATGTCGGTAACTTCTCTGAGGTGGGCTGCCAGTTGAGCGAATTTTGCTTGAGTCTTGTCTAGGGTTTGCATGATCGGGGTTTATGGTGCTGTTTTGCCTACAAAGGTTGCAGTGCGGCATCCGTCTCCATCAATCATAGCTACCCTGAAATCAAGCTAAAAACCGCACTTCTTCCCGTATTGTACGCAATTTAGAGTCATTTTTGCACAATTTCCGGTATTTCTGCGGATTGAGTTCGATCGCCTTGGATAAGTTTTCGAGCGCCAGCCGGATGCTGGTGGCTACAATTTCCTGGCTGTTTGTGAGCTCGCCTGCTTGTTTTTCCAGGGCGTACACGCAAGCTTTTTGATAGTACAGGTTTGGATCGTCGGGTTTGAGCGCGATGATTTTATCGTAGGAGGCGATGGCTTCGGTAAATCGTTGAATTTTTTTGAGGGCTATGGCGCGGTTGTACCAGGCTTCGGTGTTGTCTGGCTGCAACTCTAGGGTTTTGTCCCAAGAGGCAATTGCTTCTTCAAAGCGTTGTAAGTTGGCGAAGGCTAAGCCGCGGTTGTAAAAGGTTTCGCTGTCGTTTGGGTTGAGTGCGAGGGCTTGGTCCCAGGATGCAATCGCTTCTTCAAATTGTCCCATTTGTGCGATCGCGGTGCCGCGTTTGTTCCAGGCTTCGGCGGAATTCGGCCGCAGTTGCAGGGTTTTGTCGTAGGAGGCGAGGGCTTCCGGGTATAGTTTTTCATCGGCTAGGGCTAAGCCGCGGTTGTACCAGGCTTGATGCAAGTCTGGTTTGAGTTCGATCGCTTTGTCGTAAGAGGTGATCGCCGCTGTATTTTGGTCGGATTTTCTCAGGGCAAATGCTTTATTATACCAAGCTTCGCAGTAGTCTGGTTTGATGGCTATGGCTTTGTCGTAGGAGTCGATCGCTTCTGACAATTTTTCTAAGTTGACGAGGGTGTTGCCGCGGTTCGTCCAAGCTTCGGGGTAGCTGGGGTTGAGTGCGATCGCCTTTTCGTAGGATGCGATCGCTTCTGAGAGTCTGTTGAGCTTCCGCAAAACGTTGGCGCGATTATACCACGCTTCGGGATTGTTTGGTTTGATTTGTAGGGATTTGTTGTAGGCTGCGATCGCTTCTTCTAGCTGGCCCATTTTTTTGAGGGCTACGCCTTGGTTGTACCAGGCTTCATAAAATTTTGGTTCAAGTTCGATCGCTTCTTCCCAAGATTCGATCGCAGCTTGGAATCGTCCCATTGATTCTAGGGCGTTGCCGCGTTCATACAATGTTTGAGCCTTTTGGGTGTTGACTGCTATGGATTTTTCCCCTGAGTCGATCGGCTTTTCTATGCTGGCTAATTTTTGCAAGGGGTTTCACCTCATTATTTTCTGTCTAATTGATTCTTTTCTTTTTTATATGCGATCTTTTTCGCGTTTGAGTGCTTTTGATCGCGACTATTTGGTTATTTATGGCAATTTTACAGGAATATGGGAGCTTTTTCAATTTTTTTCATTATAATTCTAGAGCTGGGATTTGTAGGTATAGATTAATACTATTTTTTTATATGACTGCGTAGAAAAGAGGAAAGGGCGATCGTACTGAGGTGTGACAAACCTCACCCAATATCTAACAGGACTTACACATCCACCCTATTTGTAGCGCATTGCGGCCCTTATTACTACGGGTAGTGTAAAAATTTAAAAGTTGCGTAAGTCCTGATATAATTTTCACCTATCGGCGATCACTGAGTTAGCAAATTGCAGAGCTTTTCAGCAATTTGAGCCTGTGTATCTGATGACAATTCACCCAACTCACGCTGAATAACCACTGTAGAAACAGTTACCACTTGATGCAGCCTGATAGTAGATGGCACCCGCAGCCCCGAAGCCTGAAAGTCGAGATGAGAAGCATCTAATACGATATCTGTTTCCAGTAGATTTGTTGGCAAGCGACTTGTAATATAAGCAAGAATAACATGACGCCGCGCTCCCAAAGGGTTAGTCAAACAAGCTGCTGGACGCAGTTTGTTTGCCGATAAATCATCATAGGGAAACGGTAGTAGGAAAATCTTACCCTTGGTCATGGAATGGTTTACCGTCAGCTATGGTATAAATGTCTTCTTCGGAGTCTAGGATCGAACCAAAATGAGGCTCGATTGCTACTGTTTTAATCCATTCAGGGTCGTGGAATGGCACGCCATCAGCTAAAGTGTATATATCTTCTGCTGAGTCTCTCAGAGAATCAAAAGCTGGATGGCGGATCGCACCTTTTAGCCATTCATATTCTTCTAGTTTTGCTTGGTTAATTAGGGCAGCTTCTAGGGCTTCCAGTCGCTTCAGGTCTGCATAAGTAATGATAGCAGCGATCGCTCTTCCTTCCTGTTCTATGACAATTCGTTCTCCAGTATCCTCGACATGGGCGATGAGTTCGGGAAATTTGTCATTGGTTAGATTAACATTTAGTTGAGTCATCTTTTACCTCGCTATTAATTCTCCTATTATATCGTGTCCATTAGCTTCGTTGAAAAGTGTTTTTGATGATGTAGGGGCGGGTTTTACCAACAATAATCGCCTCAAACCGACAATCTCATAAACCCGCCCCGCCCAAGGGCAAATCCCTATTCTTGAATCAAGGCTTGAAACCGAGTATGCGATCGAAGGCTGTCAAAATCCGAGTCAGTTTTTGCCATTTCTCGGTATTCGTCAGAATTCAGATTGATGGCTTGCTGCAAATTCTGAATCGCTTGGTCAATTTGACTATGCAACTCATAACAGCAAGCTTTATTATAAAACGCAGATGTCTAATACTGTACCAGGCTGCGTCATCATCGGGTTTGAATTCTAAGGCTTTGTCGTAGGAGGCTATCGCTTCTTCCAATCTTCCTAAATTACCCAGTGCAAGGCCCCGATTGTTCCAGGCTGCGTCATCATCGGGTTTGAATTCTAAGGCTTTGTCGTAGGAGGCGATAGCTTCTTCCCCTCTTCCTAAATCATCCAGTGAAATGCCCCGATAGTACCAGGCTGCGTGATCATCGGGTTTGAATTCTAAGGCTTTGTCGTAGGAGGCTATCGCTTCTTTCCCTCTTCCTAAATTACCCAGTGCATTGCCCCGATTGTACCAGCCAACGTGATAATCTGGTTTGATTTCTAAGGCTTTGTCGAAGGAGGCGATAGCTTCTTCCCATCTTCCTAAATTACCCAGTGCAATGCCCCGATTGTACCAGGCTTCGTCATCATCTGGTTTGATCTCTAAGGCTTTGTCGAAGGATGCGATCGCTTCTTCTAATCTTCCTAAATTACCCAATGCAATGCCTCGATTGTTCCAGGGAACGTGATAATCTGGTTTGATTTCTAAGGCTTTGTCGTAGGAGGCTATCGCTGCTTCCCATCTTCCTAAATTATCCAGTGCAATGCCCCGATTGTACCAGGCTTCGTATGAATATGCTTTGATTTCTAAGGCTTTGTCGTAGGAGGCTATCGCTGCTTCCAATCTTCCTAAATTACCCAGTGCACTGCCCCGATTGTTCCAGGCTTCGTATAAATCTGCTTTAAATTCTAAGGCTTGGTCGTAGGAGACTATCGCTTCTTCCCATCTTCCTAAATTACCCAGTGCAATGCCCCGATTGTTCCAGGCTTCGTGATACTCTGGTTTGATTTCTAAGGCTTTGTCGAATGAGGTGATCGCTGCTTCCAATCTTCCTAAATTACCCAGTGCAATGCCCCGATTGTTCCAGGCTTCGTGATAATCTGGTTTGATTTCTAAGGCTTTGTCGTAGGAGGCTATCGCTGCTTCCAATTTTCCTAGATTACCCAGTGCAATGCCCCGATTGTTCCAGGCATACTCCTCATCGGGTTTGAATTCTAAGGCTTTGTCGTAGGAGGCTATCGCTTCTTCAAATCTTCCTAGACTACCCAGTGCAATGCCCCGATTGTACCAGGCAACATGATTATCTGGTTTGAATTCTAAGGCTTTGTCGAAGGAGGCGATCGCCTTTGCAGATTCTTCAGCATAGCCATACAATAAACCTTGTTCATAAAACAATTCTGCTTGTTGTTCGGGTGTTTGCCCATCCTCATCAATTAAAGATTGAATCCTCACCAATTCCCGTTTTCTTTCTTGGGGAGTCAAAGCTAGATAATCTTCTTGCTTCCATCTTTCGGAACAAGCCTGCCTTGATTCTAGTTGCAGCAGTTCTTTATCCATTGACAACTTAAATAAACTCGATCGCCAATCGAAAAAGTCAGGTGCCCGTTGAATAAAATAATCAATAGCAAACTTAGGCAACAGAAAAACAAAACAGATTTTAAAATTATCTCGAAATCGTTCTCGCTGCTGGTTTAAATTAATAAAAACAGGCGGCACTCCCCGCCAACTGTAAGAGTAAATATCCTTACTTTCCCAGCCGATATCCTTTTTCTCTTGTTCGTATTCATAAAGTGAATATTCTAAACCCTGGACAAAGAGGACATTGATGCGAGCGCGATTTGGCAACTCTTCAATTAGATTGTAAAAATCATAAACCGATTCCTTCAGCCGCAAAACCTCAATATTTTGCTGCGGAATATCTGTTTTAACTCTAGTAATCCAGCGTTCTCCCTCCGCCGGTGAACACTCCACAAACAACAAGCTAAACCCATCTGTCCGCTTGAGAGTGCGTACCAGAGTTAGATATTCTTCCTCCGGTTCTGCAGGTGGCAAATCTTCGTCCCAATCAATTGCTTCTGGTTTCATGGCTGAAGTAGAGCGACTGCTTCCTTAAATTCCTGAATGCCTTTAATTAGCGGGTGAACATCATACCAAGGCTGCATTTCTCCTTCATCATCAAAATATCGGTATTCCAAAATACAGCGGTTAAATAGCAAACTGCGGTGCTTTTCTTCATTAAGTATCCGGTGAGAAATAGAGACTTTTGCTAAAATTGACCATTCATCTTGTCCGGGAGTTTTGCGGTAGACATTCCGCTCTTTCGTGATTGCTCTTTGGGCCGCTTTGGCAGTAATTGGCAAATTCTGTGTTTGATTCACAGATTCTCGCATCATCTTCATCAAATCCCTAACGTGACCTCCACTCATCAAGCACAGCCGTTCTAGGGTTTCTTCGGTGTCAAACAATCCTGTCTCTAAAGATAGATTTGGAGCGATTTTTTGCACCCGCTTCTTAATCAACTCTTTAATTTTAGCAAGTCCCGGTTGGTGAGCGCTACCATCTAGATTCTGTACCAGAATCATTGGCAGCACTTGCGGAGTATTGTACTTATCGCTTAAATCAGCAGCGCGATTGGAATGCACCATCGAAATAGGTACAGTGTAAACGACGTGGCAATCTAAAGCTTGGAGTTGTTCGCTGCGGTCTAAGAAAATTTGGTCTAGATTGCTGCGTCCTCCTGCGTCTGCTGCAGAAAAGGGCACAATCCGGTCTAAATTATCGGCAATCGCTACCAGTTGCGAATATTTATTGGGCAACTTTTTTTTAGCGTCGCCAATAAACTCATTTAGCGCATCAATCAGCGTTTGTGTTTGGGGCTCAACTTTTTCTCGGATTTTGTGGCGCAGACTCGGTTGAGTTCTCACATTCGCCGTCAACTTGGCAAACTGACTAATTTGCGCCTCTAAGCTCAATTTTTCAAAAGATATTTCTGTTAGCCCTAAATCTTTTAAATCGTCCCAGCGGTCTTTCATCCAATTGACCAAAGGCTTGGAGTCAGCCTCTTTAATTGCTTCTAATAAGTGTCTGGTGCAAGCTAGCAAAATATCTGTATATTCAGTATCTTCGGGATTGATATCTTCGGCGTCAGCCGCGAAATAAACTACAAAATAACCTTTGTTGTTCAAGTGTTGCTGTAGCCGCAGCAATTCGGTTGATTTTCCAGCACCGCGATGTCCTGCATACAACTGGCAAGTCATCGGTTCTGAACGCTCAATGTTGAGGCCCAAGTCTAGGGTAATATTGTCATCTCCTCGCACTTCCCCACAGTCAACATATTGCGGGTCGCCTGCTGGTAAAGGAGAAGATGGGTTAAAGGCGTTGTAGAGGTCTTTTAGTAGTTTTTCTGTATTTTGAGTCATAAATTTTTTTTAGTATTTTTGGTTTTTTATAGGCTCAACCGCAGATTTAAAGCAGATGAACACCGATAAACGCAGATAATTATAAGAAGAGCGATCGAATCTATGCAAAAGGCTGGGTGCACATGGCGCACCCAACAATCACTACTTTTAGGCTTGGTATTTTTTCAAAATTGCGACTTTTTCCGGGAAGATTTCGATCGCCATTTTGTCATCATAACGAGTCGCGAGCGATCGCCTCACCTCGCCCAAAAACAGCGGCTGCGACAGCCCAGGTTCAGGATGTACCACTGTACGAACCCGGATTGTCATGTAGTCTCGGCCCCGCCCAGAGCGCCCTGGAGAGTACAAATCCGCAGCCGCTTGCTGCATCGTTGCTTCTAATTCCGATTCCGTGATCGTAGGCGGCACAGTAACTACTGTTTGAGCGCCGCCTGTATCGTAAACTAAAGAATAGCGAACTGCACCGGGAATTTCTGTGCGGGAAAACAGTCCCAAACCCAGACCAAATATACTCGCAGCAATTACTCCCATAAAGCTTGTCACTCCTACCAATCGGAAGCGAAAACCCCATTTGAAGATAAATGCTATAACAGTTAGAATAGCCAAGGCTACTGTTAGAATTCCCGCCCATTGGGCGTACATTAAAAGGTTAGAATTTACGTTCATTTGATAATTTGTTGACTGTTGACTGTTGACTGTTGACTGTTGATATTAGTTACCGATACCCGATGCCCAATGCCCACTGCCCAATGCCCAATGATTAATTAAGCGTTTCGGCCCATAAGCAGATAAGTCATCATATCGCCTTTCCCCTTCACTGGAATCACGCCGCGCTCTTCAAAAACGTACTTATCCCGCAGGCGCTCGTAGGTAGCAACTGTCACCTGAATGCTGCCGGCGACGCCTTGAGATTCCATCCGGGAAGCTGTATTTACCGTATCTCCCCACAAATCGTAAGTAAATTTTTTAGTACCGATTACCCCAGCTTCTACCGGGCCTGTGTGGATGCCGATGCGGATGCTGAGCGGCTGACCTCCCTTGGTATGTATCTTAGTCATTGCTGCTTGAATTTCCAGCGCCATTTCGGCGATCGACTCAGCGTGGTCGTCGCTGGGCGTAGGCAAACCGCCAACAACCATATAAGCATCGCCGATCGTCTTAATTTTCTCAAGTCCGTAGCGCTCGGCCAACTCGTCAAAAGCCGAAAAAATCTCGTTGAGCAACTCCACCAATTGGGCCGGCGATAAATGAGCCGAAAGCTTCGTAAAACCGACCAAATCGGCAAACATCACTGTTACCTCAGCGAAACTGTCTGCGATCGTAATTTCCCCGTGTTTCAGGCGCTGCGCGATCGCCTTGGGTAAAATATTTAACAGCAAACGCTCGGACTTTTCCTTTTCCTGGGCCAACTCATGTAAATAAGCCTGTTCCTTATCCCGCAGCCGCTTCTTTTCCAGACAAGCGCTAATCCGAGCCTTGAGCAATACCGGATTGAACGGTTTAGAAAGATAATCCTCCGCCCCCAACTCTATACACCGGACGATACTGTCGATATCGTCCACCGCCGAAATCATAATCACCGGGATGTAGCGCAAATTCTCGTCCGCCTTCAGACTTTCGAGCACCTGATAGCCGTTCATTTGCGGCATCATAATGTCTAAAAGAACCAAATCAAAAGGATCGCTTCGCAACATTTCCAGAGCTTGGAGACCATCTTCAGCAACAGTCACCACATGGCCTTGACGCTGAAGTCGGCGGGCCAGCAAATCGCGGTTTACCTCATTGTCGTCAACAACCAGCACGCTGCCCTCATCACCTTTCATGTCATGGCCTCTTTGAGAAGCGTTTCAATTTTACCCAAAAGTCTGGGAAACTCGACCGGTTTAGTGTCGTAGTCATTGCAGCCGGCCGCAAGACACTTTTCACGATCGCCCGCCATTGCGTGAGCCGTCAGCGCAATCACCGGAATCCTGCTAGTTTCAGGAGCCGCCTTAATTTGCTGCGTTGCTTGCCAGCCGTCGAGAACCGGCAGACTCATATCCATCAGAATCAAATCGGGTACTTTCGCGAGCGCCATCGACACTCCCTCAGCACCGTCAACAGCAATAAAGACCTCATGTCCCTTGCGGGCCAGACGCCTGGAAAGCATATCCCTGTTCATTTCGTTATCTTCGACCAACAGGATTTTAGCCATTGGTGTTCTCCTTGCCTTTCGAGTCGTACCTGCGATCGAACCTGTCATTGACTATAGAGCGAACATCGCGCAACAAAGTATCGCAACTGTAGACTCCCTTTTGTAGCACCCGCTCGACGTAGCCGTTTAGTTGCTGGCTTTCGGCCGGTGTCAAGTCTTTCCCCGTGATCACAACAATCGGTATAGGATCTCCCGAATGGGATTTGCGAATTTCCCCGATCAACTCAAAACCATCCATTTCTGGCAGCGTCAAATCCAGTAATATCAGGTGCGGGCGAGCAACTTTTAGCCGATCGAGAGCAGCGCGTCCGCTGTCAGCTTCCGTTACTGCCCAGCCTTGTGTTTCTAGTACGCATCGCAGTATTTCGCGCGTGGCAACGTCGTCTTCCACAATTAGAATCTGACAGGTCAAATTGTTACTTGCAACGCCGTCTTGGTCGCGTCGGTACTTGTTCAACAAGGCAGCCAGCCGTTTGCCGTCCACTGGTTTGGTGAGGTAGTCCGAGGCACCCAATGCGAAGCCGAGGCTTTTGTTGCCCACAAAGGATAGCAGGATTACGGGAATTTCGGCAAGCTCAGGATCGGCCTTCAGCGCTGAGAGTACCGCCCAGCCGTCCATTCCGGGCATTATCACGTCCAGGGTAATGGCGTCTGGCCGTAGTTGCTTAGCGAGCCGGAGAGCTTGCTCGCCACTGCCGGCGACTTCTATGTGCAGTCCTTGGCGACTAAGGGCGCGCTGGATTAAATCCCGCGAAATCGGGTCGTCGTCCACTACCAGCACCGTGCCGACAGCGGGGGCGTCCGGAGGGCTAGTGCTGTCGTGGACTTTGTTGGGGATTTCCGGCTGTTTGATGGCTGTGGGCAAGAGCACGGTGAAAGTGGTGCCTGCGCCCAAGGTGCTGCTGACCTCAATACTGCCACCCATCATCTGACAGAAGCGCTGACTGATTGCTAGTCCCAAACCGGTGCCACCGTACTCGCGGGTAGTCGAGGCATCAGCTTGGGTGAAAGGTTGGAAAACTCGCTCCAATTGCTCTTGTGTCATGCCGATGCCAGTGTCGGCGACGCGGAAACTTAAAAATTCGGAGTTGGAAATTAAAATTTGGGAAGATTCCTCTTGATTTTTCATTTTTAATTGTTCATTTTTAATTCTTTCCACTCCGATCGCAATTCTCCCGTTTTGTGTGAACTTGGCAGCGTTGCTGAGCAAATTAAGCAGCACTTGCCGCACTTTGGTCATGTCCGCGTGCATGGTGTCGAGGTTGTCTGGACAGTACACTTCTAGGGTATTACCGTTTTTATCTACCAGCGGCCTCGCCGTGGCAACAGCACTTTCAATTAAGGTATGGATCTCGAAGGTTTCTAAGTAGAGATCCATTCGGCCTGCTTCAATTTTAGAAATATCTAGGATGTCGTCAATCAGGGACAGCAAGTGTTTGCCGGCGCTGCAGATTTTTTCGAGGTCGGGGACGGATTCGCAACTGCCCAATTCTTCGGCTTCTTCTTTGAGCATTTCGCTGTAGCCGATGATGGCGTTGAGGGGTGTGCGAAGTTCGTGGCTCATGTTGGCGAGAAATGTGCTTTTTGCCCGGTTGGCTGATTCTGCTGCTTCTAGGGCTAACTGCATGGCGGATTCTGCCTGTTTGCGATCGGTGATGTCTTGGACTGTGCCTTCGTAGTACAAAACGCTGCCGTTTTCGTCGCAGATGCTGCGCGCGTTTTCGGAAATCCAGATCGTGCTACCGTCTCGGCGGTATATTTGGGACTCAAATTTTGACACTTGGCGGCGCGCGCCCAATTGGGCCATAAACTCGGCGCGCCGATGGGGGTCAACGTAAAATTGACGGTTGATATCGGTGAATTCGGCAAGCATTTGGGTATAGGATTCGTAACCGTAAATTCTGGCTAGTGCGCGATTGCCGTTGAGGTAGTGCCCTGAAGGCGTTGTCTGGAATATGCCTTCGACTGCGTTTTCAAAGATGCTGCGGTATTTTGTTTCGGATTGTCTCAAGGCTGCTTCTGCTCGCTTGCGCTCTAGGACATTGGCGAGCATTTCTCCTACCATTTTTAGCTGTGTGGAGATTTCGGTTGCTCGACCTGCTGTTTGCTTTAAGCCATCGAATCCGAGAAATCCTACTAGGTTTTTACTACAAATTAGGGGAACAATTATCAGCGATTGAATATTTTGTAGCTGTTTTTTAAATTCTAAATTATTTAGGGAAGCGCCAATCGAAGGTATTGAGGCGGTTGCTGTTTGATTGAGTGTTTGGGATGGGGAGTCTGTCTGGAATTCGGCTGAAATTTGACCGATAAAATAGCCAATTTCGGCTTTGGCTGGGGGCGCGAGTTCGCCGATTTCTGGAATATAGAGGCATTCCGCGCGATCGAGTTTTTCTGCGATCCAAGGGATTTGTGCGATGTCTATTTGTTTGTAGGTGCTGTCTTTGACTGCCGGAATGCTTTCGCGGCACCACTCGTAGGTTTTGTCGGCGCGGGTGTTGTCTTCTGATAACAGGTAGATGTAACTGCGGTCAAACCCGCTCAAGGTGGCTATCGCTTCGAGGGTTTGATCGATGCCTTTGTTTATTTCTGATAAGGGCTGGCTGATGAAATGGCTTGACAAACGGGCAATCAACTGAGCGGATTCTATTTGATACTGCAAAGATTCTTCTACTTTTTTGAGTTCGGTAACGTCTCGAAAGCTCCAGACTCTACCGACTGTTTTCGCTCCGACTTTTGAGGGCAACGAATTTAATTCAAGAATTTTTCCGTCTTTAAATTCTAATAATTCGTTGATTTTAGTATCTGGATCTGCGGACACTTTGATCACGTTTTGGAGAAATCTTTGCGGGTATTTTAATTGTTCCCTGTCCAAGGGGAATCCTGTTTTGATTGTGTTTTTGAGTGTGGCGAAGGTCGAGCGGCTCAACTTTCCTTGGCTGGCGGACAAACCCCACATTTCTAGAAATTTCTGATTATAATTACATATATTGCCGTTTCTGTCAACCGCCAGAATTCCTGCATCTGTAGATTTTAGAACTGCTTGCAGTATCGAGAGCGATTGCTTCTGTTCTCTAATGTCAAAAAACACCAAGACGGATATTTCGCTGCCCTCAACTGCGGGATGGAAAAAATAGGAAACTGGTAAAATCTTGCCGTCGCGACACAAAAACTCGTCGTCCCAATTGTTGCAAGGTTGACTCGAAGCGATCGCCTCTTGTAAATTTAGTGTAGGTGCGATCGTCACATCTTCACTCTTGCTTGGCGACTGTTTCGGAGCCGTCAGAACTGGGGATTTGTTGCCTTTCTTTTGCTTGCCGATGCGCTCTAGCAGGGAAACGCCTGCAAGTTCCGACTCTCGCCATCCCAGCAAGCGTTCTGCCTCTGGATTCACCGAGATTACACAGCCCTTCCTGTCAAGGATACACACTCCCGCCCCCAAACTGTTGACACTCGTCGCCCGCAGTCGATCGAATTCTGAAGCTGTTGGAGAGTCTTGAGGGGACTGGGGCGAGTTAGTTAAATCCTTGAGCGCCACCGTCTCCAAGTTAAAACAATCTTCCCGCTGAAGTTGTTGCTGACTCTGAACTCCGTCATAGCTACAACTTACCTGCTCTAATAAAAGCTGCCACTGCTCAGCAGTGGGAGGGGGAGACTCGCCGACTAAACCGAGCTGTTCGAGTTGGCGCTGGAGGTGGGGGTGCATATTTTCTGGCGCTTTGTAGGCAACTTTCTACAGTATATCTTTATTAATTAATAGTATATATACGTAAGTATACCGTTAGGGGACAAGTACGCGATCGAAGTCTATAACAGGTTTTATTGAGAAGCCGAGGGCTCCTGTCTCCTCTCCAAAATCTTTCAAACTGCGCTAATTATATTAATTCTCAGAAGTTTTAGGGGTTGTCAACCAACCAAGCCTCTGAATGTCGGAAGCACACTCAAAAATCATAATATCATCTTATCTGATCAAGTCAATAGACCTCTTGCAAAAGTCATTCTGAAAGGTTAAGTTCATAGTTATAGATACCTGCAATCAGGTTGAAGCGTAAACCAAATCTACGTCGGCGATTTCGGTAACGTTCCGACAGAATCCGAAAAATTTTCAGTTTCCGATTGACGTGTTCAATGACAATACGTTGGGTTGCCAGAGTACGGTTTTCTTGCCGTCCAACCTTAGATAAATTAGAGCTTTTGGGCTTTTTAGTAGGGATCTGACTATTGGCATGAAGTTTCCTAATTCCTTGATAACCCTTGTCACCTAAAAGCTTAATTGTAGTGGCTAGCCTGACTTTACTGCTCTTGAATAGTCGAAAGTCATGCCTTCTGCCTTTACCATGAGCTATGCAGATAATTGCTCCCGTCTTTTGATTGACCACTAATTGTGACTTCAAGGTGTGATACTTTTTTTTGCCCGAAAACACTTGTCGTTGTTTTTTTTTGGACGCTCGACTGGACTTTCGGTCACATCGACCACAACTACTTCTAAAACTGAGTCAGGTTGTCGCAGTGCTTTCTTTCCGGGTAAGCTAAACCGACCTGAACGAATCAATGTATCCTCTACGTGCCTCACGATCCGGAACGCAGTCGATTCATTGATGTTCCAGCTTTGAGCAATGTGAAAGTAGGTACGGTACTCTCGCCAATATTGTAATGCCAGTAGTACCTGATCTTCTAAGCTCAGTTTAGGCGGACGACCGGGTTTCCGTTTCTGAAGTTGCTGTTGTTTGAGAACTGACACCATTTCTGCAAAAGTTGTATACCCAACGCCACATAATCTCTTGAAGGCTTCTGGCTTTAAGCTTTGCACTTGTTCGTAAGTCATCAGTTTTTCCTCTCAATCACCTCACTATTGCCCTTATTGGGGACTTTTGCAAGAGGTCTAATATTCCCACAACTTTTGGTAGCGATACTACAAGCTTTACAGGACAAGGATAATAAAAAAATAAAATTAAATGCAAGTCACGGATGGAGACGGCATTGATTTAATTATCCACAGTCGATCAAAGTCCTATAAAATAAGCCACTGCACCAGAGAAAAACTATCCGGAGTTTTTATCAAGTGAACTTACCCTCAAAAACTAGGTGACCCCCAAAAAACGATCACGTACGCTTGTACAGGACTGGAAAAATTATTATTTCCCTGCCAGCGTAAACGATTTAAGCGCTTTTCGTACTTACTCATAAATTAATTTAATTATGGTTATCTAACCCAGCCTAATCTTCTACCTCTATATTATAAAAACCTAGGAAAAAAAGTGAGTTGCTCATGTGATAAATTATCTGCCAAATCTCCCTAACTGCTAGCGAAGTAATCAGCAACTGGCGGAGGGAAATAAAATTTGCAGGCATCAAAAAAAATGTCAAAAAAATATTATTCGTCAGACTTTTCGGTTGAGATCGAAAGGTCGGTGAAAATAGCTGGCAGCCGAATGATAAAAGTAGAACCTTTGCCCACATCGCTGAATGCAGTAATGTCTCCGCCCATCATTTCGCAGAATTTCTTAGTAATCGTCAGCCCCAAACCAGTGCCGCCATACTTCTTAGTAGTTGAAGAATCGGCTTGGGTGAAAGGCTCAAAGATTTTGGCTAACTGTTCGGGACTCATGCCAATGCCGGTATCTTTGACCGTAAAAATGATCCAATCTTGAGCGGAAGATAACAGAGACAAGCTATTTTCAGCTTGGCCACCTCCTCTATACGCTCCAAGTCTTTTGGCTTTATTTGCAGTGTCGGCGGGGGTTTCGACGGATCGGGTAACGGCGAAGGTAATCGCGCCGGAGCAAGTAAATTTCGCGGCATTGCTGAGGAGGTTGAGCAGAGACTGCCGGAGTTTAGTCAAGTCGGCCTGCATCGAGCCAATATCCTCGGGGCATTGTATATCTAGGATATTGCTATTTTTGTCTGCCATCGGCGCGATCGTGGTTACTACTTGCTCAACCAGAGTTGAAATGGTGAAGGTTTCGAGGTGGAGGTCGATGTGGCCGGCTTCAATTTTGGTCAAGTCGAGAATATCTTTAATCAGGTCTAGTAGGTGCTTGCCGGCCGTGTTAATACTCTTGAGGTCGTCTATGAGCTCTTCGACACCGAGGTCTCGGGCGTCTTCTTGCAGGATCTCGCTGTAGCCGATGATGGCGTTGAGGGGGGTTCTGAGTTCGTGACTCATGTTGGCGAGAAAAATGCTTTTGGATCTATTTGCAGCTTCGGCTGCTACTGCGGCCCGGCGGAATTCTTCGGAACGCAAGCGTTCGGTGATGTCGGTGGTCATGATTAAAACGCACTGAGTGCTGCCGAGGTCGATGAGTTCCATTGACAGCAGCCAGTCGCGCACTTCGCCGACTTTGGTGCGAATTTTGATTTCTTGGTTGCTGATCGAATTTTGTGATTGCAAAATCTGGGCGAGCCGCCCCCCGTCTTCTGAATGGACAAACATTCCTAAGTCGCTGGGAGTGAGGCCGATAAATTCGTGCCGCAGCCAGCCTAATGAGCGCAAAAAGCTTTCGTTGGCATCCAGGAAGCATCCGTCTGTGAGGGTGCAGATGCTGATTCCGACTGGGGAGGCGTGAAAGGCCTTGGAAAATCTTTCTTCTGAAGAACGCAGGGCGGCTTCGGCTTGCTTTCTGTCTGTGATGTCTTGGACGGTGCTGGTGATGTAGAGGGAGTTGACGGCGGCTTGTTCGTAGACTGTGCGGTTGCTACCGTCGGGGAGTATGAGCCTGTAGTCGATGCTGTAAGGCTGTTGCTGAAATAAAGCCGCTTCGATCGAGGTTTTGACTAATTCTCTGTCTTCAGGGTGTACGTATTCCAAGAAGGCTTCCAGGCTGGGTTCAAAAGTTCCCGGCCGCTGTCCCAGGATACGATAAATTTCCTCTGACCACCGCAATTGCTGGGTGTTGCGGTCTAAGTCCCAGTTGCCTAGTTGGGCAATGCGCTGGGCGTTGGCAAGGCTGGCTTCGCTGGCGCGCAGGGAGGCTTCTGCTTGGTGGCGTTCGGCGACGGTGGCGGCTAAGACTAAGCCGGTAACGGCGATGACGGCGATGAAGGCTTGCAGGGATAACAGTGCTTGGGGCATACTGTTGGCGTGTTTGAGGAAGGGGCCGCTGCGTCGGGCTATGCCCCAGATGGCGAAGCCGCAGAGGATGAAGTTGGAGAGCGCCGTGTAGCGCTGACCGAATCGAAAGGCAGCCCAAACTACTAGGGGAAATGGTAAGTATTCGAGGGGGTAGCGGGCGTAGGCGGCGCGGGTGCGCGAGCAGAAGACGAGCCAGCCGACTGCTAGCAGCAGCAACAGCCAAATCGCTCGTTCAGCTATCTGTTTGCGATGGGTGGGGACTTTCGGCAATTGTTGCCACGTCAGCAGCAGCGGGGCGACGAGCAAAATTCCCATAGCGTCTCCCACCCACCAAGTCCCCCAAATCGTGCCAAAATTGCTCCAGCTAGATAAACCGCTCAGGCATACGAGGATGCTGCCGATGGTGGAGTTGATCAGAGTAGATGCCAAGGCTCCTAGTCCGACTATTCCTAAAACGTCTTTGAGCCGATCGAGCCCGGCGCTAAAGTTAATGCCTTGGAGTAGATAAGTTCCCGTCCACGCTTGCAGGGTTCTGGCGCCTGCCGAGATCACTGCGGTGCCGATGTTGGCCGACGGTACGCTCATGCTGAACAGGAAGCCTCCGATCGCGATTCCCGGCCACAGTTGCCGCCCGAACACCAGCAGGGCGACTTGGGCAATTCCTGCTGCTGGCCACATTGGGTAAATTTCTGAACTGAGGGTGAGGGTGGAAATGGCGAATTGCGACGCCCAATAGTAGACCAGGGCGATCGCGCCTACTGCGAGGAAGTACCGCCAGGAATGTCCTTTGATTGCGTTAAGGAACTTTGTCTGCATTGTCGTTTGGGGAAAAGGTGGACGGTTGTTGGGATCTCAGTAGGTGGCACGGGACAGGCACAGGGTAGAGAAAATGTTTCTATTAGGTGATGGTAGGTCATGGGTGGTAGGTAGTGGGAGAAGCTTTTGAGCTAACTTTTTGTGGTGCCGTTGAGGGAGCCGTTTTTTTTGTTCGATCAAATCTGCCCATGAATTTCGGGAGTATTGCTTTTTTGTAAATATATCTCTAATGGCTAAGCAATTGGTTTGTAAATTTTTGGTTTTTGTTAAAAATTTATTACCGAGGGACAGCGGGTGTCTTTTTGTGTCGGGCGATCGCAACGCAATTCACCCTAACATTTTGCACCGTGCTCAATAATACCTAAAATACCTAAAATACCTAAAATACCAATAACAGCGACGTAAAATCTCTGCTTTTAGGTAAGTCTGGGGCCAGAAACACGGTTTCTGATTATAAGTTGAGGCTGAAGTGATTTTCACTTGATTTTTCACCAATCAATCGAGGCTTCAAGTCTTTCGCTCGAATACAGTAAAAGTGGATAATTTACAGCAAAAAAAAATATTTTTTTTTGTCTATTTCTCTGTGGCTGTTGCAATATCTAAGGTGAGTGTCAAACGCTCTTGAGATTCTTTAAGGGCGTCTTGGGGGTTGCGGCCGAGAAGGGTTGCCTCTATGGCGCGACCGAGGTTTTCTGAGAGGCGGGAGTAACCTGATATAATGGGTCGCGCTCTGGCTGAGTTCATTTGTTCTAAAAATACTCGCAAAACAGGGTTTTTTTCCACAAAGCTTTGATAAGCTTGGCTCTGTCTCGATTTTAAGTTAATGGGCAAGTAACCGGTTCCCAATGCCCATGCTGTTTGGAATTCTTCACCTATAACGTATTCTAAAAATACTAGGGCGGCTCGCTCTCGTTCTGGCGAGGTTTTCATTAAAAATAGGTTTTCACCCCCTACGACGGCTGCGGGGCGTTTGAGGAGCGGTAAAGGCATTGCTGCGTAGTCGATCGCGCTTTGCTGCAACTGTGCTAGCGTCCACGGCCCGGTGAGTTGCATGGCGACTTTCCCGGCGATGAAGTTGTCGAGTTCGTAACCGCGTTCGGGTGCTGACAGTATTGCTGAACCTTCTTTTAACAAGTCGCTCCACAATTCTAAGGCGGCGTGAGAACCGGGATTATCTATTTGGGGTACAGGACTTTGAGGTATTTCGCCTTTGAGTTCGCCACCTGCGCTGAACATGAATGGCAGCCAAGTAAATACTGTCCATTCTCCTTTGCCTAGGGGGAGCACTATGCCGTGTTGGTCTGTGCGGCCGTCTCCGTTGGTGTCTCGCGTGAGCGATCGGGCTACTTGCTTTAATTGCGCCCAATTCTGCGGCACTTTTTTGATTCCTGCTGCTGCAAATAAGCTGGGACGGTAAAAGATGGCGACGTTGTTTGTGCCTAGGGGAACTGACCAAGTGTGTCCGCCGAGTTCCATTGACTCAAAGAGTGCGGGGTAGATTTCCGCTTTCCGGGGCGATTTGTCGAGCCAGTTTTCTAAGGGTTCAATTGCGTTTAGTTCTGCTAGTTTTCCTGAAATTGTGGCAGCATTCCAAAGCAAATCCGGCGGTGCATTTCCAACTATTGCTGTTAGTATTTTTGGCAGTTGTTGGTCGGGCTGACCGATGTAAACTGGTTTGATCTGGATGTTGGGATGGGTTTTGTTGAATTTGTCTGTGAGGGTTTGAAATACGTCGCGATTTGGCGGAGGATTGATGCCGTGCCACAGTGTGAGTTCGATCGGTTCGCCGTTTTTTGATGCTGGGGTTGTGGTGTTTTGACAGCCGCTTAGTATGAGCAGATTTAAGGTAATTAAAATGCCGACGGCTATTTTGAGCGGTCTTTTAATTGCTTTGGATAATTGGGAGAAAATCATTTGTTAGTTGGATTAATGGAAGAATATTTTTTTTACTGCAGATGCACGCGGATGGACGCGGATAGTTAGATGTTGGTAAAACGAGGTAAATCTAGAAAATCTGCTCGTAGCTGATTTCTCTCTCCCTCCGAGGTGTTTTGAAACAAAACGGTGAAACCTCCTGCTCCTAGTCTATCTTGCGGCCACATCCGATAGCAAGGAATTTCTGTCAGGTGCGAGCGATATTTTTCTAAATGAGGAACAGTGACTGGCCCAAATTCGGGGAATTTGTTTAACAGCCATTCGCTGACTTGTTCATTTTATGCGGTTGAATAAGTGCAGGTCATGTATGCAAGATAACCTTGCGGCGCTACAATTTTAGCAGAATTGGCTAAAATTCTTTTTTGGCGGTTGGCATTGCTGTTGATGGTGACATTATGAAAGCAGCCGGGTGCTTTGTCTCATTTTGCTAAGAGTGATTGACCAGTACAAGGAGCATCTACTATTACTAAATTAGCCGTTTGTGGCATCTTTTCGGCAAGTATTTTTGAATCGAGGTTGGCGGCGGCGGATAGGTTAATTTGGCAGCGTTTTAAATTAGAGATCAGCATTCCCATGCGTTTGCCTATGACTTCGTTGCACAACAGCAATCCTGGGTTTAATGTTTTCCAGGCAAATATACTTTTTCCTCCGGGAACGGCGTACATATCTAAGATTAGTTTGACTGGCTGGCGTATTGTTAACAATGTGGAGGCTGCGAAGATTGAGGAAAAGTCGAGACAGTAGTAATGTCCTGCTTGATGTAAGCAATGTTTTCCCGGCTGTGATTCTAAGGCTAGTCTATCTACCAATCCTCGTTACCAAGAAACTGGAATTGCTCGATCAAATGGGTTTTCTGTTGGTTTTGGTTGCACCCAAAAGATAGCAGGATTAAAAGCTTGGGAATTGGTGACGGCACGAATAAATTTTTCTTGTTCGGCGGTGTCGGCAAATAAGCTGCGGCTGAGTTTAAGCAGCAGATGCGACGGTTTTTCCATGTTCGAGGAGATATGATAAGATTGAGATTAGCAGTGACAAAGGTAGATTAGATGATAATTGTTAGTGTAGAACAGTTATAGTTAACTTGGGAAGAAGGGATGCAAATGTGGTTGCGTCTATTAAACCCATTGCTTGGGAGCGTTCGAGTCGGGCTGCACCCGAGTATCAATCGAGATCCTTTTTGCCGATCGCACAACTCGGAACTATTCTCGAAGTGTATAATCTATGAGCCAACTACTATTATTTGATGTGAAAATAAAAATTACATGAGTCCGGCGACTGAAAACACTCCTAAACTCGCTTGTATGATAGCTCCTACGCGTTTAAGAGTCTCTACAATATACTATGGTTTTTTGCCATTACCTACTTGATGGCTAATGAGTAATGACTGAGGACTACTTACTAATAACGAACAATCTATGAAAATTGTCTTTTTTGGCACTCCCGACTTTGCTGTTCCTACTTTATCCAGTTTGCTAAGTCACCCAGAATTTGAGGTTGTGGGTGTGGTGACTCAGCCGGACAAACGCCGGGGAAGAGGGAATCAATTGATGCCTTCACCTGTAAAAGATGTGGCTTTAAATCACAGTCTCCCGGTTTTGCAGCCGCAGCGAATCAAGAAAGATGCTGAAACAATTGCCAAATTGCGGGAAGTGGAAGCTGATGTGTTTGTGGTGGTGGCTTACGGCCAAATTCTTTCTCAAGAAATTCTGGATATTCCTAGTTTGGCTTGCGTTAACGTTCACGGTTCAATTTTGCCGAAGTATCGCGGTGCCGCGCCGATTCAGCGCTGTCTTTTTGACGGGGAAAAGACAACAGGAATTACTACTATGCTGATGGATGCTGGCATGGATACTGGCGGGATGCTGTTGAAGGTTTTTGCGGGTATTACGCTGTTGGATAATGCTGATTCTTTGGGTGACAGGTTGGCGGAACTTGGGGCCGATTTGTTGGTGGAAACTTTGGTGAAATTGAGGGACGGCCAAATTGAAGCTGTTGTTCAAAATGATGCTGAGGCGACTTATGCGCCGATGATTAAGAGTGCAGATTATGTGCTGGATTGGTCGAAAAGTGCGAGCGACCTTCACAATCAAGTTAGGGGCTTTTTCCCGGATTGCACGACGACTTTTCGCGGCAATTCTCTGAAGGTGATAGCTACTGTGCCCGTCGGGCCGGAATATTGGCTGCAATTACCGCCGGATTTGAGAGTTTTGGAACGCGAATGGCCTGTTTTGGATCAGTTGTCGGGCGCAAATGGGGAAGTTGTGAAGGTTGTGAAGGGCTTGGGTGCGATCGTCCACACCGGTGATGGTTTATTATTGTTGCGGGAGGTGCAGTTAGCGGGGAAAAAGGTGCAGTCTGGGGTGGATTTTGCCAACGGAACTCGGTTGGCCGTGGGCGAAATTTTTGGGAGTTAAAAAGTATATTTAGGGCGGGCAAGATACCCACCATACAATATTTGGCAGCCAAATCATCCTGTAATTAGATGCGCGATTCTTGAGTTAAAATTCCACCAAAACTTCCTCCGTACCGCCCAACAAACCCTGCGCCGCCTCTAACATACTCTCAGCAACATCTTTCAAATCTTCGCGACTTGCCAGATAAGTTTTCAAAGCTTCTAACGGTTCTATACTATTATTAGCATTCAATTCGGGTAAACGTGGCCTCGCTAGTTGACTGACTAATTCCGGTTGAATTGTGTAGCTGTGCGCTTCGCCGAGAAGTGCGTGCAATTCTCCGTTGTCGATTAAATCTAATTGTTCCGATCGCAATTGGTAAATTAATCTCACAACCGCGTCTTGTATCTCTTTCTTGCCAATAGCTTTAACTAAGTCGGCTTGCGGGTTGTCCGATTCGGAAACATTCACTTTAATAGTTTGAAATACCCGCACGGGCAAAGTGCAAAATTCCCACTCAGCTTTTCCCCGTTCCAAATTAACTAACACAAAACCTTTATCTTCTTTCTCTTCGCTAAAATCAACTCGTTCGATACTTCCGGGATAAATTACTGGCGGATTGTTGGAAGCATTGAGATTTTGGTGTTTGTGTACGTGGCCGAGAGCAACATAATCAAAACAAGGGCGAGTTAGCATGGAAACGGGAATGTTAAAACCTTTTCCAACTGCTAAAAAACGTTCGGCGCCCAGACTTGCTTTATCTGCCATTAAGTGCGCTAAAAGTACGGTTGGTATGTCGGGGTTGAGGCGGCGAATTTCGCCTTCCATTGCGATCGTCAGTTTTTCGGTTAATAATTGGTTAACATCGCCCATAGACAGGCTTTCAGTCTCGGAACGTGTCATTAAGGTCGATCGAGTCAACCAAGGCAATGTTACCACCTGTACGGGCCCGCTGCGGGTTTGAATCAGGTGAGTGTCCAGGCGATCGCCTACAATAAACTTAGGTATTCCCAAAGTCCGGTAAATTCCCAAACTCGCGCCGCCTTGTCCCTGAGAATGTTGGTCGTGATTTCCTACTAACAAAACCGTCGGAATTTGGGCGTCAACCAAGCGGCTGAATTGGCGAGCAAAAGCCTCTTTGACAAACGGTGGAGGCGTCGAATCCGGGAAAGCATCGCCGCCGAATATGACTAAATCTACGGGTTCAGAAATTGCTCTATCCATACATTTGCTCAGCGTCGCCGCGAAGTCTTCTAGCCGCGTATTTAAACCGGTTTCTGGATTAATCCGGCCGTGAGAAAAGCCGCTGCCCATGTGAATGTCTGAAAGGTGTAAGATTTTAATCATTGTTTTTTATTTGTAAATTATCTTTTGGGTTCGTAGTGAGCACTTCAGTCCTCATCGGTTCGTAGTAAGGACTTCAGCCCTTCTTTAGCTTAGGCAGAAAAACTAAAGTCTTTACTAAGAACTAGGTTTAAGGTTTTTGTCCAAGTACAGACGAGAGGAGATTACTACTAAAAATTTTGTTTCATACATCACAATACCATGCCGGGGACTTTTTGATCAACTTGTGCGATCGGACAGCGAAAATCTATACTCATTAACTCTAACTCATCTCCTTGTCGGTAAGTCTGAGAAACCCAATTTCCCTCAACATTGAGTCGAAAACACTCTATTTTGATTTCTGATTGAGTTATGAGCACGTATTCCTGCAAACTCGGAGAAGTTTGGTAATCTGCAAATTTATCACCTCTGTCAAAAGCTGCTGTTGAAGGCGACAATACCTCAACTACTAAAGATGGATATAAAATGAAATCTTCAGTAGTTGAGGTATCCCTTTCGTCGCAAGTCACCGCTACGTCAGGATAGTAATAGCAATTTGCCTCTTCCAGTCGGACTTTTATATCTGATGATAAAACTAAGCAGTCGGTGTTATCTAAGTGATTTCCCAGTCGCCTTACTAAGTTGCTAGCAATAATAATGTGAGGCTTTTTTGCCCCTGTCATTGCATAAACGTGTCCGCGTCTGTATTCGTGTTTGATCGGGCTTACTCGCTCGCCTTCTAGGTACTCTTCTGGAGAGATGTAGAAAGTGTTTTTGCTGATAACCATTGATTTTTACTCCGCTGATGTTATCTGATACTATGTGTTGGAACTCAAATATTCCGGGAAGGAAACGGCAGTGCCGTTTCCCTACAAATTTAACAGAACTCCAGAAATCGTGCGTGCCATAGTTTGCCGCTTTCCGTCAAACCCTGCGATCGCACTTTAATTTTGACACTTTTGGGGTTAGCCTCGTAGAGTCGAGCAATTTCCTGCATTTCCTCCCCGCTAAACCCGGTTCCCACGCTTCCTACTGGGAGTAATTTGCCATCAATTTCTTGCGCTACTTTGACGGCACTAAACGGCCGCCCTGCAACTTTTGTCGCCGTCAAGCCCACAATAAACAAATCGTGTTCTTGACAGTATTTCGTCCTCACCATCGGATATTTCTTAACATCTTTTCCGCCGATATAGTGACAGTGGTGCAATACCCAAACTTCGCCTTCTTTATTTTCAGATTCCTGCTGATTTACCAGTACGAGTTTTTCGGTGGTGGTGCGAAATGTCGGTACAACTTCAAAGGCGGGAGATAAATTTGCCAGCATTTCGCCAACTTCAACTCCCGCTGCAATTCGTTCGGATTCTGCCACGGTAGTTAAATCATTGCCTTTGAAAAACAAAGTTTTAAAAATAGCATAAATTGCGTTGGGCTGGGTTGTAGGAAAGCCGCTTTCAATATTAACTGTAGCAGCTTGCGCGCCCGTGCGGTGTTCGCTACCCGTACAGCTTTTGTAATACAGTTCGCCGTCTAAAACAAAGGTGCCAATTTTAGCGGCTGTGTCGATTAATGTGCGATCGCTCTCAATCGATGCTTGCTGTCGCAGGTTAGTCGATCGCGATTGGTAGTATACTTTATCTGGCGTCGCAATGACAACGACTCGATTGCCGTCGCGCTTTGGCTGTCCCCAATAATCGGGATTTTCAATATAGTAAGAACGATCGCTCGGCGCGTCAACCGGCTGCATGGTTACAATCCTTCCCGGCTGCAAGTGCGGTGGCAATTCGGCAACAATGGGATTGTTGACAGTTTCTATTTTTGGGGCGGAAGTTGATTGTTTAGCAGGAGCGAAATCGGCGGTAGAATTGTTTTGAGGATTCAGGGCGATCGGCTTTTCTCCGGTTTCCAATTCAAACGCTCTTTTCCAAAAGCCGATCGCCATTTCCGGGTATCCTTCCAACTCCGCGCACAGTGCAAAACCAATAACTTTTGCCGTACCAATTCCGCGCCCATAATCAGCGAAATACTGCACTGCCCCCGCTTCTCCCATCAAGTGCAATCCTCGCGTCACGATGCGATTGTTCCAGCGTTCTCGAATGTCGGCGCTAATTTTTTTAGCTGCTTTTCGCTTGGCTTCTGCGTATTCGGTGCAGTCCATACTGCCTCCTTTATGTAGGGCTATTTATATACTCTACTAACAATTGACTTATTAGTCAAGTTTAATTTGACAATTAGGTGGTGTGAATAAATTTAACTCTTTCATTTGTGAACTAGATTTATTTTTTAACCGCAGAGGCGCAGAGGGCACAGAGGAAGAGAAGAAAGAAAGGTAGGGGGTTGTAGTTTTTTGATTGTCAAGCGCGGTAATCGGTTCGCTGCCAATGCTAAGATAACTTCGATCGCGCATTGCGACCAATAAAGCCGTGAGTTGCGTCTTACTCGCGTTGAGTTCGCCAACTGGCGATCGGACGTTTCAGAATTTAAGATCGAGTTTAATCTTACTGTTATGATGCGATTGATTTTGTACAGCAAACCCGGATGCCACTTGTGCGAAGGGTTGCAAGAAAAACTGGAACAGATTGAAAGCCTGAAGTTTCAACTCGAAGTCAGAGATATTACCGAACGCGATGACTGGTTTCAAGCTTATCAGTACGAAGTTCCAGTTTTGTTTAAAGTGCAGCCCCAGCCCAAAAATTTTGGTGGCGAGGCTGCATTCTCCGCTGAAGAACTGTTACCCCGTCCTTCTCCCCGCTGTAGTGTCGGTCAATTGGAGCAAATGTTACAGAAATATTTGCAAATCGATCGGTCACAATAATACGATTTACCCAAAAACTCAGGTTTTAATCCGGGCATCGGGGTGCGCCTAGCGCACCTTATTTTAGGCCTGTAGGGTGTGCACGGCATACAGAAAAAACCGTAGGGTTTGCACTGCGCGCAGCAAAAACCTGTAGATAATGGCTCAAACAATGTGTTCCGCCAGTCCTATTCAAGACATCCAAGTGAGGAGTTTTTCAGATGAAATTGAGAGAATTATTAGCAGCAGTTCCCAGCATTTCCTTTGACGCCCAACATCCCGCCCTCAATGCCGAAGTCAAGGGTTTATCCACTAATTCCCACGCTTGTCAGGCGGGCGATTTGTTTTTGGGAATGCCGGGAACTCGGGTAGATGGGGGAGATTTTTGGCAAAGTGCGATCGAATCTGGTGCACTTGCCGCCATAATTTCCACCCAAGCCGCCGAGAAAACACCCCCCCAACCCCCCCTTGCTAAGGGGGGGCTAGAAGATGCTCCCTGCGTCATCGCAGCAGCCGATATGGCCCAAGTTTGCGGTCAAATAGCAACTGCTTTTTACGGCAATCCAGCTAGCAAATTAAAACTTGTCGGCGTTACCGGGACTAACGGCAAAACTACAACAACTCATTTAATCGAATTTTTGCTCAATGAAATGCAGTTGCCGACGGCGATTTTCGGCACGCTTTATACTCGCTGGCCGGGCTTCCAACAAACTGCTGTTTACACTACACCTTTTGCAGTTGACCTGCAAAAGCAATTAGCAGAAGCTGTAGCAGCCGGATGCAAACACGGGGTGATGGAAGTCAGTTCCCACGCTTTAGCGCAGCAGCGAGTTTTAGGCTGTAGTTTTGAAGTTGCTGTTTTTACAAACTTGACTCAAGATCATCTAGATTATCACCGCGATATGGAAGATTATTTTGAGGCTAAATCGCTTTTATTTGGTTCGGATTACCTCGCAAATCGCGCTGTAATTAATATTGACGACCCCTACGGGCAGCGGATATATGAAACCCTAAAATCTGACCGAGTTTGGAGTTACAGCACTGTTCTGAAAACGGCAGATTTGTATGCTTTTGATTTGGAGTATCAGCCCAATGGAGTTAAAGGAATGCTGCACACTCCGAAGGGCGAAACTACTTTTTCTTTGCCTTTAGTCGGTCAGTTCAATTTATCAAATATGTTGGCTGCTGTCGGTGCTGTTTTAGAATTGGGTTTAGATTTGTCCGCAATTGTGGAGAAATTATCTCAGTTTTCCGGAGTTCCGGGACGGATGGAACGGGTGCAAATTAGTCCCGACCAAGATATTAGCGTCATTGTCGATTACGCGCACACTCCAGACAGTTTGGAGAACTTGCTGAAAGCCTCGCGGCCGTTTATTCCGGGTCAGATGATTTGCGTGTTTGGCTGCGGTGGCGATCGCGATCGCACTAAGCGGCCGATTATGGGTAAAATCGTTGCAGAATTAGCCGATTTAACTGTTGTTACTTCCGACAATCCGCGCACGGAAAATCCCGATCGCATTTTGGAGGATATTTTAGCAGGAATTCCCGCCGCAGTAAAGCCGATGGTTTTGTGCGATCGAGCCGCTGCAATTCGCACTGCTATTATGGAGGCTAAACCGGGAGATGGCGTGCTGATTGCAGGAAAGGGACACGAAGATTATCAGATTTTGGGCACAGAAAAAGTCCATTTTGACGATCGAGAACAAGCGCGAGATGCCTTGAAAGCCAGAAGGAATTCGGTTAACTGAATTCGGTTAACTGTTAACGGTTAACCGAATCCGGTTAACCGTTAACGATTAGCTGTTCGCGGGCTGCAAAATTTGTTATATTTTTAAGTATTAATACGAAGGAAGAATCAGATTTGCACTAGATTATAATACTAAGCTCAAATATATTTATAAAAAAATAATTATTGCTATGATAGAACTAACTGGGTATCAAATTCTCGATCGAATTTACTCAGGCACTCGCACCCTAGTTTATCGCGGCTCTCGCCTCTGCGACAAAAAATCGGTCATCATCAAAGTATTGCGGAATGAATATCCCAGCTTTAGCGAACTCTTGCATTTTCGCAATCAATACACGATCACCAAAAACCTGAATTTGCCCGGAATCATTCAAACCTACAGCTTGGAAGCCTACCGGAACGGCTATGCGCTGATTATGGAAGACTTCGGGGGCATTTCTCTGAACCAATGGACAGGGACAGGAAAAACGGTACAATCTCTGGTGGATTTTTTCCAAATAGCGATCGACCTAAGCAATACATTAGATATACTTTACCGCCACCGCATCATTCACAAAGATATTAAACCAGCCAATATTTTAATTAATCCTGAGACTAAACAAGTCAAACTCATTGACTTTAGTATTGCATCTTTGCTACCGCGAGAAACTCAAATGCTGATGAGTCCCAACGTGCTAGAAGGGACACTAAGCTATTTGTCTCCTGAACAAACAGGAAGGATGAATCGCGGCATTGACTACCGCACAGATTTTTATTCTTTGGGTGTCACTTTTTATGAATTGCTGACCGGAGAGTTGCCGTTTCAATCTAACGATCCGATGGAATTGGTACACTCTCATATTGCCAAACAACCGCCGCCCCTTGGCGAAAACAGAAGGGGAGAAATTCCCCAAGTTCTGTGGGGCATCGTGATGAAATTGATGGCGAAGAATGCCGAAGACCGTTATCAGAGTGCTTTGGGGCTAAAATTTGATTTAGAATTTTGTTTGCGTCAATTAGAAGGAAGTGGTAAAATAGAAAGCTTTGCAATCGCGCAACGGGATGTTTGCGAACGGTTCATCATACCAGAGAAACTCTACGGCAGAAAAAGCGAAGTTGCACAATTATTGGCAGCGTTCGATCGCATCTCTGGTTGCGAGACTCTTTTTGGGAAGGAGGGAAGGCGCGAGTTAATGCTGGTGGCGGGTTTTTCTGGCATTGGCAAAACTGCCATTGTGAACGAAATTCACAAACCAATTGTCCGCCAGCGCGGCTACTTCATCAAAGGCAAGTTTGACCAATTTAATCGCAATATTCCCTTCTCAGGTTTTGTCCAAGCATTTCGAGAATTAATGGGTCAATTGCTGAGTGAAAGCGAGGCTCAACTAGCAGCTTGGAAAACCCAAATTTTAGCTGCGCTGGGTGACAGCGCGCAAGTAATTATTGAAGTAATTCCTGAACTAGAGCCAATTATCTCCCAACAGCAAACCGCAACAGAACTGTCTGGGACGGCGGCACAGAACCGCTTTAATTTACTCTTTCAAAAATTCCTGCAAGTATTCACCACAAAAGAACATCCCTTAGTAATTTTCCTCGATGATTTGCAGTGGGCTGATGCGGCATCTTTGAAATTGATGCAGTTGTTGATGAGCGAGTCAGACGCCAGATATCTATTATTAATAGGAGCTTATCGCGACAATGAAGTTTCTGCAGCTCATCCTTTGATGTTGGCGCTAGAGGAGATTGGGAAAGCACAAGCTGCAATCAAAACGATTACATTAGCCGCTCTGACTGAAACCAGTTTAAATCAACTCGTTGCCGATACGCTTAGCTGTTCGCCCGCAATCGCACAACCATTAACTCAACTAATTTATCAAAAAACCAAAGGCAATCCCTTTTTTAGCGTGCAGTTCCTGAAAATGCTGCACGATGAGGGGCTGATTAAGTTTGACTTTGATGAGGGCAATTGGCAATGCGACATTGCCAAAGTAAAAGCATTAGCAGTAACGGATGATATCGTTGACTTTATGGCCTTGCAGTTGCAAAAATTGCCGCCAGCGACTCAGAATGTCTTAAAGTTGGCGGCTTGTATTGGCAATCAATTTGATTTGGGTACTTTGGCCGTTGTTTCTGAGCAATTAGCAACAGAAACGGCGGCGGATTTGTGGAAGGCATTGCAAGAGGAGTTAATCCTGCCTGAAAGTGAAGTCTACAAGTTTTATATGGGGCAGGAAAAACAGGAACAGGCACAAAATTCCGAGGTGGTGAATTACAAGTTTCTGCACGATCGCGTCCAGCAAGCCGCCTATTCCCTGATTCCTGAAGACCAAAAACAATCCGTCCATTTGCACATTGGGCAATTGCTATTCGCTCGAACCTCAGCAGAGCAACTAGACGAGAGAATTTTTGCGATTGTCAGTCAATTTAATCGGGGCATCGATCGCATTGCAATTCAGCAGCAGCGAGACCATCTAGCCAACCTCAATTTGATGGCTGCGCGTAAAGCACGGCTCTCGGCTGCTTACCCAGCATCGGCTCAATACTGTGAGATAGGGCTGCAACTTTTAGCCACTGACAGTTCGGATCAATGGATGAGACAGCCCCTTCTTACTTCAGAACTGCATATTGAAGCTGCTAATTCAGCCTGTCTGATTGGGGCATTTGAGCGGGTAGATGCTTGCGTCGAGGCAGTTCTCCAACATACGTCAAACCCCCTAGAACAAGTTAAAGCCTTAGAAATAAAGATTCAATCCTTGATTGCCCGCAATCAATTATCAGACGCGATTCAGGTGGCAGGGGCAATTCTTCAAGAGTTGGATGTGGAGTTGCCAGAACATCCCACCCAAGACATGGTAGCCCCTGCTCTCAATGCTATTGGCGATCGACTGATGAGTGTGGATGTAATGAATTCACCAAGGATGAGCGATCCACAGAAGCTGGCTGCAATGAATATTCTCAGCAGTATGGCTTCAGCAGCCTATATCGGTTCGCCAGCCCTGTATCCCTTGATTGTTCTCAAACAAATTGAATTGTCACTTCAGTTTGGAAATGCGATCCAAACACCCTATGCTTATTCAACCTATGGACTAATTCTCTGTGCATATGGTGGGCAAATTGTAGCCGGAAATCATGCTGCTGATATCGCGATCGCCTTGATGGAAATGTTTAAAGCATCAAGTTTTAAAGCGAAAATTTTCAATTTAGTTTATCCATTTGTTCGCATTTGGCAGGAGCCGATGCACACTGTACTGATGCCTTTGCTGGAAGGCTATCAAGGGGGTTTGGAAACGGGAGATTTGGAGTTCGCTGCTTACTGTGCCTATAACCGCTGTCAACTCGCTTATGCTGCGGGAAATGAACTTCTACAACTGGGAGAAGAGATGCAAACCTATACAGAGGCGATCGCCCAGCTCAAACAAACAACTGCTCTAAACTTTCAGCAAATTGTGCAACAGGCCGTCTTAAATTGGACAGGTGAAGCCGACTATCCCCAGAAATTGGTTGGAGAAGCTTACGATGAAACGACACGATTACCTCAGCATAAATTAGCAGGAGATACTTACTCGATCGGGAGCGTCTATGCTCATAAATTGATTCTGGCTTACCATTTTGGGCAACCCCAGGAAGCTCTGGAAATAGCTCAAATTGCCGAGAAAACTATTGGTGGCATTATCGGAACTGTGTTCTATGGAGTCTTTTATTTCTATCATGCACTGACGTTACTCGCAAACACAAACACCTTGCCAATTAGTGAAGCGGTTACGAAGGATCTTGAGCAACTTACTAACTGGGCAACTCATGCACCCATGAACTTTGCCCACAAATGCGATTTAATTCGAGCCGAACAGCAGCGAATTTTAGGACACAAAGCAGAGGCGATCGACCTCTACGATGGCGCGATCTTCCTCGCTAAAGAAAACCAATTTCTCAACGAAGAAGCCTTAGCCAACGAACTCGCCGCTAAATTCTACCTCAATTGGGGCAAAGAAAAAGTCGCCGCAGGCTATATGCAGGAAGCCTACTATTGTTACGCCCGCTGGGGAGCAAAAGCCAAAACCGATGACCTAGAAAAACGTTATCCCGATCTGCTGCGCCCCATCTTACAACAGGCAGCCCAACCCCTCTCTATTTTAGAAACCCTATCCACCCTCACCAATTCAACCTACTCCTTTCATTCGAGCGCCCACCACACTAGCTCCAGTACCTCCATCAACCAGGCTCTAGATTTTTCTACCCTGCTGCAAATCTCCCAAGTCATCTCCAGCACGATCGACCTGGATGAGTTGTTGCAAATTGTGACCCAAACCATGTTACAAAACTCGGGAGCCGATCGCTGTGTACTGATGCTCTGCCAAGATCAACAATGGCAAGTGCGGGCGATGGCTACCGGGGAATACATTAGCCTGCAAACGGAACCCCTAGAGAACAATCCTACCGTTCCGGTTAAATTAATCCACTATGTAAAAAACACCATAGCAACAGTTGTCATCGATCAGCTCAAAACTGATCTGCCTGTGATTGACGATTATTTAGAGTACCACCAACCAGAGAGTTTGCTGGGTTTGCCAATTCTAAATCAGGGGAATTTGGTCGGCATTTTGTATCTAGAAAATCGGATAACCAGTGGAGTGTTTAGTCGCGATCGCGTCCTACTGCTGAATTTTCTCTCTAGTCAAGCGGCGATCGCTCTGGAGAATGCCCGCCTCTATCACCAAGTGCAGCAGACTTTGAATGAACTTCAGCAAACTCAGATGCAAATGATCCAAAGTGAAAAGATGTCAGCATTAGGTAATCTCGTGGCAGGGGTTGCCCATGAAATCAATAACCCCGTTGGTTTTATTACCGGGAACATTAATGAAGCTCATGCTGGAGTCCAAGACTTAATTGATTATTTGCGCCTCTATCAAGAAACGTTTCCTCAACCGGCAGCAGAATTGATTGAGAAAGCAGAGGAAATAGATTTAGATTATCTCGTAGAAGATTTACCCAAAATGTTGAGTTCCATGAAAATAGGATGCGAGCGCATCAGAAACATCAGCACCTCACTCCGCACTTTCTCTCGCGCCGATACGGCACATAAAGTTGAGGCTAATATCCACGAAGGACTCAATAGCACTTTGATGATTTTACGCCATCGCCTGAAAGCGAACGACAAGCATCCTGAAATTAAAATCATTAAAGAGTACGGCAATGTTCCAAAAGTAAAATGTTATTTGGGACAATTAAACCAGGTATTTATGAATCTGTTGGCCAATGCGATAGATGCCTTAGAAGAATCCAATCAAGGACGGACTTTTGCCGAGATTCAAGCCCACCCCAATCAAATTACTATTCGGACACAAGTAGAAAGGAAAAATGTAAGAATTTCCATCGCCGATAACGGAAATGGAATGTCCGAAGAGGTCAAAAATAGGATTTTTGACCATCTATTTACCACTAAGGACGTGGGCAAAGGAACTGGGTTAGGACTGGCGATCGCGCGTCAAATTGTAGAAGAAAAACACGGCGGTAAACTGAGTTGTATTTCTTCACTGGGAGAAGGAACGGAGTTTGTCATTGAGATTTTAATTGATTAAAACTCATGACTAAAGACTAAGGACTATTGCAGCGGCAAAAATACTGTCATCACCTCACCCTTTTGGGGCCGCTGGCGAATTACCAACTTCCCGCCAGCAGCCCGAAATAAATTCTTAGTCACGCTCAAATTTAAACTCAAACTTCCCGTCTCCGGCTGCACCATCAACAAAGGCCCGATCGAGCGCAAAGGACCATTAGCCTTAGCTGCAAAAGTCGATGCGCCATTATCTTCAGGTAGGTGTTCCGATTCCAACTGCAACTTTAACTGATCACCGGCCAATGTCACCTCCACCTGAATGCGACTCCCCGAGGGCAAAGTTCGAGTAAAATTCTCAATCAAATTAGTTAAAACCTGATCCAACATCGTCGGATCGCTGACTACCGCCGGCAACTTTTTCGGCACAATAACTTCCAAAGTATGGTTGCGAACACTCGCCTGTTTTTGCCAGCGGGGAATGCTATTTTGCAGAACTTCACCTAGGGACATTGCTGTTAGCTGCACGCCCGAATTTTTAGCTTGCGACATTTCCAATTCCACGGCGCGGAAAATTAAACCGAAGCGATCGATCTGAGCGGTACACTCAGCATCAATCATTTCCAAACGCTTGACCACGATCGGCTCAAGTTTGGGACGTTTGAGCAGCAATCGAGTCAGGGTGCGAATGGTAGCTAAAGGTGTGCGGACTTCGTGGGCGATCGCCTGTAGCAATTCCACCTCTTTAGTAGCCAGAGGAATTGGAGATTTGCAGTTGATATCTGTAGCCGATAACTTTTGATGCCTCGGGTTCAAACCATCATCAATTCTTTCATCCTTTATCCTGCCTGCTTCATCTTTCCCAAGCGGTAAATTATGTAACAGCAAGCGGCTGAACTGCATCACTGTTTGATAATGGGGTTCCACAGGCAAAAACTGCTGGAACAGCGCGTCTAATTTAGTAGAATTATTAGTTAATTGGCTAACTGGTAAATTGAAGCTAGCGTCAGAATTGGCAAGCAAACATTCGCTTTCAGTCACCCTGCGCCGCAAAACCTCCCAAGCTTTGGCGACTACTTGCGGATCGAAAGAAAATAGAAAAGCCGGAATTCCCGCAGAATTTTCACCCAAAACCATCACCAGGCTAAAACTAGCAGTTAAAACCAAACAAAACTGCTCGTTGGCTAAGGGATCACCACTTGTCAAAGCCAAAGCCGGGGCCGCCGCAGGCATAGATGTTTGGACATCAGCCGCGGGCATTAAAGCTAAAGTTTGTCTAGCCCGAAAAGACCACAAAGCTGCATCGTTTTCGGGAATACTGGTAAAAATCCAATTGGCAAAGCCCGAAGCCAAAGCGGGGTCAGTCAAAACCGAAGACGGGCCCGACAAAACCAATCCCTGACAGGAATTGGGGATTGTCGATCGACAATTTGCTCGATCGGCATCTGTTTTTTGTCCTGATTTTTGCCGGTCGAGCATTTGATTCAAAGCTGCGATCGCTCCGTACCATTCCTGTTCAGCTTTCAGCCGAGAAGCCCCACGGCTTGCAGGACACCGATGGCGGTTGTTTTCTCCCGCCAACTTAGCATCAAAGAGACTCAGGTCATTTTCTTGGCCTTCGGAGGCTAAAATTTCGCTTATTGTCGGTAAAAAGTAAGTATTCACAGTTATAAACCCACCTTCGGAGGCATGAAGGGTGAAGTATTTATGTATAGGAAAGTTCAGGAGTTAGGAGTCAAGCACTAGCACGATCGAAAAATCCCGCATAACTTCTTGCACCTTCCTCCTAACTCACAGGATATCCACATTTGTCAACTAACGATATTGGCAGAACCGTACCAATAAGCCGCAATCTCCGCGCTTGGGGCGATATTTTGCACGATCGCCCTGACAAAAGTGCAAAATGAAGTAAGTTAAACACCGTGCTTTCCTTATGCCCACCTCGATCGCCGACTCGAAAAATCTGCTGTCAGACTTAATGGCACGCTACCGGAACCAAGTCGATTATCTGGCAATTCGACTCGAAGAAGCCGAAGGCACCGACATCCTGCTGCGGGGCGAAAAAATTGAAACCCTCAGCGAAGGAGTCTCAATTGGCGGCCAAGTCAGAGCTTGTCACAAAGGCGGCTGGGGCTTTGCCAGTTTTAACCGACTTTCCACCCTCGCCGAAAGAATCGAAGAAGCCATCGCGGCAGCCAAACTGATCGGGGAAGAAGAAACGATTCTGGCGCCTGTCACCCCAATACAAGACATTTGCTTGCTGCCGCTGACAGGAACAGACCCCCGTCTGGTTCCCCTAATTGACAAAAAGCAATTGTGCGATCGCTACGCGGCGATTCTCCGCAGCATTGACCCCCGCATCGCCACAATCTCCGTGCGCTACGGCGACAGCACCCAGCGGATGCTCCTGGCCACCTCCGAAGGCACCATGCTCGAACAAGGTTGGGCAGACATGGAAATGCGCTTTGCAGCCACCGCCCGGAGTGGGGAAACCGTACAAACCGGCCGCGAAACCACCGGTTCCCGCAAAGCCTACGAAGATTTAACCGATCTCGATGTTCAAGTTCGCAGCGCCGCCCAGAGAGCCGTAGATTCCCTAGCCTTACCCCCCGTCCAAGGCAACACCTACACCGTCGTCATTGACCCGATTTTGACCGGATTGTTCGTCCACGAAGCCTTCGGACACCTTTCCGAAGCCGACATGGCCTACGAAAATCCCGACATCTTGGAAATTATGACCCTCGGTCGCCAGTTCGGTCCCAAAAACTTGCAAATTTTCGACGGTGCAGCGCCAGAGGGACACCGGGGCAGCTATTTCTACGACGATGAAGGCACTCCGGCGACTACTACTCAGTTAATTAAAGACGGCGCTTTAGTCGGGCGGCTGCACTCGCGGGAAACTGCTGGCAAGTTGGGAGAAACGCCTACTGGCAATGCTCGCTGTTTGAATTATCATTATCCGCCAATCGTCCGCATGACGAATACTTGGATCGAACGGGGTGACACGCCAGTTGCTGACTTATTTTCTGGTATCAAAGAAGGAGTTTATGCGCGCAATTGGCAAGGCGGCATGACTAACGGCGAAATGTTTACTTTCAGTGCGGGCGAAGCTTGGATGATCCGCGACGGAAAACTAGACAATCCGGTGCGCGATGTTACTCTTTCGGGTAATGTTTTCACCACTTTAGCTGATATTGAGGCGATCGGCGACGATTTCTACTGGGATGAATCCGGCGGCTGCGGCAAGGCAGGACAAAGCGGTTTGCCCGTGGGGTGCGGCGGCCCGAGTTTGCGGATTCGCGATGTCGTTGTTGGTGGCGAAGCTGCGGAAGAAGATTAAAGCTTCAAAAGTTTAAAAAATAAAGGTAAAGCGCCAGATTCCTACTCGCGCTTTACCTTTATTTTTTGAGTGCAACATTTCGCGCCCGTTTGTGGTGTCTGATATTGTGACGAGATTGGGCAAAAAAACCGGAATAGCGAACAATTATGCCTTGAGTCGTCAAATACCGCTAAAAAATCGGTTTTTTGCTACGCAGTACGTAAGTCCCCAATTAATAAATCGAAATCTTCAATTTTTCTCTTCTTATCCCAATTTTTAATTCTCCCATTCTCCCCCTAATTCCCTGCAATTATTGCTTTTTTCTGCTTTATCTCCCCCCGCCTCGGTCTGGCGGCTCATTTTTATCGTTATCTGCATCTGCGTCAAAGGTCGGAGTGTCGGCTAGAGTGGTTAAAATTTCGGGAGCAGAGTTGTCTTGAGCAAAAAAGGTCGATCGAGTTTCTAAGCTTTGAGCGTTAACTGCGGTGCCGCTCAGTAATAGGCTTGACATCAGGATGGAAGAGTAAAGGCGCATCATAAATTTTGGTGTTTGTATTTTCCCCTTCTTGATACGCAGTCTGTACTCGGCTATCAGGATAAAAAAAATAATTGCGGTGAAATCATCAATTAGTAAGTAAGGGCACCTGCAATTTTTTTGAGTTTTGGTTAAAAGCGGGTGAAATCCATCATCTAGCTCGCTTGTTCGCGGATAATTTCTAGTTATCTGCTACTGGCGGGCAACCATCTGAATTCAAGACCATGTTCAAAAAAAGAATGCTACTCTATGCCCGTGTTCCCAACCGTGGTAGTTATATAGCAATCCTTGCTGGAGTCGTAAATTTTTTACCCCACCCCAACCCTCCCCGAACCCGCTCGCTCGGGAGTAAGAAATTCACAAATGATGCGAGGATTGCTATAAATCATTCCCAAATCTAAAATCTAAAATCTAAAATCTAAAATGGTATGACCCTGGAATCCTCTTGAAACGGCTTTCCAACAAGGAAAGGGAAACCCCCAATTGTAAAGTTTTACTACTTTTATGATTAACTTCATAATTTATTGAGGTGAAGCGGCAACCCGGGGATTAAACACGCAACAGGAGAGTACCCAGGCGCGCCATCAGCACCTTACATATAAATATCTTGGTGAATGAGATTTATTAAAGCGGGCACTGCCTAATTTTTCACATTAACTTCATAAATGGTTGCTATTGTATTTTTAAATAAATTGTGAACCTTTGATTTTTTCTGATTTTTTCTGATTTTTTCCGATCTTTTCTGATCTTTTCTGATCTGGCTTTGTGACAAGAGCGGTTACGCGCCACCCCAAAGGAGGAGTCGAAAGCGGTTGGGGAAAAAAAACCCGTTTACAAAATGGTGGAGTCAATCTCAAATCTCAACTCTCAAATCGAACTGGCGCGCAGGGAGTAAAAAAAATTGGTTTTAAAACTGATATCGCGGAGTCAATCTCAAATATCAAATCTCACAGCGATTGACTTGCACATCTACCTGCAGGAATAGCGAGTCGAGGGTGGACGAGTTGTCCAAAATAACATCAGCTTGTTGACATTTTTGAGCTAGCGGCAACTGAGTGTTAATGCGGGCCTGAGCTCGATCGTAACTCAAGCCGTCTCGCTGCATTAGGCGTTCTAACTGCACTTCGGGTGAACAGTACACCACCCAAATTTCGGTACACAAGTCAGTCATATTAGCTTCAAACAGCAATGGCACTACTAAAACCAAAGTCAAAGTGTCAGTGGGGGCGCAGAAACCGGAGTTTTTTTCAACAATTCTTCGTTCTAGGTTTTGATTGCGGTGAAAAAACCTGGTTTCTTGAGTTTTTGTACCTAAATTCTGTGTGTCCTGGGATACGGGAGTCAATGCCGCAATGCCGCTTTGAGTTTCCTCAACAAATCTGCGACGCACGTAAGGGTGAATCTGTTGTTCCAACCACTGGCGCTCCGCTGGGTTACAAAAAATAATACTTCCCAACTCTGGCCGATTTAAAGTGCCGTCGGGGAGCAAAATACCGGCGCCGTATCGTTCTACAATAGAGTCAAGTATTGGCGAACCGGGGTTCACAGCTTCGCGGGCGTAAATATCGGCATCTAAAATCGGAAATCCACAGGTATCTGCCAGATAATTAGATATAGCGGTTTTACCGGTGGCTATGCCCCCAGTTAAACCAATCAGACGCACAATTCGATCGCTCATAATTTTCTCTGTTTAAACTTCCTGTGTTTCGACACTTACTGTCAGTCTTTGCTATGTTGGTGACACAATCAAATTTAGACTTAAAATTTAAGATTTGCGATCGAGAGTTCGCGTTAGGAAGTGTCAGCATTGGGGTGCGATCGACTCTTTTTTACCTAAAATCTCAATTTTAAACTCGAATCAAGGTCTAGACCGAGGCAAACTTATGAATGCTCAACGTGCTGTGCGGTCGATTCTGGCAGCCATTCCCCTTGCTGGATTTTTGATATTAGATTTTTTCCCCAACCTGGTTTTCCTCAAAGAAAACAGCAGGGGATGGATACTCGTGGCAATTTATCCCCAATCTCAAATTGCTGCGGCACAATCTATTATTTCAGCCCCAGACGGCACCGGAACCGCTGTCACCGCCCCAGGTACAGGGTCGCCCCCTCGCTACGACATTAAAGGCGGCACTCCCTCCAGAGACGGAGCAAATCTGTTCCACAGTTTTACTCGGTTCGGTCTGAATTCTGGCGAAACTGCCAATTTCATCTCCAATCCAACCGTTAAAAATATCCTCGGGCGCGTTGTCGGCGGGGACGCTTCCTTAATTAACGGTCTAATTCAAGTTAGTGGCGGCAATTCTAACTTGTTGCTGATGAATCCCGCAGGCATCATCTTCGGAGCCAATGCCAGACTCGATGTGTCCGGGTCTTTTTTTGCTACCACCGCTAGCGGTATCGGTTTTGACGACCGTTGGTTCAACGGTACAGGCGCGAACGACTACCCAGCCCTAGTCGGAGCGCCGAATGCTTTTGTTTTTGGCTCACAGCCCGCGAGTATTGTCAATGCCGGTAACTTGGCTGTCAAAACCGGGCAAAATTTGACTTTGCTCGGCGGTACGGTCATCAGTACAGGGCAACTTTCAGCCCCGGGCGGTCAAATTACTGTGGCGGCTGTCCCGGGGGAAAATCTCGTGCGGTTCAGTCAAAACGGACTTTTGCTGAGTTTAGAAGTTTCTCCAGCAGCCGGAGTGTCGGGTTCGGAAGCTGTTCCCTTCTCTCCCCAGAGTTTACCAGGGCTGCTCTCGGGTCCCGGCGTGGCTAACGCTACGGGTATAACTACGAACGCTCAAGGTGAAGTTGTGCTGACAGGCGGCCAAACAGTGCCAGGAGGTGCTGGAACTGCGCTGGTAGCGGGTTCTGCGGACGTGTCTGCTACGGGGGGCGTGGGAGGAAGCGTCAACGTGTTGGGCGACAAGGTAGGGCTGTTGGGAGCGAAGATTGAGGCTTCGGGACCCGACGGCGGCGGAACGGTGCGGATCGGGGGAGATTACCGAGGCGAGGGAACTGTGCCGGATGCCAGGATAACTTACGTGGATGGCAAAAGTTCGATCGCTGCCAACGCAACTGAATCAGGGAACGGCGGCAGAGTTGTGGTCTGGGCTGACAACACAACAGCATTTTTGGGCAGCATCAGCGCCAATGGCGTTTCTGCAACAACCACCGCAGGTGTTGGGGGGTTTGTGGAAGTTTCGGGCAAGCAAAGATTGATTTTTAACGGTACTGTTGATACCTCTGGGACAAACGGTTTGGGGACTTTGCTGTTAGATCCAGAAAATATTTTAATTACAGATTCCCCAGAACGTGCGGGCGATGCGGAAATAATTGCCAACAATAATATTTTGGCAACAGGAACGCTACCAGGACAGGAAAACAATTCTGAGCCTTCGCTGACAATTTCGGCTAGAGCTTTGGAAAGTATGTCGGGTACGTCAAATGTGGTTCTCGAAGCGCTCAATGATATTACAATTGCTGATTTGGCGGACAATCAGTTGAGCTTTCAAGCAACTACTGGTTCGGTAACATTGAGAGCAGATGCCGATCGCAATGGTGCGGGTGCTTTTTCGATGAATGCGGGCGATACAATTAGCACGGCTGGCGGTGCGATCGCCATTTCGGGAAATCAAATTACTGCGGGCAATTTGTCGAGTAACGGCGGAAATATTAGTTTGATTAGTCAGGGTTCGACAGTTGCAAACAATATTTCTTCATCCAATCCCAGCAGCGGCAGCAGCGGGAATATTTTGCTCGACGGCGTGAACGTAACGGCCCAAAAACTTGATGCCAGCGGCCAGGAAGCGACGGGAAATGTAACTGTGACGGCTCGGAATGTTCTGGGAGTGAGCTTCGTCGCAGGGGGTTCGGGAAACATTACTTTGACTGGTGATGAAATTAATTTTAAAGGCGACAAAAATTCAGTCAGTGGTACTGGCTTTTTGGTACTGCAACCTTGGAGTCCCGGTCAAAATATTGCGATCGGCGGTTCTGGAGATGTCGGTACTAATATTTATTTGAATCTGACGGCAAGCGACCTCGGAAGTTTGGAAAATGGGTTTGCTGGAATTACGATCGGCCGCAGCAACGGTATCGGTTCAATTCTGATTGCCAACGATTTCACATTTTACGATCCGCTAATTATTCAATCGCCAGCGGGTTTGGGAACAATCACTACCACAAGTTCCCTGACAGGGGCAGACAATGCCTCAATTACTATCAAAGGTGATGGTAATATCCGTACCGGAAATATCACTACCAACAATCAGGAAATTCGCATCGTCAGCACCGCAGGCAATGTCACAACCGGTCGGCTACTTACTGGAACTTCCCGCACCATCAACACTTCTGTCAATTCTTCCGAAAATACAGGCAATTCGGCGGGAGATGTTAGTGTTACCGCACAAGGCACGGTAACTGCCGGGGCGATCGACACGAGGGGCGATCGCGCGGGGAAGGTGACGCTGACGGGGCGCAATCGAGTCACCGCAGGGGCGATCGAAGCTGGCGACTCGCAAACAGGCGGAGATGTTACCCTGACGGGCAACGAAATTGACTTGACGGGTGACAAAAATTCGATCGCCAGCAACGGCAATCTGGTGTTGCAACCGGCTGATCCAAGCCAAAATATTATAATTCAAGGTTCTGACGATACAGAAGCTCTGAACTTGACTGCTGCTGAATTGAACACTTTTCGGAATGGGTTTGCTTCGATCATGATCGGGCGCGCTGACGGTAGCGGGGTGATCTCGATTCCTTCTGGAACGCCAAATTCAACGCCAAATTCAACGCCAGTGGCGGTGACATTTCAAGATCCGACGACGATTCGATCGCCCAATGGTGCAGGCGCGATCGTGGGAACGGGTGCGATCGTCGGCACTGATAACGCCACGATCTCTCTGATGGGCGGTACTATAGCCGTCGGAGACGTTACCTCGACTGCGGGGATTAACATCACTACCAGTCAAGGCAAGTTGACCGCTGGTACGGTTTCATCTCGCTCAACTTCCGGGGTGGCGGGCCCTATCAATATTCGCAGCGCCGGTGCGGTAGAAACCGGCAACATCGATGCTTTTGGTGGCAGAAGCGGGGGAGATATTTCGATTGCGGCGCCGGGCCGGATCGTTACAGGGGTGATCAACTCGAGTTCGCAATCGGGAAGTGCCGGTTCGAGCCAAATTACGGGGCGGAAAGATATTGAAGTTGTTTCGATCAAAGCTCGTGGCAATACCGGCGGCGATGTGGCAATCGAAGCCGGGGGAGCATTTCGGGCTGCGGGAACCGGAACGGCTGCTGAGCGCGCCCCGGTCAGCATTTCTACAGACGGGCTGGCTCAATCGGGTTCACAGACGCTGCTGCAAAGCACTTGCCCGTCGGGAACCTGCACGGCGGCGACTGTTGGGACGGGAAACTCGAAGTCGAACACTGCCACATCCTCAACGGCGATCGGGCCGCTGGCGATCGTGCCGAGTCCGGCACCAACTAGCAGCGTGGAACTGCAAACTACAGGCAATTCTCAACAAATTGTGACTCAGGTGAGTCTCCCTCCCGCAGCCTCGGTGCCAAAGGGCAGTACCACAAATGTCTCGCCAGAACCTGCTGCTACGTCTGTTGATGCGCGACCCAACGAGACTGCGGTCGGCTCCTCGGTAGTGCTGTCGCCCTCGGTGTTAAAAGACAATTTGGGCGCGCCTGCGACGAGAGAAAACGGCAGCGTGGCAACAACTCCACAGAAGCCTGCGAGTGCGGTGAGTGCAGAAAGTATCGGGAATGTGAGGGTTCCTGAGATTTCTAGATCGAGTTCGATGGCGCAAATAAGTCCGATCGACGCAGTGCAGCAAAGGGATAGAACTCAGGGCCGGGAATTTGAACGTTACTTTGGGGGTAATCTCACTGAAAAGTCAGTCACGCAGCAAAGTATTCGAGATACTCTCAGCAGCGTCAATCGGTTGACTGGGGTTAAACCCGCCATCCTTTACGTGTGGGCGAAAGAAAAACATTTAGAACTTGTGTTGTTATTGCCAGACGGCAAAAATGTTTTTAAAAGCGTGCCTGCAAGCCGCGAGACAGTGCTGCAAGTTGCTAAAGAATTCACTAATGCTATCAGAACTCCTAGGAGATTGAATGCTGCTAATTACAAGGAATCTGCCGAGCAACTTTACCAGTGGTTAATTGCACCGCTGCAACCGGAATTGGAGGCTAACAAGATTGACACTTTGGTGTTTTCGATGGACGCCGGTTTGCGAACTTTGCCTTTGGCTGCTCTTTACGACGGCAAGCAGTTTTTGGTAGAAAAGTACAGTTTGGGGCTGATTCCGAGTTTGAGTTTAACTGATACTCGCTATGCCGATGTTAAGGGTTCTGAAGTGTTAGCGATGGGGGCGTCGAATTTTCCTGCCAAATACGATCAAAATCCTTTGCCTGCGGTGCCGTTGGAAATATCGACAATTGTCGGCAAGATTTGGCCGGGTTCGTCTTTTCTCAATGAAGCTTTTACTTTGGCAAATTTGAAGGACAAGCGCAATCAACCGCAATACAAAATTATTCATTTAGCTACTCACGGGGATTTTCAGCCTGGGGGGGCGGAAAATTCTTATATTCAGTTTTGGGATACTAAGTTGCGGTTGAATCAGTTGGAGCAGTTGAAGCTATCTAACCCGCAGGTGGAGTTGTTGGTTTTGAGTGCGTGTACTACGGCGGTGGGAGACGAACAAGCTGAGTTGGGGTTCGCGGGGTTGGCGGTGCACGCGGGGGTAAAATCGGCTTTGGCGAGTTTGTGGTATGTCAGCGATGTCGCTACTTTGGGGCTGATGACTGAGTTTTACCAGGAGTTGCGTACAGCGCCGATTAAGGCTGAGGCTTTGCGGCAAGCGCAGTTGGCGATGCTGCGGGGAGAAGTGCGGTTGCAAGATAATTATTTGGTGCGATCGGGCAACAATCAAGCTCTGCCTTTGCCGTCGGAGTTGACCACCAGGGGCGATCGAAATTTCTCGCATCCTTATTATTGGGCTGCTTTTACCATGATCGGTTCGCCTTGGTAATTCTGAAGGAGGAAGGAATCAGGGTGCGATGTTCAAACTCACTAATAACTCATGACTGATGACTCATGATTAATTGCTAGCTGCGATTTGACTCAAGCCTTGGAGGATTCGGAGTACATCATGTAAATTATTAGTGCGAGGGCTAATTCCACATAAATCAGATCTGCTATATCGAGGTGATTCTCCTTTGACTAATTTAACAAGGATGAAACTGCCACCTGTAGCAATCATGCCCTAATTAGGTTTCTCCGGGTTGGGATTTGCCAGCATATAAGCTAAGATTTGCGCCAAGCCTGCTTCGAGCGAAAACGAAACTCGTTTCGTTTCTATTGCCATCAGCTACAAATGCTCTTTTAAAACAAAACTATCGATGCTGCCTTTGATGATAACGCCTTCACCCTCTTCGGAAATTTCGACTGATTTTTCTGCTTTAATTTAGAAAGGATGCAGATAAAACTCGCCGACCAATAACAGCGGAGAGACGAGCGACAAACTGATGGTTTTTTCCAGCATCGGCGGATAATCCAGCAAGTTGAAGTAACCGGCTTTAATCTGATATAGGTGTCGTTTTTGAAAGTGTGTGATTTCTGGCAACTCGTCTTGCCATTCTATGAAAAATTGGTCGTGTGTGACAAGTTGCAGGTCAAAAAGTGTTTTTAATTATTCTAAGGTGACATTTGTAACGGCAATTGTTGGAGCCCTAATTTTAGCCTGTTAATTTTATGGCTAGTTAGAATTTTATCAAATTTCCAGCTAATATTATGTCTCCAGGAACGATAATAACAAAATTGGTTCGTAGTGAGGACGGAGAGTCCTAATCCAGAGCGCTCTGACTTGCATTCCTCACTACGAAATGGTAACGGTTATTTTATTGAAGATGATATAATAAGTCAAAATTGAATTCTGCTAATTCCAAATTTTTTGCAAATTGAGAACAAATCCCGGCAAAACATTTTCCCCAGAAAGCGTGAGAGGAGATTGTAGAACTTCCACATCTTGGCCGGGGCGATAAATTTCAACTTCCCGTTTTTTGCGGTTAATCAGCCAACCCAAACGGCAGCCGTTTTCCATATATTCTTGCATTTTTTCCTGAGTCTTTTTCAAGCTGTCCGTTGGGGAGAGGATTTCGACAGCAAAATCGGGACAAAGCGGGATGAATTTTTCTCTTTGTTGAGGTGTTAAAGCTTCCCAGCGCGATTTTTCTACCCAAGACGCATCGGGAGAGCGATCGGCTTTATTTGGCAGAGTAAATCCTGTTGAGGAATCAAAGGCTTCACCGAGTTGGGTTTGTTCGTTCCAAAGTCCAATCTGTAAGTTAAATTTTGAGTTGCTTCTTCCCGTTTCTCCTCCGGTTGGCGGCATGGCAATTAATTCTCCGCTGGCATTCCTTTCGAGTTTCAATTCCGGGTTTTCTTGGCACAGTTGATAAAACTGTTCTGAAGTTAGTTTAATAATGGAGTTGAGGTTTAAGGTGATAGCAGTCATTGTTATTTACCTGCTGTTTGTATGAACTTGATTAAGAATTAAAAATGAATAATCCCATTTTTAATTCTTAATTCTTAAATTCTAATTCTACTGCAATTGTTTGATTCTGTTGAGCGCGTCTAGATACGCACTTGTTCTGCCACCTTGCTTGTAAAGTTCTGCTGCTTTTTGAAAGTCAGCAATTGCTTTCGGTTGGTCTTTGTTGTCCATGTAAGCTAAAGCTCGGTTGTAGTAAGCGTCGGCAAAACCGGGATTGGCTTCGATCGCCCGCGTGTATGCTTGAATAGCATTGGAACCGCGTGTGGGTTCGGTTTGAGACAAGCCAGCGGTGATGAAAGTGCGGGCATTACCGATATTAAAATACAATTCAGGGGTATATTTGGGCTTGAAAGCGAGTGCTCTGTTGAAATGGGCGATCGCCTCCCAAGCATCTCCTTGATCTAACAGCGAAAGTCCTCGAAAATAATAGGCTTGGGCGTCTTGCGGATTGGCGGTGGAAACCGGGCCGCTGGTTGGGGGAGTATTGTCTACTTTCAACTCGGATTTGTTGATTCCCGCCGCCACTAGCTTGGCGATAAATGTATTGATGGGAACTGCTGCGTTAAATCCGGTTTTAATCGGGGCGACTTCGCCGGAACTGGTTTGAGCGAAACCGAATTCCCCTTGTCCGTGTAAACCGATGACTCGGCCTTCGGAGTCAAAAACTGGGCCGCCACTCATGCCACTCCAAGTTACGGCCTGATACCGCAAAGTGTAACCTTCCGGGCGGTTGCCCGGGCGGCTGGTAACGAGTCCGGGAGAGAGTTCGGGTTCTCGTTCAGCGCCGAAAAGTCCGCCCGTAGCGGGATAGCCGTAAACGAAGATTTGAGTGCCGATGACGGCTTGATCGGAATCTGCGATCGTCGCGACTGGATATTCTTCGGGGCTTTCAAATTTGACTACGGCTAAATCTGGGTCAGTGTCGGCGGTTTGCAAACGGGTGACGGAGGTTGCTTGATAGTTTTTGCCTTTAGAGGTGCGAACGGTGTATTTCACGTCTGCTTTTTCTACGACGTGGTTGACTGTTAAAACTGTGTAAGTTTTGCCTGTTTTGGCAATAATTACGCCAGAACCGTCTCCGAGGGAACTGTTAATTTGTACTGTCAGCGGCCCAGCAATGCTGGCGACTTCTTGGGGAGTTTTGGCGATCGCAGGTTGGCTGATGACTATGGTTAAGGCTGCGGTAGTTCCTGCTAGCAGGGTGGTTAAGGTGTCATAACGAGAAAAGTTTATATTCATGGCTGTTGGTAATTTGTAGTTGGGTAGGGATAATTTGCGGATTTAGGGCGATCGATCGTTTTAATTCTTAATTCTTAAATTCTAATTCTCCTGCAATTGTTTGATTCGGTTGAGCGCGTCTTGATAGGCACTTGTTCTGCCGCCTTGCTTGTAAAGTTCTGCGGCTTTTTGAAAGTCGGCAATTGCTTTGGGTTTGTCTTGTTTTACAAGGTAAGCTAAAGCTCTGTTGTAGTAGGCGTCGGCAAAACCGGGATTGGCTTCGATCGCCAGCGTGTATGGTTCAATAGGGTTGGGATGGCGGCCGCTGTCCAATGCGGGATCGAGTAGGGCGACGTATAAAGTGCGGGCATTACCGATATTAAAATACAATTCAGGGGTGTATTTGGGCTTGAAAGCGAGTGCTCTGTTGAAATGGGCGATCGCGTCCAAAGCCTCTCCTTGATCTAACAGCGAAAGTCCTCGAAAATAATAATAATAAGCTTGGGCATCTTGCGGATTGGCGGTGGAAACCGGGCCGCTGGTTGGGGGAGTATTGTCTACTTTCAACTCGGATTTGTTGATTCCCGCCGCCACTAGCTTGGCGATAAATGTATTGATGGGAACTGCTGCGTTAAATCCGGTTTTAATCGGGGCGACTTCGCCGGAACTGGTTTGAGCGAAACCGAATTCCCCTTGTCCGTGTAAACCGATGACTCGGCCTTCGGAGTCAAAAACTGGGCCGCCACTCATGCCACTCCAAGTTACGGCCTGATACCGCAAAGTGTAACCTTCCGGGCGGTTGCCCGGGCGGCTGGTAACGAGTCCGGGAGAGAGTTCGGGTTCTCGTTCAGCGCCGAAAAGTCCGCCCGTAGCGGGATAGCCGTAAACGAAGATTTGAGTGCCGATGACGGCTTGATCGGAATCTGCGATCGTCGCGACTGGATATTCTTCGGGGCTTTCAAATTTGACTACGGCTAAATCTGGGTCAGTGTCGGCGGTTTGCAAACGGGTGACGGAGGTTGCTTGATAGTTTTTGCCTTTAGAGGTGCGAACGGTGTATTTCACGTCTGCTTTTTCTACGACGTGGTTGACTGTTAAAACTGTGTAAGTTTTGCCTGTTTTGGCAATAATTACGCCAGAACCGTCTCCGAGGGAACTGTTAATTTGTACTGTCAGCGGCCCGGCAATGCTGGCGACTTCTTGGGGCGTTTTGGCGATCGCGGGTTGGCTGATGACTATGGTTAAGGCTGCCGTAGTTCCTGCTAACAGGGTTGTTAAGGTGTCGTAACGAGAAAAATTTATATTCATGGCTATTGCTAATTAGTAGTTGGGTAGCGGGATTTGGGGGAGAAAGGGCGATCGGCGGTTTGTGCTTTTTTGTGTTTAGTTTGATTACTGATTTGACGCAAAGGATCTCGGCTTTGTTCTTTAGTGATAATTTTACTCGCTTTTTTGTTCCTCGATTCCCTTTTTCACTGTAGGTGCTTATGGGCGCACCTTACTTAATCTCAATGTAGGGCGCTGCCGAACTTACTTATTAAAACTAAATAATACATGACTCAAACTCCGTGCTTAATTCTTCCTTAGTCATCGTTCCCCGTGCGACTCGCATGACTAAATCCTATGCTCGATCGTCCGTCAAATTCAGAGTGCAAGCATTTAAACGCAAAAAGGTATCTGTCACCGCAAAAGCCGTTCGTTTATTGCCGTCAATAAAGGGGTGATTCATCGCTATGTGATAGAGATAAGCGGCAGCTTGTTCGCTAATTGTGGGATGCAAAAAATCACCGCCCAAAGTTGCTTGCGGCTGAGTTAAATGCGACTCCCACAAGCCTTCGTCTCTGGCATCTGGAGGGCCACCAAATCTCTCTATCTGTCGGGCGTGAATACTTAAAAACCTACTTGTGCTGAGTGAGAAAATAAGGAGTTGGCAAGGCGACGGTAAACGTCATTTCTTTTGCGTTCTAAATCTAGAGAGGCTTGCCATGCTTTGGATTCTATTTTTTGCTGCTCCTCAGTCTTTAAAGAACGAACAAATTCAAGCACTTTCAGCAGTACGGGTTCTGGTACTTGGTCTAGTTATTGAAAAAGTTGGTCTTTTGCAGTCCTATTTTTTTCTAAATATCTTACAACCAGTTTACAACTTATAGCTTGGTTGATTTAGATACCTGACTTCTTGAAGAAGTCAGGTATCTCGCCTTCAGGAATTATACCAAATATTTTTTAGTCCCCCTCTGCCGGGACTTTTTTTGTAGAGTAGCGGTTTCAACCGCCGATCAATCTTTGATATCCTGCCACCCATTCCACGATCGCCTCAGTCAATCCATCTAAGGTATATTCTTTGGCTTCCACATCTAACTTACCCAATAAATTTTGGCAGCTTTTGGAAGTTTCCGGGCCGATGGATGCGATGCAAACGTTTTCCAACCAATCCTTAGACAGGGACAATTTTGGGCTTTCTTGTATGAGATTGCAAAAGTTATGTACGGTTTTGGAACTGGCAAATGTTATGATATCTACGGCTTGATTTTGGAGTGCGGATAGGGCGATCGGATCGATTGTTTCGGGACAGCAAGATTGGTAAGCTGGCACTTCTATTACTTGCGCTCCTTTGGTGGTGAATTCTTTAACTAAAACTTCTCTGCCGCCGCTTTCTACTCTTGGAAATAGAATCTTGCAGTTTTGCAAGTTATCGGGGAAGTTATCGACTAGGGAATCGGCGACAAAGTTGGGGGGAATAAAGTCTGGTTGTAGAGAGTGCGATCGCAAACTTTCTGCTGTTTTTTTCCCGACAACGGCGATTTTAATACCAAACAAACTCCGGGCGTCTTTGCCTTTTGCTTGTAATCGTTGAAAAAAGCAGTCTACAGCGTTATGGGAAGTGAGAATTAACCAGTGAAAGCTTGACAATTGTGCGATCGCGCTGTCTAATGGTTCCCAACTCGAAGGTGGCCCAATTACCAAGGCGGGCATTTCGATAACGCGGGCTCCTTGTTGCTGGAGTCGATCGCTAAATTCAGCCGACTGAGAAACCGATCGCGTGACTAAAATGGTTTTTCCTGCTAGCGGCAATTTGCTGTTATTAGTGGTGACAGGTGTATCGATCATATTTGTGCTTTCTGGCTGGATTAAATATTCGCGCAATCTAACTACTTCCCCAATTACGATCACGCAAGGCGATAAAGATTGGCCTGCTGTTTGCTGTACAATGTTGGAGAGAGTGCCCAGCCAAATTTGCTGTTCGGGGCGGCCACAATCTCGGATAATGGCGATCGGAGTTTCGGTCGAGCGTCCGTGCTTGTGCAATTGCCAGATGATCTCACTTAAATTGCGTCCTCCCATCAATATTACCAAAGTTTCTATCTGCACTAATGCTTCCCATTCCAGAGCGTCCGGCTCATGGGCGCTCATCACTGCAAAACAGCGACTCATTACCGGATCTGTGAGGGGAATTCCTGCTAGTAAAGGTGCGGATAGGGCGGAAGAAATTCCGGGTATTACTTCAAAGTTGCAGCCCGCTGTGATTAATGCTTGAATTTCGGAACTAGAACGACCAAAAATAAACGGATCGCCGCTTTTTAGCCGCACGATTTGTTTTCCGAGTTGGCAATGTTCTACCAGCAAACGGTTGATTTCTTGCTGCTGCGTGGAAGGTTTGCCGCCGCGTTTACCGACTTCGATTTTCCGACAAGTTGCTGGGATTAATTCGAGTTGCGGGATGTCGATGAGAGCATCGTAGATTAAGACTTCGGCTTGGGATAGCAGTTGGTGCGATCGCACTGTCATCAAGTTACAATCTCCGGGTCCCGCACCGACTAGATAAACTTTCCCTTTTTGGTTTTTCACAATTCCTCCTCGATAGTATAGTTTTATGAATATTGCTAGCCTATAGTAAGACGCGCCGAGGCGCACCCTACACTATAGTAAGACGCGCCGAGGCCCACCCTACGGTATACTCAGCAGTTTATTGTATAAGAAAAGCTATTTATGCAGATTATCATCATCACGGCCGCCGATGCAAATTACTTTGAATTGGTGCGAGGTACTATTTTATCGGTGCGGGAAAAACCCGAGGGCGAAAATGTGGCGATCGGCTTTTTCGATCTCGGCTGCACTCCCCAACAGTTGCAGTGGCTGGAAACACAAGTTAATATCATTCAAAAGCCCGATTGGGACTTTGACTTTCCTGGCAGAAATGAAGCTCCCGAACATTTAAAAGGATTATTAGTTAGACCTTGTTTGCGAAAATACTTTCCCAATTTTGATATATACCTTTGGATCGATGCGGATGCTTGGGTTCAAGACTGGAGAGCCATTAATTTGTTGGTTGAAGGAGCATCGCGCCGGGGACTGGCAATTGTTCCCGAAGTTCACAGGGCGAGCTTGCAGCAGTACGGGCAACTTCCTCAGTTTTGGCAGTGGGTTTATCAACAATACGAAGCTAACTTTGGTGAAGAAATTGCTAATAAATTATACAGTTATCCGATATTAAATGCCGGAGTTTTCGCACTCCGAAAAGATGCTTTGCACTGGGAAATTTGGGCTGACAAACTCAATCAAGGATTGCAAAGATCCGGCTGTGTCATGACAGATCAATTTGCCCTCAACCTCGCTGTTTACAGTGGCAAATTGTTCAATCTGACTGAAATGCTCCCAGCTTGGTGCAATTGGATATTCAACGGTTTTCCGGTTTGGGACAAGCAGCGAGGCTGTTTTGTGGAGCCGTACTTGCCGCAGGAGGCGATCGGCATTTTGCAT